>JAUYAK010000048.1 GCA_030693515.1 Opitutaceae bacterium
CGATTACATCGAGACGTTCTACAACCCGACGAGGCGCCACAGCTCGCTCGGTTATGTTTCCCCTGTGGTCTTCGAAAAACAACAAACACTAAACATCAAAGCCGCCTGAATTAGTGTCCATTTTTTCGAGGCAAGCCCAACACCCGCGGAACCTTTCCGCTTGGCGCTTACCGCCTATTGAGGTCCGCTGGCGTGGCCGGGACGAACGACGCCGTCGGCGTGCCGGTCCAGCGATGCAGGGTGATCTTGCCGTTTTGCTGGCCCTTGGGGCCCGAACCGACGGCGAGGTAAAACAAGCCGTGGCCGACCGGCTGAATCCCCACGTCGGCTTTCTGGTTCCAGCCGCGGATACCGGTGGCGGCGTCCGCGAGGCCATCGGCGGCGAGCGCCAGCAACAGGCCCCGCTCGCTCCCCTTCCCTCCCGGGCCAGGCACGCCGACGAGATCGCCGAGAGTCGGCGCGGTGCGGGCATCGACGGCAAACATCAGGTAATTCGGAAACGCGGGCTTGGTGCCCTTGTAGACGCCCAGGAACCAGCGCTGCTGCGCTTCGTCGTAGGCGAGGTTCTGCACGCCGTAAGTCGTGTTGCCGGTGCGCACGAAATATTTGCCATGCACGGCCGCGGGGCCGCTGTGGTGCGGGGCCGCCTCGGTGAGCGGACGCTCGTAACGGCCCCAGTCGGCGGTGTCGTATTGCAGCAGCACCTGGTGGTCGTTGTCGGTCCGCGCGAGGTGGGCGTAGATGCCGTAAGCGACGGTCAGGAGGTGCGGTCCATCGGTGCGGCCGAACGCCGGGCCGAAGCTCACCCCATCAATGCCCGAGCAGCCGTAGCGGTGATCCAGCGACTTTGCGGTGTCGCCATCGAACACACCGTCACCATTCATATCGGCCGTGTAGTCGTTGACCACTTCGGGCAGATAGACCGTGCGGAAAATTCCGGACTTCGTGGCATCGAGCCCGACTTGATCGATCCGGCTGACGTCGATCACCGCGATGTAGAACGCCTTGTCTTTTTTGTATTCGAGCGAGCCGTAAACCCGGTCGTCGCGTGGGTTGAAATCGAGGTCGCCGAGGTGGCCCGCCCAGCCGACGAGCGTGCCGATCAGCTTGCCGCTGAAATCGTATTTCGCGAGGAGCGTGGTGAACGAATAATAGATGTAGCCGCCCGCTACATCCACCGCGATGCCCTGCACGTGGCTCGTGGGCCAGGTGCCGCCGTTTTGCTCCAGCGGCAGGCGGGCGAGGGACGCGGGCGCGGGCGGGGCGGATTGAGCTGTTGAGACCTGGGCGGAAGCGACCAGCAGGAGAATCGAGAGATATTTATTCACGGAAAGATTATGCAGTAAAATGGAGAAGAGAATCTTCCATGGCCACGCTGTTTCCAAACAACGCGGCGGGCCGGTTGGCGATCACTCATGCTGCATCCCTTTCATCCCACCCTCACTCAACCGGCAGCGATCACCCTACCGAACGATCCGTCGCTCCTGCCAGTAATCCGGGTCGCGCCGCAAGTGCTTCACAGCCCAGATCAAAACGTAGTCCTCCTCGACGGTGTAGTAGATGCCGTAGGGAAACCTTTCGACGAGGAAGCGCCGCACGTCATTTTCGACGACCCGCCAAACCAACGGCGTCGCGAGGATCTTACGAACGGCATCTTCGATCTCGTCCGCGAACGCATCCCCCAGACCCGGCACCTTGCGATTGAAATACTGCCCGGCGGCGATGTATTCGGCCAGCGCGTCGTCGGCGAAACGACACCTCATTGCCGCAGGGCGTCGCGCGCGCGGCGCAAGGCTTGATCACCCTCAATCAATTTGCTCTGACCGGACCGCACGGCGGCGCGACGATTTTGCACGTCCGCGAGATGGACGCGTTCCACCGTGGAATCGACCTCGCCCGACAGGCTGCCCAAAAGTTTTTCAACCAAGAAAGCACGCCCATCACTCGGCAAAGTGAGCGCGTCAGCAGCGACCTGTTCGACGGTGGAGGCCATGGCGTGAGAGTGGGCGCCAGCAACGGGAAATCAAGGGGCTTCCCGCGCTCATTCTTGGTCACGGCCGGCGAGAAACCAAGGCCGGCGTAAAAGGCGCGCCCCACTATTTCTGATCCCTTGCTGGCTTTCCATTCTCGGCGCCGATGCCGCAGCGTTTTTCTGGCGTGCCCGATGCCCGAACGAGCCCTCAGTTTAGCTCGATCACTTTCACGCGCTGGTTGAATTCAGCGTCCGGCGAGGTCCGGAGCTTTCGCCCACTCGTCGTGGTCAGGTTGCGGATCGTCACCTGCTCGGTCAGCCGGTAGGGAAACGGCCGCGCCTCCGTGCTCGCCTTCGCGCCGTCCGGGTCCGTGAAGAGATAGGGCCCCTGGTAGTCCTTGGGATGACGGCTGTCGTCGATGACCAGTCCGTCGATGATGACCTTGGCCGGCATGAAGCAGGGATAACCGAAATCGTGCTGCCCGTCGTTGCTCCCGGCGATCACGTGGGGCTGGATCCCCGTGCCGCAGCCGGGAAGCCAGCGGCTGTTGCGGATCACGACCGTGCCCTCCCAGGTGCTGCCGTAGTCGCCGCGAAAACTGAGCAGCGACCGGCCGTTCAAGGTGGAATCCTCGACCGTCAATGTGCCCCGGCCGATGGCGTTCAGTCCCGCGTGGCCCAGGGTGCAGCCGCGGATCGTGTAGGTGCCGGAGACGCCTTGGTGCGTGTCCATGCGCGACAGCGTGCAGTTCTCCAGGAGGATGTTCTTGCAGAAGTTGGTCCCGATTACGCCCCAGCGCGTGGGGTCGCAGATGTTGTCCATCCGGCAGCCGATCATCGTGAAGTTCACCACCTCGTTCGCGCCCACGTCGTAGGTGCCCATGGTCACCGGCTTCCCGGCGGACCCGATCGTGGTGTAGGTCTTGTGCCCGGTGAGGTAGCAGTCACGCAGGGTGACGTTGGCGCAGCCGCTGACCGAAAGAAACCCGCTGTAGGGCTGGCCGACATCGGTCTCGCCGACGATGTGGTGGGTCAGCCCTGCGACCGTGGTGTTCGAGCGGGTGATGGCGATGTTCCGCGCCCAGTAGTTGTAACCCTTCTCCGCCTTCAGCCGGTTGGCGGTCGTGGTGAAGACCCCGCCGCGGACGATTAGCGGTTGCTCGTCGATCGGGCGGGCTTCCACGCGCGTGATCGTGGCGTAGTCCCAATCGATGTCGCCCTCGATCGTGCCGTCGCGGCGCAGGATGAAACAATCGCGCTGGGGCGAGCCGTTGTTCTGGTTGAGACCCCGGCGGATGTAGATCCGCTTGAGGTTGCTCTCGACGCGCACCCAGCAGTCGCGGGGCGGCTGGACGTCGAGGTGCCGCTGGTCCCGGGTCAGCCGCTTGATCGCCAGCGTCACGGGGGCCAGCAGCGAGCGCACGGCGAAGAGCGAGGTGCGGGAGTTCTCGACGTCGGTGTCGTCGACCACAAAGCGCGAGGTGCTCCAGTCCGTGTCGGTGGCGATGATGGCAGTGAGCGCACGGCGGCCGAGGTGATAGGTGGCGTCGGCCTCGGTCTTGACCGGCAGGCCGTGGGCGTTGGCGAAGGCGTGCGCCTCGACGATGGCCGGCAAATCGTCAGCCACACCGTCTCCGACCGCGCCAAACGCCTCGTAGCTGACGGGCCGATCGGTGGGGACATTTCGTTTGTTCTCCGCCGCGGCGAAGCCCGGGGCCACGACCACGGCCGCCGCAACCCCGAGCAAGACCATCAGCAGCAGCCCACGGGCAAAGCTGCCGGGTCTGCGCACGGGGCGAGCGCCACGGTCTTTGAGGAGCAAACGGGACGGATCGCACAAACGTAAAGAACGGGACATGGGAGGAAAGACGTGAACTCGGCTCGAGCGTTCCGCCGCACTCACGGCAAGAGTGCCGCGGGGTCGAGACCATAGGTGTCCGCGACCTTCCGGATTTGCCCCGCCGTCAACTGCCGTTCACCGCGCAGAATCCGGTAGGCCAGCGATGGGTCGATACTGATGAGCTTCGCCAGTTCGGCCGCACCATCTCCCCGCTCGGTCAACGCCAGTCGCAGCAATTCCGGACCCCGGGCCCGGGCGATGGGAAATTGCGCGCTCTCCCATTTCTCATACAGGTCGCTGAGCAAATCGAGATAGTCGGACTGCTCGGCGTTGAGCGCATGGCCGGCGAGCCGGTCGATCATCTCCGCGGCGTTGTCGGCATCGACTTGATCGTGAATCGGGCGAATCAAGTGCATCGCCATCAAACCGGCATAAGTCTTCGGGAGCTTGGCGAACGTCGGCGCGGCGCGAGGGGCGGTTTTCATAGGCGGTTCTTCCAGAGATTTTGACTGTATTCGGCGTGGGTCAGGAAATTAAGGATGAAGATGGGCCGCGGAAGGAGCAAAGTCCCAAGTCGCAAGACGGAGCGAAGAACCAACCGCCAACCGGATCGAACCTTCAACTCTCAACTTCAAGCAGCCGGAGGCTGCTTGAATAATGCTCTCCTCGAAACCGGCCATGCGGTTCGCTACGACGGAGGGGCGAAGGATTCCGAATGACCAAAGCCGGCGCCAAATCAGGACTGGTTCGCTCTCCCAATCTTCACCCGCCAGCTTTCCACTTTTCGCGGCACCAGCCACGCCCTCCGCTATGAACGACGAGGCGATGTTGATTGTTCCCGCAGACCCTCTGTTCGCCCTAGGACCGCCAATGCCTCCTCGGGAATCGTTACGTGCGCCGGTGCGATAAGCACCTCGTTGCCATTTGTAGAGGCTCGATGGGCCGAATACCGCAAGTTGAAGCTGTGGAGTTGCTGCTCGTCGTATAATTCTCGGATACGGGGAACATCATCATACGTTATCACCCAAGGACAGGTCGCTTCGCGACACATTAGGTCCGCGAAAGCTTGATGGTCGGCATCTCCGTAGTGACTCAAATAAAGTTCTCTGCCCTTTAAGTAGTAAGGTGGATCGGCATACACAAAGCACGAATCGACGTTCTCAACATGGGGGCCGAGGTTCCGAATCAGGTCGGCAGCGTCCTCGCGGAGGACCGTGATCCGATCACCGTAGGTCGACAAATCTTCAATGCGAGCCGCAAGATTGTCCCGGTTAAAGCGCGCATCGAGCTTCCATTCACCCTCTTGGGAAACTCCGCCGATCGGTCCGCCGTTCTTGATGATTCCCGACCGGTTGCAGCGGTTGAGATAAAATGCCGCAAAACCGATCTCGACTTGGCTCCGGCGGCCGGGACTGCGATAGATTTCCCGCTGCTTCCGCCATTCCGCCATCGTCAACGGCGTCGTATGAATTCTTTCGATCAATTCGTCCGTTCTTTTCATCACGCTGTTCCAAAAGCAAAAAACGGCTCGATCCGCGTCGTTTATGATGACTCGGTCAACATGCCCTTCACGCAGGAGCTTCAGTCCCGCACCCGCACCACCTGCAAACGGCTCGATGTAGGTGCAACCCTGAAGGCCGTTGGCATAGATGATTTTTTGGAGGACCTCGGTCAGCGAAACCTTACCTCCAGGGTAGCGCAAAGGGCTCGGATTGCGGGCGATCATGACGGTAGTCGCAGGATTTCGCGCAGCAACGGCATAGCCTGCTCGCGAATCTGGAGGACTGACTCACTCGTCGCGAATACGTCGGGACTGTGAACTATGCGATCCAACTCGGGCTTGCTTTGCTTTATCTTACGCGAAACCAGTGCGCCCAAGGCGTTGATGGTCGTGGGATCAAGTTTAAGTTTCGCATGGTTGGCGTTCACGTAATCGAGCATCACTGCCAGGGATGGTCCGAGTTTGTCGTTCTTCTCCATTGCCCGAGCCTCATGCCAAAGACGCTGAGACTTTAGGCGGACCACCAGCGCAGTTTCCAACAGGACACGCAATAGGAAGGCGCTGGCGTGCGGTGCGTGAGATATTTCGAGCCGCTTACCCTCTTCGATTAGCCGGTGGATTTTCTCGTGGGCATGGGTGCTGACGAGATCCCGAGGGAAGAGCCGCCCGGTGGGCTTGGTCGATCTTCTCGCCATAGCCACATTCGTGGCGCCCCCGGCCGATGGAGTTTTCTCGTTCGCAGCCTTTTTCTCTGACTCGATTTCTTCGACGGTGAATTTCCCTCCTCCTGCTTCAAAGCCGAGCTGCTCAACGTATCTGAGCTGGTCCTCCTCGGTATTCAAAGAGCGGGTATCGATGCGGTTGTTCGCAGCGTCATCGAGCACCTTAGCCAAAAGCGGAAGAAATCTTTCTTTCGTGGAAGTCACGACCAACCCCTTGTCAGTGATGTCGACGCCGAGGATTTCGCGGCTCTTCTTCGGCTTGAAGACGCGCTCGAACACGACGGAATGCGGAAACTGCTCGGGATCGTCGACGAGCGCCTTGGCTTCTGGTGTTAGTTCGGCGAGTCGCGCAAGGCGGTAGAGGTCGACCGCGGCGCGAAAATTGACCACCTCGTCACGGCGAAGGCCATAAGTGGCGCAGAGATCCTCAACGCTGTCCCCCTGATCGAGCTTCGTTGCGATGAATGTCGCCTGCTGCACCGGCTTCCAATCGACCGTAAACAGCTCACCGGCGTGTTTGGAGAACATCACCACTTCCGCGTCGAAACGATTGGGCACGAATTCGACTGCAATTTTTTTGGGCAATTTCGCCTTTTCCGATAGCCGCCGAAACGTGCGTTGCATACCGACCGGCGCAAGGTCCGGTTTCGCCAATACCTTTAGCGCGCACAAGCGGCGGTTGCCTTCGTATACTACATTGGCCTTGTCCTCTCTAAATACGATCAATCGATCTTGCCGAAAATAACCCTTGTCAGCGATGGATCGGGCGAGGGCCTCGATCTTTGAACGCGTGCAAAGTTCATGGATGATTTCTCGCTCGCTCGCTTTGCCCTGTAACTCGGGTAGACGGGGATTTGCCGGATGAAATTGAAGCTGATTTAGGCTGATAAATCTGGAATCCCAAGTGTCGGAGTCGATGAGGGGCATATGCGAGAGTGCCCTGATTTTTTGCGAAAGACCGCCTCGCAGTCGAGGCAGAACCTAGCGGAGAGACTTGCGCATCCGCGAGATGCGCACACCGACCGTTTATCCAAAAATCGAGACGTGATCCGGCGCAACACGGGCCACAAAGAACCCCTTGGACTACTAGCGGATCGACCTGCATGAAAGCAGCGTGGGCTTGGTGAGATCAATCCCGGGCCTCACAAAGGCTTGGCCCACCCCGCTACCGATCCAGGCCGGCACGAATTTCTTCCCGCTGGCCGTTTTTGGAGCCCCGGACTTGCGAACGGTTTTCTTGAGCTGGGTCCCCGTGTTCATGGCCGCAGAGTGAGCGGAGGCGGCGCGGGTTGGCAAGAGCGCGGGAAAATCCAAGATCGCGCGCAACACCGCCGAGGGAGCCGGCTGCTCATTACGAGCGGCCGTAGAGGGTGCCGCTGATGAGGGTAGACGTGATTTTCGGGGCATCTGCGCTGCGCTGATGACTACTCGACCCGGAGCAAATTCCCGGCGACGAGGGCGTCGCCGCTCCAGTGGCCAGCCGCTGAGCAATTTGGCTGGTGGGGACGCGACGCCCCCGTCGCGTTGGCCCGCCCTTCGACCTCACTTCATCACGAGCGCATCGTCCTTCACCGTGAACTTTACCTCGCTCCCCTCGCTCACTTCGCCGCCGATGAGGGCGCGGGCGAGCTTGGTCTCGATGTTGCGTTGGAGGAAACGCTTCAGCGGGCGCGCGCCGAAGACGGGATCGTAGCCTTTCTCGGCGGCCCATTCCTTCGCCTTCTTGTCGAGCGTCACGGTCACGCGGCGGTCGGCGAGGCGTTTGTTCAAGTCGGCCAGCAAAAGGTTCACGATGATCGTGATTTCCTCGAGCGTGAGGGGCTTGAAGAGGATCGTCTCGTCGATGCGGTTGAGGAACTCGGGGCGGAACGCTTTGCGCAGCTCCATCATCACGCTCTCGCGCACGCTCTCGGGGATCGTGTCGCCGGTCACGCCTTCGAGGAGATGGCGCGAACCGAGGTTCGAGGTCATGATGATGACGGTGTTCTTGAAATCCACCGTGCGGCCCTGCGAATCGGTGATGCGGCCGTCGTCGAGCACCTGGAGCAGGACGTTGAACACGTCCGGGTGGGCCTTCTCGATTTCGTCGAAGAGGATCACAGCGTAGGGCTTGCGGCGCACCGCCTCGGTGAGCTGGCCGCCCTCGTCGTAGCCGACGTAGCCCGGAGGCGCACCGATCATGCGCGCGACACTGTGCTTCTCCATGTATTCCGACATGTCGATGCGCACCATCGCGGCCTCGGTGTCGAAGAGGGTTTCGGCGAGCGTCTTCGCCAACTCGGTCTTGCCGACGCCGGTGGGCCCGAGAAACAAGAAGCTGCCCACGGGCCGCCGCGGGTCTTTGATGCCGCTGCGCGCGCGGAGAATCGCCTCGGTCACCAGCGTGACCGCCTCGTGCTGGCCGATGACGCGCTGGTGCAGCACGTCCTCCAGCCGGAGCAGCTTGTCCTTCTCGCCCTCGACGAGGCGCGTGACGGGCACGCCGCTCCACTTGGAAACGATCTCGGCGATCTCCTCCTCGGAAACCTCCTCTTTGAAAAGCGTCGTCTGGCCGCGGCCGGCCTTCTCCAGCTTCTTCAGCTCGTCTTCCATCTGCGGGATCTTGCCGTGGCGCAGCTCGGCGACCTTGTTGAGGTCGTAGGCGCGCTCGGCTTTTTCCATCTCGAGGCGCGCGGCCTCGATTTGCTCGCGCAGCTTGCGGGTCTTGTCCACGGCGGCCTTTTCCTTTTCCCAGTGCAGCTTGATGCCCTGCGCCTTTTCCCGGGCTTCGGCGAGTTCCTTGCGGAGCGTTTCGAGCCGGCGCTTGCTGCTCTCGTCCTTCTCCTTGGCGAGGGCGGTCTCCTCGATCTCCAGCCGGAGCACCTTGCGGGTCAGCTCGTCGAGTTCCTGCGGCATCGAATCCATCTCGGTGCGGATCATCGCACAGGCCTCGTCCATAAGATCGATCGCCTTGTCGGGCAAAAACCGATCCGTGATGTAGCGGTTGGAGAGCGTGACGGCGGCGACGAGCGCGTTGTCCTGGATGCGCACGCCGTGGTGCAGCTCAAAGCGCTCCTTGATGCCGCGCAGAATCGACAGCGCGTCCTCGACGCTAGGCTGATCCACGACGACGGGCTGGAAACGCCGCTCGAGCGCGGCGTCCTTCTCGATGTGCTGACGATACTCGTCGAGCGTCGTGGCGCCAATGCAGTGCAACTCGCCGCGTGCGAGCATGGGCTTGAGGAGGTTGCCGGCGTCCATCGCCCCTTCGGTCTTGCCGGCGCCGACGATGGTGTGGAGTTCGTCGATAAAGAGGATGATGCGGCCCTCGGCCTGCTTCACTTCGTTGAGCACCGCCTTCAGCCGCTCTTCGAACTCGCCGCGGTATTTCGCGCCGGCGACGAGCGCGCCCATGTCGAGGGAGAAAATGGTTTTGTCCTTGAGACCCTCGGGCACGTCGCCGCGCAGGATGCGCTGCGCGAGGCCCTCGACGATCGCGGTCTTGCCGACGCCGGGCTCGCCGATGAGCACGGGGTTGTTCTTGGTCTTGCGCGAGAGGATGCGGATGGTGCGGCGGATCTCCTCGTCGCGACCGATGACCGGGTCCATCTTCCCCTTCCGCGCCTGCGCCACGAGATCGAGGCCGTATTTCTCGAGCGCGGCGTAGGTCGCCTCGGGATTGTCAGTCGTGACGCGTTGCGAGCCGCGCACGTCCTTGAGCGCCTTCAGCACTTTGCCGCGATCCAGGCCGAAGCTCTTGAACAGGTTTTTGAGTGCATCCGGCTTCGCCACGTCGAGCAGGCCGAGCAGCAGATGCTCAACCGAGACAAAGTCATCCTTGAGCGACTTCGCTTCTTCTTCACCCCGGGTGAGCGCATCGTTCACCGCCTGCGTGACGTAGATTTTCGAAGTGTCCACACTGCCCGTGATCTTCGGCAGGCGGTCGAGTTCGCGTTCGACCGCGAGCTGCATCGCGCCGGGACCGACGTTCATTTTTTCGAGGAGCCCGGGCACGACGCCGTTCTCCTGCGCGATGAGGGCGGACAGCAGATGCCACGTGTCCACCTCGTTGTGGTTGAGGCGGCGGGCAGTGTTCTGCGCGTCGGTCACGGCCTGACGCGACATCTGGGTGAGTTTGGCGAAATCCATGATAAACTACCCTTTGCATCCGGCGGGCCAGCGCGGCAACTTGTTTTACCCTAGGAAGAAGCCACCAAGTGACCGGGCCACTGTGCCAAAATTGCACCGGTCGCGGCACAGGCCGCGCCAGCTTGGGCAGGAACACCGCCTCCGGGTGCCCCTCTGGTCTGTCCACAATGGGCTTCCTCCCCCGCGCCGTTCCGTTAGCGATAGGGTGGCGAAGCCCAGCCGCGTTCAGCGCAGCCCTTCGCCCTCGCCCACTCCCTTTGTGATCAAAAAACTCCTGCTCGGCCTCACCACGTGGCTCGTGCTCAGCCTGTCGCTCGCCGCGCAAGAGGTCCGCATCCGTCGCGCGGCCGAAGTCGAGATGCCGCGGCCCATCGACAGCAACAGCCCCGCCTTCTGGCGGGACGGCCGGCTGCATTGGTTCAATTCGCAGGGCCACCCGGACCTGAGCATCGGGCCGGACCAGTTTGGCCCGTGGCAACTGCGCCAGGTCGAATTGGAAGATCCTGCCGATCAGCCGCACTGGCTGGAGTCTGTCTCCGCCGATCCGAATGGCACGCTGTGGGCGTGGTATCACGCCGAACCGGTCGGTCTCTTCCCGGACTCGACCCTCACCGCGCCCAAGATCGGCGCGGTCGTCTCCAGCGACGGCGGCCTCACCCTCCGCAACCTCGGCACCGTGCTCGAATCCGGCGATCCCCTCGATCCCACGGCCCGCAACGGCTACTTTGCCGGCGGCCATGGCGACTTCTCCGTGATCCTCGATCGCGAGCGGCGGTATTTCTATTTTCTCTTCGACAACTACGGCGGCGCGACCGCGACCCAAGGCGTCTGCATCGCCCGCATGGCCTACGCGGATCGCCACGACCCCGTGGGCAAAGTCTGGAAATTCCATGACGGCGCGTGGCGCGAAGCCGGCCTCGGCGGGCGCGTGACGCCGATTTTCCCCGTGGTCAAACGCTGGCAAGCCAGCGATCCGGACGCGTTGTGGGGGCCCTCGGTTCACTGGAACACCTACCTCAACTGCTACGTGATGCTCATGAGCCACGCCGCCGGCGAGCCCGGCTGGTCGCAGCAGGGCATCTACGTCTCGTTCTGCGCCGACCTGAGCAAGCCCGACACATGGACCACGCCCCGCAAGATTCTCGATAAATCCGAGTTCTCCGGCTGGTATTATTTTTATCCGCAGGTGATGGGCCTCGAACGCGACGGCACCGACACCCTCGCCGGCCAGGTCGCGCGCCTCTACGTCAGCGGCACCTCGCGCTGGGAGATTGAGTTCATCGCCCCCGCCATCGCGCCGACGGCGCTGGCCGTGACGGCCACGACGCCGACCACCGTCCCGACCGGCGGGACCGTTGCCCTCACCGTCACCGGCATGGGCCAGCCGCCGTTCACCTACCAGTGGTTCAAGGATGGCGAAGCGATCCCCGGCGCGACCCACGCGACCCTCACCCTCGCAGCCGCGACCGTCAGCGACAGCGGCAACTACACGGCGATGGTGGCCAACGCCCTCGGCGCCGCCACGAGCCGCGCCGTGGCCGTGAAGGTCGAGCCGCCACCCCCGCCGCCCCCGCCGCAGCCCTTCGTGGTCATCTCGAACCTCTCGATCCTCTCGTATCTCACCGACGAGCGCGCCGCCCTGGCCTTTGGCTTCGCCGTGCGCACCCCGGCCAAACAAGTCGTGCTGCGCGCCCTCGGCCCCGCGCTCCTGCGCCTCGGCGTCACCGACGGCGTCGAGGATCCGCTGCTGGAGGTATTCGACCGCAGCACCACCCTCTTTGCCTCCAATGATCGCTGGCTGGCGTCCGACCGCGAGGCCTTCGCGGCCCTCGGGGCGTTTCCGCTCGAGGAAGGCAGTGCGGACGCGGCGCTCGTCCTGCCGCTGCCCGCCGGCCTCGGCACCGCCCGCGCCCGCGCCACCGACAGCGGCACGATGCTGTTCGAATTCTACGACCCGTCCCCCACCCGCGAGACGGGCATCGCCCATCTCTCCGCCCGCGGCCGCGTGGGCCCCGGCTCCCGCGCGCTGACCGGCGGCTTCTCCGTCAGCGGCCTGGGCAGCAAACGCGTGCTCATCCGCGCCCTCGGCCCGCAGCTTGCCCAATTCGGCGTCACGCAGGCGCTGGCCAACCCCAACCTCGAAGTCTTCGATCAAGCCGGCCAGTTGATCGCGGAAAACGACAATTGGGATCCGGCGCTCGCGCCGCTCTTTCCCCTCGCGGGCGCGACCGACCTGCCCGAAGGCAGCCGCGATGCGGCCGTCGTCATTACCGTGACGGCCGGACGCAGCTACACCCTGGCCGTGCGCCGCGCCGGCGGCCCGTCCGGCGAGGTGCTGCTCGAGATCGACGTGCTGGAGTAGGCGGCCCCGCGAGTCTACGGCAGCTCGTAGATTTCCACCAGTGCTTCGCCCGTGACACCGCCCACGCCCGTGACCTGCGCGGTAAACGCCCCCGCCGGCACGGTGACCACGAGCGCCGCATCGCGGCTCGCGGCATCCGGCAGATCAAACGCCCCAACCGAGGCAAACGCCGCGCGCACTGGCGCCGCGCCGCCCTCGGCCCAGTTGTCATTGGCCGCGAAGCTCACGCTCCGCCCGCCCTCCGCCATGAACAGCTCCACCCGCGGATCGGCGAGCATCCCAGTCACGCCGAACGCGGCCAGCCGCGGGCCCACCCCGCGGATGAGGAGACGCTTCGGCATGTTGCCGCTCACGACGAAGCCCGCGATCAGCGCCGCCTCGCCGGTGCCGGCGAAGTTGCGCGCCGAGAGATTCGCCAGCCGCGCGGCCCCGCCCGGCTCGGTGTCGTAAAGCTCGATGAGCGCCACCCCGGGCCGGCCCGCCGTATCCGTCACATGAATCGATCGCGGGCCGTCGATCGTCGCCAGCAGCGCGGCGTCGCGCCCCGCCGCATCCGTGAAATCAAACGCCCCCACCCCCGCAAACGCCACCCGCAGGGCGGCGACCCCGCCGGAGGACCAGTCGTCATTGCTCGCCACGATGGTGTCGCGGCCCGCCACATCCGCGTGCAGCTCGAGCCGCGGATCCACCATCGCGCCCGCGACCCCGAACGCCACCAGCGCCGGCCCCGCGGCGCGCACGAGCACGGGCTTGGGCCCGCCCACCGCCACCGCGCCCACGATTAAAGGCGGCCCGCCGGCCCGCGTGGCCGCGCGCACGGAGAAATTCGCCAGCCGCCCCGGGCGCGGCGCCTCGACCACGACCCGCGCGAGGCGGCTGGTGAGCGGGCCGTTGTTGTCGCTCACGATCACGGTGTAATCGCCGGCGCTGGCCGCTGAGGCGGCGGGCAGCGGCAGCGCGGCCGCCGTCGCGCCCACGATCGCGACGCCGTTGCGCCGCCATTGGTAGCGCAGTGGCCCGGCGCCGGTCGCCTGCACGGCGAGTGTGGCGTTCGCGCCCGGCGCGACCGTCGTGCTCGCGGGCTGCTCGGCGAAGGTCACGGTCTCGGAAACCTCCAGCGCGAAGCCCTCGGGCGGCGTGCTCATCAGGGTGGTCATGCGGTCGGCCAGCGCGCTGGTGAAAAACTGCCCGTCCGCGATCGTGCCCTCGCCGCGGCCGTAGTGATAGGGAATCGCCACGCGCGCCTGCACGTCGAGCGCGGCGTCGACCGCATCCTGCACGCGAATCATCGTGAAGGTCTGGCCGAGCGGCAGCAGCGCGACGTCGGCGGTGAAGGTGCGCATCTCGGGAAAGCGTTCCGTATCGCCGGACGCATACACGCGGACGCCGCCGACGTTGATCACGTAGCCCACGAAATTCATGGCACGGAGATGGTTCGTCCGGACGACATTATACATCGGCACGGTCTCGACCTCGACGCCACCGATGGTGAACCGCTGGCCGGGCGTGACGGCGTTGATGGTAACGCCGGCGAGCGCCGCGTTCGAGGACAGCGCGGGCACGCCGGGCGGCGACGAATAGATCACGGTGCCGGGCTTGCGAATGCGGTTGATGGAGGCGATCTCCTGATGGTCGCCGTGGTTGTGGGTGATGAGGATGAAGTCCGCATCGGCCGGCGTCGTCGCCGGCAGCACCGCGGGATCAACATAGATGATCGGGCCGCCGGTGACTTCGATTTTGGCGGTGGCGTTGGTGGCCGGACCATTGACGTGGAGCCGCCCGACGACGCGGGCGGAAGCGGACGATACGGCGAAAAGCACGGCGGCAGCCGCGGCCAGGGCGAGCGGGGTCTTCATCACGAGGAAAACAGAGCGGGGTTGGGGTGGCGGGGAGCAGACATCATGCACGCGCCGCCCACGCGCGCAACTCCGCCGCGGCTGTCACGCCTCGCCCAGCAGCCGCCGGAAACGCGCTCGGATCGCCGCGGCGTCGCGCACGCGCACGGTCAGGCCGCGCACCTCGATCAAGTCCGCGTCGCGCAGCCGCGCAAAGGTCCGCGAAAGCGTCTCGCTGCTCGTCGCGAGTTCGGCGGCGAGCACGCGCTTGGTCGAACCGAGCTTCACCTCGGCCGCGCCCGCGGGCGGACACCGCTGCACGATCCAGTTGAGCACGCGCGTCTCCGCGTCCTTGAGCGTCAGATCATCCAGCATAGCCACGAGCACCCTTAGATGCGCGCCCATTGAGCCGAGCATCCGGAGCGCGAGGTCCGGGCGGCCGGAGAGGAGGTCGAGCATCGGACCTTTGGGAAAGAGCAGCACACTGCCCGCCTCGACCGCGCGCGCATCGGCAGGATAGCCGGTCGGCGAGGCCAGCGCCGCCTCCGCAAACGTCTCGCCCGCGCGGAAAACATGGATCACCTGCTCGCGCCCTGCCGCGCTCACGCGATGGACATTAATCGCGCCGGCGCGCACCAGGAAAAACCCCTGCGACGGCTCGCCCTCGCGAAACAAGTAGGCGCCTTTGGCCAATGCCAGCGGCTGGCAGAGCGCGGCGATGCAGCTCACGTCTGCCGGTGGCAGGCCGGAGAAAAGCTGGGCGCAGCGCACGGATCCCTCCAGCCCCGCGCGGCGAAGTTCGGGCGCAAGCGATTTTTTCGGTCCAGGCACGCGCGGACTCAACGGTGCCGCGGCCGCCTAGTCGCGCCAAAAATGCGCCGCCCAGCCATCGCTGCGCCGCTCGATCGAGGCCCAGTAGCCCTCGCTGCGCAGCAACTCGATGAGCGGCGCAGGCAGGAAGGGCGCGAGCACGGTGAGACCCTGCCCGGCGGGCAGGGCCGCCAGCCGGGCGCGAATCTCGCCGAGCGGATCGACGCCATGGGCGATCAGCGGGCGCACGTTGAGGACGCGGAAGGCCGTGGCAGGCATGATGGCAGGAGTGGAGGAGTGGGTGGGTTTCATGCTATTTTCTGGTCGCCGCCGCCATCACCGCCTGCGTCGCCTCGTCGAGGCCGCCGCTCAGGCCCTCACGCCGATGCACGACTTCGCCCTCGGCGTTGAGGATGGCAATCAGGTTGGAGTGCGCGAAATTGCCGCTCGGCTCCCGGCGAAACTTTACGCCCAGTAGCGCGGCGAGTTCGCTCACCGCATCCTGGTCGCCGTGCAGCAGCGTCCACGCGCCATCCAGCGCGCGCTGGCGGCGGTAGTCCGCGAGCGCGCCCGGCGTGTCGCGCTCCACGTCGAAACTCACGAGCACAAACGCCGCCTTGTCCCGCAGCTCCGCCGGCAGGCGGCCGCGGATCGCCTGCATGTCGGTCACGAGCCGCGGGCACGCGTAGCCGCACGAGGCGAAGAACATCGCGAGCACCACGGGCCGGCCGCGCAAGGTCGCCAGTGGCAGGCACTGGCCGGTGTCGGCGCAGAACTTCGCGTCGAGCTGGTAAATCGAGCGCGCGGAGATCGGACCGGCGGGTGGCGGGGCCTCCTTGCAGCAATCTTCCTTGGGCGTTCCGACGGGCGCGGCCGCGATGGCAGTGGCAAGCAAAGCGAGGAGACAGGTGATTGTTTTCATGGTGAAGTGTGTGCGGGCAAATCTCGCGCACAGCGGAAGCCGAGCGCCGTGGTGGTGTAGCGCGCCGTGAGCGAGGAACGCAGCGCGAGGCGCATGAACGCCGCGTAATCACCCGGATCGCGCGCGCTCACGGCGCCCGCGCCGCAGAACAAATCGCGGTTCAGCCCGCTGTCGGCCCGCGATTCGCCGGTGACCATCGCGGTCGAAAAATCCTCGACCCATTCCCACACGAGGCCGTGCAGGCCGCGCACGCCATTGAAGTCCGGGCGAGCCGAGGCGGCCTCGGGCAGAATCGACGGCACCGGCCGCGCCAGCCACACCTGCGCCGCCCGCGCCAGCTCGGGATCGTTTTTGCCGTCGGCGCGCGTGAAGCCGGCGGCCGCCGCGAGTTCCCATTCGGCCGTGGTCGGCAGGCGCTTGCCCGCCCAGCGCGCGTAGGCCCGCGCGGCAAACCACGACACGCGCACCACCGGCGCGGCGCCCGGCGCCAGCGGCCCGAGCTCGAGATCACCGGCCCAGTGATGCAGATACGCCTCTTCGGCGAAGAGCGGGCTGATCTGCGAACGCCGCCACCGTGGCTGCGTGGTGACAAACGCGAGGAACTCCGCATTCGTCACCGGCCGTTCGTCGAGCAGGAAGGCTGCGACCGCCACGCGTTCCGGCTCGCCCGCGGCCCGCAGCGGCGGCGCGTAGTCGCCGGCCGGGATGGGGAGCATCTTCACGACGCGTGCCGCCTCTTCCCCGACGAGCCCGACGGGGACGGCGAGGAGTAGGGCGAAGAGGCCGCGGCGGTTCATGACATTTCCAGGGGCTTCAGCGCGTTTCGTTGCGGACGCTCTTCACCTGCGCGGGCGTGAAGGCGTCGCCCGAGTTGCCCCAGGCGTTGAACACGTAGGTCAGCACGTCGGCCGCCTGCGCGTCCGTGATCGCGGCCTCCAGCGGCGGCATGACGCTGTCGTAGGTCTGGCCGTTCACCGTCACTTTGCCGGTCATGCCCTTGAGGATCGTGCGGATGGCCCGCTCGCGGTCGGCGAGCATATAGTCGGATTTGGCCAGCGGCGGAAAGACACCGGGCAGCCCGTTGCCGTCGGCCTGGTGGCAGGCGAAGCAGAGGCCCATGTAAACCTGCTTCCCCTTCTCGATCTGCACCTCCTTGGTCAGGCCGGCGATCGCGGGATTGGCCTTCATCTCGGCGGCGATGCGCGTCTGCAACTCAGCCTCGCGGCGCGCGGCTTCCGAGCCGGCCGCCGCCTGCGCGCCGAGGTAAACCGCATCGATTTCCTTGCCCGAGTAGATCACGCGGTTCTCCGGGCCCTCGACCTTGAGCATGCCGAGCGCGCCCTTGTTGAACGCCCGCGACAGCGAGTGATCCACGAGGATGAAGGTGCCCGGCACCTCGACCTTGAAGTCCACGATCGTCGCGCCGCCGGCCGGGACCATCGTGGTCTGCACGTTTTCCTGCACAAACTTCGTGCCGCCCTCGGGCCAGACCTTGTCGAAGATCTCGCCGATGACGTGGAACGAAGAGGTGAGGTTGGGCCCGCCGACGCCGAAGTAGATGCGCACCGTTTCGCCCACCTTGGCGGTCACGGCCTTGTCGCCCACGAGCGACCCGACCGCACCGTTGAACAAGACGTAGGGCGGCCGCTCGTCGATCGACTTGGCGAGGTCGAAGGCCTGGAGGCCCTCCTCGCCGTAGCGGCCGGTGGTATAAAACTCGCCCTGCATCACGTAGAACTCGCGATCGACCGGGGGCATCCCCGCTTTGGGCTCGACGAGGATGAGGCCATACATGCCGTTGGCGATGTGCATGGGCACGGGCGCGGTCGCGCAGTGATAGACGTAGAGCCCGGGATTCAGCGCCTGAAAGGTGAACTTCGAGGCGTGGCCCGGGGCGGTAAACGTCGCGGAGGCGCCACCGCCCGAACCGGTCACGGCGTGCAGGTCGATGTTGTGCGGCACCTTTGAGCTCGGGTGGTTCTCGAGGTGAAACTCGACGACATCGCCCTCGCGGATGCGGATGAACGAGCCCGGCACGCTGCCGCCATAGGTCCAGAAGGTGTAGTCCACCCCATCGGCCAGGCGGGCGACAAACTCACGCACCTCAAGATGGACGATGACGCGCGCCGCGTGCTTGCGCGCAATCGGCGGCGGCACCCGGGGCGGGGACGTGAGCACGGCCTGCTCGACCGGGAGCGCGAGCACCTCGGGCGGCAGGATCACCGGACCTTGGGCGGCAGACGGACCCTCCGCCGCGGGCGCGCGGCCGGCGAGCAGCGCGAGCGCCAGCAAGGGAATCGAGGGAAAGAGCAGCGGATGGGTTTTCATAAGAGCGGGCGTGAGCCTCGCCCCACTCTACCCGCCCGCACCGCCGCGCGCCTTGATCCAAGTCAAGGTGTGGCTTCTTGGTAGCGCGGGCGTCCCTGCCCGCCGGTTCAGAATGTCCGCCCAACCACGGCGGGCCGGGACGCCCGTTGCTACGGCTCGCGATTGATTTCTTCCGCGTGCTTCAGGCCGAGGAGCACCAGCTCGGGCACGATATCGTCGAACAGATTCTCCGGCTCAAGCAGCCGCGCGAAACCGCCGGTGCCCGTGACAAACGGCCGCTGGCCCTCGAAAGCCTCGCGCGCCAGCTCTTCGAGCAGCCGCCCGATCGCGCCGGCGTGCCCGTGGTAGATGCCCGATTGGATGCTCTCAATCGTGGAGCGGCCGAGCGCCGCGGCCGGGCGCACGATCTCGACGGTCGGCAGCTTGGCCGTGCGGCCCGCGAGCATCTCGACCGAGATCCCCACGCCCGGCATGATTGCGCCGCCGAGATAGTCGCCCGCGGCGGTCACCACGTCGAAGGTCGTCGCCGTGCCGCAGTCCACCACGATGAGGTTTGTCGCCGGCCGCCGCTGCGCCGCAGCCATCGCGCCCGCGATGCGATCAGCGCCGACCTCCTGCGGGTTGCGGTATTTCACGCGGAGGCCGGTCTTCACGCCGGCCTGCAGCACGAAGGGCTCGCAGCCGAAATAGTTCGTGCAGGCGCCGCGCACTGGAAACAGCGCCGGCGGCACCACCGAGCAAATCGCGACGCGCCGGATCGCGCGCGGATCGACGCCGTTCTCGCGCAGCACGGTCGCGAAGAACACGCCGAACTCGTCGGCCGAGCCGAGCGGATGCGTGGTCTTGCGGAACTGGCAGCGCAACGCGTCGCCTTCAAACACTCCGCCATGGATCTGGGAATTGCCGATGTCGAGCGTGAGGAGCATGCGGGGGAACTTTAGATCGCCACATTGTCAATCAGGCGCACGCCTTCAAGCCGCACGGCGCCGATCCGCCGGCCGGCTTCATCCTCCACGTAGTCGAGGTCGAAGCCCAGGGCCTTGAGCGTCACGATGGCGTCCGCCGGCGTCTTCGCGTGGCGCATCGCCCGCGGGAACTCCGCCGCGCGCTGGCGGCCCTCGGGCGTGAGGCGGCGGTTGCGCGAGCTGAGCGCCAGCCCGTCGGCCTCGCGCACCGTGGGGCAGCCGACAATCTCGCACGGCAGGAAAAACGCGTCCGCCATGCGGCGCACGAGCTGGAGCTGCTGCCAGTCCTTCTCGCCGAAGTAGGCGCGCGTGGGCTGCACGAGGTTGAGGAGCTTGAGCACGATCGTCAGCACACCATCAAAATGCCCGGGCCGGTGCGCGCCCTCGCGGCGCCGGCTGAGGTCGTTCTCCGTCACGCGGCAGTGGTAGCCACCGGGGTAGAGCTGCTCCTCGTTCGGCGCGATCACGGCATCGGTGAACGGCCGCGCCAGTTCCAGGTCGGCCTCGAACGTGCGCGGGTAGCGCGCGAGGTCCGCGGGATCGTCGAACTGCGTCGGATTGACGAATAGGCTGAGCACCACGCGGTCGTTCTCCGCGCGGGCGCGCTTCAGCAGCGACGCGTGGCCCGCATGCAGCGCGCCCATCGTCGGCACAAAGCCGATGCTGCGGCCCGCCCACTCCGGCGAAGCCCGCAGGCCGCGCCACAAATCGAGGCCGAGGCACACGAGGCTCATGCGAGCACCTCCGCCCCGGCGGGAAATTCCGCCGCCCGCACGTCGCGCGCAAACCGATCAATCGCCTCGCGCACGAGCGCGTCACCTTCCAGGTAGCGCCGCGCAAACCGCGGCTGAAACCGCGGATCGAGCCCGAGCAGATCCGAAAGCACGAGCACCTGTCCCGCCGTCCCGCCGCCGGCGCCGATCCCGATCGTCGGGATCGCGCGCTCGGCCGTGATGGTCGCGGCGAGTGCGGCGGGGATGCACTCGAGCACCAGGCCAAAGGCACCGCGCGCCTCGACCTCCCGCGCCTCGTCGCGGATGCGCTCGGCCTCGGCCACGCTGCGGCCCTGGAGCCGATGGCCGCCGAGCTGGTGCACCGCCTGCGGCGTGAGGCCGAGGTGGCCCATCACCGGGATGCCGCTTTGCACAAGGTGCGCGATCACGTCACCATGGCCGGCGACACCCTCCAGTTTCACGGCCGAAGCCCCGGCCTGCATGAGCTGGCCCGCGGCGTCGGTGGCCGCCGCGATCCCGCGGCGCACCGCGAGAAACGGCAGGTCGGCCACCACGAGCATCTCCGGCGCGCCGCGGCGCACGGCGGCGACATGCGCGGCCATCATTTCCACCGTCGCGTGAATCGTGGAGGGAAACCCGTGCGCGACCATCGCGACGCTGTCGCCCACGAGGATCGCGTCCGCCGCGCTGGCGGCGACGAGGCGCGCCATCAGCGCATCGTAGGCCGCGATCATTACCAAGCTGCGGCGCTCGCGCGCGGCCTGGGCAAATTGGAGGATGGTCTTCACGCCGTCGCGGGGGTTTTCCGGCAGAGGAGAACCCGCGCGGAGGCGCGGCAGGACAGGGGTGCTTTTCGCATGGCGATGAAGCCTCGGGTCCGAGGTCGGGAGGTTGATGTGTTGGCGTCACGGTCGCGATCAGGTTCGCGCTGGACGTCGTGAGCTTCATCCGGCGCCGCGCCGCGGCAAACCGAATCTGTGTCAGCGCCCGATCTCGTAAACCTCGATGAGGCCGACGCCCGGTCGCGCCGGCTGATCCTGCGCCGGGTCGGGATCGCGCAGCTCAAAGGGCCGCACGATCACCGTGTAGGCGCCCGGCGGCAGATCCGCGATCACGCAGGGCTCGCGGCGATTCGGCGGGGCAAAGCCCGTGGCCGCGATCTGATTTTCCCCGTAGGTTCGCACCGTGGGGGAAAAATCGTTGGCCGGGCTCGCACCGCCGGTCGCCCCGGTGCTCCAGTCGTCGCTGCGCAGCACCAGTTCGCCGGCGGTGTTGCGCACTTCCATCTCCGGATCGTCGAGCACGTCAGCGAGGCTGAAGGGCGCGCGGCCGAGCGTCGGCCCGAGCGCGCGGATCAAAATGCGCTTGGTCGCGCCCGGCTCGCCGCGCACCACGAAGCCGCCGATCATCTCGCGGCCGCCGCGGTCCGCGAAAGCCCGCGTAGCCAGATTCACGATGCGCGCGGCGCCGGCCTCGATCTCGAAGACCTCGACCAGGCCTGAGCCGGTGGCGCCGCGCGCGCCCTCCGCGACCGCGCTGTAGGCGCCGGGCGGGAGCGTGAGCAGCACGGCGGCGTCGGCGCTCGCGGCGGCAAAGGGAAACGCGCCGGCCCGCGCCGCCGCTGCCATGATCTCCGCGCCGGTGCGGCCGGCACCGATCGGCGCGGACCATTGATCGTTCTCCGCGATGACTGCGCCGCCCGCGACGATCCGCAGCACCGGATCCGCCAGGGCGTCGCCCACTCCGAAGCCGCGCAGCGCGGGGCCGGCCGCGCGGATGAGCACCGGCTTCGGCTCCGGCCCGTTCACCACAAAGCCCGCGATCAACGCGGCCTCGCCCGGGCCGACGACGGCGCGCGTGGCGACGTTAATGAGCGTGCCGGCCGCGGGCGGCGTCTGCGTTTGCAGGCGATAGGCGGCGGCGGCAAACGCCGTGCGCTCGATCGTGAGCGCGTTGTCCGCCGCGCCGGGTTGCCCGGCCGCGATGCCGAGCGGCGCGGCGGCGGACCCCGGCGCCAGCAGCCGCGGGTTGGAGAAAAACGCGAGCTCGGTGCCCGGCGGATAAGCCATGATGTCGCGATACTGGCGGCCGTCCGTGCCGGTGAAGCGGTAGCCGTAGCTGAAGGGAAACGCGCCGGCGCTTCCGACCGCATTGGCGCGGTCGTGCGCGCAACCGAAGAGGTGCCCGAGCTCGTGCGCGACGACGGTGGTGCCCGCGATCGCGCCGTATTCCACGATGGAAAAGGCGTAGGGTGCATTGCTCGCATCGTCGATGTCGCCGAGCACGAAACTAAGGCCGCTGCTCGCGAAATCGCGCCGCGCCAGCGCGAGGCAGACAAAGTCGGCGCCGACCGCGTCGCGCAGCGCGTGGATCTCGTCCATGTGGCCGTCGGCCTCGGCTTGCAGCGCGGTGAGCGCGTCGTCCTGGACCCTGTTGGCGGCGCTGCGGGTCTCGTCGTAGCGCGTCTCGGCGACGTGCACGAGGCGCACCCGCGCGCTCACGAGGCTGGCGGCGAGCACGTCGTTGACGCGCATGACCGCGAGGTCGAACGCGCTTTGCAGCGCCGCGGTGCGCGCCGCGCCGGAGAGCGTCGGCAGCACATCCGGCGTGTGCAGCATGAGCAGGTGGACCTCGGCGCGCTGGGGGTTCTCGGCCCCGGCGGCAGCGGTGGTGGGCAGCCAGGAAGCCTCCCGCGCGGGACCCGCCGGCGCGGCCGCACGCGCGGGGGCCAGGCGTTCGCCGCCGCACGGGAGCACCAAGCCCGGCTCGATGCGGTAGAACTGGGCGAACTCGTCGGTCGCGGCGCGGAGCGCAAAGGTGCCCAGCACCGGATCCTCGATCTCAGCGTGGAGGAAACCTTCATTCCACGCGAAGCGCGCGCGGCTGCCCGCCCGTCCCTCGATGGCGCCGCGGCTCACAAATCGATCTGCGCCAAGCCGCTCGCTCCGCTCGATCACCACGACCAGCGATCCGCCGCGCGGCAATGGCACCTCGATGTGCCCCTTGCCCGGTGCCTGCCAAAAAGGCGACTGCGGCCCCGCTGCCAGCGTGGCATCGACGCGCACGTAGGCGACCGCGTGCGCGGGCGCAGGCAGCGCGGCGTCGAGTCCGAAGACATCGGGCGGCGTGCTAAAAGTCATCAGTGCACGCGGCGCCGGAATCGCCACGTCCACGAAAGCCTGCTGCGCCGAACCGGGACTCAATGCCGCCGCGCGATTTCGCGCCTCCCACCAAATCCACCCACCGCCGCCAGCGCCGCCCACCGCGAGCAGGGCGAGCACGAGGAGAAGAGAGCGCGGGGAGGTGCGGGACATGGCAGCGGATCGAAAGGGTGACGGGATGCGCCGTCGACAGTTCCACGCCGGAGCGCAGAATCAACGCTGCGCACCGGTGCCCAGCGACTTGATCAATTCCCGCAATTGCGCGGCGTGGTCGGCGGGGTCGACTTTGCCGGCGACGGCGAGCACCGTGCCGTCGCGGTCCAGCACGTAGGCGGCGCGCGCCGGCCCCTGAAAAGTCCGGCCATACATCGATTTCTCGACGACCGCATCGGCCGCCTGGGAAAAAAGATCGTCGGGATCACTCGCGAGCACGTAGGCGATTTTCTTTTTCGCCGCATACTTCACATGCGAGCCACAGGTATCGCGGCTGATCGCGATCAGGTTAAAGCCGGCCCGGTCGAATTCGGCGGCATGGGCGGCCAGGCTGTCGTTCTGTTTATCGCAGCTGCCCGTGTTGTTTTTCATGTAAACCGACACGATCGTGGGGCGCGTGAGCAGATCGACGAACGCGACTTCCTCAGGCACGCCGGCACGCACGACCTTGAGCTTGAAGTTGATATCGAGGCGCTGGCCGGGGGAAATCATGACGCACGGAAGGGGCGGAGCGGCCCGGAAACGTCAAACTCCGGCTGGTTTTATCCGCCAAAAACTAGCTCCGGCGAGGCTTTGACGCGCCAATAAAAACCCTCCAACGTCCCCGCGAATGAAGTCGGTCAAGGTCCCCGCCCTCGAACTTTTCCTCCACGAGATGATCCCGCTCGCGAAGGCGATGGGCGTCGGCGTGGAGGTGAGCGACGACCGTGCGCTGACCCTGACGGCCCCGAAGGAGCAGAACAAAAATTCGCTCAACACGGCCTTTGGCGGCAGTCTCGTCTCCCTCGCCACCCTCGCCGGCTACGGCGTCGTGTGGGAGCTGATGAAAAACGAAAAAGGCGCCGACAAGACCGAGTGGCGCATCGTCGTGAAAGAAAGCCGCGCCGCCTACCGCAGGCCCGTCATCGGCGACCTCCGCGCGATCTGCGAACGCCCCGCGCAGGCGGCCATCGCCGAGTTCAAGGAAGCCCTCACGCGCTACGGCAAGGCCAAGCTCAAGCTCAAGGCCTCGATCGTCGAGGACGGCCAGAGCGCCGTCGATGTGACGGCGGCGTTTGTGGTGACGCGCTGAGGCGGCAGGGCGGCGACTTCGCTCGCCGCCAGAATACCTTGCAGCACGAGGCGCGGAACGGAGTCCGCGCCCTACCCTCAGATGTGCTTCGAGTCCGCCTCGTCCTTCTTCACGTAGCCGCTCTCCTGGCGCTGGTGGTTCACGGCGTTTTTCTTGAGATAGGCTTGGTAGACATCGTCGGCCGTCATGCCGAGCGTCTGCGCGAGGGAGACGAGGAAGTGAAACAGGTCCACGACTTCGACCTTGGCGTTCTGCTCGTCGAACTTCTGGTATTTCGCCCACCATTTCCACGGCACGGAGTCGATCAGCTCCGCGGTCTCCTGCTGCATCGCGCGGGTGTAGTTGAGGATCCATTTGGCCTTCTCCTCGTCAGTCGGCGGCGGGAGGTTGACGCCGATCCGGGCGTTGAGCGCGTCCTGCATGCGGAAAATTTCCTCGAGTTTGTCCATCCGGGCAGGCTGGCGACGGCGCGCGGCGGGTGGCAAGGGGCAAGTCGCGCCGGCGGCCACCGCCGCCCAATTGTCCGCCGGAGCGGGCCGGCGCGGCCGGAATTTGCAGTTGCCCCTCGGGGCGAGGCGGACGAGTCTGCTCCCTTCCTGCATCCGTCGAGCGCGTCCAACCGCACTCCGGGTGCGCAACCAACACGGCCGCCCTCCCGCCTCGCGGGATGAGCCGCCTCCACCAGAGAAAACATAAACATGTCAGATCAAGAAAAGTCTGCGACGCCGAACCCGGCCTCCGCGGACTTGCTCGCCCCGGCGCCCGCGCCGACGGACAGCGCAGCGGCGGCCGCCTCGGCCCCGGCCAGTGCAACGCCCGCCGCCGGCTCGTTCGGCGCGACCCGCGGTGCCGGCCTCGCCCGCGGCAAGGCCAAGCGCCCCTCGGCCACCGCCACGGCGGCTCCCGCCCCCACCGGCTACAAGCCATCGGCCCTCGCGGTCATCAACCCGCAGTCCGAATACAAAAATCCGTTCACCGGTGAGACCTCGGTGAATGCGCCTCGCGCCAACGAGCCGGAACTCCCGGCCGCCCCCACCCCTGCCCCCGCACCTGTTCCGGCCCCGGCTCCGGCTCCAGCGTCGCTCGACGCTGACCCGGTCGCGCCTCTCTCCGCCGAACCGGCCACCAAGGCCGAACTCAACATCCTCCCGCCCGAGGCGCCCCGTCGCGCCGAGACGCGCTGGGAATCCCAACCGCCGGCCGGCGGCCAGCGCGACGAGCGCCCCTCCTTCCAACCCTCGCGCGAACGCCGCGAGCAGCGTGAAGGCCGCGAGGGCCAGCCCTCCGAGCAACGCGAGCCCCGCGATCCGCGCGAAGCCCGCCAGCCGCGCGATCCCCGCGAACAACGCGAACCGCGTCAACCGCGCGATCCGCGTGAGGCCCGCGAGCCACGTTCCTTCGAGCCTCGCGAGCCGCGGGCCCAAGGCGATCGCCCGCCACGCGAACCGCGTGAACCGCGCGAACCCCGGCCCGAGCCGGTGAAAAAATCGGGCGGCTTCCTCGGCTGGCTCAAAGGCCTCTTCGGCGGCGGCAAATCCACGGAAACCACCTCCAGCCCGCGCGACTCGCGTCGCGACGGCGAAAACCGCCAGCGCGGCGATCGCGGTGGTCGTGATCGCGGCGGCCGGGGCGGCGACCACCGCGGGCCGCGCGTCGAAGGCGAGCCTCGCTCGCACGGCGGCGAACCCTACGGCGAAGGCGACGGCGGTCAGCGCCGGCGTCGACGCCGCGGCGGCCGCGGCCGCTTCCGCGGCGAAGGTGGCGAAGGCGGTGGTGATCGCGGCGACCGCGGCCCACGCCCCGAAGGCCAGCAGGGCGGCGGCGCCATTTAAGGGACTAAAAGTCCGATGACCAAAAGACCAAGGGACCAATCCCTTGGTCTTTTTTCTTTTCGCCCGCTGGTTTCTTGACCCTTGGTCCCTTGGTCTCTTGTCCCTTGGTCCCTAAATGGCCGATCTCATCGTCAACGGCGGCAAGCCCCTCAGCGGCGTCATCACGCCCTCCGGCAACAAGAACTCCGTGTTGCCCATCTTCTGCGCGACGCTGCTCACCGACGAGCCCGTCACGCTGAAGAACGTCCCCGACATCACCGACCTCGACAAGCTCGTCGCCTTCTTCCGCAGCCAGGGCTCGAAGATCGACTGGAACCGCGACACCGGCGTGATGCGCGTCGATCACTCGTCGTTTCGCGGCACCCTCGCCAACGACGAGCTGCCGCAGGACATGCGCTCCACGGTGCTGCTTTACCCCGCGCTGCTGCACCGCTTCCGCAAGATCACCATCCACGCCAACTCCAAGGGCTGCTCCCTCGGCGTCCGCGAAATCGATCCGCACCTGGAAATCCTCCGTTCGCTCGGCGCCGTCATCAAGGTCGGCGATCCGCTCGTGATCGCCCTGCCCCACGGCTTCGCCGGCGCGCGGCACTGGCTCGATTACATGTCCGTCACCGTCACGGAGAATTTCGCGATGGCCGCCGCCCTCGCCAAGGGCAAGTCCACGCTCGTCAACGCCGCCAGCGAGCCCCACGTGCAGGATCTCTGCGCCGCGCTCGTCGCGATGGGCGCCAAGATCAAGGGCCTCGGCACCTCGATGCTCGAGATCACCGGCGTGAAGAAGCTCCACGGCGCCACCATCACCATCAACAGCGATTACCACGAGATCGTCACCTTCCTCGCGCTGGGCGCGATCACGGGCGGCGAGGTCCGCGTGAAGAAATCCCTCCCGCACCACTTCGACCTGATCACGCGCGCGTTTGCCAAACTCGGCGTCGTCGTCGAGCACGAGGGCGAGACCGCGATCGTGCGGCGCAACCAGAAGCTCGTCGTCGAGGCGCCCTTCACCGCCAACCTGCTCACGAAGATCGAGGCCGCGCCGTGGCCGTATTTCTCCGTCGATCTGCTGCCGCTCGTGATCGCGCTCAGCACGCGCGCCGAGGGCACGGTGCATTTCTGGAACAAGGTTTACGAAAACGGCTTCGCGTGGATGCCCGAGCTGGCGAAATTCGGCGCGCACGTAATGACGAGCGATCCCCACCGCATCGTCGTCTTTGGCAACCGCCCGCTGCGCCCCGCGGTCGTGGACTCGCCCTACATCATCCGCGCTGCCGTCGCGCTCGCGATGGTCGCCGCCGCGATCCCCGGCCGCTCCGTCGTCCGCAACGCCGAGATTATCAAGCGCGCCCACCCCCGCTTCGTCGAAAATCTCCGCAGCCTCGGCGCGGAGCTGGAGTGGAAATGAAACAGAGACAGATTAAGCGCAAAGCCGCGAAGACGCAAAGTTCTGAGCAACCCGCGCGTGTGATCTTTTTTATGTCTGAACTTCGTGAAACCTTCGCGCCTTCGCGGCTTCGCGCTTAATTCCCTCCATGCCCGTTCCCGACTCAACCTCGAAAGGCCTAGGCTACATCACGAGCACACTCGCCGCGCCCGTCTCGCCCGCCGAGGCCGCGCTGCGGCCGTTGTCGTTTTCTGACTTCACGGGCCAGCCCAAGACCATCGAGCGCCTGCAAGTCATGGTCGGCGCCGCGCGCAAACGCGGCGAGGCGCTCAACCACATTTTGCTCTCCGGCCCGCCCGGCCTCGGCAAGACCACGCTCGCCTTCATCCTCGGCCACGAACTCGGCAAGGCCGTGCGCGTCACCTCCGGCCCCGTGATCGAGAAGGCCGGCGATCTCGCGGGGCTGCTCACCAATCTCGAGGAGGGCGACATCCTCTTCATAGACGAGATCCACCGCATCCCAAAGACCGTCGAGGAATACCTCTACTCCGCGATGGAGGATTTCCGCCTCGACATCATGATCGACCAGGGACCCAACGCCCGCAGCGTGCGCCTCACCATCCCGCGCTTCACGCTCGTCGGAGCCACCACGCGCGCCGGCCTGCTCACCGCGCCGCTGCGCTCGCGTTTCACGCTCCAGACGCGCCTCGACTACTACGACCGCCCCACGCTCGAAGGCATCGTCCAGCGCAGTTGCGGCCTGCTCAAAGTCCAAATTGATCCCGGCGGCGCCGCCGAAATAGCGACGCGCGCCCGCGGCACACCGCGCGTGGCCAACAACCTGATCAACTTCTGCCGCGATTTCGCACAAGAGCGCGCCCAGGGCACCATCACCCAACCCGTCGCCGCCCGCGCCCTCGAACTCCTCGAGATCGATGCCGCCGGCCTCGACGAGATGGACAAGCGCATGCTCCGCGTGATGGCCGAGAACTACCGCGGCGGCCCCGTCGGCATGAGCACGATCGCCGTCGCCGTCGGCGAGGAGGCCGAGACGCTCGAGGAGGTCCACGAACCGTTCCTCATCCAGGAAGGTTATCTGCAACGCACGCCACAGGGCCGCGTGCTCACGTCGAAAGGCTACCACGCCGTCGGCCTCAAGCCGGTGGCGGGAGAACAAGGCTCGCTGCTGTAAGCGCCGGCGGCCGGAAAATGTGATTTGAAGAATCCGCCGCCTGTGGCTCTCCTCCCCCGCTCATGCCCCTCTCGCCCCTCTCCTGCGCCCTAGTCTTTTTCACCGCCGCCGCCGCCTTCGCCGCCGAGCCGCGCGATCCCGCGACACTCGTCACGACACTCTGCGCCGGCTGCCACGGGACGAACCTCACCGGCGGCACCGCGCCCAACCTCCTCACCGACGCGCTCAAGCACGGCAATGACGACGCGAGCCTCCTCCGCGCGATCCGCGACGGGTTTCCGCAGACCGGCATGGTGGGCTACGCCGCCATCCTGAGCCCCGAGGAGCAGACAGCGATGGTCGCCCACATCCGCAAGCAGTCGCGCGACTACGCGTTCGGCCGCATCCTGAAACCCGGCGGCATGCCGGCAACCGCGACTTTCAAGAGTGAGCGGCACACTTTCCGCCTCGAGACCGTGGTCGAGGGTCTCGACACGCCATGGGGCATCACGTTTTTACCCGATGGGAGCATGCTCGTGAGTGATCGCATCGGCGTGATCCGCGCCATCACGAAGGACGGCAAGCTCGCCCCCGATCCGATTCGCGACACCCCGAAGCCCCTCGTGAAGCAGGACGGTGGCTACCTCGATCTCATCGCGCATCCCGACTACGCGAAAAACGGCTGGCTCTACCTCGCCTACAGCGAGTCGGGCGAAAATCCCGCCACGAGCATGACGGTGATTGTGCGCGGCCGCGTGCGTGCGGGCGCGTGGGTCGATCAGGCACTCATTTTCCGCGCGCCCCAGAAATTCTATTACCGCGACACGAGCCACTACGGCTGCCGCTTCCTCTGGGACAAGGCCGGCAATCTCTTTTTCACCATCGGCGAGCGGGGGACCGCCACCGATTCGCAGGACCTCACCAATCCCCTCGGTAAAATCCACCGCATCAAGGACGACGGCACCACGCCGGCCGATAACCCCTTCGTGAACCAACCCGGTGCATGGCCCACCATCTGGAGCTACGGCCACCGGCATCCCCAAGGCCTCCAATATCACCCCGTGACCGGCAAGCTCTGGTCCACCGAGCACGGCCCGCGCAACGGCGACGAACTCAATCGCATCGAACCCGGCAAGAACTACGGCTGGCCCCTCGCCTCGTGGGGGCAGGTGCAGTTCCGCGAAAAAATCGGCGGCACCTCGCACCCCGGCACGGAGCAGCCGGTCGTGCAGTGGTCGCCCGGCATCGCGCCCGCGGCGATCGAGTTCTGCACGACGCCGCGGTTCCCCAATTGGAAAAACGATCTTCTGGTCTGCGGCCTCTTCGGTCGGCAACTCCGCCGCGTCGTGACCGATGGCGACCGCGTAACGCACCAAGAGGTGCTCTTCGCCGACCAGGGTCGCGTGCGCGACGTGACCATCGGGCCGGACGGCCTGATCTACGTCGCGCTCAACGCCCCGGGCCGCATCGCGCGGCTCGTGCCCGCGGAGTAGCCCGCCTCGGTCGGCCGGCGTAGCGGCGGGCCTCCGTGCCCGCCGTGGTTTGACGAAGGCCCTGGAACGGCGGGCCGGGACGCCCGCCGCAACGGGCTGCCGGCCGCAGCTGCCGACCAGTGGCAACCCTACGAACCGGACGAGCTACTTCGTCACGAGCGGTTTCAGCCCCCGTTCAATCTCGGCGCGGCGCGGCTCGAGGAACGGCGGCAGCGCCAGCTTCTCGCCGAGCTCATCAAGCGGCTCGTCGACCGCGAAACCCGGCCCGTCCGTCGCGATCTCGAAGAGCACGCCGCCGGGTTCGCGAAAATAGAGGCTGCGGAAATAGAAGCGATCGATCGGGCCGCTCGAGGGGATTCCGCTGGCGGCGAGGTGCGCGGCCCAGGCGTCGGACGCCTCGCGGTCCGGCGTGCGAAACGCCACATGGTGCACCCCGCCGGCCCCCGGCCCCGCCGGCGCGGCGCCCGGTTCGACAACCACGTGCAGTTCGGCCTGCGGACCCTCGCCGCCCATTTGGAAGACATGCACCTCACGCTCCGCGCCGCCGTGCGTCCACGCATACCCCGTAGTGCGGCGCAGGTTCATGACCTCCGTGAGCACACGCGCGGTCGGCGCCAGCTCGGGCACGCTCATCGCAATCGGGCCGAGCCCGGTGATCTGATGCTCGGCGCGCACGGGACTTTTCTTCCACCGGTGCGGCATGCCGGACGTGTCGTCGGCGACGAGGGCGAACCGCTGGCCCTCGGGATCCTCGAAGTCGAGCACCGCCCGGCCGCCGCGTTGCGCGATCGGCGCGTGCGCGACCTTGAGCGTCTCGAAGCGGGCGCGCCACCACTCCAGGCTCGCCTCGGTGGCGACGCGCAGGCCCGTGCGGACCACGCTACGGGTGCCGCGGCGTTCACGCGCCGCCGGCCAGTCGAAGAACGTGAGGTCGCTGCCCGGCGAAGCGACGCCGTCGGCATAGAAGAGATGGTAAGCCGACACGTCGTCCTGGTTGACGGTCTTCTTCACGAGGCGCAGGCCCAGCGTCTGCGTGTAGAAGGCATGGTTGCGCGCCGCGTCGGCGGTGACGGCGGTCAGATGGTGGAATCCTGCGAGCTGCATGCCGCACCGTGCACACGATCCGACGTTCGTCCAACGTCGATCAGGCCGGACGGTTCTCGCCTGGCACCACCACGGCAACCGGCGGATTGAAATATGCCTCCAGCATGGCGAACAGCTGCGCGAGGTCGAACGGTTTGCCGATCACTTCGATCGCGCCCGCCGCGAGGCCGGCCTTGATGACATCGGTCGAGCGCGCGCCCGACATCAGCCACACGGGAAACTCGCCGCCGGCCGCCTGCGCCTGCATGCGCAGCGCGCGGCAAAGCGTGACGCCATCGACGCCGAGCATATGGACATCAACCATGGCGCCGTCGACGCGGTTGCTGGCGGCAAGCGCCAGGGCATCCGCGCCTTTATCGGCCACGAGCACACGGTAGCCCCGGCGATCCAGCAGCAGGCGCAGGGTCTCCCGCACGGATCGTTCGTCGTCGACCACCAGAAGCGTCCGCTGGACTGCGGGCAGGCGCGGGGTGGCGCGTTTGGACGGGTTCGTTTCGCTCACACCCACAAATAAATGCACCCACCCCGCATCCGTCCACCCCGGAATTCCCGCGCCGACACCTAAAGATTGGGCACGTTTTCCCCTCTAGCTGCGAGCCCTTGGAACCGATGATGAACTTTAATCATGTCATCCCGCGTGCGAGTGCAGCTCGCGCGGCCGCTCCAACTGGCCGCCGCGCTCCTCGTGGGCACCGCTGCGGCGGCGCCCACGAGCAGTCCCACGTTGCCCGCCTCCGGGACCCCGGTCCTCCGCATCAACGAAGTGCTGACCTGGAACACCCGCCTCGCGGTCGGCGCAGCATTCCCGGATATGGTTGAGCTGCACAACGCCGGACCCACCGCCCTCGACCTCGGCGGCAAGAGCCTCACCGACGATCCGTTGCTGCCGCGCAAATATGTCTTTCCAGCGGGCACCATGATCGCAGCGGGCGGCCATCTCGTGATCTACGCCGACAAGGACACCTCGGGGCCCGGCTTGCGCACCGGTTTCGCCCTCGACGCCGAGGGCGACCAGGTCCGGCTCCACGACACGCCGGGCAATGGCGGCGCGCTCCTCGACTCCGTCGTATTCGGTTTCCAAATCCCCGATTTCTCGATCTCGCGCACCGGCAGCAGCGGTGAAACCTGGGCACTCACTGCCCCAACCATGGGCGCGGCCAACGCCGCGCCCGTTCCGCTGGGCGGGGTCGCCACCGTCCGCATCAACGAATGGGCCGGCAAAATCACCTTCCGCCTCGACCATGACCTGATCGAGCTTTTCAACCCCTCCGCCCAGCCCGCCGCAATCGGTGGCGTGCGCCTGACCGACGATGTCGCACGGCCGACCCGCTTCGTGTTTCCGGCGCTGAGCTTCATGAGCCCGACCGGCTATCTCCCGCTCTACGGCGCGGACTTTGTGTTCGGCCTAGATGGCGACTTCGAGGTCGTGACGCTCTTCGGCGAAAACAACGAGCAAATCGATCAAGTGACGGTCATCAAACAGGCGCCCGACCAGTCCAGCGGTCGCAGTCCCGACAGCGGATCTGTCCTCGCGAACTACGAAATTCCCACGCCCGGCCTGCCCAACAATACCCCGCTCCCGCCCGAATACCGCCGCCTGCTCGACAAGCTGCGCATCACGGAAATCATGTATCAGCCCGCTCTCTCCGGCGGGAAGAGCGACTGCGAATTCATCGAGCTGCATAATACCGGCGAGTCCCCGCTCGATCTCAGCGGTGTGCGCTTCACCAACGGCTTGGTTTACACGTTTCCCCAGGGCACGACACTCGCGGGCGGGGCCTACATTGTCGTGGCCGACAAGCGGGCACCGTTCCTAGAGCGCTACCCCGCCGCCGCCTCCTCCCTGGCGCCCGGCGAATACAATGGTGCACTCGACAACTCGGGCGAGACGATCGCGCTCACCCTGCCCGCACCGTGGCGCGTCCACATTCTCCGCTTCCGCTACGAACCCAGCTGGTATCCGACCGCCTCCGGGGCCGGCCGCTCCATCGTCATCAAATCCATCGAGACCACCCAAGCCAAGGACTGGGCGCTGCGTTCATCGTGGCGCGCCTCGACCGCGGTCAACGGCAGTCCTGGCGCGCTCGATCCGCCCCAAACGATGACCGGCGCAACCTGCCGCCTCTCGAATCTTTCCGTGCGAACCTCACTGGAGGCGGGCCAGACGATGATCGTCGGCGTCGTCGTCAGCGGTGGCTGGCGCAACATCCTCGTGCGCGCCGCGGGCCCGGCCCTCGCGGGATTCGGACTCACCTCCGCCATGGCCGATCCGCGGCTCGAACTCTACAACGGCGGCACACGCATCCTGGAGAACGACGATTGGCCGGCCTCAATCGCCGCCACGGCCGCGAGCGCGGGGGCGTTTGCCTTTACGCCCGGCAGCCGCGACGCCGGCTTCATGCAGGGCATGGAGGGCCCGCGTTCCATCCAAGTGCGCGGGACGGGCGCCGGGATCGTCCTGGTGGAAGCCTACGACACCGGCACGGGCAACTCGCCACGCCTCATCAATCTCTCGGCCCGCAACCGCGTCGGCACTGGCGACGACATCCTGATCGCCGGCTTCAGTCTCTCTGGTTCCGGCACGAAGCAGCTGGTGATTCGCGCCGTCGGCCCGAAGCTCGCGGCCTTCGGCGTCCCCGGCACCCTCGCTGATCCGAAGCTCGAGCTCTACTCCTCCACCGGCGCGAAGATCGCCGAGAACGACAACTGGGCGCCCACCCTCGCCGGCGCGTTCTCGATGGTCGGCGCATTTCCGCTTGATGCCGGCAGCCGCGACGCCGCCCTCATCACCACGCTCACGCCAGGCTCCTACACAGTGCAGGTCAAGGGTGCCGACGGCGGCACCGGTGAGGCGCTGATCGAAGTTTACGAGTTGCCCTGAGCGCGCGAAATCCGCGCTTGAGCCACGGCGCGGGACGCGCGCATCCTCAGCCTTGGGCATCGCGATGCGCGATCCCAGCGCACCGCAACTGTCCGCCTCCGACCCCATGAACCGCACTGCCCTCCGCTCCTGCTTCCTCGTTTTCGTGAGCCTCGCGCTCGCCCTGCTCAGCCCCGCGCTTCGCGCGCAGAACGCCACCGGCATGCTTGAAGGCCGCGTGACCAACCCCGCCACCGGCGGCGTGGTCGAGCGCGCGCGCATCACCGTCGAAGGCACGGCCCTTGAGGCCTTTTCCGACGGCGACGGCTACTACCGCCTCGCCGGCGTCCCCGCCGGCTCGGCACGGGTGCGTGTGACGTTCAGCGGCTTCCCGCCCGCGGCCGCCGAGATCCCGATCGCGGCTGGGCAGACGATTACGCGCAACTTCGAACTCACCCCCCAAGGCGCGGCACCCGCCGGGCAGACGGTGAAACTCGACGAGTTCGTGGTCTCCACCTCACGCGAGATGAGCGGCGCCGCGCTTGCCATCAACGAGCAGCGCTACGCACCCAACATGCGCACCGTGCTCTCGACTGACGAATTCGGCGACATCGCCGAGGGCAACGCCGCCGAGTTCCTCAAATTTCTCCCCGGCGTGAACATCGACTACGCCGGGGGCAACGCCCGCGACGTCTCGCTCAACGGCGTGCCCTCCGACTACGTCCCCGTCACGCTCGACGGCTTCGGCCTCGCCAGCGCGGTCGGTGGCGGCGCGGGCGGCACCTCGCGGGCCGTCGGCCTCGACCAAGTCTCGATCAACAACCTCTCGCGCATCGAGGTGTCGTTCTCGCCCACGCCCGACTCGCCGGGCAACGCCCTCGCCGGCACCGTGAACCTCGTCCCTCGCAGCTCGTTTGAGCGCACGCGGCCCTCGGGCAACTTCAGCGCGTATTTCATGCTGCGCGACGACATCAAGCACTGGGGCCGCACACCCGCGCCGCGCCATCCCACCCGCAAGATCCATCCCGGCTTCGATTTTTCCTACATCGCGCCCGTCAGCCGCAAATTCGGCTTTACGCTCTCGGCCGGCCTTAACCGCCAGTATTCCGGCGAGCCGCAGATCCTGAACACCTGGCGCGGCGTGCAGGCTGTGACCAACGGCGGCACCTTTCCCCACACCACGCCCGACCGCCCCTACCTCTCGGCCGTCGCCATCCGCAACAGCGGCAAGGACACCAAGCGCAGCTCCTTCGGCGCGACCATCGACTACCGGCTCTCGCGCACCGACCGGCTCTCGTTCTCCTTCACGTATTCGACTTTCGAGGTCCTCATCAACCACAACCTCCTCACCTTCGACGTCGGCCGCGTGAACCCCGGCGACTTCTCGCTCGCCGCCACCCGCGGCGCCGCCGGCCAGGGCACGCTCACCCTCGCGACCACCGGCGCGGACCGCTCCAACTGGACGGTCATGCCGTCGCTCGTCTGGCGCCATGACGGCCCCCTGTGGAAGATGGACGCCGGCTTCGCCTACTCCCGCGCCAGCAACCGCAACCGCACGGGCGAATCCGGCTTCTTCGACACCACCACCTCGCGCCGCACCGGCGTCACCATTGGTTTCTCCGACATCTTCTACCTGCGGCCCAACACCATCACAGTCGCCGACGCCGCGGGCAACGCGCTCAACCCCTACGCGCTCTCCAACTACGTCCTCACCGCCGCCACCAACAACACGCGCGCCACCGACGACTACAAGCGCACCCTCTACGGCAACGCCCGCCGCGATTTCTTCGGCGTCGTGCCGCTCTCCCTGCGCACGGGCTTCGACTTCCGGCAGAGCACGCGCGACCAGCGCTTCTTCGTGCCGCAGTTCACCTACGTCGGCCGCGACGGCGTCGCGAGCACCACCCTCACCGCCACGAGCGACGATCAGGCCCTGCCCTTCCTCGATCCCAGCTTCTCCGACCGCCCGCCGCACTATGGCTTCCCGAAGTTCCAGGGCGTGAGCAGCGAGCTAGCCTACGGCCATTACCAGGCCAACCCAACGAGCTTCACGACCAACGCCAACACCTCCTACCGCAATCTCGTCACCAATTCCAAAGTCGCCGAGGAGCTCATCTCCTCGGTCTTCGTGCGCGGCGACCTCCAGTTTTTCCAGAACCGCCTCAAGCTCGTCACCGGCCTCCGAGCCGAGCAGACCAATATCTCCGCCGAGGGCCCGCTCACCGATCCCAACCGCAACATCCAGCGCGACGCCCAGGGCCGCCCGGTGCTGGGCGCCAACGGCCGGCCGCTGCCTCTCGTGCCCGCCAGCGACGCGCTCGGCGTATCCCGCCTCACGTTCCTTGAGCGCGCCGCGCACTCGGAAAAGGAATACCTCCGCCTCTTCCCGAGCGTAAACGCGAGTTGGAACGTCCGCGAGGACCTCATCCTCCGCGCCGCCTACTACACCTCCATCGGCCGGCCGGACTACAACCAATACGCCGGCGGCGTCACGCTCCCCGATCCCGAGAACCCGCAGCCCGGCGACCAGATCACCCTCAGCAACGCCAGCATCAAGCCGTGGAGCGCGCAGACCTTCAACGCGCGCATCGAGTATTACCTCTCCGGCGTCGGCCAGCTCACGTTCGGCGCGTTCCGCCGCGACTTCGAAAACTTCTTCAGCAACGCCCAGCCCATCGGCGGCACCGAGGGCCTCCTCGAACTCTACAGCCTCGATCCCGCTGTTTACGGCGCCTACCCGATCGTCACGCAGTTCAACCTCGACAGCACCGTCCGCATGCAGGGCCTCAACGCCAGCTACAAGCAGGCGCTCACCTTTCTGCCACACTGGGCGCGCGGCGTGCAGGTCTTCGGCAATTTTTCCGTGCAGCGCCTGCTCGGGCCGGCCGGCACCTCGAATTTCCCCGGCTTCATCCCCCGCACGGCGAGCTGGGGCGCGAGCCTCAATCGCGGCCGCTACAGCCTCCGCGCCAACTGGAACTACCGCGGCCTCCAGCGCCGCGGCACGATCGCGAGCACGGCGACCAACGGCATCGAGCCCGGCACCTTCACCTGGTGGTCCAAGCGCCTCTACCTCGACGTGAACGCCGAGGTGTTTTTCTACAAGCGCTTCGCCTTCTACGCTGCGATCCGCAACATCGGCTCCACGCCCGACGACGTGAAAGTCTACGGCCCAAACACCCCCGCCGTCGCCCGTTTCCGCCAGCGCATCGACTTCGGTTCGCTGTGGAGCTTCGGCGTCAAGGGCACGTTCTAGGCGGCCGACCTGGCTGCGAGGCGGTGGGCCCGCGCCGTCACGCCGCTTGATCATTGCGTGGGCGCGCCCAAGGCTCCGCGTCCATGCTTCCCCTGCTCCGCCGGCTTGCCCCCGCCCTCCTGCTCGCCTCGCTGCTGCCGCTGCCCGCGGCGGCCTCGCGGCCGAACATCATCCTCATCTTCGCCGACGACCTCGGCTGGCGCGATGTGGGCTGGCAGGGCACTGATTTCTACGAGACGCCGCACCTCGATAAGCTCGCGGCCTCCGGCATGGTTTTCACGAGCGGCTACGCCGCCGCCGGCAACTGCGCCCCCAGCCGCGCCTGCCTGCTCTCCGGCACCTACACGCCGCGCCACCACGTTTACGCCGTGCAGAGCACCGAGCGCGGACCCAAGGCCGGCATGCGCCTCGTGCCCATCCCCAATCGCAGCGGCCTCCCGCGCGACAACGTCACCCTCGCCAAGGCCCTCAAGTCCGCCGGCTACGTCACCGGCATCTTCGGCAAGTGGCATCTCGACGGCCCGGAGGGCTCCGCGCCCTCCGACCACGGCTTCGACACCATCCACGAATCCTACCACGGCTGGCACGAGGCCCCGAGCAAGGATTCGCAAAACCCCAAAGGCGTCTTCTCGCTCACGCGTGGCGCGCTCGAGTTCATCGAGCGCCACCGCGAACGCCCGTTCTTCGTCTACCTCCCGCACTACGCGATTCACACCGGCTTGGAGGCGCGGCCGGAGACGCTCGCGCGCTTCCAGCAAAAAAAGCCCGGCACGCAGCATCAGCACGCCCTCTACGCCGCCTGCCTCTACGATCTCGATGCCAGCATCGGCCTGCTCATGGCCCGGCTCGCCGAACTCGGCCTCGATCAGAACACCCTCGTCGTCTTCACCTCCGACAACGGCGGCACGCAGCAGTCGTCGCAGGAGCCGCTGCGCGGCAGCAAGGGCGGCTACTACGAGGGCGGCATCCGCGAGCCTTTCGTCGTGCGCTGGCCCGGCGTGGTCGCGCCCGGCAGTCGCAGCGATGTCCCGGTCATCAACGTCGATTTGTTTCCCACCTTTCTCGCCGCAGCAGGCGTGCCTGTTCCCGCCGGCAAACTGCTCGACGGCGAAAGTCTCCTTCCGCTCCTGCGCGGCACCGGATCGCTCGCGCGCTCGTCGATCTACTGGCACTTCCCCGGCTATCTCAACGATCCCGTGATCCGCGGCCGCGACCTCGATATGCGGACTGGTTTCCGCAGCCGCCCCGTCTCGGTGATTCGCCAGGGCGACTGGAAGCTCCACCTCTTCCACGAAGAATGGCAGCTCGACGGTGGCCGCGAAAAGATCGCCACCAACGGCGCGGTCGAACTCTACAATCTCACCGCCGATATCGGCGAACACCGCAACCTCGCCGCCACCGAGCCCGCCCGCCGCGATGCGCTCCTCGCCGATCTCCTCGCCTGGATCAAATCGAGCGGCGCGCTCCTACCCACGCAGCGCCATCCCGACTACGATCCCGCCGCGGCGCTCGCGCCCGCGAAAAAGGGGAAGGCGAACAAAAAGCAGTAGCGGCCCACTTTCCCCATGAGCCGCCTCCTCCTTACCGTCCTCCTGCTGTCGCCGTTTCTCGGGTTGAGCGCCGCGGCGCCGGCCCGCCCGAACCTCCTCGTCATCGTCGCCGATGATCTCGGCTACGGCGACCTCGGCGTGCAGGGCGGACGCGATGTGCCCACGCCGCACCTCGATGCGCTCGCCGCCGCTGGCACGCGCTTCACCAGCGGCTACGTGAGCGCGCCGTATTGCAGCCCGGCGCGCGCGGGTTTTCTCACCGGACGCTACCAGACGCGCTTCGGCCACGAGTTCAACCCGCACGTGGGCGAGGAGGCCACCCTCGGCCTCCCCCTCGGCGAGCGCACCCTCGCCGATCATCTCCGCGCCGCCGGCTACGCCACGGGCCTGATTGGCAAATGGCACCTGGGCTTCAGCCCGCGGCACCACCCCCAGTCGCGCGGCTTCGACGAGTTCCTCGGCTTCCTCGTCGGCGCGCACAACTTCACGCTCCGCCGCGACGCCGCGCCCAAGTTCGGCACCTCCGGCTCGCAAAACCTGATCTACCGCGGTCGCGAAGTGCAGCGGCTCGACGGCTTCGCCACCACCGTCTTCACCGACGAGGCCATCGCCTTCGCCGACCGCCACGCCGCCACGCCGTGGTTCCTCTACCTAGCCTACAACGCCGTCCACACGCCCCTCGAAATCGATCCCACCGTCGCCGCGCGCGTGCCCGCCAGCGTCACCGATCCCGCGCGTCGCGGCTACCTCGCGCTGCTGCTCGGGCTCGACGACTCGGTCGGCCGGCTGCGCGCCCACCTCGATAAAACCGGCCGCGCGCGCGACACCTTGATCGTCTTCTTCAGCGACAACGGCGGCTCCGGCCGCAAGCCCTACTACGCCTACAACACCGGCGTGAACCGCCCGCTCCGCGGCGACAAAGGCCAGGTCCTCGAAGGTGGCATCCGCGTGCCGTTTTTCGCCGCGTGGCCCGGCCGTATCCCGGCCGGCCGCACCTCCGATCACCCGGTCATCGCGCTCGACGTGCTGCCCACCGCGCTCGCCGCCGCCGGCGCCCCCATCCCCGCCGGCCTCGACGGCGCGAACCTCCTCCCGCTGCTCACCGCCGGATCAGCCGCCGCCCCGCACGCCGCGCTCTTCTGGCGCTTCGGTCCGCAGCGCGCCGTGCGTCGCGGCCAGTGGAAGCTCACCGACTGGCGCGATTTCGACGCCAAGACCCAGAGCGGCTGGCAACTCTACGATGTCGCCGCTGATCCCGGCGAGTCGCTGGACCTCGCCGCGCAAAACCCCGGGCTCGTCCGCGAACTCGCCGCCGCGTGGGAAACATGGAACCTCGCCAACGTCGCGCCCGTCTGGCGTGGCACCCCCAACGAAGATCCCGACGGCCATCCACCCGGTGCCGTCCGCCCATCCCCTAAGAAAAAATAGCCCGCCATGCTCCGCCTCTTCCTCCTCCCATTTCTCCTCCTGTCGCTCCTTCCACTGCACGCGGCTGCGCCGCCAAACCTGATCATCTTCCTCGCCGACGACCTCGGCTACGGCGACCTCGGCGTGCAGGGCCACCCGGACATCAAGACCCCGCACCTCGACGCGTTCGCGAAACAGGGCATGCGGCTCACCCAATGCTACGCCGCCAGCGCCGTGTGCAGTCCCGCCCGTTCCGCGATCCTAACCGGCCGCACGCCGCATCGGAACGGCGTCTACACCTGGATTCAGGAGCGTTCCGAGGTCCACCTCCGCACGAGCGAAATCACGCTGCCGCGTCTGCTCCAGGCCGCCGGCTACGCCACGTGCCACACCGGCAAATGGCATCTCAACGGACGCTTCAACGACCCCGCCCAACCGCAGCCCGGCGATCACGGCTACGGCTGGTGGCTCGCCACGCAGAACAACGCCGCCCCGTCGCACGAGCACCCCACGAACTTCGTCCGCAACGGCCAGCCCCTCGGCCGCCTTGAGGGCTACGCCGCCCCGCTCATCGTCGAGGAAGCTGTCACCTGGCTCCGCGAAAAACGCGATCCCGCGAAACCCTTCTTCCTCGCCGTCTGGACGCACGAGCCGCACTACCCGATCAAATCCGACCCGGCTTTCAAGGCGCTCTACCCCGACCTCACGGACGACGTCCAGCGCGAGCACCACGCCAACGTCACGCAGCTGGACGCCGCGTTTGGCCGGCTCATGCGCGCGCTCGATGAGCAGAAGCTCGCCGACACCACGCTCGTCTTCTTCACCTCCGACAACGGCCCCGAGGGCAACGGCACCACGACCCCTGGCCGCGGCTCCACCGGCGGACTCCGCGGCCGCAAACGCGATCTCCACGAGGGCGGCATCCGCGTGCCCGGCCTCGCCCGCTGGCCCGGCCACATCCCGGCCGGCGCCGTCAGCGACGCCCCTGTCATCGGGAGCGATCTCTTCCCCACGTTTCTCGCGGCCGCCGGCGTCGCCGCACCCAAGGATCGCGTGATCGACGGGTTCAACGTGCTGCCGATTCTCATCGGGGCGCCACCCGACGGCCTCGTGCGTCCGCAACCGCTCTTCTGGCGCCTGCACATGGCGCCCAACGCCAAGATCGCCATGCGCGTCGGCGCCTGGAAAATCCTCGCCGATGAAAACTTGAAAACCTTCGAGCTCTACCACCTCGCCGTGGACCCCCAGGAGACCACGGACGTGAAGGCCGATGAGCCCGAGCGCTTCGCCGCCCTGCGCGAACAACTTGTCCGGCACAACGCCGCCATCGACGCCGAGGGCCCCGACTGGTGGCGCCGCCTCAGCCCGAGCGGTGGCGCGCCGATCAATCCCGACGCCGATTCCGCCAAGAAAAAGAAAGCCAAGAAATCCAACGACTGATCCCCATGCGCCGCCTGCTCCCTCTTCTCTCCCTCCTCCTGCCTCCCGTCTCCTGCCTCCTCGCCGCGGCGGCCACGCCGCCGACGCGCCCGCACATCGTCCTCGTGATGGCCGACGACATGGGCTGGGGCCAGACCGGCTATATCGGCCACCCGATTCTCAAAACTCCGCACCTCGACGCGATGGCCGCCGCCGGCCTGCGCCTCGACCGGTTCTACGCCGGCGCGCCCAACTGTTCGCCGACGCGCGCCACCGTGCTGACCGGCCGCAGCAACGACCGCACCGGCACGCAGAACCATGGCTACGCCCTGCGCCTCCAGGAAAAAACCATCGCCCGCGCCCTGCGCGACGCCGGCTATGCCACCGGTCATTTCGGCAAGTGGCACATCAACGGCTTCAAGGGCCCCGGCGTCCCCATCCTCGGCAGTGATGATCACAGCCCCGGCGCCTTCGGTTTCGACGAGTGGCTCTCCGTCACGAATTTCTTCGACCGCAATCCGCTCCTCAGCCGGCGCGGCAAATTCGAGGAGCACGAGGGCGACTCCTCCGAGATTATCGTGCGCGAAGCGCTGGCCTTCATCGGGAAAAACCGCGCCGCCGCGAAACCGACCTTCAGCGTGATCTGGTATGGCTCGCCCCACTCGCCATTCGTGGCCGACGAGGCGGATCGCGCGGCGTTCGCGTCGCTCCCTCTCCCCTCGCAGCATCATTACGGCGAACTCGCTGCCATGGATCGCAGCATCGGCGCGCTCCGCCGCGGCCTCCGCGACCTCGGCCTGGCAGACAACACCCTGCTCTGGTTCTGCTCGGACAATGGCGGCCTGCCCGAGGTCACGCCCTCGTCGGTCGGCGGGTTGCGTGGTTTCAAGAACACCCTCTACGAAGGCGGCCTCCGCGTGCCCGCGATCGTCGAGTGGCCCGCGAGGATCAAGCCGCGCATCACGCTGCACCGCGCCGGCACGGTGGATATTTTCCCCACCATCGCCGATGTGCTCGGCCTGCCGGGCTCCGTCCTGCTGAAACCCAGCGACGGGGTGTCCCTGCAGCCCCTCTTCGCCGCGGAGACCGCGCCGCGCGCCCAGCCGCTCGGCTTCCGCCACACGCGCCGCGCCGCCTGGATCGACGGCGACCTGAAGCTCGTGACGCCCGATGTTTTTTCCGCGCAGAAATTCGAACTCTACGACCTCGTCGCCGATCCGGCCGAGGCGCGCGATCTCGCCGCGACCCGCCCCGCCGATCTCGCCCGCCTGCGGACCGCGCTGCTCGCGTGGCACGCCTCGGTGGAGGCGAGCGTCGCCGGCCGGGATTATCCCGAGGGCCGGGTGAATCCCGGCGAGCCCGAGTCGCGCGACTGGGCGAGCGCACCCGAATACGCTCCGCACCTCGCGCAGTTCGCGAAACGCCCCGAGTTCCAATCCGCCCTCGCGCCCAAGGCGGCGAAGAAGGAAAAGAAGAAGTAGTCCTTCCCCGCTCGCATTCCACCCGACCCCAACCCCATGAATTTAATGAAACCCCATGCCCTGCTGGCTGGCCTCCTGGCTTTGTCGGCTTCCCTCGCGCAGCTCGGCCACGCCGCCGCGGCCTCCGCGTCCATCTCCGGCCGGGTGCAAAACGTCGTCACGGGAAGCTATCTCAACAACGCCCGCATCACCGTGCGCGGGACCGAACTCGCCGCGTTCACCGATCAGAGCGGCAGCTACCGGATTCCCGCCGTCCCGCCGGGCGCTGTGACGCTCGAGGTTTTCTACACCGGTCTCGATCCCGTGTCCGCCACCCTCCAGCTCGCGCCCGGCCAGTCCCTCACCCGCGATTTCGAACTCACCAACGCCTCGCGCTACGGCGCCGATGGCACCGTGAAGCTCGACGCCTTCACCGTCGCCAGCGCCCGCGACACCGACGGGCAGTCCATCGCGATCAACGAGCAGCGCTTCGCACCCAACATCAAGAACGTCATCGCCGCGGATGCGCTGGGCGACGTGATGGACGGCAACGTCGGCGAATTCCTCAAATTCATGCCGGGCATCACCGCCGAGTATGATCGCGAGTCCGGCGGCTCCGTTGCGTCGGTGTCCGTCCGCGGCTTTCCCACCTCTCAGGCGGTCGTGTCGGGCGACGGCCTGCAAATGGCCAACACCGGCAACCCGCAGGGCTCGTCCCGGGTGTTTCAATTCACCCAGGTCTCCATCAACAACATCGCGCGCCTCGAGGTGACCAAGGTGCCGACGCCCGCCACGCCCGCCGATTCGATGGCCGGCTCGATCGACATGGTGAGCAAGAGCGCCTTTGAGCGGAAGAGCGCGGAACTGCGCTACAGCGTCGGCTTCTCCGGCAACCACCGGATGCTGAGTCTCCAGAAACTCCCGCACACGACGGACGAACGCGTTTACAAGGTTCTCCCGAGCTTCACCTTCGACTACACCCTCCCGATTTCGAAAGACCTCGGGATCGTCGTGACCGGGCAGAGCCAGAATCGCTTCGTCGAGATGCAGTGGGTGCCGCGCGCCTTTGCGGTCACCGGTGCGGGCGCCTCTACGGCCAAGCCCTATTTGCAATCCTTCCAGCTTGCGAGCGTGCCGCGCCAGAACGCCCGCAATGCCCTCGGGTTGAAGGCGGACTGGCGGGTCGTGCGCCACGGTGTCTTGTCGCTCAACCTCGAGCGCAGCCGGTTCGTCTCGGATCGTTCCATCGCCTCCACCGCGCTCACCACGGGCACCAACGCCGCGCCCACGGTGGCGGGCGGCGTGCCGCTCACGTTTGGCGACGACTTCACCTCGGGCGCCACGGGCCGTGGCGCGGTCACCCTCGGCAATGTAGGCGCCGGCGTCCGCCAGCAGCTCGACACGGAGGCCGCCAGCTTGCGCTACCGCTTCGACGACGGCGACTGGCGCGTCGTCGCCGCGCTCGGCCAGTCGAATTCCTACGGCGGCTACCAAGACACGATCCACGGACGCTTTCGTGCCGTCGTGATCGCCAACACCGCCCCCGTGCGCGTGAGCTTCGGCCGGATCGACGATGTCCGGCCGCAATCGATCCAGGTCTTCGACAACAGCGAGCGGCCCTTCGATCTCGCCAACCTCGACAACTACCGGATCAACACCGCCACCTCCACGCCCCGCGTGATCCGCGACAGCCTGAATAATGCAAAACTGGATGTGCGCAAAAGCCTGCCGGCGCTGTCGTTTCCCGCCGCGGTGCAGGTGGGCGGACTGCGCCGCGCCCAAGTGCGCGACGTGCGCCGCGAAAGCATCGTGTGGACCTACAACGGGCCCGACGGCAATCCCGCGACGCCCGATTCGCCCACGCCCTACCGCAACGTGAACTACGTGAACCAGAGGGAGAATTTTGGCTTTCAGAACATGCCGTGGGTCTCCACCGCCAATGTCTGGCGGGCGTTCACGGCCAACCCCACCCTCTTCGGCAAGACCCCGGCCCAGCTGACGGCCGAGGAACTTTTCCGCCTCAACAACTCCGAGTGGCTGCAGGAAATCGTCACCTCCGGCTACGCCCAGGCCGAGTTCGGGCTCTTCCGCAACCGGCTCAAGGTGCTCACCGGCGTCCGCTACGAAAAAACCGACGCCAAGGGCCAAGGTGTGCGCAACGATCCCAGCGCGGTCTTTGTGCGCAACGCCGACGGCTCCTTCGCCCGCACCCCGGCCGGCGCCCGTATCCGCCGCCCGGAGGCCGGCGCCGCCGGCTCGCTGCAGGAGCTGGCCGTCACGCGGCAGGAACGTGGCATCAAGGCGTCGCGCACCTACGATGGCTACTACCCCAGCATCCACCTCACCTGGCACATCCGGGAGAATCTCCTGGCGCGCGCCGCCTACGCCAAGACCTACGGCCGGCCCGATTTCAGCTCCATCGTCCCCAACACCACCGTGGACGAAACCGATTTTGGCAGCAGCCTCCCGGATCCCACGCAGATCCCCGGCCGGATCACCACGCGCAACACCGGCCTGCGCCCCTGGACGGCGGACAACTACGATCTCTCCCTCGAATACTACACGCCGCAGGGCGGCATCTTCAGCGCCGGCGTTTTCCGCAAGGACATCCGCGACTTCTTCGGTAGCGCCGTGCGGGTCGCCACCGCCGCTGATCTGGAGCTCCTTGAACTCGATCCGGGCTACGTCGGCTGGGAGATCACGAGCACCTACAATGTCTCCGGCACCGCGCGGGTCAGCGGCGCCGAGTTCAATATCCGCCATTCCCTGCAACCACTCGGCGCGTGGGGGCGCTTCTTCCACGTCTTCGCCAACGGCACCAAGCTCCATTTGGAAGGCAGCCAGGACTCCAATTTCGGCGGCTTCATCCCGACGAGCGCCAACTGGGGCCTCGATTTCAGGCGGAAGCCGCTGAGCGTGATGGCCAAGTTCAACCACCGCGGCCAGCAGCGTCTGGGCCGCATCGCCGCCCTCGGCGATGGCGGCTACGAATACTCGAAGTCCCGCACGCGGCTCGACGTCAACATCGACTACCAGCTGCGGACGAACCTCTACCTCTATGCGAGCGGACAGAACATCTTCGACGTGCCCGAGACGCTGTTGCGCTTCGGCTCGCAGACGCCCGGTTATGCCCGCGTCACCCAAGTCCTCACCACCGGCGTGCAGCTGACCCTCGGGATCAAGGGGACGTTCTGAAGAGCGCCGCGGCCGGCGCCGCAAACTCCCGCGGCATCCCGCAGCCTGAGGCTTGAATTCCGCGAGTGCGTCGCTAGCCCATGCCTCATGCCCCCCGCCGATCCTGAGACCACGCAGTGGTTCATCGCGCACGTGCAGCCGCACGAGGCGATGCTGCGCGCCTGGCTCGCGCAGGGCTTCGGTCCGCGCCTCACCGCGGACGATGTGGTGCAGGAGGCGTTTCTCCGCGTCTTGCGCGCCCGCGATACGGGCGAGTTGCAGGCCCCGAAGGCGTTTCTCTTCGCGATCGCGCGCAATCTCGCGCTGGACCAGCTTCGCCGCCACGCCGTCTCACGCACGGATTCCTTAGTGGAAGCGGACTGCTCAAACGTCTTGGATGACCATGCCAGCATTCCCGAGACCGTTGCCCGCGAACAGGAGCGCGCCCTCTTGACCGAGGCCATCCAGTCTCTGCCCGAACGCTGCCGACAGGTCATGACGCTGCGCATCGTTTACGGGCTGACCCAGCGCGTCATCGGCGAAAAGCTCGGCATCTCTGATCGCACCGTTGCGGCGCAGCTCGCCATCGGCACGAAGAAATGCACAGACTTCATGCTGCACCGTCTCGCGGACCGGAGGCCGGCGCGATGAAACGCCCCGAGCCGTATTCCGGTTGTAGGAGCGCGCTTGCGCGCGATTCAGCGCGACCGCAGTCGCCGACCGCGAACCATCGCCCGCAAGCGGGCTCCTACCCCGGAGGGCTTTGCCCATGAAACGCCCCGAGCCCGATTCCCCGGAGGCGCAAATCCGCTCGCAGGCCGCCGCCGATTGGCTCGCGCGCCGCGACCGCGGTCTCACCGCCGCGGAGCAGGACGAATTTCTCCAATGGCTGGCCGCCGATCCGCGCCACGGCGAATGGCTGGCCCAACACCGCCGCACGGTCGGCGATTTCGCCGCGCTCGCCCACTGGCGCCTTGAACACAGCGCGGAGCCCAATCCCGATCTGCTCGCGCCGCCGCGCCGCCGTATCCATTGGCTCGCGCCCACGTTGCTCGCGACCGCTGCCGCGATCACGTTGGCCGCGGTGTGGTGGCGTGCGACTCCCGCGGCCCCGCTCGTCACGCCGAGCGCTTCAGTCGCTGAACTCAAGCGGCTCATTTTGGAAGATGGTTCGTCGGTCCAGTTGAATCTCGGCGCCGTGGTAACGACGGAGTTCAGCGCCAGCGAACGCCGCGCCACCCTCGTCCACGGCGAGGCGTTGTTCACCGTGGCGAAAAATCCGGTGCGACCGTTCATCGTTCGCGCGGGCGGCGTCGATGTTCGCGCGGTTGGCACCGCGTTCAGTGTGCGGCTCGACCAAGCCGCCGTTGAAGTGCTCGTCACTGAGGGTCGCGTCGCGGTCAAAAACTCCGGACCGTCGGGACCGAACGCCGTTCCCCAAGCTCCGGCCTCCCTCGTTGACGCTGGCCACCGCGCCACCGTCTCGCTCACGAGTGCGGCACCGCCGCAGATCGTCGCCGTCTCGTCCCAAGCGATCGCGCAGCAGCTTAATTGGCAACCGACTCTCCTGGATTTTTCGTCGGCGCCGCTCTCCGCGGCCGTCGCCGAATTCAATCGTCGCAACCGCGTGCAATTCGTCCTCGCCGACGAGGAACTCGCCACGCTGCCCATCGTCGCTTCGATCCGCTCCGACAACGTCGAAGGTTTCGCCAAATTCCTCTCCGTCGCGCCCGGCGTCGAAGTCGAGCGCCGCAGCGCGACCGAGATCATTGTCCGTCGACGGCGGTGACGACGCCGACGCCCACCGCCGCGCGGTTCCGTTCTGACTTCGCACCGTGAAAAGCCACGACTGCGAAAATTCCTTTAGTGAAACCTCCGGCCTGAGGCGTCTAGGTTCGCTTGCCACGAACCCCATCATGCTCCGCCGCCTCTTCGCCCGGCTGTGCGTCTGCCTCGCGCTTCTTGCGCTGGCCGGCCCCGCGCCGGCGGCCGAGGCGATGCGGTCATTCGACGTCCCGGCCGGTGATGCCGCGGCGACCCTCAAGCTCGCCGCGCGCCAAGGCGGCTTGGAGATCGCTTTTTTCGCCGAGACCGTGCAGGGCGTGCGCACGCCGCCCCTGCACGGAGATTTCACGCCCCGTGCCGCGCTCGAAAGGCTCGTTTCCGGCACCCATCTGGTGCTCACGGCCGATACAAGCAGCGGCACGATTACCGTGCGGCGCAACGAGCACACCGCCAGTCGCCCTTCCTCCCACTCCCCGCCACCCACCTCTCCCTCAAGCATGAAACCCAAGAAGCCCCTCGCCGTCCTCGCCGCTTGGCTTGCGCTCGGCACCGCCACAGCTACCGCCGCCGACACCGGCTCTCTCGAGGGCCGTGTGCTCAACGCTGCCATCGGGACCTCCGCCGCCAACGCTCGCGTCACCATCGACGCGCTCAGGCTGGAGACGTTTACCGACGAGGCTGGACGTTACGTCCTCCCGCGCGTGCCCGCCGGCCCGGCCGAGTTGCGCGTGGTCTTCACCGGGCTGCCCGCCCAGTCGCGGACCATCACAATTACTGCGGGCCAGCGGGCCGTGCAGGACTTCGATCTGCGCTCGACCGCCTCCGGCGGCGATACAGTGGTGCGGCTCGACGCCTTTAAGGTCGCCGCGCAGCGCGACATGGCCGCCTCGGATATCGCCGTCAACGAGCAGCGCTACGCGGCCGAGATCAAAAACGTCGTCTCGACCGATTCGTTCGCCGACATCGCGGACGGCAACGTCGGCGAGTTCGCGAAATACCTGCCGGGCGTGACGCTCAACCGCAGCGGCAGCGACGGCCTCACGCTGTCCATCGGCGGCGTGCCGCCCGGTGGCACGCCAATCATGATGGACGGAAACGGCATCGCCAACGCCGCCGGATCCAATGCGAACCGGCAGGTCGAGTTCGAGAACATCGCGGTCGGCAGCCTCGCCCGCGTCGAGGTTTCCCGTTCGCAAAATCCCGACAACCCCGCCAACGCCATCGGCGGCTCCGTGAACCTGATCAGCCGCAGCGCCTTTGAGCGCTCGCGCCCGCTCTACACCATAAAGGCGCACCTCTCGTTTCGCGGCGATGACTTCAGCTTCAAGAAGGAGCCCGGCCCGTTTCAGCACAAGGAATACGTCTTCCTGCCCAACGTGGAACTGAGCGCGGTCGTGCCCGTCACGCGCAACTTCGGCTTCACGGCCAGCGCGCTCGCGACGCGCACCTTCAACAACGGCCCCGGCATCGTGCAGGACTGGGTGCCGACGGTGGCCGCGCAATCGGCCAACTATCCCGCGACCACGCCCGACCGGCCGTATCTCGCGCGCTTCCGCCTGCAAGAGCGGCCCAAGATCACGGAACGCAATTCCCTCAGCCTCTCCGCGGACTGGCGGATCAACGCCACCGATGTCCTCACGCTCGGCTTCCAGTATTCCAAGTTCCTCGCCGAGTTTTGGGTGCGCCAGCTCAATTTCGACGCGGGCCGCGTCGTGTCCTTCGGCGACAATTTCACCCAAGGCGCGGCCGGCGCCGGCTTCGTGCAGATCCTCACCGACGCGCGCGAGAAGAACAACACCGCCTGGGCGCCGAGCCTCCGCTACCGGCACAACGGCCCGGTCTGGCAGTGGCAGGTGAACGGCGCCTACTCCGCCGCGACCAACAACTACTCCAACGAGGGATACTTCCTCGGCAACAACGCCTTCTTCCGCAACGTCACCGTCAGGTTCCAGGACCTCACGGTCGATCACCCGGCGATCATCTCGGTGAAGGACGCGGCGGGCGTGAACGACGTCAACCCGTATGACCTTTCCAACTATCGGCTCGAGACGCTGAGCGGCCAGAACTTCAACAGCGCCGCGATCGTCCGCACGCTCGGCCTCTTCGCGAAGCGCGACTTTCGGTTCGGGCCGCTGCCGCTCGCGGCCAAGCTGGGCGCCGATCTCCGCTCGGAGCGGCGCGACCTGCGCCGGCCGACGATGGCCACCAGCTTCATCGGCGCCGACGGCATTGCCCGGACCGCCGACGACAGCGCGGCGCAATGGATCGACCCGAGCTATTCCTCGCGCGATCTCATCTTCGGGCCACGCATGCAGTGGTTCGACCTCGACAAAATCGGCGGCACCTTTCGCTCGAACCGAAACTATTTCACCAACACGGAGGCCGAGGCCGTCACCGCCTACCGCAGCAGCGTGACGGGCTCGCAGGCCATCAACGAGACGATCCTCGCACCCTACCTGCGCCTCGACACGAGCCTGCTCGATGGCCGCCTCCAGTTTGCCGGCGGCGTGCGCTACGAGCGCACGGACGACGACGGCAATGGCCCGTTGATCGATCCCTCGCGCATCTACCAACGCAATGCCGCGGGCCAGATCGTGCGCGACGCGCAGGGCCGGCCGCTCACGGTGGCGGCGTTGACGTCGCTGGCGGGCAGCCGGCTGGCTTACGTGGAGCGAGCCAGCTTCACGAACAAGGTCTATGACAATTTTTTTCCGAGCGTAAACGGCTCCTTCAAGATTCAGCCCAACCTGATTGCGCGCGCCTCCTACGGGCGCTCGTTCAACCGGCCCGATTTCGGCAATATCCTGCCCTCGCTTAACCTGCCCGATCCCGAGTCCACCGCGCGCACGATCACAGCGACGAACCCCGGCTTGAAGCCCTGGTTTGCGGACAGCTACGGCGTGGCGCTCGAGTATTATTTCAACGAGCCCTCGACCGGCGTGGTTTCGGTGCGTGCCTATCGCCGCGACATCGTCGATTTCTGGGGCACCACGCTGACGCCCGCCAGCGACGAGCTGCTCGAGCCCTACGGTATCGACCCCACCCTCTACGGCCAATCGCTGGGCTACTTGATCAGCACGACACGCAACGTCGGAGACGCGCGCGTTTCCGGCACGGAGTTCGACTACCGCCAGAATCTCACGTTTCTCCCGCACTGGGCCCGCGGCTTCACGGTCTTCGGCAACGCGACCATCCAGCGCACCCAAGGCTCGCAGCAGGCGAGTTTCACCGGCTTCGTGCGGAAGACTTTCAACTGGGGCGTCACGTTCAGCCGCGATCGCTACACCGTGCGGCTGGCAGTCAACCACCGCGGCAAGATCCAAACGGGCCGCGTGACAAATGCCGGCGCCGAGCCCAACACCTTCATCTACCAGCAAGCGCGCGCGATCGCGGACCTCTCCGCGGAGTATCGCCTCACCCGGAATTACGGGCTCTTCGTGACGGGCCGCAACGTGAACTCAGCCAACGAGGACACGGTGCGGTATGGCCCCTCGACCCCAGCCAACAAAATCATCACCGGCCGCATCAACTACGGCGCAACGTGGTATGTGGGCGTGAAGGGGACTTTTTGAGCCAGCACGTCTCACATCACCATGCTTTGTCCCGCTCCAAAAATGATCTCACGCCGCACCTTTCTCAAAACCTCCGGGGTCGTGCTCGGGGCGAGCGCCGCATGGCCCGCTTTTGGTCAAACGACAAAGCCTAAGAAGACCGTCCTGTTGCAATGCGCTTGGGCGACCAAGAACATCGGCGACATCGGCCACACGCCCGGCACGCTGCGGTTTCTCGAACAGTATCTTCCGCAGGCGAACGTCATTCTCTGGGCGGCCAACACCAACGCCGAGGTGGATGCGATGCTGAAGCGGCGATTCCCGAAGGTGGAGATCGTCAAGGGTTCGCTTTCCGAAAAAGACGGAGCCGTCCAGCAGGCCATCAAACGCTCCGACTTCTTCCTCCGCGGACCCGGCATGGGCCAGAGCACCGACTTCATGATCCACTGCCGGAAGATCGGAAAGCCATGGGGCCTTCAAGGTCAGTCGTATTTCCCGGACATGATCACCGGCAATGGCGGCGAGGAGCGCGTCGCCCTGCTCAACAGCGCCGCGTTCATCTACTGCCGCGATTCCAAAACGCTGAACATGCTCCGCACGGCGGGGATCAAGCCGCCCGTGCTCGAATTCTGTCCCGACGGCTGCTTCGGCATCGACGTGCGCGACGAAGAAAAGGCGCTGGCGCGTTTGAAGAAGCACGGCTTGGAGCCGAGGAAATTCATCACACTCCAGCTCCGCACGCATTCGCCCAGCAGCCCTGGAGTGGACGACGCGCGGCCGCAAAAGCTCAACCCACTCCATCCCACGCCCGCGAACATCGCCGACGACACGCGTCGCGCGAAAGTTTATCAGGACCTCATCGCGATGTGGGTGAAGGAGACCGGCGGGAAAGTTGTCATCGCCCCCGAGGTGCAGAAGGAAATGATCTACAACAAGCAGTTCGTCTACGATCCGCTGCCCGATGCGCTCAAACGACACGTCATCAACTTTGACGAATTCTGGAACGTGGACGAAGCCTGTTCCTTCTACGCGCGAGCCCACACCGTGATCTGCCACGAACCGCACACGCCCATCATGGCTCTCGCGATGGGCACACCGATGATGCACACCTTCTCCGAATTTCATTCCCCGAAATGCTGGATGTTTAAAGACATCGGCCTGGAAGAATGGGCTCCCGAATTCGACCGCACGTCGGCGAAGCAGATGTTCGATACCCTGATGGGCATCCACCGCGATTACCCCGCGGCCCAAGCCAAAGTCAAAAAGGCCATGGCCTACGTCGAGGAGCGGGCTCAGTCCCAGATGAACGTTTTGAAGGGTGTCATCGGCGCCTGATCTCACCGCCTCTATCACCGTTCATAAATCGAGGAATGCTTCGCCTTGCGACGGAGCGACGAACGCGGACGACTACATGACGGGAGACGCACTCTTTCAACGCAAGCGGCGCTCATCTCCACCTGATCCTATGACTATCACACGACGCACCTTTCTTGCGCAGACCACATCCCTGGCTGTCGTGGCGAATCTTTTCCCCACGCTTCATGCCGCCCCGGATTCGGTGGCCGGCACGCTGCCGGCAGGATTCATGGCGCGCTTCCCCGCTTGCACCGACTACGAGGGCCTTGTCCCGATCGCGCGCATCGCGAGCGGCCGGATCATTCATCGCTTCTTCGACACCTCGCCGATCAGCCCGTCGGGGCGCTACGTTGGACTGTTCCGCCTGCCGCATGAAAACCGCACGCCCCAACCCGGCGAGACGGGCGAAGTGGTCGTCGTCGATCTTCAGACGGGGAAAGAGCGCATCGTGGCGCAAACGCGCGGCTGGGAAACGCAGATGGGCGCCAACGTCCAGTGGGGCCGCACCGACGCCGACCTGTTTTTCAACGACGTCGATCCCGCCACATGGACGCCCTTCGCCGTCCAACTCGATCCGGCCACCGGCAAATCGCGACGGCTCGGCGGCACGGTTTTCACCGTTTCGCCCGACCACACGAAGCTCACCTCCTACAATCTCATCGCGTCGCGCCTCATCCAAGTGGGCTACGGCGTCGTGCTGCCGGAGGAGCGCACGCGCCGCAATGTCGGCCCGGTGGCCGACGACGGACTCTTCGTGACCGACCTCGCGAGCGGCCAGACGAAGATGATCGCCTCGATTCGCGACATCGTGGAGCGCGCCGTGCCGAAGCTCGACATTCCAAACTCCGAGCGCTTCGAGTTCTATTGTTTCCAGATCCGCTGGAACCGCCAGGGCACGCGCGTGATGGCGTTTCTACGCTGGCACGATCCCGCGGCGCCGAAAGGCGGACCCCGCCTGCTCACGCTCGTGACCATGAAGGGCGACGGCACCGACATCCGGCTCGCTGTCACTCCAAAACAATACGCTCGAGGCGGCCATCACCCGATGTGGGCGCCCGACGGCGAAAACATCACGATCAACCTCAACATCCGCGATGGCACCAAGGAACTCGATCTTGTGAGCGTGCGCTACGACGGCGCCAACCTCCACTCGATCCACCCGGTCGGCTCCGGCCATCCGTCGATGCACCCCACGCTGCCATTCGTGATTACCGACGCCTACACGCATGAGCCGCTCGCCCGCGGCGATGGCACTGTGCCGCTCCGCCTGATCGACCTGCGCACCAAGACCGAGGTGGCGCTCGCGCACGTGCTCGCGCGGCGCAGCGACAGCGCCAAGCTCACGAGCGAGTTTCGCATCGACCAGCATCCCGTGTGGGATGCGACCGGCCGTTACATCGTGTTCAATGGCGTGCATCAGGACACGCGCGCCGTTTACATCGCCGACGTGGGCGCCTGGCTCGCGAAGGCGATGGCCCGCGTCTAAAAAAATTTCCCACTATGAACCGTCGCTCCTGGATTGCCCAAACCGCCCTCGCCGCCTCCTCCGCCGCCTTCGTGCGCCCGCTCCGCGCCGCCGCCGCCAAGCGCCCGCCGCGCATCCTCCTCCGCTCCTCGTGGCAGAGCGTGAACATCGGCGATGTCGGCCACACGCCCGGTGCGCTCAATATCCTGGAGAAAAATTTCCCCGCGGCGGAGCTCATGCTCTGGCCCGGTTCGCTCGGCCACGGTTCGCGCGATCTGCTGACGAAGGCCTTCCCCCGCCTGCGCATCGTCGAAGGCAGCGTCGGTGCCGATGGCCAGCCCACCACGACCGCGCTCAAACAAGCCTGGGCCGACGCCGATCTTTACCTCAGCGGGAGCGGCTCGGGCTTTCCGGCGGCCAACCACGCGGTCGCCTTTCAAAAATCCACCGGCAAGCCCGTGGGCGTGTTTGGGGTGAGCGCCGATCCGATCTCCGGCTTCGGCGCGGGCCGCGATCCCGAGGGCGGCACCCTCAAGAGTCTCCGTGAGCGCGCGCTCGCCCTCCCGCCCGGCACGCTCGCGGGCGACCAGCGCATCATCATGGATCGCGCCGCATTCTTCTTCTGCCGCGACACGATTACCCGCGATTACCTCAAGGCCCAGGGCGTGAAATGTCCCCTCGTCGAGTTCGGCCCCGATGCGCAGCTCGGCATGTCCCTGCGCGACGAGGCCCGCGGCCTCGCCTACCTGCGCGCGCAGGGCCTGGAGGAGGGCAAGTTCACCGCCTTCGTCCCGCGCGTCCGCTACACGCCCTATCATCGGATGACGCCGCCGCGCAAAGCCACGCCCGACGACGCGAAGAAGGATGCCATCAACGACCGCACCACCGAGCGCGACCTCGCCAAGCTCCGCGACCTCATCGTCGCCTACGTGCGCGCCACCGGCCATCGCGCGTTCGTGTGTCCGGAGATGACCTACCAGATCGAGCTCGCGCGCGACTCCGTCATCGCCCCGCTGCCCGCCGACGTGAAGAAAAACGTCGTCTGGCGCGACACCTACTGGATGCCCGACGAGGCCGCGTCGATCTACGCCCGCGCGCTCGCCGTTGTGAGCATCGAGTGCCACTCGCCGCTCATCGCGCTGCACGTCGGCACGCCGACCTTCTACGTCCGACAGCCCACCGATACCTGCAAAGGCCAAATGTATCGTGATATCGGCGCCGACGACTGGTTCTTCGAGATTGACGAGACCGACGGCGCGCAACTCTGGTCGCGCCTCGCCGCGATCCACCGGAATCCCGCCGCCGCGCGCGCGAAGGTGAAATCGATCATGGCCAGCGTGGAGCAGCACCAGCGCCGCATGGTGGACGCCGTAAAGACCGCGGCGCGCGCGTAAAGCCGCGGCGTGTCGCAGGCCGCGGATTTTCACTTGTTCAAAAGTCCCCTCTGCCGTGCAGTGGCCCATGGCCCCGGCGGTCGAGTTCCTGTTTCCACGGCGCATCGCCCGGCTCTCCTACTGGCTGCGCTCCGTGGTCGTCTTACGGGTCGCCGAATTGATCGCTTGCCGTATCGACGACGGGGGACCGACCTCCGACGTCATCTTTATTGTCGCATTGGTCGCCTACTGGGGCCTTTGGGTGCTCCGCCCGCGCTACCGCGATCTCGCGATGCCTGCGTGGTCGGTGCTTCTCGTGCTCGTGCCCGGGCTCAATCTGTTCCTGCTCGGCTATCCTGCCTGGGGCCGGACAAAGGTCAGGGCCGACTGGCTCTCACCTGGCCTTCCTTGGAACAAGGACCATCCGCCATCCTTGGCCCCGAACCCCTCCACGAGCGCCAGCTTGCCCGATAAGTCCGACGCCACCTTGCGCCAGCTCGAGGCCCTGCGCAACGAAGGCACGCTCACCGAGGATCAATTTCTCCGGATGAAATCGCGCCATGGGCTTTAAGGACACACCCCAACGCACCCAGCCGACCGCAAATCACCCATGAACCCGCAAGCCTCGCTCCCTATTCGGCCCATTCGCGCGGGAAATGACCGTCGACGGAGTGGAACTCACCTGGACGCGGTAGAGTGGGCCTGATCTTCAGGCGAGACAACGTGAGTCCCTCGTGCCCACGCGAGACTTGCCCGACGACTCGTGCGTGATTACCTCGTCGCAACCCCACCCCGCCATGACCCTTCACGTCTGCCCGCTCCGCGCGGCCGTAGCCACCGCATTCCTGCTGCCCGCCTCGCTCTTGGCGCAAGTCGCGCCCTCCGCTCCGCCTCCCCGCGTCGCGGCCAGCAACGAACCGCCGGTCGAGCTTTCGCCCTTCGTCATCTCCTCCACCGCCGATACCGGCTGGATTGCGACCGAGACGCTCGCCGGCTCGCGCCTGCGCACGGATTTCAAGGACGTGCCGAATCAGATCGAGACACTCACCAAGGATTTCATGCAGGATCTCGGGCTCACCTCCCTCGACCAGGCGCTGATCTACACCGCCAACGTCGAGAACGCCCAGGACTACATCCCCGGCACCGCGGGCAACCAAGTCTCCGATCCCGGGAGCGGCGGCCGCGTGCGCGGCATCGGATCGGGCACGCTCACGCGGAATTTTTTCAAGGTCCAGAACCCCTCCGACAACTACAACATCGAGCGCGCCACCGTCGCGAGCGGACCCAACGCGATCCTCTTTGGCCTCGGCAGCCCCGCCGGCATTCTTGACGCCACGCCCGCCCGCGCGCAGATGCGCAACCGTTACGGCTTCGAACTCAGCTACGATTCGGAGCATTCCAAGCGCGCCACCTTCGACGCCAACACCGTCATCCTCCCGCAGCGTCTGGCGCTTCGCCTGATGGGGCTCTCCAAGCGCGAATACACCGAAAAAAGGCCCAACCTCGACCGCGATGAACGCCTCTACGGCGCGCTCACGTTCAAGCCCTTCAAGTCCACCACGCTCGTGCTCCAGGTCGAAAAGGATTCGCGCAACTGGAACCGCGCCGGCCGCATCGTCCCCACCGACTTCATCACTCCGTGGCTCATCGCCGACAAGGTCGCCGGCAGCGGCTACGCAACGGCGAAGCCCATCTATGACAACTCCAGCCTCACCGGCATCGGCGCCAACCGCATCTTCGCGCAAGGCGGCAACGCGCCCGTCGTCATCCAGGGCGGCTCCGTCGCCACGCGGAGCTGGAACCAGTCCGTCACCGTGCGGAGTCCCGGCTCGCTGCCGGGTGTTGATCAGACCTTCGACGCCGGCGGCGGCTTCACGATCCTCGATCCCAAGATTTTCCCGTTCGACGTGAACATCGTCGGCACCGCGCGCACCGGCCTCCTCGGCGGCCACAACAAGACGATCATCCTCGAGCAGAAGCTCGCCGCCACGCTCTTCCTCGAGCTGGCCTTCAACCGCGAGGATGCGATCAACCACAAGGCCAGCGGCGGCGCCACCTCGGGCAGCAGCGACTTCCGCCTCGACGTCGATGCCAACCGCTACATCCCCGGCACCACCACGCCCAACCCGAACCTCGGCAAACTTTACTACCAGGGCGGCGCCGCCACCACGCTCGACCTCCACGAGCGCGACGAATGGCGCGTCACGCTCTCCTACGAGCTCGATCTCGCGCGCAAATTCTCCCCCCATCACTCCGGTTGGAAACGATTTCTCGGCCGCCATCGCCTTTCCGGCCTCTATACCGGCTCCAAGTCCGACGATCTCAACCAGCAGCAGTTCGAGCGCCGCATCCTCGACGACCCCGTCATTCCCGGCGTGAACCTTACGGCAAAAACGGTCAACGGCTGGGCCAACAACGCCACCCGCTCGCCCGTTTTCCGCCACTACTTCGCCAACCCCTACGAGCCCACCGTCGCCGCCGGCTCCATGCTCGGCGACTGGACCATGACCGACGCCAACGGACGCCCCTACACGCTCTATGCCTTCGACACGCCCCTGCGCGCCGTCGACGGGAAACGCCTCGCCGCCGGCCAGGTCGCCAGCGGCAGCCTCAATAAATCGACCGCCCAAATCTTCGCCTGGCAGGGCTTCTTCCTGTCCGACCGCGAGCGCCGCGACCGCCTCGTGCTCACGTATGGCTATCGCAAGGACTCCGCCAAATCCGCCAACCTCGACGCCGATTCGACGAGGCAGGATTTCTCCGGCCTCTTCCCCGTCCTCTGGGACACCCGCTACGCCGCCTACGGCCCCACTCAGACAGGCATCAACCGCAGCCTAGGTATCGTCGCCCGCCCGCTCAAGTGGATCTCCGTCTTCTACAACAAGTCCACGACCTTCGACCTCAACATCGGCCGCTACGATCCCTTCGGCAACGACATCCCGGGCGCCGGCGGCGACGGTCGCGACTACGGCCTCCGCCTCGATCTGTTCGGCGACAAGCTCACGCTCCGGCTCAACAAATACACCAACGCCCTCGGTCCCCAGCGCGCCTCGAACCAAATCAACGCCTACCGCGACATCTTCTTCAACATCGAGCAGCGCGTCCTCGCCCTCGATCCCACGGCACCGACGATCAACGTCACCGATGGCAACAAGCGCGGCTACCGCACCGCCGGCCGGCCGAATTATTTCATCATGTCCGACTTCGAGTCCGAGGGCTACGAGGCCGAGCTGAACTTCTCGCCCACGCGCGCCTGGAACATCCGCCTCAACGGCGCGAAGTCCGAGGCCGTGGAGTCCAACATCGGCGGCCCGTGGTATGCATGGCGCGACGCGCGCGTGCCCGTGTGGACCGGCGTCGTCGCGAGGAACGGTGAACGCGATTCCGCCGGCCTGCCCGTCACGTGGAAGACCGCGCCCTACAGCGCCGCCGCGCCCACCGGCCAGACGCTCGAGCAGTATTACAACAGCAGCCTCGTCGGCCAGGCCCTCGCCTTCATGAGCGCCGCCGATGGCCGCGCCACCGCGACCGCCCGCGGCGCCCGCGCCAACGCCATCGTCAACTACCGCTTCAGCGAGGGTCACCTCAAGGGCTTCAACGTCGGCGGCGCCCTCCGCTGGCGCTCCGCACCCACGATCGGCTACGGCGTGAAAACCAACTCGTCCGGCACCGTGCTCCTCGACCTCGACCAAGCCTACAAAGGCAAGACCGAGACCTACCTCGATCTCCTCGCCGCCTATCGCGGCAAGCTGAAGGCCTTCGGCAATCTCAACTATCGCGCCCAGATCAACGTCCGCAACGCCCTCAACGCAAACGACCCCGTCCCCATCGGCGCGCTCACCACCGGCGCGATTTCCCGCCTCGCGACCATCGACTCGCGCGTCACGCAGCTCACGTTTGCGGTGGATTTCTGAGCCGTGGCGCGTCCGCGCCCGAATTTATCTGTGGGAGCGAGCCTGCGCGCCCCCCACAGCAGCCGATGCACGGTGGCGTGACAGGGCGTGACTCGGGCTCCGTGGCCCTGGCGCGGAGGCGTGGCGCGTCGCGCCCACCGCCCCAGGGCAACGCGAGGCGCGGACGTCGTTAACGGGCGCGACACTGCGCCCGATGCTCGCGCCCGCCGATGAAGACCCGCTTCACCGCGAGCTTCCGATCGAGCACGAGCACATCGGCCAGCTTTCCCTTCTCCAAGCTGCCGACCTGCCGGGCCACCCCGGCGCGCTCCGCCGGTGTGAGCGAGGCCATGCGAATCACGTCGGGCAGTGGCGCCTCGCTCGCCCGCGCCATCGTGCGCACCATGGTGTCCATGCCGACGACCGAACTGGCGAGATCGCCCGTTGGCATGCGCCCGACCTTCCCATCGCTGTGGATCCTCGGGCCGTCCACGATCGAGCCGAAGCGATATTCACCGGGCGGCATGCCCAGCGCACGGTTCGCATCGGTGACGAGGCAAAGGCGCTCCGCTCCCTTAATGACGAAGGCGAATCGCAGCAGCTCCGGCGCGAGGTGCTGGCCGTCGGCGATGATCTCCGTGCTCATCTCGCCGTGCATCAGGACAAACTCCGCCATGCTGCCCCGCATGGGCGGGCCAAAGCGCGCCCGCATCGACGGCACCGAACTCATCGCGCACCAGAAGTGGTCCACGTGCCGCATGCCCGCGCGATACGCCCGCGCCATCTCGTCCCAACTCGCGTTGGAATGACCGCAAGTCGCGAGGCAGCCGTGCCGGGTCGCCGCACGGAAAAACGCCTCGGCTCCCGGCAGCTCCGCCGCACACGTCGCGACCTTGATGATCCCGCGCTTGAAATACCCGCGGTATTCGGTCGCCGTCGGATCCCGGCGGCCTGCCTTCGCGTGACAGCCGACTTTGCCCTCGGCGAAATAAGGACCGTAGAAATGCACGCCGGGCACACGCGCGCCGTCCTCCACCGTCCACTCGCGCCGGACCACAGCGCACGCCTCCAGCATGGCCTCAAGCTGCGTCGGCGAGCCGGTCGTGGTCGTCGGAAAAATCGAGGTGGTGCCGTGCCGGGCATGCGCCCGGTTCGCCGCGCGCACGGCCTCCGCGGTGCCATCCATGTAGTCCGCGCCATCGCCGCCATGCACATGGATGTCCACGAATCCCGGCGAGAGATAACCGCCGCGCGCATCCACGATCTCGGCCTCGCGCGGGATGCGCACCTTGCCGGCCCGGCCCACGACCACGATTTTCCCCTCGCGGCAAACGATCGTCGCGTCGGGCAGCAAGCGTTCGGGCAGTATCGCGGTGCCATTGCGGAAGACGAGTGACGGCGCGGATTTCATGGCCCGAGCGTGGCTGCGCCGAAACGCAATCTGAAGCACAGAACAAGAGGCATGAAATCGGCCCCGGCCCAACCCGGCGGCGTCAGTTCGCAGGTGATCGGTGCGGCTGCGGATGTGGGAGCGAGCTGGCTCGCGACTCCGTCCGCAAACCGTCGCGAGCCAGCTCGCTCCCACAAATTCGGCAACCACGCCCACTGTCGGCGGGGTGCCCTCACCCCGCTTTTGATTCCTCACGCCGCCCGAACAGAACTCAAGCCGTGGCGCAGGCACGCAGCCTTCAAATCTCAAACCTCACTTCACCAGCTCCACCTGCTGCGTCGTCCGCAGATAAGCGATCAGGTCGCGGGTCTCGTCGCTCGTGAGTGTTTGCAACAGGCCCTCGGGCATCATCGAGACGGGCGAGACCTCGCGCGACACGATCTCGGATTTGGCGACGATCGTGTCCTGGCCGATCATGCGGAGCGTGACTTGCCGGTCGTCCTCGGCGGCGAGGTTGCCGGCGAGCGTGCGGCCATCGCGCGTCGCGAGCGTCACGAGCTGGTAGCCGTCCTGGATCACTTCGCTGGGGTTGAGGATCTCGTTGAGGATGTAGTCGAGGTTGGCGCGGTTGGAGCCGGTGATGTCGGGGCCGATCTTGCCGCCTTCGCCGTAGAGCTGATGGCACGGCGCGCAGGTGCGGGCATAGACCGCTCGGCCGGCGGGGAGATTGGCGCGGGCGAGATTCTCCGGGGTGAGGAGCTGCTGCAGCTTGATCAACTCCTGCCGCTTGACCTCGGGCGGCGGTGTGGAGGGGCCCCAGAAATCCGCGAAAGCCGTGCCGATCACGCGCCGGAGCTGGCGCGCAGCGAAGGCCGTGACATCGCGCCGCGGCACCGCGCCGTCGCGCAGCGCGTCCAGTAGTTTCTGCGCGGTGGCGGGTCGTGCCGCCAGCGTGAGGATGGCGTCGGCCTTCTCGACGGCGGTGAGCGCCGGGTAGCGGCGCAGCAACTCGGGCGCGATGCGGGCGTCGTCGTAACTCGCCAGCGCGGTGATGGCGTCGCGGCGCAGGGCGGGCTCGTCCAGCAGCGCCAGCACGGTCGGCAGGGCCGCGCGATGAGCGTCGCGCGCGAAGCCTTGCAGAATCTCGCGTCGGCGCACGACGGGCGTGGCGATGTCGCGCAGGCTGGCGAGCTGCGCGGCGGCGGCGCGCGCATCGCCGTAGAGCCGGCTGATCTCGGTGGCGAGGTCGCGGGTGGCCCGGTCGGCATCGGCGGCGAGCGCCTTCGCGGCGCCGGCCCAGTTGGCCGGGGCGGCGGCTTCGCTGCGGCCGAAGGCCTTGAGGCCGTCGCGCAGGCCCTCGAGCAGCGCCCGGCGCGCACTGGGCGCGGCACCACCGAGCGCGGCGATCACGACGGCGGCTTGCTTCTCCGCGGTGGCGCGGCGCGCCACAAACTGGGTGAGCTGCGGAATCGCACCCTGCGCGACGAGCGTGAGCGCGCGCGCCGGATCGGCGGGCACGAGCGGCTCGACGCCAAACCAGATCATTTTCGGGAGGTTGTGATCGCCCGCGTCCTCCGCGTGCGTCGCGAGCCCGGCCGCGATGGGCCAGCGCTCAGCGAGCGGCACGCGCTGGAGCGCGGAGGCGAGGTAGAGCCGCACGACGGGAGACGGGTCGCTCTGCGCGAGCGCGGCGAACTTCGCGAGCGCCGCGGCACCGGGCGCGTGATCCTCGCCAAGGAGTTGGATCGTCCACGCGCGCACGTGCGGCGCGGCGTGATCGAGCAGCGTGAGCAGGCGCTCGACGGGGAGATTGTTCGTCACGTGCAGCGCCCAGAGCGCACGGAGCTTGGTCGGCACGGCCTCGGTCTTCGTAAACAGATCCCACAGCGCCGGTGCGACCGCGGCATCGAGTTTGCCCGCGGCGGCGCGCTGCTGGAGGAGCAGGCGCGCGCGGCGCACATACCAGTCGTTGCGGTGCGTCTGCAAGGCGACGAGTTCGAGGTCGCTCTTCGTTGCGAGATCGAGGCCGGATTTGCCGGCGAGGCCCTTCGGGGCGACGCGGAAGATGCGGCCGGTTTCCTTGTGGTTCACCGTGATGCCGCAGATGTCGGCATCGTGCCAGTCGAGGATGTAGATCGCGCCATCGGGGCCGGTCTCGAGCGCGAAGCCCACCCACTGGGGATCGTTGGCGAGCACGAGGTCGTCGCCGTGGCGGCCGATGAAGCCGGAGCCGCTGGGCTCGAGCACATCGTTGAGCAGCGCGTGCTCGTGGATGTTGGCCATGAAAATCTGCCCGCGCAGCGCGGCGGGAAACTCATCCGCGAGATACACGCGCGCCCCGCCGTGCGCGGAGCGGTGCCGGTGATCGGCGATGGTGCGGATGTCGGCATAGACGTGCGGATTGATGTGCTTGCCGCCCTGCCGGTGGTAGATGCCCCCGGGAATCACGTGCCAGAGGTGCGGGATGACGCAGGCCGTGATGAACATTTGCCCGTGGTCGTCGAAATCGAGGCCCCACGGATTGCTGAAGCCGTGCGCGACGATCTCGAAGCGGTCCTTGGTCGGGTGGTAGCGCCACACGCCGCCGTCGATGTATTGCGGATCCTTGATCGCGAGGTCGGTGGGGAACGCGTCGCCTTTTTTGAAGAGGCGGCCGCCATCGGCGGGTTTGCCCACGGTGGACGGCGTCGCGTAGCCTTGGCAGCCGTAGAGCCAACCGTCGGGGCCCCACGCGAGGCTGTTGAGCGTCTCGTGCCGGTCGCGGATGCCCCAGCCGGTGAGCAGCACCTTGATGTCGGCATCGGCGCGATCGTCGTGATCGCGGTCGGGCACGAAGAGGAGATTCGGCGGCGCGCCGAGGTAGAGGCCGTCGAACCCGACCGCGATGGCGGCGGGAAACGGAATGCCCTCGAGAAAGACCTTCCGCGTGTCGAAGCGCCCGTCGCCGTCCGTGTCCTCCAGGATCGTGATGCGGCTGTCGCCAAACTTCGAGAAGCCCGTCGTGCGCGTCTCGTAGTCGCGATTCTCCGCGATCCAGAGGCGGCCGCGGTCGTCCCAGCAAAACGCCATCGGCTGCACGATCATCGGCTCCTCCGCCGCGAGCTTCACCTCGAAGCCGGGCGCGACGGTCATCTTCGCCACGGCCTGCGCGCCGGTGAGGAACTGCGCGCGCTTGCTCTCGGCGCGCGCGAGTTGCCACACGACGCTGTCGCCGCCCTGCCCGCTGAAGCGCGACCACTCCGCCATGAGCGCGACGTCGTTGAGCGCACCCGTGTGGGCGACCAAGCGGTGGCGAAAGGAAACCGCGCCACCGGCGGGGATCGTCCACGCGCCGGCGTGCGAGGGGTTGGGCCCGACGCCGAGCTGATCGTCCACGCGCCAGGCGAGCGGATAGCCGCGGTTCGAAGGATGATCGAAGATCGCGAGGTGCGCCTGGTCAGCGCGGCCGTCGAGCTTGAGGCCGACATCAAGCCACACGGCGCGCTGATCGTTGGCGCGCTCGTTGCGCTGGCGGTTGCTATTGATCGCGGCGCCCTCCATCCCGGCGCGCCACGGCATCCGCACAAAAAGTCCGCCGTAGCCGTATTGCTCGACGTTGACCTCGACGAGCCCGTGCCCCGTCCACTCGAAATCGATCACGAACTGCGCGCCCGTGTCGCGCATCGTCCAGGTCTGCACGTCGCGCAGCATCGGCCGGCCTGTGGCGTCGAGCAGATGATACTCCGTCGCCCATTTCACTTCCTCGCCGGTGGCGATGAGGACGCGCGTGGCGAGGCGCCGCCAGTGGTCGGCGCCCGGGTTGTGGAAATAATCACGGCCGTTGGCGCGCGTAAGCCCCCAAAAGATCCCGGTCTGGTGCGGGTGATGCGCGGGCTTGGTCTCGGTGAGGTTCGTTTTCCCGTCGGGGGCCACGAGCGGATGCAGATGCGGCCGGGCATCGGGCGCGGCGTTCTGCACGAGCACGGGGTTCGTGCCGCCGGCGCGGAAGATCGAGATCGTCCCGGCCGCCGCATCCTCGCGGACGGTGAGCGGCGCGGCGCAGGCGAGCGAGACAAGCGAGGCGCCAAGGAACAGACGGAACGGGGAGAGCATCATGGGGCGAAAGAGCGTTATCACGGTGGGCTTTTCGCCGCGCACTTCAACCCCGGGCCTTCAGCCGTTGCCGCTCGGCCGCGCGGGCGAAGGGCCAGTAAACTCCCATCGCCAGCACGATCGAGACCGCGCCCCACACGGCCGCGCGCCAGTCGCCGCCCGTCACGAGGTAGTGGCCGATGATCGGCGGCGTCGTCCACGGCACGTTCACGATCGGTTTCTGGATGAGGCCCCACGCCATCAGCGCATACGTGCTCCCGGTGAGCAGCAGCGCGCTGAGCACGTAGGGCACCATCAAGATTGGGTTCAGCACGATCGGGAAGCCGAAGAAGATCGGCTCGTTGATCTGAAAAACCTGCGCCGGCAGCGACACCCGGCTGACCTGGCGGAAGCCCGGGTCGCGCGAATTGAGCATGAGCAGCGCGAGGGCGAGCGTCGCCCCGGTGCCGCCCACGTTCACGAATGTGCTGAAGAACCCGTTGGCCGTTGCAAACGGCGGCGGCTCGCCGCGCGCCATCGCCTCGACGTTGCCCGCGAGAAATTGGAGGAAGATCGGCGCAACGACGGCATCGAGGGCGTTGTCGCCGTTCACCCCCACCGACCACAGCAGCGTGACCAGGAGGGCATAGACGAGGATGCCCGGCAGGGTGTTGAGCGCGAACACCAGCGGTTGAAACGCGGCCTGCACAAAATGATCGAGATCGAAGCCCAGCCCGAAGCGCAGGCCCCAGAACGCCACCGCGAGAAAGCAGAACGGCACCAGCGAGAGAAACGACTCCTGCACGATGGGCGGCACGCTCGCGGGCAGGCGGATGACGAGATTGCGGTCCTGGAAAACTTTCCGCACCCGCACGGTCACGAGGGCGACGAGGATCGCGGTAAAGAGCCCCTTGGAGCCGAGCCGGTCGAGGGCGAGCGACTGATCCTTCGGCTCAATGGCGAGCAGCAGGAAAATCGCCGCCGCCATCACCGCGCTCGCGAGCGCCTCCTGCCCCAGCCGCTTCCCGAGATTGTAGCCAATCGTGAGACACGCGAAGAGTCCGAGCAGCCCGAACGTCGCCGTCACCGGCACCTGCAGCAACGGCAGCCAGGCCGCGATCCGCTGCTCCCAGCCGGGCACGGGGAGAAACGCCACGATCATGAACAGCCCGCCGACAATCGTGAGCGGCACGATCGCCACCAATCCGGCGCGAATCGCGGAGAGGTAGGTGTTGTCACCGAAAGCGGTGAGCGCCGCGGCGGTGCGCGCGCCGAACGAGGGACGGGCGGGGTTCATGCGTTGAGTGATTTTCCGAGATAGAGGCAGCCGTCATCCGCCGGCCCGGTGCGTGCCAGCTCACGGAATCCGAGATGCCGATAGAAAGCCTGCGCGCGGAGATTCCGCGTGCCCACGCCGAGATGCGCGCCGGGCGAGCCGCGGCGGCGGAGCTTCACCATCACACCCTCCATCATGCGCCGGCCGAAACCCCGGCCCTGCGCGCGCGGCAGCAGATCAATGTGCAGGTGGGACGGATAATCCGTATACGGCTCCGGGCAGAAATAATCCGGGTGATGATAGAGATTATGGATGCGCTGCACCGCATCCCACTGCGCCGGATCGCCGTGCGGCGCGGGAAACTGCGCGCCGAGGCGCGGCCGCCAATCGGCCTCGTAGCGCGCAAAGAACGCCCGCGAATCCAGCGCGCCGAGGGCATAGCCGCACACGCCCGCCTCGTCTTCCAGGATCAGGCCGAGCTCGGGCGCAAACGCCAGATACGGCCCCGTGAAGATCCGCCCGAGCGCGCCGGGGTCGGCGCGGTAGAGCGCCTCGCCATCGGCGCCGTTGTCGCCAGTCTTCAGGCACACGTGGCTGGCGCCGGCTTCGTCGCCCGCCCGCACATCGCGAATCGTGAAGTCGCTCATGGCGGGGCCAGTGTGCCATCTGCCTGCGGCACGAGCAGGCGCTGCAACCGCGCCACCGCGCCGCCGCGGTAGGTGCCGGGCAGGTGGAAATCCGACGCCACGCTGCGCCCCGGCGCCGCGAGGTAGCGGTCGAACAGATCGAGTTCCTCGCGCAATTCCCACGCGCGGCGATGCAGGGCCGCGAAGAGCGCGCGGTCGCGCAGGTCCACGAGTCGCCCGCAAAAATCCCGCAGCCGCGCGACCTCGGCGCGCACCGTCTCGGCCGGCTTGGCGTGCAGCGCCGTGCGCACCCGCTGGAAAAGAGCCTCCGCCTCCGCGCCCTCCTCGTGCGGCAGATAGTGGCAGTCGCAGAAGCGGACGAAGTCCTCCCACGCGAGGGGCGCGCCCACCGTCGCAAAGTGCGGCCACCATGCCCGCAGCGCCGCAAGGTAGGCCGCGCGGGGTTCCCAGGCCGCGCCGGCCGGCGCGCGCACAAACTCCGCGAGCGTGCGCAGGGGCACAAAGTTCAGCGGCAGCTCGCTGTTCGGATTGGCGAGCACGCCGCCGATCTCGGCGCGCAGTTCCGGCGGCCGGCCGGCATAGGGACCGCAGAAAAAGCGCCGGCCGTCGTAGTCATTTGCGTGCAGGTTGTCCCAGAGGATCGGCTTGCGGCGCAGGGTCGCGGCGACCTCGCGCACGTGCGTGACCGTGATTTCACGCGAGATAATCTCGGGGCCGGTCCAGAGCACATCGATGCCGGGATCGAGGTCGCGGCCGAGGGTGGCGAGATAATCGGCGCCGCCGAGGCCCCGCTCCGCCATGCGTCCGCAATAGGGCGCGGGGCAAAACAGAAAACGTGCCGTCGGCGCGTGCGCGCGCTGGACGCGGAAGATCGTGTTGGCCACGTGAGTTTGCGCCGCGGCGAGCGAGCCGAAGCGCGCGAGGCCCGCGGCGTCCGGCCGCTCGGGCACATCGTCGAAAAGCAGCGCGCCATCCTGCGCCCCGAGCGCGCGCAGCTGCGCGAAGCGCCGCTCCAGCGCCGCGATCTCCGTGGGATCGTCGTAGCGCAGGTCGAGGCCCGGGCCGATCGCGGGGATAAAGCGCACGCCTTGCACGGCGCACGCGCGGATGAGCCGACGAAGCGGCTCCGCCTCCTCGGCCGTATGGCATTCGCGCCAGATCGCGCGGTGCTTCAGGTCGTCCTTCGGGGCGTGGAGGTAGGTATTCAGCCCGCCGGCGTGCATCCAGCCGAGCAGTTGCCCGCGCTCCGCTGCCGTCCACGGCGGCCCGTAGAATCCCTCGATGACGCCGGAGAGGAAACCGCTCATGCGCGCGTTATTCGCCGCGGAGGAAACCGTGGTGCCGCCCGAGCCAGTAGGGCAGCAGAAACGCCGCGCCGTCGTCCTCGGCCCGCCCGCCCTTGCCGCCATCGACCACGAAGGGGTTGGCGTTCCACCGCATGACGGGGCGCTCGTCGGCGGGCAGGAGCGTCACGGCCTCGCGTTTGCCAAAGCGGTCCGGCACGGGGCTCCACACGAGGTCGGCGCGGTGCGAGTTCTTCACATCCCAGTGGATCACATCGAGCGGCATGCGGTGCAGCGTCCAGACGGCGCCGGGCAGATCGACTTGGGCGTCGGGCCGGCCGGTGAGGTAAATGAAGGTCCAGAGCGGGCTCAGCTCGCGGCGCATGTTTTCCCACCAGTCGTCGAGCGCGCGGCGGTAGTTCGCGAGCAGCGCCGGATCCTGCTCGTAGCGGAAGATGCCGTAGAAGGGCAGCATCGCGAGTTCCTCGTCGGAGAAATTCAGCTCGGTGCGCACTTCCTTCAATTTCAGGATGAGCTGCAGGTAGCCGAGGTCATGCGTGACCTTGCGGTATTCCGCCTCGTAGCGCGCATCGCCGGTGATGTGCGCGGCGGTTTTCAAAAAGCTCAGCAGTTGCAGGCTGTTGAGCGCCGTCTCCTCGGGGTCCTGCGCAAAACGCGCGCGCGACCACCAGCCCCAGCGCGTCGCCTGCCCGTCCAGATCGACGAGGGTGTAGTCATGCTGGATGATGTGATCCATGATGCGGCGCGTGGTCGCGACGATGCGGGCGCGCAGCGCGTCGTCCGGCAGCAGATCAAACGCGATCGCGAAGGCGAAGAAGTGGCCGACGATCTCGTCCGAGCTCGTGTCGGCCTTCCAACGGAACTGACCGTCGGCCGTCCAGTGCCACTCGCCGCCGTGCGGCTCGCGGTCGCCTTTGCGCAGGTAGGAGCGCGCCGGAAACCCGCGCCGGCCGGCGACCTCCTCGAGAAACAACATCGCCTCGATGGATTTCTTGGCCTGCGCCAGCGCGTCCGGCGATTTCGTGACGGCATAGCGGAAGCATTCCGCCGCCGCGTAGATGGCGGTCCAGAGGCCGTCGTTGTCGTTGTCGACGGGTTGGTTGGTCGAGCGATCGCCCGCGACGGCGAGGTGCGAGTCGCCGACCAAGCCGTAGCGGTCGTGGCGGGCGCGCACGACGCCCTCGAAGTGCTCGGCTTTCTGCGCGAGCGTCATTGGCCGCAGTTCGATGCGGGCGACGCCGGTGGCCGTGCGCACCCAGACGCCACGCGCCGGATCGGCGACCACTTGCCGCACGTCGTCATCGGGCAGGTAGCGTTTCCCGCCGAAATACTGCCGGCGATCGCGCTCGGGCGCGGCGGGGTCGAGCCGCAGCAGGCCCTGCGCGGTGCCGAGCCACATCGCGCCATCCGTCGCGCGGGCGAAGGCCCTGATTCCTCCCACCGGCAGCGCGGGCGAATCGGCGCGCACTTCGGCCGGCACGCGCGGATCATCCGCAGTGTAGAACGTGCGAAATTTCTGGAGCGAGGGCGCGAGCGTGACGGGCTCCCCCGCGCGCGAGGCGGAGGCGAGCAGGACGAGGCCGGCGAGGACGACGAAGGAGCGCACGGTAAACAAGGGGTTGAGGGGTGCGGGAGGCTGAGGCGGGCTCAGGGTTTGGCGCAAGCCCGCGCGGCGGCGAGCGGAGTCGCCGCCCTACCGCAACGCGCCATTGCCAGCGCCGCGGCGCGCCGTTTCCGTGGGCCTCACTTTTTCCCTGTGATCGGATTCTCCCGCACCGCCGCCATCCTCTCCGCGCTCACGCTCGGCGCCCTCGTGCCGCAGGCCCACGCCCTGGCGTGGGTGATCCGCTGGCTGGTGATGGCGATGCTGTTCCTCGTGTTTTTGCAGACCCGCTTCACGCGCACGACCCTCAGCCGCACGCACGTCGCGCTGCTGAGCGCCAATGTCGCGGTGGGCTTTGCGGCCTGGGGCGTGGGCTGGCTCCTCGGCGACCGCGACGTGGCGCTCGCGGGATTTTTCTGCGGCATCACCCCCACCGCGATCGCGGCGCCGGTGATCATCGGGTTTCTCAAGGGCCGCGTGGAGTTCGTCGTGACGGCATTTGTGCTGACCAACATCGCCATCGCCGCGCTGCTGCCGCTCATGCTGCCGGTCGTGCTCGGGCGCCCGACCCCCGAGGCGTTTACCCAGGTGCTCGGCAGCGTGGGGTTCGTGGTCTTCCTGCCGATGGCGCTCGCGTGGGCCGTCCGCGCCGTGCATCCGGGCGCGGGCGCGTGGCCCGGGCGGCTGCGCAACGTCTCATTCGGCATGTGGGTCGTCTCGATGTTCTTCATCGCAGCCAACGCCTCCGCCTTCCTCCGCGCCAACGCCGACATCCCGCGCCTCGTGCTCGCCGAGATCGCCGGCATCTCGCTGCTCGTCTGCGTGGGGAGCTTCGCGCTCGGCCGCGTGCTGGGCGGGCGGGAGTTTGCGCGCGAGGCGAGCCAGTCGCTCGGCCAAAAGAACACGACCTTCACGATCTACCTCGCCCTCGCCTACGCGAGCCCGGTGGTGGCGCTGGGCCCGACGTTCTACGTCGTCTGGCACAATCTGTGGAACTCGTGGCAGCTCCACCGCGCGGGGCGGCGGGAGCGCATGTAGCAGGGCCTGAGCTTGCTCAGGCCTGATTGCGGGAACTGAAGCTGGGCCTCGACCAAGGTCGAGCCCTACACCGGGCAGCGCGCCTACTTCAGCTCCGCGAGCCGGATGTTCCGATACTCGGCCTTCATCTTCACGTTGCCGTGGAGCTGGAGGCCGATGCTCGCGGCACCGGGGAATTTCGGGTCGGTGTATTCCGACGCCTTCGTGCCGTTGATCCAGCAGGTGAAGGTGTCGCCCTTGGCCTGGAGGCGGAAGGTGTTCCACTCGCCCTCGGGCTTCATGAGCTTCTTCGCCTCCTTGGCCTGGCCAGCCTCGGGGTAGCCCGGCTTGCCGACGTAGAACGAGCCCGACATGTCCACCTTGAGGCTCCCGGAAACCCCGAGTTGGAGCTGGATGCGCGGCTTGCGCAGGTCGATCCCGGTGTCGACGCCGCGGGGCGTCTCGGTCTTCCAGCGCACGTCGAACTCCATCACGAAATCGCGGTATTCCTTTTCCGTCTCGAGGTAGTTGCCGGTGAGCTTCTCGTCGTTCTGGCAGATGAGGATGCCATTCTCGACGCGCCAGAATTTGTTGCCGATGGCGTCCTTGAAACCGGTGAGGTCTTTGCCGTTGAAGATCGGCTTGAGTTCCAGTTTGGCCTCGCCGGCCCAGGCGACGGAGACAGCCAGTGTGACGACGCAGAGGAGGAGCGAGCGGGGGTTCATGCGCAGCGTTGTGAGGCAAACCCGCGCGACAGGGAAGCGTGATTTGAGCCGGACCGTCCCGCCCCTGAAAATCCGGCGTGCCAAGCCGCAAACGCCCGGACAGCGTGCCTCCACCCACCCCATGCGCCGCCTCCTCCTCGCCAGCCTCCTGCTTGCCGCCGCCACCGGGGCCACCGCTCGCACCGAAAAGCCCATCAAACTCCTCGAAGCCCAGGCGCACGCCGCGCAGGTGCGCGAGTATCTCGCGGAGACGTTTGCCGCCGCCGCCGGCTCATCCGATCCTACGAGCCTGCGCGGGAAACTCGCCGACTACGCCGCACTGCCCGCGGGGGCGGCTGACCGCGTCGAGAATCTGATTGAGGCGGCGCGCCGGACTCTCGCCGGCGGCCCGGCCACGAAGCGCACGCCCGACGCGGCGATATTCCGGCTCGACGAGCTGGCCGACGCGCTCTTCGCCGCCGTCGACGCCGCGGAGGTGTCGGCCCGCGGCGCGCGCGACTCCGCGCTCGAGCGCGAGTTCGCCGAGGTGCGCGCCCGCGGCCACCTCGCGCGCTACCACGCGCGGCGCATCGTGGCCGCGATGCACTATAATCTTTTCCTGCGCGGCCAGCGCCTCGCCGAACTCGTCGCCGCCACCTACGCGGAGAAGGACGCCGTGACCGCGTGGCGCCAGCTCACCACCCTGCCCGCTTCGAAAGAGATCACCGAAGCCCGCCACGCCGAGCTGAAAAAACTCGAGGCCAGCTACAAAGACCTCGAAGACCAATGCTGCCCGCCCGACGAGGCGATCATGCGGGAGAAGGTGTGGCAGCCGGTGCGGGTGGAAAAGACCGCAAAGTCGCTGTAATCGAGTCCCCCGACTCCAGCGCTTGCACGGGCCGGCGCCGACTGCTGGCGTAAAGGCCCGCCCCTGCATGAACCGCATCTACCAAGGCCGCGTAAGCAAAGTTCAACGTCTCTCGCTGATCGCTGAAGGCGCCAAACCACCAAAGGCCCACGGCGCGAAAACGGAACACTGGGAAGAATGGCCGGGCGGCGAAGACGCGCTCTGGGAACACCACACGCTGTTTCAGGATGCGGTGAATTATTATCTCGTCGCGCTTCTTGCCTGCGCCAGCAAGCCGGAGAATCCGCTCTTTGACATCCGTCAACGAGTCGCATCAGCCGATCAGGAGTATCAAATCTGGACTCCCTTTCGCCGACGCGGCACGAACCGCAACGGGCTGCGAGAATCCGTCGAGAAATACCTCCCGCCCGGAAATCCTACGCCCTCATGGGAGGAAGCCATGCAAGCGATCCTCGGAAAGGATGGCGCAGAGGCTGCCGTGGTCGATGCGGCGGTTTGCGAACTGCTCGCGATCTGCGATGGAGCAGGAGCTATTCGTGACCAAGGACGATGGATGTTACCGCGTTTTTGCGTTCAAGATTACGGTGGCGGTTTCCCGGTCGATGCTGCTGCAGGCGTTCGCGAGTCAGTCGAGGGCTTGCTCGTCGGGGAGTTTCACGAAATCACGGACGAAGCTGGCTTGATCGATTTTGCTCAGCGCCGCTTGGAAATCGGTGGGGTCGTCAACCTCGCACGCGATCTGCCTTCTCGCGTCGGTGAGCCGGCGCGTGAGCGTTTGCTGAAGGCGGTCGATCACTTCCGGCAGGTGTGGAATCCGAAATCCGCAACCACGCAGCTCGGTGACAGGGTTCGATCCTATTTGAACGAAGCGAAAGACGCAGCCGCCACCCTTGATGCCCTGCGCGACGAGATCATCCGCATTCCCGTAGCGCTGCTGCCCGAGATTCCCGCCAACCAGCGCAGCATCCCCGACCGACTGGAAGCCGCGTTGCTCTTTAAGTTTTTCCCCCGGCAATTCACGGCCGACCTACTGCGCGTTTCGTTTCCCCGCGCGAAAGTCCGCAAAACCCCAAAAAAGAAAGTCTCCGACGACGACGAGAAAGCGTGGGATCGGTTCAAGCGCGTGGTCGCACCGAATTTCTCGGACGACCCGATCAAGCTGGCGCGCGGCAGCCGCGGCTATGTCTTCCGCGCATTCACAAGCCTGCGCGCTTGGAATTCCGCCGACACGCCCGCGCCAGAATGGAAGGAATTCGACATCGCCGCCTTCAAGTATGCGCTCACCGCGCTCAACCAGATTGAAGACAAGGGCAACGAGCGGCGGAAGGAGCAGCGCAACAAACAATCCCGCCTCGATTTCATGCGCGGTGATGGCTCCGTCGACTACGACCCTGAAACCGATACGGACGAAGCTCCGGCTCGCATCAAAGGTGATCCCAGAATTTCCCGGCTGGAAGCCGTGCTCGTCAGCTTGCTCGACGCCCATTGGATGACGGAAGGAGAAACCGCCGACTACGGCCTTCAGCCGCGGACGATTCGCGGGTTTCGCGATTTGCGTCGCCTGTGGCGACGGGAAGCCGGCCGCGATGGCTTCTCGGCGGAGCTACGCGATCGACTGCTTAAGCTCCTGCATACTTATCAAGCCGACAATGCCACGACCGTGGGCAGCGTGCGACTATTCGAAGCGCTGCTCGAACCCGATGCGTGGATCGTCTGGCAGGAGCAAACGCCAGAAACGACGGCGGCGTGGGCTACCGCGAGATTTGCCGAGGATCCGCTGGAGGCTCTCGTCGAGGAGCGGCAGCTCCGCGAAGAAATTGATCGGCTCGGACGCCCCGTGCGGTTGACGCCCGCCGACCCACTCCACTCGCGCCGCCAATACGATTTCAATGCGGTCAGTGCCTTCAAAGCCAACGGCACTTGCCGCCACGAGCCGGGAGTCCTCGCACTGACGACGGAAATCGCCGTGCCGTCGGAGCACGGTTGGCGCAGTGACCGGGTCCGCCTCGTTTATTCTGCGCCCCGTCTGCTGCGCGATGGACTTCGCGGCGGCGAATCCGAAAATCTCGCCGAGGCGCGCTGGCTTCAGCCCATGATGGAGGCGCTGTCCCCCGCACCCGGATTGCCGCAGGATTTGACGGGCTGCGCCGTCTGCCTGATGCCTGATGTGCGGGCGAGCGGCGAACGACGCCTGCTGCTAAACTTGCCGGTCACGCTCGAACCCGAAGCTCTGCAAGCGCAACTCGGACGGTTGGCGAAATGGAAAGGACAGTTCTACGGCCCAGACAAGGAACCCCTCGCGCTCCGCTGGCCGGAGGATACTTGGCCCGAGAACGAAACTCAGCCCCGCTGGTATCAGCGCCTGCAAGAATTCACCGCGATGAGTGTCGATTTGGGCCAGCGCGATGCCGGCGCCTTTGCCGTGGTGCATTGCACGAGCGGAAAACCTGCGCGCGCTGTCCATCGCGCGATTGGCGACGCCGAAGGTGCGCCGTGGTTTGCGAGCGTGATCGAAACCGGCATGCTGCGGCTTCCGGGTGAGGACGCTCGGGTTTGGCGCGATGGTCGTTGGCAGGAAGAACTCTCGGGTGAAGCTGGCCGCCTCGCTACACCTCATGAATGGTCGGAAGCACGTGAGCTATGCATCAACCTCCGGCTCGATCCGAAATTTTGGTTGGGAGAAAATTCCGACAAATATACTTTTCCTGAACTCAACGATCGGCTCCTCGCGGCATTGCGCCGGGCACAGGCGCAACTCGCGCGATTGCAAAGTTGGAGCTGGCGCTGCGGGGATCCTGAGGCGGGGGTGGATTGCCGACAGGAGATCCGCGATTTCATCGATGACGCCAACAATCTCAAACCGCTCGCGACCGAAGGAGCTGCCCCAGAGTTACTCCAACAGGCGATCATCGAAGCCTGTGCGGTTCAGCGTCAGCGGGTGGAAGCCGCCTTGGTTGCGTTGGCAAACCGCGTGCTCCCGTTGCGCGACCGTTACTGGAAATGGGTTCGCCGCGAAGGCGACCCGAGCAATTACATCCTGATTCAAGCCGATCCGGGTTGCGACGCGCGTAAAAAGAAACTTGCCGGGCAGCGTGGCCTGTCGCTGGAGCGCTTGGAACAACTGGAGGACTTGCGCCGCCGTTGCCTTTCGCTCAATCGCGCTCTCCAACAGACACCCGGAACGCGCGGCGTGCTCGGTCGGCCCACACGCGGGCTAGAATTGCCTGATCCATGTCCGTCCCTGCTTGAGAAGATCGAGCGGTTGCGCGACCAGCGCGTCAACCAAATCGCCCACCTGATCCTTGCCCGTGCCCTCGGCTTAAATCTGCGCGCACCGCAAAAGGACGCCGCCGAACGGCACCGACGGGACATTCACGGAGAATATGAACGATTCCGCGAACCGGTGGACTTCATCGTGCTCGAAGACCTGTCGCGCTACCTCAGCTCACAAGGACGGTCGCGCGCGGAAAACACACGCCTCATGCAATGGTGTCATCGGCAAATCCTCGGCAAACTCCGCCAGCTCGCGGAATCCTATGGCTTGAAAGTCCTGCAAACCGGAGCCGCCTACTCGTCGCGTTTCTGCTCACGTTCGGGTGCACCCGGATTCCGTGCGGTCGAACTGACGCCACGGCATCGGGACCAATTTCCGTGGCGGCGCATCCTTGAGAAACTCGCGGCCCATGAACGCGGGGAAAAAATACTGGCTGGCGACGACGTTGCCGAATGCCGGTCGGTGCGGACGTTCTTTGATCAACTCGACGAACTCAACCGCGACTTACTCGTGAAGCCGGGCGACCGCCCGAAATGGCGCACGTTGCTGGCTCCGATTGCGGGAGGTCCGATTTTTGTTCCGATGCGGGGTGCACCTACGCAGGCCGACATCAACGCCGCAATCAACCTGGCGCTCCGTGCCGTGGCCAATCCGTGCGTCGGCGATATTCACCTCCGCATCCGCACACGACGCGAGGGCGGGAAACTCGTTGTCCGCACCGACAGCAAAAGAGAAAAGACTCGATGGAAGAGCGGCACGCCAGCGATCACGGTCACCGCCGCGGCCGCAAAAGCTGGCGACGCAGATCGGTCGCCAAATCTCTTCGCTGACCTCACGAACGTCGCCATCGATGACCGTGCTTCACTGGAAGGATTGCCCACGCCCTTCGCTCTTGGCCGAGGACTATGGGGTGCAGTTAAAGCCAAAACACGGTCCCGCTGCTTCGAAATCAACCGCGCCCGCATTGCCAAATGGAACGGCGAATCCTCTGTTCCCGGTCACCCCGAGATCTAAAACCCCGCCTTCCCCCGGCTCGACAACGCCCCTGTTTCCCCCACCGTTTGCGCCATGAAGGCCTTGACGCTTAGCGCCACGTTTGACGGCGAACACATCCGGCTCGAAGACCATCATGTGCTCCAGAAAAACGCCCGTCTGCTCGTGACGGTGCTGCCCTCCGAGGACGAACTCGCCCAGGAGCGCGCCGACTGGCTCGCCCTCTCCGCCCAGGGGCTCGCCCGCGCCTACGGACCCGACGAGCCCGAATACACCCTCGACATGGTGCGTGAGCGCAACCCCGACTATGAAGAGCGGTGAGGTGGTGATCGCCCGGCTGTGGCAGGCGGACGATGGCATGAAGCTGGGTCCGGCCATTTTGCTCTGCCGGCTGGCACCGTTCGGCGACTGGCTGGTGTGCGGGGTGAGTTCTCAAGTCCGCCACCACGTGCCGGATTTTGACGAATTGATCGGACCGGACGCGGACGACTTTGTGAAGAGCGGATTGCGCCAGCCTTCGCTCATCCGGCTTGGGTTCCTCGGCACGGTGACAAAAGCCCAAGTCGGCGGAGACTTGGGGGAAATCAGCCCCGCCCGACTCCAAAGGCTGCGGCAAAATCTCTCGCGACTGCTCCAAAGGGCCGAGGGAGAATGAGGCCGGTGGCAACCGCGTGGTTCGAACGACGAAAATCCCACCCCGCCATGTCCGAAGCCGGTCTCCAAACCCCGGGAGAACTCGCCGCCCAGCCGGCGACGCCAGTTCAGCGACTGCGCGATTTATGCAGTCATGCTTAAAAATAAAATGCCCGGAATAAATTCCGGGCATTTATAAAGAAGCGCTGTTGACCACGATGTAACCGCAGAGCAGTTAGGGAAACGGGCTGCGCTCGCTACTTTGACTTGATTCCGCAGCCACGAAACCCCGGACCCTCCGATGACCGCAAGCCCAAATCCGACGCGCCTAGAACTCGCCTTTGACATCGGCCACAGCTCCATCGGTTGGGCGGTGCTTGCCGCGCCAGACGCCGCACCGCCTTCATTGATCGGCTGCGGCACCGTCATCTTCGAGAAGGACAGCGCGCTCGCCAACACCCGCCGCCTCCACCGTTCGCAGCGGCGTCACGTCCGCGCCACGCGCCAGCGCATCGCGCGTATGGAAAAACTCCTCATCCACCTCGGCATCTTCACCGCCGCCGAACTCGCCGCGAAACATCGCGCCAACGGCGGCAGCCCCACGCCGTGGCTCCTCGCGGCCCGCGTCCTCGCCAGCGACGGCAAACAGACGCTGACGTGGCCGGAACTCTGGGACGTGCTCCGTTGGTATGCGCACAACCGCGGCTACGAAGAAATCACCGGCGAGACGCGCGACGATGCCGAGGAATCCGACGAGAAAAAGCAGGACACGGAAAAGGTCGAAAACGCGAAAGCCGCGCTCGCGCAGTTCGGCAAAAATTCGATGGCAGAAACCATCTGCGCCTGGCTCGGGCAGGACCCGCTCGCCCCTCGCACCGGCACCACAGAAAATTACAAAGCGAAAAACTGCGCCTTCGAGCGCGCGTTCGTGGACGCTGAGGTCACGCGCCTGCTCGCCTCGCATCTCGGAAAATTACCCGGCGTGACCGAAGCGCTCGTCGCCACCCTTATCCTCGATGCTCGCGCCATTGGCGTGCCCAGCATCCGTCTCCCGCTCCGCTACCAAGGCAGCCTCCTTTTTGGCCGCCTCGCAACCCGCTATCACAACCGCATCATCGGAGCGTGTCCGATTTCTGGTGAGAAGATCCCCGGCAAGAACTGCCCCGAATTTCTGCGTTATCGTTGGGCGATGCAGCTCGCCAACCTCCGTATTGCAGATTCAGCCGACACGCCTCTTCGACCCCTCGCCGCCGACGAACGCTCCCAGATTCACGCTCTCATGGTCGCTTCTGGCAGCCTCGGCGTGCGCGAACTGAAGGATGCCGTGCGCTCCCTGCCCGGCCACGCACGTGATAACCTCGAACAATTCTTCCTCCACCCCGATGCCAAGGAGGGCCTCGTGCTGGATCCGGTGCAAAAGCTCGTCACCGGCAACCCCACCGTTTCCGCGATCTGGCCACACCTGCCTGAGCGCCTGCAAAAGCGCACGCGCGGCCACTGGCGTCGCGGAAAGTCGACTAATCTGGCCAAGCTCCGCGAGGACGCCCTTCGTCTCGGCCACGACTGCACCACCTTCGATGCCGCCGTGGATGCTCTTTGCGCACCGCCCAAGAAGCTGACCAAGAAAACACCGCCGCCGGTAAAAGAAAAACTTCTGCTCGAACCTCTCGATGCCCGCCGCGAACTGGCGAAACTCTCCGGCCGTGCGCCCTACGCGCGCCCCCTCCTCGCGCAAGCGTTCGACGAGGTCATGGCTGGCCGTGACCCCAAGGCCACCGGTGGCTGCCTCGAAGAGACCGAGGCCGTCCGCCTCCGCCGCGAATCACGACCGCTCCCGCAACAGACGAACAACCACCTCGTCCGCCACCGTCTCCAAATCTTCGGCCGCTTGCTTTCCGACCTCATCGCCGATCCCTCATATGGGGCCGGCGAACCGGCACGCATCTCGCGGGTGACCCTCGAAGTAAATCGCGACCTCCGCGAGATGGCAGGCCTTACCGCCCAAGACATCGCCAAGGAGCTCGGCCAGCGTCTGGCCGGGCACAAGAAAGTCTCCGCACGGCTGGAGGCTGAGTTGCCTCCCGGCACCGTCGTCAACGCCGGTCTCATCCGCAAAGCTCGCATCGCCGACGATCTCGGCTGGCGCTGCCCTTACACGGGCATCGAGTTCGAGCCGAAAGATCTCATCGAGCGCCGAGTGGACAAAGATCACATCATTCCGCGCTCTCAGCGCGCGACCGACTCGCTCGACGCGCTCGCGGTCACGTTCTCCACCATCAACAAATGGAAAGGCCAGCGCACCGCGTGGCAGTTCGTCAGCGACGAGGGCGGCAAGTCTGTGCCCGACGCGCCGAACCTCTGCATCATGCCGCTCGCGCGCTATCAGGAATTTGTCGCCCGGCTCGACACCAAGGGCCATCCCGACGACTGGCACCGCAAGCGCCGCCGCAAAGAATGGTTACTGCTGCCGCGCTACGAAGAAAAGGCGCGCACTTTCACCCAAGGCCAGCTTACGCAGACCTCGCAGCTCGCCCGCCTGGCCGCGCAGGTCGTGCGCGAGCCGTTCGCTAAACTTCCCGATCCGCCGCAGCTCGTCGCGCTCCCCGGGTCCGTCACGGGCACCGTCCGCAAGGCGTGGAATGTCCTCGGCTGCCTCTCGGCCGCCGCACCCAGCGTGATGGAAAATATCACGCAGCCCGACGGCACCACGAAGCCGGAGGTGAAAACCAAGACTGAAATCCGCGACATCACCCACCTGCACCACGCGCTCGACGCGGGCGTGCTCGCGCTCGCAGCCCACTTCATCCCCAACCGCGGTGATGTTTGGCGCCTGCTGGCCGAACGCCGCCTCAACCCCGCGCAACAGTCCGAACTCGCCGCCCTCGGCCTCTTCGATTTCGACGAACGCGGCCAGTTCCGCCTTCGGGATCTAGGGCCGGGTCTGAAGGCGCAGGTCCGCGAACGCCTCGCCGAGCGCCGTGTCGTCCAGCACGTGCCTGCCGACATGAGCGGACTGCGCGTCGAAGAAAACACCCGTGGCATAATCAAACGCGAAAACGGTCGGGTCTTCCTCCATCAGCGCAAGAAAAACGCCGATGGCCAGATCGTCGTTAACCGAACGAATGAGCCCGAAGGCAAAGTTATGGGCCTGCCTCGTGCCGATGGCACGGGCGGAAAACTTGCAGCGCTTAATGGCGTCCGCGTGATCGACGGAAACTTCGGCATCGCAATTCTAGATGCCCCCGAGATCCCCGAGGAAGAGCGCATCTCCGTGGTAAGGTTCTTTCGCGTTTGGCAGAAGCTGCGCGAACTGCGCACGCGGAACGGTGGCCGCAGCCCACGAATGCTACGCAACGGCCTACTGGTTCATGTGCCTCGTGGTTCACGCGCCGGGACGTGGAGGATACTCTCGACCAAGGAGACCGAAGCATACGGGATCGCCATCGATCTTGCCGCGCCCGACGGCATCAAGCTCGCAAAGGGCAATGCACCAGTTGTCACACTCGTGCGCGATGGCCTACAGATTTTTACACCCCTGCTGACAGGCAACAACGTGCAACTCTAATTCTCTGCTCTCCGGTGCCGATACATAGACACCGGCCATGTCCTATCACATCGTCAGTATCGACGCCCCGCAGGCGGATCTGACGTGTCGGGATGGACAGCTCGTTTGCACAGCCGATGGTGTGGTGAAGAAACTCCCGCTTGAGGACATCGCCTCCATCATCGTCACAAGTTTTTCGGCACGCATCCATAGCCACCTCTTTCTCGAAGCCGCGCGGCATGGCGTCGCGCTCGTCATCTGCGAAAAATTTCAGCCGGTCGCACTGCTCCTGCCCGCGTGCCGTTCCGCGGATACGCTGCTCACCCGTCGCCATCTCACGCTGCCGGAGTCGTCGCGTCGCCGCCTCTGGGAAAAAACCATTGATGCCAAGTGCGCCAACCAAGCATTCATCGCCTCGCGCATAGCACCGGCGAGCGTGAGCACCGCCCAGCTCACCAAAGCCGCCACCGCACGCTCTGCCCGCAAGGAAGGCGGCTGCGCCAAATTATTTTGGGATGTCGTGAGCGATGGACTGCGCATCGAAGGGTTTTCCCGCGGCCGAAAGCTCGGCGGGCTGAACGATCTGCTCAACTACGGTTACGCCGTGCTGCTTTCGACTGTGCTGCAAAAGCTCTATGGGTTCGGCCTCGATCCGATGGTCGGCATCTCGCACGCCATCCGCGAGCGTAGCGCACCGCTCGCCTACGATCTCATGGAGCCTTTTCGCCCTTGCGTGGACTGGCGGATTTACCAGTGGGTGAAAGACCGAGCGCAGGCCGAGGCCTTTGCCGTGACGGGGGATTTCCGCCGCTGGGTCACGGGGTTCTCGTTGGAGCGCGTGGACTATCTCGGACTCGAACTCGACATCCGTGGCTGCATCGAAGGTGTCGTGCGCGGTTTCCGCCAAGCCGTGCTGACAGACAGCACGCGCCATTACCGGCCATGGACATGGAAAAATTCAAAATGGGCTGGCTCGTAGTCGCCTTCGATTTGCCCGTGCTCACGAAGCCGCAGCGCAAAGCCGCCACGGCCTTCCGGGACTTTTTGCTGGATGACGGATTTCAGATGATGCAGTTCAGCATTTATGTGCGCCCGTGCGTGAGCTTCGCGCGACAGGAAACCCACATCGATCGCATCAAGAAAGGCGTCCCTCCGGAGGGCAAGGTGCGGGCGTTCTTCGTGACCCGTGCGCAGTGGGAGCGGGCTTTCGTGATCTACGGCTCGCCCGCCAAAGAAGTGCAGCCAGAGGAAATGCCGGAACAGATTCAGCTTTGGTAGCGCGAAAACGTGGAAAATTAGAGCGTTTGGACGCCGCTGTGCAGAGCCACAGCGGCGTCCAAACGCTTTCGTAATCGAGGCCAAAGCACCGTTTGCAAAGAATTTCCGAGGGGCGGAGCTTCCGCCCCTCGGAATTGGAATCAAGGCAAAGCCCAGATACGGGTCGTTCGCATTTAGAACTAGAGCTTCCGCCCCTCGGAATTGGAATCAAGGCAAAGCCATCACCATCATGTTCTACGCCCACATCAAGAGCTTCCGCCCCTCGGAATTGGAATCAAGGCAAAGCCGCTTGCCCATTCGCGTGAAGCGCCCCGCGGAGCTTCCGCCCCTCGGAATTGGAATCAAGGCAAAGCGCATACTCATCACGGTTACCAGCTTCTGCAGAGCTTCCGCCCCTCGGAATTGGAATCAAGGCAAAGCAAGCAACGCGGCGGGAATGCCGAGCTGTGCGAGCTTCCGCCCCTCGGAATTGGAATCAAGGCAAAGCCGCCCCTGTGGACATGTGCGTGGTGGCGATGAGCTTCCGCCCCTCGGAATTGGAATCAAGGCAAAGCCGAGGTGGCCGGCGCAATGCCCCATTCCAGGAGCTTCCGCCCCTCGGAATTGGAATCAAGGCAAAGCTGTTTCCGTATCCGCCGCCGCCGAGAACGAGAGCTTCCGCCCCTCGGAATTGGAATCAAGGCAAAGCCTAAAAAGTGCCCTCAAAAATCCAGCCCGAACAGCAGCTTCAGCCGCGTGTAGTCCTGCGCGGTGCCGTCGGGGTTGTTGCGGCGGATCTCGTGGCGGAGCGAGGTGCTGAGGGTCTCGGTCAGCTTCTTATTGAGGTCGATCCGGTTTTCCCAGCCATCGGACCGGGCGCCGGAGGGATACCACACGCCGCGCTGCGCGAGGGTGGTGCGCCATGGCAGCGCAAACTCCGTCTCCTCGAAGACCGAGATCACGCCGCGCGACACGTGACCGGCCCCGGGCGCGGAATTCCACGTGTCGAAGAGATTCTCCGACACCCCGACGCGCGCCTTGCGGCCGGGCTTCGTCTGGAACTGCCAGCCCGCGCCGATCTCCTGCTGGAGGAGCACGTAGTCGTTGGGCACGCCGCGCAGCCGGCTCGCGCGATTCCATTCTGAGGTGGGCCGATAATGCGCGAAGAGCCGCGGGCTGAAGTCGTGCCGCCAATGGCCCCAGAACTTGAGCACATCGGTCGTCGTCACGTCATTGGTCTCGCTGTAGTCGAAACGGCTGTTGAGTTGAACATCGTCGGCCTTCCATTTCCGCCGGAGTTGCGCCTCGTAGGAACTCGTCGCCCGCTCCGCGCTGTCGGTCACCACTTCCGCGGAAAACGAGAGCCGCCCGCGCCACGGCCCGAAGAAGGTCCGCACCTGCGCGGTGAGCGCCGCCGGGGTGAAACGCTCCCAAATCGAAGGCCGCTCGTCGTCTCCCGCCGCGGGCGGCGCCGGGGGCGCGCTCGCCTCAGCCGGGGCGATGGCGGGCGGCGGCTTCGTCGTGGAGGCGGTCGGCGCGGGCGCGCCTTTGGCCACGGCCGCTTCCGCCACGGGCACGCGCAGCTCGCCGAAACGGTCGGACTTGAAGACGAACACGCCGCCCGCCTCCGCGACGAGCGTGCCCTGCACCCGATCACCGTCCTTGTAGGTGAGCGTATCGCGCCCGCTCGCGGGCGCCGCCCACACGCCCGCCGCCATCGACCCCAGCAGGATCGCCGCCCAGCCCCATTTCATCCACATCTGTTGCACAACAATCATCGCGCGTTTCGACGCCCGAAGAGCCGGTGTGTTTCAAACAAATAATGCCCAAATGTGGCGTTGATTATTTTCACCCCTTGCTCGGCGCCGGCGGCGAATCCCCCGGACCGACCGGAATGCACGCCCGCAGCCCGCCGCCCGCGAACACCCTTTCACGCGATCCGACTGCCAGGTCCTCTCTCTTGCTCCTTTTCCTTGGCTCGCGGCCTCAGCGCCTCGGCCGCCTGCATCCGGGTGCGCCTGCCCCGCGTATGTATCTTGCACGCCCAAATTCGCCCGGCTCGCGCCGACTCGCTTCGCCATGTCCCGACCCCTCCACGCCTTCACCCTCCTCGCCGCTCTGGCGTGGGTTGCTTTCACGTCGGCGGCCTTGGCCGCCGAGGCTGCCAAGAAACCGGCTGACGAACCCGCCACCGAGAGCACAGCGCGCCCCAGCCGAGATCCGAGAGGCCTTGCTCCGTGTGCTCCGTGTCCGAGCTCCATGCTATCCGTGACCAATCTCCTCTTCCCATGAAACTCCCCGCCCTCCCCCTCGCCCTCGCCGCCCTCGCCTGCCTCACACCGCTCGTCGCCCACGAGTTCTGGCTCAAACCGGAAAAATTTTTCGCCATGCCCGGCGCCGCCGTGAAGCTCACGGTCCTCCAAGGCGAGCACTTCGAGGGCGAGTTGCGCCCCCTCAGCACCGAGCGCGTCGCCGCCCTCCGCCACTACTCGGCCGCCGGCGCCGTCGATGCGATGTCGCGCGTGCCGGCCGCCCGCGCGATCGACGCCCTGCCCTTCACCCTCGCGCAGCCCGGCACGCACCTCCTCGCCCTCGACAGCACGGTCAGCACCATCACCCTCGCGCCTGAAAAATTCCTGGGCTACCTCGAAGAGGACGGCCTCGAGTTCATCGACGCCGCGCGCAAGGCTGCGAAGCAGGACAACGAGCCCGGCCGCGAGCGCTACCTCCGCTGCGTGAAGACGCTCATCCGCGTCGGCGACAAATCCGACGCCACCTACGCCACCCGCACCGGCCAGCGCCTCGAGATTGTGCCGCAGTCCGATCCGTTTGCCACGCGCCCGGGCTCCCGGCTCGGGTTCAATGTGATTTTCGACAACCAGCCGCTCGCCGGCGCGCTCGTCCGCGCGTGGCACCACCGGGAAAAAAATCTCGTCACCATCCGCGGCCGCACCGCCGCCGATGGCACCATCGCCTTCGATCTCCCGCACGCTGGCGAGTGGATGATCAGCGTCGTCCACATGATCCCGATTCAGGATGTGCCGGGTTACGACTGGCAAAGCTACTGGGGCAACCTCACCTTTGCGCTCCCCGCGCCGTGAAAAAAATCCTCCTGCTTCTCGCCCTCGCCGGAGCCGCGGCGCCCTTGCCGCGGCTTTGCGCTGCCGACACTCCGTTCGTCCGCGATCTCGCCTCGCCTGCGCCCGCTGACTCGCAGGGTTCCAACCTCGCCGCCGCGCCCGACGGCACCCTGCACCTCACCTATACCGCCCCGTCGCCGACCGCCGGCGAACGCGCGCTCTTCCTTGCCACGCTCGCACCCGGCGCCGCCGCGTGGTCTGCGCCACGCTTGGTCGTGAGTTCGCCGCTGCTGATGGAAAATTGGGCCGACTTCGCCTCGCTCTGCGTCGGCACCGACGGCGCACTGATCGCGCAGTGGTTTTTGAGAATCCCCGGCTCCACCGCCATGCATGGTTACAATGGTTGGTTCGCTCGCTCCACCGATGGCGGCGCGAGCTGGACGAAACCCGCTGCGCTCGGCGAGGAGTTTGTCGCCCTCGCTCCGCTCAGCGGCGGCCGCACCCTCGCCGTCTGGCTCGCCCGTGTGGGCGCAGCCCACGCCGGGCACGGCGGCCACGGCGCATCCGGCAAACGCGACCCCGCCTCGCCGGCTGCACCGGCGATGAAACTCCTCGCCCGCCTGCTCGCGCCTGACGGCTCCTCGCTCGGCGATTGGACCGTCGATCCCGATGTCTGCACCTGCTGCCAAAACACCGTCGCGGTCCTCCCGGGTGATCGCGTCTTCGTGAGCTACCGCGGCCACACGCCGGACGAAGTCCGCGACAACAAATACGCCGTCTTCAATTCCGCGGCCGGCACGTGGAGCCAGCCGGCGACACTGCGCGACGATGCCTGGAAAATCGCCGCCTGCCCCGTCAACGGCCCGGCCGCCGATGCGCGGGGCTCCGCCTTGGCCGTCGCCTGGTTTACCGCCGCCGAAGGCCAGCCGCGGGTCTTTGCCCGCTACGCCGCCGCAGGGGACAAATCCCTCCAGCCACCCCTCCGCCTCGATCTCGGCCGCCCGCTCGGTCGCCTCGAGACCGTCGTGCTCGACGATCACTCCGCCCTTTTCCTCTGGCTTGAAATCGCCACCGCCGAAAAAGCCGCCGGCCTCTACGCCCGCCGCCTCGGGCCCGATGGCACGCTCTCCGCCGCCCGCCTCGTCGCCGACACCGTGCAGGCCCGCGCCAGCGGCTTCCCGCGTGCCGCGCAGCGCCCCACTGGCCGCGTCGTCGTCTCGTTCACCCAAGCGGGAACCCCCAACCAAGTCCGCACGCTCGAACTCGACCCCGCCGCCTTTTCCCTCCCATAGTCCAGCCGATGAAACCCTCCCTGCTCCTTTCCCTGTTCGCCCTGACCCTCGCGCCCCTCGCGCTGCCCGCCGCCGAGACCAAGACCGCGGAGAAATCCGCCGCCATCACCCGTCACCCGCTGCGCGGCGTCATCACCTCCGTGATGGCCGAGCAGTCGGCCTTCATGGTGAAGCACGAGGACATCCCGGGCGTGATGCGCGCGATGACGATGATGTTCAAAGTGGACGCCGCCACGCTCAAGGCCTTCAAGACCGGCGACGCGATCACCGGCCTGTTGTCGCGCCAGGGCCGGGACTGGGTTTTGGAAAACGTGAAGCCCGCCGCGGCCAAGCCCGCGAAGTGAGCGCCCGCGCGCGCTACTTCGTCGCGCTCCTCGGTCTCGGGCTGTGGCTCCGTTCGCCGGCCCCCGCGAGCGAGGGCAGTCAGTCCGTCGCCGTCGCCGCGGCCAGCGACCTCGTGTTCTGCCTGCCGGCCCTGCACGCGGCCTTCGCAAAAACCGAACCCAGCGTCGCGCTCCGCGCGACCACCGGCTCCTCGGGCAACTTCTTCGCCCAGATCACGCATGGGGCGCCGTTCGACGTCTTTCTCTCCGCCGATCTCAGCTATCCGCGCGCCCTGATCGCGGCGGGCGGGGCGGACGAAAAAAGCCTCACCCTCTACGGCATCGGCCGCCTCGTGGCCTGGACCACCCGCGCCGACCTCGATCCGGCTGGTGATTTGGCGGCCTTCGTCCGCAGTCCGCACGTGCGCCGACTCGCGATCGCCAATCCCGCGCACGCCCCCTACGGCCGCGCCGCCCGCGAGGCGCTCACCTCCCTCGGCGTGTGGGCGGAGGCCCAGCCCAAGCTCGTCCTCGGCGACAACATCGCCCAGGCCGCGCAGTTCGTGCAGACGGGCCATGCCGACGCCGGCATCGTCGCGCTCGCGCTCGTCCTCGGTGCGCCGACCCGCGAGACCGGTCGGTGGGCCGAGATTCCCGCGAAACTGCACGCGCCGCTGGAACAGGGCGCCGTGCTCACGACCCGCGGCGCAGCCAATCCCGCCGCCGTCCGCTACCTCGCTTTCCTGCGCACCCCGGCCGCCCGCGCAGTGTTCGAGCGCTACGGGTTTCGCCTGCCGCAGTAAGGCGGGTCTGTGACCCGCCCTTTCACGCTTTGAGTGTCCGCACCGAGAGCGGGTCACAGACCCGCCCACCTTTTCGCCCGCCAGTCTCGACCTCCCGCCGAAAACCTTGTTGATACCTTGGGCCGGCCCCGGCGTCTCCGCCAAGTCGCACCCCACCCCATGCAACAGCCCCCGCCTCATGCTCCGTGGCACCCCAACCGCCGCGAGTTTCTCTACGTCGGTCTGCTCGGCACGGTCGGCATGACCATGAGCGATCTGTTTCGCACCGAGGCGCGGGCCGCCACCGCCCGCCAGCTCGGCGCCTCCGCCGGCAAGGCGAAATCCGTCATCAACATCTACCTGCCCGGCGGCATGTCGCACCAGGAGTCCTTTGATCCCAAGGTCGGCTCGCCCATCGAATACCGCGGCCCGCTCGAAGCCGTGAAGACCAAGATCGACGGCGTGCAGTTTTCCGAAAATCTGAAGGAGACCGCCAAGATCGCCGACAAGATCACCGTCGTGCGCTCGATGACGCATGGCGAGGCCGCCCACGAGCGCGGCACGCACTCGATGTTCACCGGCTATCGCCCCAGCCCTGCGATCGCCTACCCGAGCATGGGCAGCGTCGTCGCGCACGAACTCGGCGAGCGCAACCACCTCCCGCCCTACGTCCTCATCCCCAACCAGACCACGCCCTACGCCGGCACCGGCTACCTCGGCTCCGCCTTCGGCGCCTTTGCCCTCGGCAGCGATCCGGCCAACGACAACTTCTCCGTCCGCGACCTCACGCTCCCGGGCGGCATCGACGAGCAGCGCTTCGCCGAGCGCCGCGAGATGCGCTCCGTGGTCGACGCCCACTTCAGCGCCCTCGAAAAGTCCGATGCCCTCGATGGCATGGATGCCTTCTACCAGCGCGCCTACGCCATGATCAGCTCGAAGGAGGCCCGCGCCGCCTTCGACATCAAGGCCGAGCCCGCCGCGCTCCGCGACAGCTACGGCCGCAACCAGGCCGGCCAGCGCATGCTCCTCGCCCGCCGCCTCGTCGAGGCCGGGGTGCGCTTCGTCTCCCTCACCTACGGCGGCTGGGATCACCACGACAACATCAAGGCCGCCAACGGCCGCCTGATGCCCAACTTCGACAAGGCCTACGCCGCCCTCATCCGCGATCTCGACGAGCGCGGCCTGCTCGATTCGACGCTCGTCGTCGTCAACACCGAGTTCGGCCGCACTCCCAAGATCAACGGCACCGCCGGCCGCGACCACTGGCCCAAGGTCTTCAGCATCGCCCTCGCCGGCGGCGGCATGAAGCGCGGCTACGTCCACGGCTCCTCCGATGCCACCGGCGGCGAACCCGACTCCGATCCGCTCAGCGTCGAGGATTACGCCGCGACGATCTTCCACCAGATCGGCATCGATCCGGACAAGACCCTCATGACGCCCGGCGGCCGCCCACAGGCGATCGTGAAGGACGGCCACGTCGTGAAGGACCTGCTCGCCTGACCATGCGTCACGCCCGTTTGATCGTGCTCGGCGCGCTCCTAGCCGCCGCCCCGGCGCTTTTCGCCGTCGCGCCCAACCTCGCCAGCGTCGCGCCGGCGGGCGGCCAGCGCGGCACCACCGTCGTCCTTACGCTCCGCGGCGACCGGCTCGCGGACGCGCAGGAGATTTTTTTCTACGATGCGGGCCTCGCCGTCGAAGCCCTCACCGAAACCGCCGAGCGCGTCGTGAAGGCCCGCGTGCGCATCGCGCCGGACTGCCGCCTCGGCGAACACGCGCTCCGGCTCCGCACCGCGACCGGCCTCTCAGCACTGCGGCTCTTCTACGTCGGGGCGCTGCCCGCCCTCGACGAAAAGGAACCCAACGACACCGCCGCCAAGGCCCAGCCCGTCCCGCTCGGGACCACCGTGCAGGGCACCATCGTCGCCGAGGACACCGATTGGTTCACCGTGACCGCCCGCGCCGGCCAGCGCCTCTCCGTCGAGATCGAGGGCGCGCGCCTCGGACGCACGATGTTCGATCCGATCGTCACGATCCGCGATGCCGCCGGCAAAATCCTCGCGACCGCCGACGCCTCGCCGCTCCTCGGGCACGATGGCTTCGCCTCCCTCCTCGCTCCGGCCGACGGCAACTACACGATCCAAGTTCGCGATGCCGTCTATGCCGGCAACGGCCACGCCTACCGTCTGCATGTCGGCACCTTTCCCCGGCCCGCGGCGGTGTTTCCCCTCGGCGGCCGACCCGGTGAGACGCTCGCCGCCACCTTCCTCGGCGATCCCGCGGGCGACTTCCCCCAGACGCTGCAGCTGCCGGAAAAGGCCGGAGCCCGCTTCGGCGTCTTCGCCGAGCGCGACGGCACCGCGCCCTCGCCCAACTGGATTCGCGTGTCCGATTTACCCGCGGTGCGCGATGTGAAGCCCGCGGCGACCACGGCCCAGGCCCCGCTGCTCGATCCGCCCGCGCCGTTCGCCTTCGACGGCGTGCTCGCCACCAAGGGCGAGCCGGCCTTCCTGCGTTTCAAGGCGCAGAAAGATCAGCACCTCGACTTTACCATTTACGCGCGACGTCTGGGCTCGCCGCTCGATTCCGTGCTCACGGTGCTGGGGCCCAAGGGCAACAGCCTCGGCAGCAACGACGACTCCGCCGGCCAGCCCGACAGCACCGTGCGCGTCCGGATTCCCGAAGACGGCGACTACACCATCAAGATCGCCGACCAGCTCGGCCGAGGCGGGCCGCTCCACACGTTTCGCCTCGAGGTCGCCGAAGTCCGCCCGGCGCTCGTGCTCTCGGTCCCCGACACCGCGCGCTACGACTACGAGACGCGCAAATCTCCCGCCGTGCCGCGCGGCAACCGTTTCGCCGTGCTGATGAATATCGCCCGCGACGGCTTCAACCAGGACCTCCGCCTCGCGTTCGACGGTTTGCCGCCGGGTCTCACCGCGACTTCCCACCTCGTGCCCGGCAGCCTCACCTCGACGATTGTGCTTTTCGAGGCCGCGCCCGACGCGCCGCTCGGCGGCACACTCGTCCGCCCGACCGTCCTCGCCGCCGATCCGAAGGAGGCCGCGCCGGAGTCCCGCTTCCGCCACAACGTCGAATGGGTCCGCATCCAGAACGACACCGTCTATGTCCGCTCCGAAGTTGATCGCATGGCGGCGGCGGTCGTCGAGGAACTGCCCTTCAAGATCGCGATCACCGAGCCCAAGGTCCCGCTCGTGCAGGGCGGCGAGATGGCGCTGCAGGTCACGGTCGAGCGCGCCGCGGGCTTCGACGAGCCGATCACGTTGAAGATGATCCTCAATCCCTCCGGGGTCAGCTCGCAGCCCGAAGTCGTGATCCCCAAGGGCGCCAGCACGGCGGCCTTCAAGCTCAACGCCACCGCGCGCGCCGAGGTCCGCGCAGCGCGCATCGCCGTCATCGCCGGTGCCCCGGTCAAGGGCGGCACGGCCTTCGCCTCCTCCCAGCTGGCCGCGCTCGAAGTCGCGCCGCCCTTCATCATCGGCAAAATCGATTTCACCAAGGTCGAGCGCGGCGCCACGGCGCGCGTCGTCTGCACCCTCGATCAAAAGGTGCCCTTCGAGGGCACGGCGATCGCCCGGCTCATCGGCCTGCCTGACCACGTCACCGCCCAGCCCGTGGAAATCACGCAGGACAGCAAACAGGCCGTCTTCGAGCTCGTGACCACTGCCCAGAGCCCGCTCGGCCTGCGCAAGACCCTCGCCTGCTCCGTCACGCTCACCCAGGCCGGCGAACCCATCCCGCATGTGCTCGCCCCCGGCAGCATGCTCCGCATCGACCCGCCGCGGGCCAAACCGGCGGCCGTGGCAGCCACGAAAGAGTAGCCATGCACCGCGAGACATATCCGAATCAAGCATCGCCAGTAGGGCGGGTCTGTGACCCGCCCTCGGGAATTGAAGGCTGGGCGAGGGCGGGTCACAGACCCGCCCTACTTTCCAGCGTGCGCATGCTGCGGGGTTTTTTCGTCTTCTCCTTCGCGCTTCCGCTTTTCGCTGCCGCGCCCGCGCTGAAGGACGTCAAGGTCTTCCCCGCCGACGTAAACCTCCGCACGCGTCACGATCGCCAATCCATCGTCGTGCAGGCGACCTATGCCGATGGCGTCACGCGCGACGTCACCGCCCAGGCCAGTTACGCGCTCGGCCAGAAGTCGCTCGCGAAATTCGAAAAATTCACCCTCACCCCGATCGCCGACGGGCAGACCGAGCTGCGGGTGAAATTCTCCGGCCGGACCCTCGTCGTCCCCGTGAAAGTCGAGCAATCGCAGGTGGAGCCGCCGATCAGTTTTCTCAACGACGTCATGCCCGTCTTCACCAAGGCCGGCTGCAACACCGGCGGCTGCCACGGCGCCTCCCGGGGCAAGGACGGCTTCCACCTCTCCCTCTTCGGCTACGATCCCGACGGCGATCACCACCGGATCACCCGCGAGCTCATCGGCCGGCGCATCAATCTCGCCCTCCCCGAGGAAAGCCTGCTCCTCGAGAAATCTGTCAACCGTGTGCCCCACACCGGCGGTGAACGCATGAAGCCGGGCGACGAACTTTACCGCACGCTCCTCTCCTGGCTGCAGGCCGGCGCGCCCAAGGATCCGCCGGCGGTCGCCCGCGTCGTGCGCCTTGAGGTCCAGCCCGCGCAGTCGGTGCTCGAGGGCACGGACGAGGCGCAGCAGCTCAGCGCCCGTGCATTCTATTCGGACGGCTCCGACCGCGACGTCACCACCCTCACCGCGTTCATGAGCAACAACGACGCCGCCGTGAAGGTCACCGACGCCGGCCGTGCCATCGCCGGCCTGCGCGGCGAAGCCTTCATCACCGCGCGCTTCGAGGATCAGGCCGCCGGGGTGCAGGTGCTCTCGATTCCGAAAAACCTGCCGTTCACCTGGCCGGCCGTCGCGGAAACAAACTACATCGACACCGCCGTCCACGCCAAGCTGCGCCAGCTCCGCCTCGCCCCCTCGGCCGTGAGTGACGACGCCACGTTTCTCCGCCGCGTCCACCTCGACATCACCGGCACGCTCCCCGCCGCGGACGACGTCCGCACCTTCCTCGCCGACCGCTCCCCCACCAAACGCGCCGCCGTGATCGACGAGCTGCTGGGCCGCCGCGAGTTCACGAACCTCTGGGTGATGCGCTGGGCCGAGCTGCTCCAGATCCGCAGCGCCGATCAACAGGTGCAGATGAGCGCCAAGTCCGCGCTCCAATACTTCGAGTGGCTTGAGGAGCGCATCGCCGCCAACGTGCCGGCCGATCAGATGGTGCGCCAGCTTCTCACCGCCGCCGGCCCGAGCTTCGAAAATCCCGCCGCCAACTTCTACAAGGTCGAGCGCGACACCCTGAAACTCACCGAAAACGCCGCACAGGCCTTCATGGGCGTGCGCCTCCAGTGCGCGCAGTGCCACAACCACCCCTTCGACCGCTGGACGATGAACGACTACTACGGCTTCGCGGCCTTCTTCGGCCAGATCGGGCGCAAGCCCGGCGAGGATCCGCGCGAGACCATCATCACCAACAGCGCCAGCGGCGGCGTGAAGCACCCCGTGGGCGGCAAGGACATGGCGCCCAAATTCCTCGGCGGCCCCAAGCCCGAGATCGCCAAGGGCACGGACCGCCGCCAGGTGCTCGCCGACTGGCTCGTCGCGCCCGAGAACCCATGGTTCGCCCGCAACCTCGCCAATCTCGTCTGGGCGCACTTCTTCGGCAAAGGCATCGTCGATCCGATCGACGATATCCGCGTGAGCAACCCGCCCTCCAACCCCGCACTGCTCGATGCCCTCGCCGCCAAACTCGTCGCCTACCGTTACGATTTCCGCGCGCTGATCCGCGACATCTGCAATTCGCGCACCTACCAGCTCTCCGCCACCGCCAACGCCACCAATGCGGGCGACGACACAAATTTTTCGAAATCAGCCGTGCGCCGCATCCGCGCCGAGGTGCTGCTCGACGCACTCAGCGCCGTCACCGGCGCCGCGGAAAAAATCCGCGGCCTCCCCCAGGGCGGCCGCGCCGTGGAGATCGCCGACGGACGCACCAGCAATTATTTCCTCACCACCTTCGGCCGCGCCACCCGCGAGACGCCCTGCTCCTGCGAGGTCCGCATGGAGCCCAACCTCTCGCAGGCGCTCCACCTCCTCAACGGCGACGCCGTCAACGCCAAGGTCACCGCCGGCGGCCTCGTGAAAAAGCGCCTTCGCGACGGCCAAAAAACGCCCGAAATCATCGAGGAGCTTTATCTGCGCACCCTCGGCCGCTTCCCGACCGCGACAGAAAAGGAAAAGCTTCAGGCCTTCTTCCCGGAAGGGAAAAACCCGGAGACCGCCCTCAACGACCTCTTCTGGTCGCTGCTCAACGCCAAGGAATTTGTCTTCAATCACTGATGCGCCCATCGCCTGCATTCTTGGGCCTCGTGCTCGCCACCGGTGCCTTCGCCGGCGAAGCGGTGAAAAAAATCACCTTCGAGGACGATGTCGTTCCGATCTTTCGCGACAACTGCCTCAAGTGCCACAACCCGGACAAGCTGAAGGGCGACCTCGATCTCACGTCGTTTGGGAACACGCTCAAGGGCGGCGGCAGCGGCGCGGCCGTCAACGCCGGCGATCCCGACGGCAGCCAGCTCTACAAGTCAATCATCCATGCCGACGAGCCCACGATGCCGCCCAACGCCAAGCTCAGCGCGCGCGACATCGGCGTCATCCGCGATTGGATTGCGGGCGGCCTCCTCCAAGGCCGCAGCAGCAAGGCCATCGCCGGCCTCAAGCCCGCCGTCGATCTCGCGATCAAAGCCGGCGCGGTCGGCCGGCCCGAGGGCCCGCCGCCCATGCCCGGCCCCCTCGCCCTCGATCCGGTCGTGCGCGCCGCGCGCGGCACCGCGCTCACCGCCGTCGCGGCCAGCCCGTGGGCCCCGGTCGTCGCCCTCGCCGGCCCGCGGCAGATCGTGCTGCACCGCACCGATGACCTGGAGTTCCTCGGCGTCTTGCCGTTTCCCGACGGTTCGCCGGCCGACGTGAAGTTCAGCCGCAACGGCAAGCTGCTCATCGCCGGCGGCGGGCGCGGCGGCAAATCGGGCCTCGTGACGGTGTGGGATATCGCGACCGCCGAACGCGTCATCACCATCGGCGATCAATTCGACACCGTGCTCGCCGCCGATCTCAGCGCCGACCAGCAATGGATCGCCCTCGGTGGTCCGGATCGGGTCCTCAAAATCTACAACACCAAGGACGGCGCGCTCGAGCACCGGCTGAAAAAGCACACCGATTGGGTCACGGCCCTGGAGTTTTCCCCGGACGGCAAGGTGCTCGCGAGCGGCGACCGCAACGGCGGCCTCGTGCTTTGGGATGCCGCCAACGGGCAGGAGATGTTCACCCTCCCCGGCCACAAGGGCGCCATCACTGCGATCTCGTGGCGCGGCGATGCCGAGATGCTCGTCTCCGCCAGCGAGGATGGCACGCTGAAGCTATGGAAGGCGCGCGACGGCTCCGCCCTCCGCAGCCTCAACGCCCACCCCGGCGGCGTGCTCGCCGCCCGCTTCGCACCCGACGACCGCATCGTCTCCTCCGGCCGGGACCACAAGGTGCAGGTGTGGAACACCACCGGCCGCAACGTCGCGACCGCCGCCTTCAAGGGCGAACTGCCCAACCGCGTCGCGTTCAGCGACGACGGCAAGCGGATCATTTGCAGCGACTGGCACGGCCGCGTCCTCGTGTTCGACGCCGCCAACGGCAAGGCGGTCGGCGAGCTCACCACCCCGCCGCCCTCCGCCAAGGTCTCCGCCCTCGAGTAGCGTGGCGGCGGGCGTCCCTGCCCGCCGCTACCTCGACCGTTCTTCGTTGAGCGCCCCGCCCCGAGCGTAGAGCGTCGCCGCCTTGCCTGACGCCGCCTCCAGTTTCCTCGGCCTGCCCGCGCCCCTCTGGCAATCGCTTTGGCTCACCCTGCGGCTGGCCGCCATCACCACGCTCATCCTTGGGTTCGTGGGTCTGCCCCTCGCGCATTGGCTCAACACCACGCGATGGCGCCTCGCGCCGGCCATCGAGGCGATGGTTGCGCTGCCCATCGTGCTCCCGCCGACGGTCATCGGCTTCTACCTGCTCGTGGCCTTTTCGCCGGCGCATGCGCCCGGGAGCTGGTGGCGGGATCTGCTGGGCGCACCGTTTGCCTTTTCGTTCGCGGGGCTCGTCGTCGCGTCGGTGTTCTACTCGCTGCCGTTTGCCGTCCAGCCCTTCCAAGCCGCGCTCCGCGCCGTGCCGCGCGACCAATTGGACGCGGGCGCGGCCCTCGGCGCGCGGCCGGTGAGCGTGTTTCTGCGCCTCCATGCCCCGCTCGCGCGGCGCGGCATCGCGGCGGGGCTCACGCTCGGTTTTGCGCACACGCTCGGCGAATTCGGCGTCGTCCTCATGATCGGCGGCTCGATTCCGGGCGAGACGCGCGTCGCGAGCATCGCGCTCTACGACGAGGTCCAGGCGCTCGCCTACCCTCAGGCGCATGCGTTTGCGGCGGTGCTGCTGGCCCTGTCGTTTGCACTGCTGCTCGCAGTCACCCTGCTGCAGCGCCGCCGCGCGGGTAGCGCTTGACGCACCTGTCATAATCGCGCCCTTTCCCATCGCCCATGTCCTCCCTCGCCCGCCTTATGCCCGCCGCCTCGCGCCTCCGCGCGGTCGTGGCCGCGGGCTGCGCGGGGCTCGTGCTGGCGCTCACCGTTTTCGCCGCCAGCCCGCGCGCCCACGAATGGCTGCACGATGCCGATCATCACCACCATGACGAAGGTGACGCGGGCTGCGCGGTCGTGCTGTTGGCCGGCGGCGTGTCACTGCCGGTCGGTCCTGTCGCCCTGACGCCGCCGGTCGCGATCGCGTGCGACCAGCCGACGCTGGCGGCCACGGATGTCCTTTTGGTTTCGCCCCGCTACCTGTTCCAACCGGAGCGCGGGCCGCCAGCGCCGGGGAAGGCCTGAGTAATCCGCGTCGCCCGCCGTGGCGACGCGTGGGTTGGCGCCGCACGCCCGGAGCGTGGGCGCGAGTTTGATCTCATCCGTCTGTTCTCCCCTTCACCATGTCCGTTTTCCCCCGCATTTCGTTTTCATTGCTCGGCGCCGCGCTTCTGGCGGCCTCGAACCAAGCCCAAGTCGCGCCGGCGGCTCCGCCGGCGCACAGTCATCACGTCGAGCACCTCGACCAGTTTGTCGTAAGCGCCGGCCACGATGCCAAGACCTCGTTCGACGTCGCGCAGGGCACCCATGTGCTCGCGGGCGAAGAACTGCACCGGCTGGCGCAGGCCACGCTGGGCGAGACGCTCGCCACTGTGCCCGGTGTCTCCTCCACCTACCACGGACCCGGCGCGAGCCGACCCGTAATCCGCGGCCTCGGCGGCGAACGCGTGCGCGTGCTCGAAGGCGGCCTCGGCGCGCTCGATGTCTCCAGCCTCAGCCCGGATCACAACACCGCAATCGAGCCGCTCTTCGCCTCGCGCATCGAGGTGCTGCGCGGGCCGAGCACGCTGCTCTACGGCAGCTCCGCGATCGGCGGCGTGGTCAACGTCATCGACAACGCCATCCCCGCGGCCAAGGCCGAAGCCCGCCTGCACGGCGCGGCCGAGCTGCGCGCGGGCGGCGCGGCGCGCGAGCGGACGGGCGTGGTTTCCCTCGGCTCCGGCGCGGGCCCCTTCGCCACCCAGCTCAACGCCCTCGTGCGGCGCACGCGCGACGCGGCCATCCCCGGCGTCGCGCGCATCGATGAGGAGGCCCCCGCCCGCCAGACCCGCGGCTCACTGCCAAGCAGCGGCAGCGACACCCTCAGCGGCTCGCTCGGGGGCGCGTATTTCTGGGCCACGGGCCGCGCGGGCGCCGCGATCAGCCGGATCGAAAACGACTACGGCGTGCCCACCGGCGCCACGCCGCCGACCAGCATCCGCCTGCGCCGCACGCGCCTCGATCTCGAGGCGGAGTCGACGCGGGCGTTCGGCGCCTTTCGCGGCGCGAACGTGAAATTCGGCCTGGCCGACTACACGCACTCCGAGCTCAGCGGCTCGGACATCGAGACCACGTTCAACAATAAAGCGTGGGAAGGCCGCCTTGAGTTGCCGCACGCACCGCTGGGCGGCGTGACGGGCATGGTGGGCGTGCAGGCCGCGCACAGCGATTTCGACGTGGCGGGTGACGAGGTCGTCTCACCCGGTTCGCGCACGACCTCCGCCGCGCTTTTCGCGCTCGAGGAAGTGAAGCTGGGCGACCGCGCCACGCTCCAGTTTGGCGGCCGCTACGAAGGCCAGGTTATCAAACTCGGGGCGGTCGATCCGACCCTGCCCCGCGTGCCGGGCTATGCGGCGCGCTCCGGGCAAAAGAAAAAGGCCGACGGCGTGAGCGGCTCGCTCGGCCTCGTGGTCACGCCTGCCAAGGACTGGGCCATCGCCGCCGCGCTCACCCGCAGCGAGCGCCTGCCGACGGCGCAGGAGCTGTTTTCCAACGGCCCGCACGGCGCCACCCGCGCCTACGAGGTCGGCACCAGCGCCCTCGGGCGCGAACGCTCCACCGGCTTCGACGCGAGCGTGCGCCGGCGCGCCGGCTTCGTGACCGGATCAATCGGCGGATTCGTGAATCATTTTCGTGGCTTTGTTTTCGAGCGCGAACTGCCGGCGGGCGCCATCCCGGAGACCCGCAACGAGGACGGCCTCACGCCCTACCAGTTCGTCGCGACCGACGCCGATTTCCGCGGCGGCGAGATCGATCTGCTCCTGCATCTCATCGAAACCCAGCATCACCGGCTGCACCTCGGGCTCAGCGCCGACTCCGTGCGCGCCACCGAAAAGAAAAGCAACCGCCCCCTGCCCCGCATCCCGCCGCTGCGGCATGGCGCTCGGCTCAGCTACGAGGACGGCCGCTGGCACGCCGTGATCGAGGCGCAGCGCGCCGCCCCCCAGGGCCGCCTCGCGCCGGGCGAAACCTACACGCCCGGCTACACGCTGCTGAACGCCAGCGTGAGCGTGCTGCTCCCCACGCGGCACGCGCGCTACGAGGTGTTTGCCCGCGGCCACAATCTCACCGACGCCGAGGCCCGCGTGCATGGCTCGTTCCTCAAGGAGTTCGCGCCGCTCCCCGGCCGGGGTGTGCTCGCGGGCGTGCGCGTTTCGTTCTGAAGCCTTTTCGTCCGGCCGGCGTCACGGCTCCTCGCTCGACGCCGCCGGGCGCATCGGCTTTAACGCGGCCTCCTTGGACTTCAGCAAAGAGGCACCCGTCGTCTTCGATCCGCGCGACCGCACCCACCGGCGCAGGCTTTGGGTGCGCGTCGCGGCGCCGGGCGGCGTCTACTATCACGTCTTCTGGCCGCGCGTCGCCGCCGCCTGCGCCGCCCTCGCCTTGGCTGCCTGGCTCGGCCTGGCGGCCGCCGCGTGGGGCTACCTCAAGTTTCGCCGCGGCTACGACGCGGTGAGCTATGTTAACCTTGTGTTCTACCCTTGGCGGCGCGCCGAGCATCAGACCGGCCTCGGGCATTACTACATCGCAGCCGGTCGCGCCGCCTGGGAACGCCAGGAATACCGCGAGGCCTATGCCCTCCTCCTCGCCGGCCTCGCGCGGGTGCCGGGCGATCTGACCGCGCGGCGCTACATCGCGATCACGGAGATGCGCATCGGCCGGCCCGAGCGCGCTGTGCGGACCCTGCTCGCCGGGGTGGATCATGCGCGCGGCAACCTCGACTACCTCCGGCTGCTCTTCGCGACGCTGCTCGAGGCCCAGGAGGACGACCGCGCGGTGGAACTCGCGCGGCAACTCCTGCCCGCCGTGCCCGACGGCCAGCCCGTGCATCAGTTCATCGCGCTGCAGGCCGCCACGGCGCACTACCACCGCGGGCGCACCGCAGAGGCCGAACGCCTCGTCGCGGAATGGCGGCTCGACCGCATCCTCGAGGGCCAGCTGCTGCTCGCGCGCTGCGACTGGCAGCGCGGCCGCCGCGAGGCGGCGCTCGCCCGGCTCGAGCGCCTCGTGCCGCAGTTCCCCAAGCGCGACGATCTCTATGTCGAGCTGGTGCGCTACCACCGCGAGCTCGGCCAGCACGACGAGGCCCGGCGCTATGCGCTCATGCGCCAGTTCAACAACCCCGGCAGCGCCGGGGCGCGCATCGACGTCCTGCATGCCTATCGCAATTCCGGCGACACCGCGGCCGAACAGCGCGAACTCGCCGCCTACCTCGCCACTTTTTCCAAGGACCAATCCGCGCTCGTGCTGCTGGCGTGGTTCGCCGTGGACACCGCGCAGCCCCGCCTCGCGGATCAGGCGCACGCGCTGGCGCAGCAGGCCAGGCTGCCGCTCGCGGTCTTCAATCTCGCGCGCGTGCAGGCCCTCATCGCGGCCCAGGACTACGCGGCGGCGGTCGCGCTCACCGAGACCACGGCCCGCCCGGCGGCGGCCAGCCTGGAGGCCTTCGGCGCGCTGCTGGGCGCGCTCCGCGCCGTCGCGCTCTTCGGCGCCGGCGACCTCGCGCGCGCGCAGGTGGCGCTCGGCGCATTTGTGGAGGGCCCGCGCGTGCGCGCGACCGACCTCCTGCTGGTCGCGCAACAGCTCAAGACCCTCGGCCATCCCGGTCCGGCCCGGCGCGTCGTCGCCCGCGCCTGCGAACTCGATCCCCGCAACGAGCCCGCGCTCGTGGCGCTCGTGAAGCTCGACACCGAGGCCGGCGATCGCGTCGCGCTGGCCGAGAATCTCCCGCGCCTGTTTGCCATGCGCCGCCATCACCGCGCGACGCTGGAGCAAACCCTGCGCACCCTCACCGATCCGGCCGATGCCCCGCTGCGCAAGCAGATCGAAGACGCCCTCGCGCAACCGGACTGATACCAATCGCCCAATGGTTTTACCCGTAGGGCCCGACCTTGGTCCGCGCCTCGGCCGGACGCCCACGACGGAGGCATCGACCAAGGTCGAGCCCTACCAAGACGCAAAAGGATTGGGCGTTTGGTATGAGCCGGCCTACTCCAGCCCGAAGACCGCCTTCGCGTAACTGTCCACGCTGAACGGCTGCAAGTCCTCCGGCTGCTCGCCGAGGCCGAGAAAATAGATCGGGATTTTCAGCTGACGGTAGATGCCCACCAGCGCGCCGCCGCGGCTCGTGCCGTCAAGCTTGGTGACGACGAGGCCCGTCAGCCCGAAGCTCTGGTGAAACGCCTTGGCCTGCTCGATCGAATTGCTGCCGAGCGAGCCATCGACCACCAGCCAGCGGTGCTGCGGCGCGGCGGGATCGTTCTTCTGGAGCACGCGCCGGATCTTGGCGAGTTCCTCCATGAGGTTCCCCTTGGTGTGCAACCGGCCCGCCGTGTCCACGATCAGGAAATCGCGCCCGCGTGATTTCGCAGCCTGCCACGCGTCGAAGGCCACGGCCGCGGAGTCCGCGCCGGTGTGGCTCGCAATGATCTCGATCTCAAGGCGCGTGGCCCACGCTTTGAGCTGCTCGACGGCCGCGGCACGAAAGGTATCGCAGGCCGCGAGCGTGACGGTGCGGCCCTCCTGCTTCATTTTCCACGCGAGCTTGGCCGAGGTCGTCGTCTTGCCCGAACCATTGACGCCGATCATCGCGATCACGACGGGCGAGCCCGTGGCGACGCTCAGGTCGAGCCGGCCCTCCGAGCCTGCGAGCACGCGCTTGAGGACCGCAGCACCGATGGCGGCGGCCTGCTGGCCGTGCAGCGTGGCATCTTTTTTGTAGGCCGCTTTGATCTCGGCCAGGATCTCACCCGTCGTCTCGACGCCGAAGTCCGCCGTGTAGAGCGCCTCCTCGAGCGTCTCGAGCGACGAGGCGTCGATCGGCTTCTGCCCGAAGATCGCGGCCGTCTTCGACGCGATCGCCGAGACGGTCTTCGCAAAACCTTCCTTAAATTTTTTGAACAGGCCGAACATGGCGGAGGAGCGAAATCACGGGACGAAGGCGCGGCGCTTCCGCCCGCGGGCGGAAACGCGCCGGGCGGGCGTCACTCCACCGTCCGCGCGTCGCGGCCGAGCTCCGACTTCAGGCGGTCGAGGATGCCGTTGATGAAGCGCTTCGAATCCGCGTTGGAGAAAGTCTTGGAGAGATCGATGGCTTCGTTGATGGAGACGACCGGCGGGATGTCCTTGCGATAGAGCATCTCGAACATCGCCAGCCGCAGGATCGCGAGGTCGATTTTGGCGATGCGCGCGAAATCCCAATTTTGGGCGAGCCCCTTGATGCGCGCATCGATCGCCTCGACGTTGAGGATCACGCCCTGGATGATCTCCTCGGCGTAATTGTAGTGGTCGCGCGGGCCTTCGCAGCCCTCGAAGAACACCCCCAGATCCTCGGCGAGGTTTCGCGGCTCGTTCATGCTCCACGCATAGAGGTATTGGACGGCGGCGACGCGACCATCGCGCCGCTGGGCAAAGTTGGGTTTGCTCATCGGGAAAGTCTCCGGTGCAGCGCCGCCATCTCGAGGGCGGCGGCAGCGAACTCGGCGCCACGGTTGATGCGGCCGGTGCAGCGCGCGCGGGCCTGGGCCACAGTGTTGACGGCCATCACGCCGTTGATGACCGGCACGCCGGTGCCGAGCGCCACCTGCTGCAAGGCATGGGAAACGCTCTCGCCCACCAATTCGTGGTGGTTGGTATCGCCGGCGATCAACACGCCCAAGCCGATCACGCAGTGACGCCGGCCCGCAGCGGCGAGCCGCTGCGCCGCCCAAGGCACCTCGTGCGAACCCGGCACACGCAGCACTGTGATATCCACTTCCCGCACGCCCGAGGCCTGGAGGGAGGCAAGCACGCGCGCCATCAACCCATCGACGAGCGTCTGATTGAAGCGCGCCGCCACGAGGCCGAACCGGAAACCGGTGCCGCGCAGGGTCGTGGAAGCTGGAGCAGAGAGACTCATGGTGGATGGCGAACGGGACCGCGGGCATCCGCGGAAGGTTGAGGAACACGCCTCTTGCGGTGCTTCGCAACCCGAAATTCCGGGGCCTACAGTGCCACCTGCCCGCCCTCTCGACGCCGTGGCCGTCGAGCCTCACGACTTTGCACGGGCTGCGCGGGAGTCCGGGCCTTTTTCAAGCCCTGCGCGGCGGGATTTTTTTACCCCGACACCTCGTGTCACGCAGTCCATGGCTGGACGGCAAAACCCATCACCGTCTCGCAGCCCGTTGCGGGAGTCGAAAGGCAACCTCCACCGTCCTCAACCGCGGAAGTCGATTACGTGAGTCTCGCCTGAGCCTTCGACCGCTTCGCCCTCAGCCGCTCCCGGAAGCAGCGTGATGTAGAGCTTAAAGAGATAGGGCGGGCGAACGATTCTTGGCGATGTAAGGGCCATGCCATCGTCCGTGCGGGTAAGAAGCAGGCGCTCCGAGCCGGAAATATTTTTTGGATTCCAGCGCAGCACCGCGCGCGGGACATCGGCGGCGATGGGCTTCCGCTTCGCGTCGTAGAACGAAATCTTGAACGTATTCCCGACGATCTGGACCCCCATGAAGCCGGCCGCCCCACGCGAAACTTCGATCCCTTCGATCTTCGCGGGTTCGGCCTCACCCTTCTTTTTGGCGGCCTTGGAAGCCGGATCCGCAGCCATCACGGCGCGCACCAGGTAGCCGGGCGTCTCGGACTTCATCATCAGGCCGGTGGCAAAGGATCCGATCAGGATGAGCAGCGCTTTCATGGGTGGAGGTTAGCCTGACATCGGACCGCCGCAAGGGCCGCCGGAATCGGCCGCGGGTTTTTACGTTCCATTTGACGGAGCGCCCGGAGCCGTGAAACTCGCGATCCGATGCAAGACCTGCAGGACCTCTTCGCCAAAAACCGCGCCTGGGCGGACAACATCCGCCGCCAGAATCCCGACTTCTTCCCCAGCCTGGCCCGCCAGCAGTCGCCCCGCTACCTCTGGATCGGCTGCGCCGACAGCCGCGTGCCGGCCAACGACATCGTGGGGCTTCTGCCCGGCGAGCTGTTCGTGCACCGCAACGTGGCCAACGTCGTCGTGCACACGGACCTGAACTGCCTTTCGGTGATGGAGTTCGCCGTCGAGGTGCTGAAAGTGGAGCACATCCTGGTGGTCGGCCACTACGGATGCAGCGGCGTAAACGCCGCACTGCACCGGGAGCGAATCGGCCTGGCCGATAACTGGCTCCAGCACGTGCAGGATGTGCGCCGCAAGCACGAGCAACGCCTCGAATGCGTCAAGGGCACGCCGGCCGATCGTTGCGACCGGCTCTGCGAGCTCAACGTGATCGAGCAGGTCGGCAACGTCTGCCGCACCACCATTGTCCGCGACGCCTGGCAGCGGAACCAGAACCTCACCGTCCACGGCTGGATCTACGGACTGAAGGATGGGCTCGTGCGCGATCTCAAGTGCAGCGCCTCAAGCCGCGAGGAAGTCATCGAGAACTACAAAATCGCGATCGATTCGCTGTGAGGCACACTGACGGTCATTCTGAGCGGAGCGTAGAATCCAACAGGATGTTCGCATCCTGAAAGCGCAAGGGGCGTCCAAATGGATTCTACGCTCCGCTCAGAATGACAAAAAAATTTGGCTCACGTCGCCCGTCGCAGCGAGGCCTTGAGTTCCTGCCACCGCGCCAGCCGGTCCGCGATCTTGGCTTCCCAGCCGACGGGCTTGGGCGTGTAGAGCGCGAGCGGCTTTTCGAGGTAGTCCTGCCCCGAGATGTTCTCGGGACAATCGTGCGAGTAGGCGTAGCCTCTGCCATGGCCGGCGCGCTTGCTGGCCTGTCCGCCTTTGTCGCGGAGGTGGAGGGGCACGGGTTGCACGGGCTGCTCCTTGAGCACGCGGTGCGCGGCGCCCAGCGCAAGGGTGGCGGTGTTGCTCTTCGGCGCGGTCGCGATGTAGAGCGTCGCGTGCGCGAGCGTGAGTTCGGCCTCGGGCAGCCCGATGAAGTCGCAGGCGTGATGCGCCGCCACCGTGAGGGGCAGCGCCTGCGGATCAGCCAGGCCCACGTCCTCGCTCGCGAGGATCACGAGGCGCCGCGCGATGAAGCGCGGGTCCTCGCCACCGGCGAGCATCTTCGCGAGCCAATACATCGCCGCATCCGGATCGCTGCCGCGGCAGCTTTTGATGAACGCGGAGATGGTGTCGTAGTGCTCGTCCTCGTCGGCGTCGTAGCGGATGCGGCGCTCGCGCGCGAAGACTTCGAGCTCGGCCTCGGTAATCGCGGCGTCCTCGGGCAGGCCGAGCACGAGCACCTCAAGGGCGTTGAGCGCGCGGCGCAGGTCGCCGTCGCACAGGACGGCGAGATCGGAGAGGATTTTATCGGTCGCGGTCACACGGCGCGCGCCGAGGCCGCGCTCGGGCTCGGCGAGGGCCTGCCGCATCACGCCGGCCACGGCGGCGGTCGCGAGTGGCTCAAGGCGGAAGAGATGGCTGCGCGAGAGGAGCGGCGGATTGACGTAGAAGCCGGGGTTGTGCGTGGTCGCGCCGATGAGGCGCACGCTGCCCTCCTCCACATCGGGCAGCAGCAGGTCTTGCTGTGATTTGTTGAAGCGGTGCAACTCGTCGATGAAGAGAATCGTCGCGGCCTCGGGACGCCGGCGCGCCGCGGCGAGGATTTCGCGGAGCTCGGCGACATTGGACATAACGGCGTTGACGCGCACGAAACGGCTGCCGGTCTCGCGCGCGATCGCCTCGGCGATGCTGGTCTTGCCGCAGCCCGGGGGGCCGTAGAAAAGCAGCGAGCCGAAGCGGTTTTGCGCCACGAGCCGCGGCAGCAGCGAGCCGGCCTTGAGGATGTGCTCCTGCCCGACCACCTCGCTCAGCCGCCGCGGCCGCATCCGCGCCGCGAGGGGCTGGTGCGTCTTCGCGGTCGAGGCGGCCGCGGGCCAGTCGGCCGCCGGCGGCGATTCACGGCCGAAAAGATCAGGTTGGTCGGAGCCGGTCATGCGCGGCGCCAATCTCCGCGAATCACGCGGGATGGGAAGGAATTTTACGGACGCGCTGTCAGGAAGTGGGCGGGCGCGTCTCTGCGCCCGCATGGGCGAAGCGGAAGAGATGGTCCACATGCGGGCGCAGGGACGCGCCCGCCCACCTTGCCAAGGTGCCCTAGAACGTGCCCTTGATGCCGGCGGTCCAGAGCGAGGCGTAGTCGTCGCGTTGGCGAAATTTCGCGAATGCAGGAGTGTTGGGCCCGTAAATCTTGGTGTCCTCGGTGGCACCGCCTATATTTCGCAGGGCGAAGAAGAGACCGAGCCGCCGGCTCAGGAAATACTCTCCGGTCACGTCGATGTAGAGGCGCTTCGGGCGGTAGTTGTAGGTGCCCGGCTCGATGCTGTTGGTGGCGGTGCTGGCGACGAGCCCGCGCCGCTGGATACCGCGGTAGTTTTCGTTGATGCGGATATTGAATTTTTGCCGCGTGAGACTGAGCCCCCAGTTGGCGGTGAACGGATTCATGTCCTGGAGGTTGTCCGTGCCCTTGGCGCGCTGGGAGCTGATGTTGGCGAAAAATTGCAGCCCCCGCGCCCACTGCGGCAGAAACGTGAGCGCCTGCTTGTAGTCGATCTCGAAGCCCCGCTGGCGCACGCGGGCGGGGTTGTTGAATTGGGTGTTTACCAGGATCATGCCATACTCGGTCTCGTCGAGGCCGTAGGTCTCGAGGAAGGCCGGCGTGACCACGCTGGTCACATTGACGAAGAAATTCTCGTAGTCGCGGATGAAGCCGCCGATCGAGAGGCTGCCCACGGTGCCAAAATAATATTCCACCCGCGCCATGTAAGTCTCGGCCTGCCACGCCTTGATCGAGGCGTTGTTCACGGCGATGCGGGAATTGGCGTTGAGATTTTCGATGTCGGGCAGGGTAACGCCGCCGGAGTATTGGTTGAAGTCGGGCCGGCCGACGGATTGCGAGTAGGCGACGCGCCCGATCAGGCCGTCGGAGATGCTGTAGCTTGCATTGATGCTGGGAAACAGGCGCAGGTATTCCTTCTTCGCGCGCGTGCCGCGCTCCAGCAGGGTGCGCTGTAGGGCGGCCAGGCTGCCGGCGGTTTCGATCAATTGGATGGCGTTGTTGGCGCCGCGGATGACGTTGCCGTTGGCGTCGCGCCGGTAGTTCAGCGTGGGATCGTTGCGCGGGCCCTCGGCGTCGATGTTGGTCTGCTCGGCGCGGACGCCACCGACGACGCGGAGCCGGTTGCGGAACAAGCCTACATCACCACGGATAAACGCGGCGGAGATGATCTCCTCGGCGCGCTTCGAGAAATTCGTGAGCGCGGTGTAGTCGTTGTTGGCGTTGCGGGTCCAGTGGCTGGGGTTGGTCTTGTAGTCGCCCCAGAGCTTGCCGTTGTCCACCTGCTGTTGCTGTGGCATTCCGAAGTCGGGCTGCCGGGTCGAGTAGGGCACGTCGAGAAACCGCAGCGGACTGTCGTCGTTGATCAGGCCGGCCTGCGTGGTCGGCGTGGTGCTGGCGCGGCCATCGGCACCGACGTAGGTGTAGGTCTCGAGATTGCCGCCGGGGCCGCGGAGATCGCGGACCTTGGTGCGCATATCGGCCCCGACTTTGACCGTCACAGGCGTCTCGCGGACCATGAAATCGCGGCGGACGTTGTAGAAGGCCTGGCGCGTGCTGTCGTAGGTGCGCTGGCGGTTGCTGTTGGCTGAAACCAGCGAGTAGTTCTCAAGCTTCGTGGGATCGACGATGGCGCCGTTGTGATCCCGGACGGTGATTTTACCCGGGCGCAGGTAGAAGATGTCGTCGAAGAGGATTTGGACGTGCGTGCGTTGGATCGTCATCCCGTTGAACGCGCCCTTGTCGATGTCCTGATAGTGGATGCGGGAATTGCCGAAAGCCACACCGGCATCTGATTTCCAAACCGGTCCTTCATGCAGCCACCGCAGCGAGGGCGTGACCGTGCGGCCGGGGCGGATGCGGCCCCCGTTGCCGATTGCAATCTGGCCGGTGTTGATCGCGGTGCCAGTCGTCGGAAAGACGCTCATCTGGCCCCAGGTGTGGTCGGCGCCCCAGTTGCCCGGAGCGACGCGGTTGATGGTATAGGTCTGGGTGCGGGTGGCAAAGTGCTCGCGAAGCATGCCGTAGGAAAAGCCGAAGGTGAGCCGGTCGTGCCGCGCGGGCTTCCAGTCCACCGTCGTCGCGAACGACTGGCGCGAGGTGTTCTTGCCGCTGTCGCGCCAGGAGAAAATCGCGAGGTAAGGATTGTCGGTCGTCGTGGCGGGGCGGCCGGTCATCGAAGTGGCGGTCGTGTTCGACGCGATGCCCGCACCGACCCACTGCATGGCGGTGTTGGCCTGCGGCGTGTATTGCAGCGAGTAGCCGGCGGAGACGGTGAAGCCGAAGGTCTTCGTGACCGGCACGACGGCAGACACATCGATGCCGGGGTGAATCTTGTAGGTCTCCTGGCCCCAGCCGGGCCCGGGCGACTTGCGGCCAAAGGAGCGCTCGGCGTCCTTCATCAGCCACGCCACGCTGTAGCTGTAACTGGGTTTGCTGCGCTCAAAGGCGCTGCGCGGGACGAAGTTCACCGCGCCCGCGAGCGCCGAGCCGGACGTGTCGGGCGTGGGCGAGCGGTTGATCTCGATGCGGGAGACGTTGTTGATCGACACCTGATCAAGCTCGACGGCCCGGCGGGTGCCGCCGCCGGCGGCGCTGGCCATGTCGAAACCACCCATCGAAATCGGGACGTTGTCCGCCGGCGCCCCGTTGATGGAGAAACGGCGCGCATCGCCGCCGGTGTAGTCGCTGGTGATGCCGGGCAGGAACTTCATGAACTCGCCGATGCTGCCGTCGGCAATGGTCCCGAATTCGTCGGTCGAAACGACGTTCACGATGTTGCGGGCGAAGCGCTGCTCGTTGATCGCGAGCGCGGCGCCGTCCATCTCGCGCGAGGTCGAAGCGACAAATTTGTCCATCTGCACCACGGCCTCGCCTGGGGCGCGCGGCGCGCCGGCGGCAGCAAGGGTGATGTCGAACTGCACCGTCTGACCGGGCGCGACCGCGACGAGTTCTGTGCGCGTGCCGAGACCGGTGTAGAAGATGACGAGCTTGGCGGTGCCGGCGGGGACGCCGGAGAGGCGGTAGGCCCCGGTCGCATCGGTGAGCGTTTCCTGCGCCGTGCCGTCGAGTTTGATGCGGGCGTTTTCGAGATACTCGCCGCGCCGCGGATCAAAGACGCGGCCTTCGATGGTGCCGGTGGCGGGCGACTGCGCGTGCAAGGTGCCGACCAAGAGGGCGGCAGCCAGGGCAAATCCGCAGTGCCGGTAGAACAATTGCAGAACGGACAGGAGGATGGTTTTCATCGCGTAGAATCGGCAGCACCTCGCCAAGGAACGCGCGGCCTGCCACTGGGGTTGCTTGTGTTGGGGAGGGATTCGGAGCCCGGCAGAGGGTCGCACCCGCCGAGGCAGGCGAACCGTAGGGAGCCGCAAACGGACGGCTCAAGTAAATACTCGGTTCATTCGCGCCCCGGCAGACGGAATATCTATCCGCATCTTCACCTTCGCCCAGTCGCTGTGCGGCTACACATCGCCACCCTGCGGTCGCAGCACGATCTCCTCCACCACGGTGCGGCGCGAGAGACGAAAGACATCGAGGAAGGCCCGCGCCACATCCGCCGCCGGCATCATGCGGGTCTCGGCCACGCCACTCTGGGCCCACGAGGGGGACCACGTCGCGCCCGGATGCACGCAGCAGACGCGCACGCCCGTGCCCTTGGTCTCCGCGCGCAGCACCGCCGCAAGGCCGGTCACGCCGAACTTCGCCGCGCAATAGGCGGCGCCATTCGGATAGGCCGCGCGCCCGGCGATCGAACTCATGAAGAAAATATCGCCACGCTTTCGCCGCAGCATCGCCGGGACGAAGGCCCGTGTGACCAAAAAGGCACTCCGTAGGTTCGCCGCGACGATGCGGTCAAACTCCGTGACCTTCGTCTCGGCGAACGGCGCGCCGGCAAACACGCCGGCGTTGTTGATGAGCACATCGACGCCGCCGAAGCGCTTCACGACCGCCGCCGCCATCGCCGCCACGTCGGACTCGCCACTCACGTCACAGGGGAAAACCTCCACCGTGGCGCCCAGCTTGGCGCAGGCGCGCGCGACGGCGGCGAGGTTCGTCGCGTTGCGCGCCACGAGCGCGAGCCGCGCGCCGCGCACCTCGGCGGCAAACACCTTGGCGATGGCGGCCCCGATGCCTTGCGACGCGCCGGTGACGAGAATGACGGGGGATCGGGTCATGGGTGATAGGTGATAGGTGATGGGTGATTCGGTGGGAGGAGGCTATTGATGGTGTTTGACCAATAACCTATCACCCATGACCCATCACCCAAGTTCAGCACACCAGCGATCCGAAATCCATGAAGTCGGCGCTGAAGCCGCCTTTCACGCCCTTGCAGATCACGCTCACGGCGTCGTGCGAGTGCAGCGATTCGAGGTGCGAGCAGGCGATGCGGAAATCCGCGACGCGCCGGTCCGCGTCGAACGCGCGGTAAAGCAGGCGCGCGGCGTCCTCGACAAACTTGAGGTGTGCGCCGTTGAGCTCGGCAAACGCCTGCTCGTCCTCGCGCTTCACCATCACCTGCGTCTCGGTTTGGAGCGCGGCGAGGCAGAGCGCCTGCACGTCTTCGATCCAGATTTTCTTTCCTTTGGCCTCCTCGATGGTGACGCGGGCCTTGCTGCGCTGCGAATGCGGCACGGTGTAAACGCCGCGCGTGTCGCGCGCGTGCTCCGAGAGCTCCGCCGAGCACGGGCACGCCGAGGAGTAGACGAAGTCGAAATGGATCAGGCGTCGCCACGCTCCGTCGCGCGTCATCACGCCCTCAAACGCCACATCATAGAACTGGTAGCCCTCAAGTCCGCTGCGAAGGCTGCGGTGGAGCATCGGATAGGAAAAGCTCACCTTGAGCCGCGCATCCTTGCTCTTCACGTTGCGCAGGTAGGAGCGGAGGATTTTTCCCATCCATTCGCCCGTGAAGACCTCGTCCTTGTGTTCGTAGAACGACCGCACGATGCGGCTCATGTTGATGCCCTTGAGATCGGCCTCAAGGGAGACGGTGCCGGTCACGCTCGCCTCGAGCGTGATGGTCTCCTTCCGCTTGGTGCGGAATTTCAGCGGCAGCTTGAAGTTGTGCACGCCCACCTGCTGGATCGGCACGTGCGCACCCTGAATCGAGTCGTGCGCGGCCTCCATCATGTCGGGCAGCGAGGCCCGGTAGGCCGGGGTGACGCGGAACGCGTCGTCGTAGCCGCGCTTAATCAGCGGGGCCGCTCCGCCCGCCGAGCGGTGGAGATACATGGGTTTCTTTTTCATGCCGTTTTTTGTTGGGCGCGGGTGACGCTAACCGCGCGATCGGTTCAGGTCGAGTCGGGGCCGAAATACTCGGCAAAGTTCCGCGGCGTCTCGTAGAGGCGCACGCAGTGGAGTTTCCCGGCGGTGAGGCGCGGCTCGATCTCGCGCCAGAAGGCGATGACGAGGTTCTCCGTCGAGGGAATGATGCCGCGGAGAAAGGCGACATCGGTGTTGAGATTGCGGTGGTCGCACGGGTCCACGACCGCCTCGTGCAAAATCCCCTTCAGCTCGCCGAGGTCGAGGATGTAGCCGGTCTCGGGGTCGGGCTCGCCGCGCACCGTGACCTCGAGCACGTAGTTGTGGCCGTGCCAGTGCGGGTTGGTGCACAGGCCGTATTGGGCCTCGTTCCACTTCTGGCTCTTGGTGGGATTGTGCAGCCGGTGCGCGGAGTTGAAATGCACCTGCCGCGTGATGAACACAGTGCCGCGCAGCACGCGAGGTGCGGCGGGTTGGCGGCGGGCGGAACGTTTCGGCATGGAGGGTCAGACGTAGTGAAAAACCTTTTCCGGTCAATGCAGGGGGCGGGAAAGTTCACGGCCCGCTCCGTCCACCTGAATCCGCCGGGCCGCTTCGCTATCGACGCCCACCGGTCTGGCCTTCAGTTTCCGGCGCTGCCCGCCGATATTCCTTCTTCGCCTCGAAATGAGAATCCGCAAAGTCCTCGTCACCGCCGCCAACCCGCGCCAGCGCACCCTCCCGCTGCAAACGCTCATCGACCAGAACGGCGAGTCCAAGTCGGCGCTCCAAGTCGTGCTCGAGGAGGCCGCCGGCGCCGGCATCGAGGAATTCGGCGTCGTCGTCTGCCCCGGGGACGAGGCGGCCTACAAGGAGGCCTGCGGCGCGCTCGGCGCGCGTGTGCGCTTCATCGTGCAGGACGCGCCCCGCGGTTACGGTCACGCTGTGCTGTGCGGCCGGGCGTTCGTGGGCGACGAATCTTTCCTCCATCTCGTCGGCGATCACCTGCACGTCTCGTCGGGTCCGACGAGCTGCGCCCGCCAGCTGCTGGAGGTCGCCGCCGCCGAGAATGCCGCCGTTTCCGCGGTGCAGCCGACGCGCGAAAGCCAGCTCACCTCGTTTGGCGCCGTCGGCGGCCGGTTGGTCGGCGGCGCGCGTCCACTCTATCAAGTCGAGGCCGTGCTGGAAAAACCCACGCCCACCGTCGCGGAGCAGCAGCTCATCGTGCCCGGTCTGCGCGCAGGATTCTATCTCTGTTTCTTCGGCATGCACGTGCTCGGGCCGGAGATTTTCGCACTGCTCGACGAACAGCAGCGGACCGCGCCTGATCGGCCGCTGGGCCTTTCCCCGGCGCTGCACGCGCTCGCGTCCCGCCGCCGCTACTTGGCGTTCAACGTCGCCGGTCGCCGCTTCGACATCGGGGCGCCCTATGGCCTGCTCTTCGCCCAGCTCGCGCTCTCACTCTCCGGCCGCGATCGCGATCGCGTGCTCACGCAGCTCGTCGAACTCCTCGCGGTGCGCGCCGACGGATCATGAGCCGCGGCTTGATCGACATCATCGAGGCCGGCGATCCCGCCCAGCGCGACCGCGCGATCGATGCCTGGTGCGAGGGCCGCGGCCTCGCTGAGCTGCTGGCGGCCTGCGCCGATCTCGACGCCTACCGTCGGCGTGAAGGCAACCTCTACAAACGCGTCCGCGCCCTATTCTTCATCACCGCGATTCATCGCTACCATCTGCCTGCGCGGCCGGAGCTGCCGCGGCTCGGGCGCACCCCTTACGCGGGCTTCCGCCATCTGCTCGAGCGGCGCTTCGAGGAAGCCATCACCGTATTTCTCGCCGCCCAGCGCGACGCCGGCCCGAGCGAGACGCTCTCCAGCGCGCTCGCCGCGGCCCACCACGCGCTGGCCTTTCAGACGCTCGCCGATCAGGTGCGCCGCACGGTGCGTGGCACGCACGGCAACGCCTGGATGTTCCGGCTCGGCCATCCGCTCGATCAGCCGCTGCGCGTGCGGCGTGAACTCGTCGCGCGCGACAACGCCGACGTCCCCTACGCGCTCCTCCGCGAGCGCACACCGGTGCGCATGGACCTCACGCACTGTGGCTGGAGCGACATCTTTTTCCTCGGCATGGATTTTCCCGAGGGCGCACGCGTGCTCAACATCTCGATCGACCTCGGCGTGCATGGGCGCGACGCGGGGCCGCGCCCGCCGGTCGAGGCGTTTTTCCGCGTGATCGACGAGCCCGTGATCCGGCTCGCAAGCGTCGATCTCGAGGCGTCGGCCACGCTCGCGACGCTCGACGATGTCTTTGATTTCGGCCGCGACTACCTCGGCCTGCTCAAGGCCGCCGTGATCGCGGCGGGCCTCGTGCCGCCAGGCATCGAACGCTCGGGAGCGAGCCTCGCCGAGCTGCTTGCGATCATTTTCGGTCCGGGGCGCGGCTTCGAGCTCGTCAGCAACGTCAACCGCATCCCCAAGGGCTCGCGCCTCGCCGTCTCCACGAATCTGCTCGGTGCGCTCATCGGCGTCTGCATGCGGGCCACCGGCCAGGTCGCGTCGCTCGAGGGCGCGATGACCGAGGCGGAGCGCCGCATCGTCGCCGCGCGCGCGATCCTCGGCGAATGGATCGGCGGCTCGGGCGGGGGCTGGCAGGACAGCGGCGGCGTGTGGCCCGGCATCAAGCTCATCGAGGGCGTGCCGACGCAGCCCGGTGATCCCGAGCATGGCATCAGCCGCGGCCGCCTGCTGCCGCGCCACACTTTGCTCGGCCACGATCGCATCCCGGCTGCGGCGCGAAAAAAGCTCCAGGACTCGCTCGTCGTCGTCCACGGCGGCATGGCGCAAAACGTCGGCCCGATCCTCGAGATGGCCACGGAGAAATATCTCCTGCGCAGCGAACCCGAGTGGACCGCCCGCCGCCGGGCGGTCGCCACGCTCGACGATATCCTCCAAAAACTCGCGACGGGCGACATCCGCGGCCTCGGCCGAGCGCTCACAGAAAATTTTTTCGGCCCCCTCCAGACCATCATCCCGTGGGTGAGCAACCGCTACACCGAGCAGCTGATCGCGCGCACCCGCGCTGCGTTTGGCGACGACTTCTGGGGCTTCTGGATGCTCGGCGGGATGTCGGGCGGCGGCATGGGTTTCATCTTCGCCCCGGAACGCCGCGCCGAGGCGCAGGCCAAGCTCCTCGAGATCATGCTGGCGACCAAACGCGAGCTGGAGTCGTCGCTGCCCTTTGCGATGGACCCGGTCGTCTATGATTTCGCGATCAACGAGCACGGCTCGGTCGCCGCGCTGCTCGCGGGCGCGGAGGCGCTGCTGCCGGTGGCGTTCTACGAGCACGCAGTGCCCGGCTGGTTGCGGCAGGACGCGAACAAGCTCACGCCGCGCGAGCGCGGCGATCTCCAGCAGTTCACGCGCGCGACGCGCACGCGTCCGGAGTTCACCCAGGCACTGCCCACCCTCCTCGATCGGCTGATGCCCGCGACCGGCGGAGAGGGCCGCGGCGCCCGCGGCCTCGACGATCTGCTCGCCGAAAACGGTTTCGACCGCGCCCAGCACGAGCAGATCCGCGCCGATTTGCGCGCGGGCCGCATCGGCCTCGCGATGAATCGCCTGCCCGCCAACACGCGGATCGAGGACGTGGCGCCGGGCGAGTTGTTCGACAGCGCGAAATCCGCCTCCACCGATCTGAAACGCGCCGGCGAGGCCGCGCTGCGCCGCGGCGAGGTGGCGGTCGTCACCTACGCCGCGGGCGTGGGCAGCCGCTGGACGCAGGGCGCGGGCGTCGCCAAGGGCCTGCATCCGTTCGCCAAGTTCGGCGGCGAACACCGGAGCTTCATCGACGTGCACCTCGCCAAATCGCGCCGCATCGGCCGCGAATTCGGTGCGGAGGTCCCGCATGTGTTCACGACGAGCCACCTCACGCACGCGCCCACCGAGCGGCACCTCCGCGCGCTGCACGGCGACGCGTGGGAGCGCAGTGTGTTTCTTTCGCCGGGCCGCTCGATCGGGCTGCGGCTTGTGCCGACCGTGCGCGATCTGCACTTCGCCTGGGAAGAGACCGCACAGCAAAAACTCGACGAGCAGAAGGAAAAGATGCGCGAGAGCGTCCGCGCGGCGCTCACGCAGTGGGCCCGCGGTGCCGGCGAGGGCAACGACTACACCGACAACCTGCCCGGCCAGTGTCTCCATCCGGTCGGCCACTGGTTCGAGATCCCGAACTTGCTCAAGAACGGCACCCTCGCCCGCCTGCTCGCCGCCCGGCCGCAGCTCCGCACGCTGCTCGTGCACAACATCGACACTCTCGGCGCCACGCTCGATCCCGCGCTCGTCGGCTGGTTTCAGCAGAGCGGCGCCACGCTCGGCTGGGAAGTCATCCCCCGCCGCATCGAGGATCACGGCGGCGGGCTCGCGCGCGTCGATGGCCGCCTGCGCCTCGTCGAAGGCCTCGCGTTGCCGCGCGAGGAAGACGAGTTTGCGCTCACCTACTACAGCACCAATTCGTGCTGGGTGGACATCGACCGCCTGCTCGCACTCTTCCACCTGACACGCGCCGACCTCGGCGACGCCCCGCGCACCGCCGCCGCCGTCCGCGCGATGGCCGCGCGGGTGCCCACCTACGTCACGCTCAAGGACGTGAAGAAACGCTGGGGCCACGGTCAGGAGGACGTCTATCCCGTCGCGCAATTCGAGAAACTCTGGGGCGACATGACCGCGCTGTCCGACTGCGCCAACGTGTTCGCCGCCGTGCCGCGCGCCCGCGGCCAGCAGCTCAAGGATCAGGCGCAGCTCGACGGCTGGGCGCGCGACGGTTCGCAGGCGCATATCGCGTCGCTATGCGCGTGGTAAGGGCGCACGGTGGCTCATGCCTCTCCGCAAACGAATCCGTCTCCCTGCACTGGTCGCGTTGTGGATCGCTTGGCTGCATCCCCTCCTCGCCCAGCCGCGCCCGTGGGAAAACACCGCCCTCAACCTCGAATCGGGCCTGCTTTGGCAAGTCGGTTCCAGCACGCCACTCAGTTACCGGCTCGTGCCCACCCAACTCTCGTGGCGCTCGCGCGATGTGCTCGGCCACGAATTTTCCAATGGATCGCGGCTGGTGGTGCGTCACCGGTTCACGCTGCTCGGCACGTGGGTGCAACAGGGCCCCGAGTCGCACTACCTCGCGATCAACGCCTCGCCCTCGGTCGAGCTGTGGAGCCCGGCCGCGCGGTGGTGCGCGTTTGGCGGGGCCGGCGGCGGGCTGGGCTGGCTCAACTCGCAGGGCGTGCGGGGCAGCCAGGGCCAGGACTTCACATTCAATTGGTTCGCGCGCGGCGGAGTCGAGTTCCTCGGCTCGAAGAATATGCGCTGGACCGCCGGCGTGATGTTTCAACACATGTCGAACGGAGGCCAAACCAAGCCGAATCCCGGCATCGACGCGGTCGGCTTCACGCTCGGCGGCGCCTGGGCATTTTAGCGCGAAAAATTAATACCTGAATGAAACCAAGGCATGAGACACAGAGGGCACGGAGCCCAGACACAGAGGCCACGGAGCAAGACCGCGGGTTTGGTTCTGTGAACTCCATGTCCAAACTCTGTGCTCTCTGTGACAAAAAATCCGTGCGAGACGCGTGATTAATGCGGGTTAAAGCGGTGAAGCTACCTGCCCTTCTCGTCGTCGCCCTGGCCACCAAGGCCTGCGCGTTCGTGCTGTGGCTGGCCGGCGCGAAACCGGCGCTGGCCGCCGCATGCTTTATCGCCCCCGATCCGTTCCTCCTGTGGGGGCTCTTCGTGCCCTCGGCGCAGGGTCTGGTGCGCGTGTTCACGCACTTCGCCACCAACCGCCGCGAGGTCTGGCTCACGATCGACGACGGCCCCGATCCGGAGGACACGCCGCGCATTCTCGACCTGCTCGATCGCCACGGGGCACGGGCGACGTTCTTCGTGATCGGCGAGCGCGCGGCGCGCCACCCGGAACTCATCCGCGAGATCGTGCGCCGCGGCCATGAGGTCGCGCACCACACGCACACGCATCCGCACGCGACGTTCTGGTGCGCAGGGCCCGCGCGGCTCGCCGCGGAGCTAGACCGCGCGCTCGCCGCGCTGGGCGAGGCCGGCGTGAAACCGCGCTGGTTCCGCCCGCCTGTCGGCATCAAGCACCTGCTGCTCGGCCGTGCCCTGGCGCAGCGCGATCTGCGGTGCGTGGGTTGGACGGTGCGCAGCGGCGACTCCCGCGCCGGCTCGGCCGCGGCAGTCGTGCGCCAGGTCGCGCCACGTCTGCGCTCCGGCGCCATCGTGCTCCTTCACGAAGGGCCCCGCCTGACAGCGTCCGTGCGGGTGCAGGGTATCGCGCTGGTGCTGGAGATGTGCGCGCAACGCGGCTTCGCCTGCGTGATCCCCCGGGCGGATCAATTGCGGTAGCCCGCGCGCCGCCTTGCGGGTTGACCGGTCCACCGCCGCGCGCTCTGCTCGCCGCGGCCACCGTTCCTGACCCGCAACGAAACTTCATCCTCGCCCCCATGAACCTCGTGCTCCGTCCCGCCCGCCTCCTGATTCTTCTCGTCGCGTTGTTTTCCGCGGCCCACGCCGCCACGGATCCCGGCACCCTGGCCGGCACCATCAACGTGCCCGACGGCCTGAAAACCGCGGACTTCCAGAAGGCCATCATCACCGGCACCTCCGCGCGCGGCTGGGCGCTCAAAGCCAAGGAAAACGGCCGGATCGTGCTCTTCCTGGAACAGGGCGGCTGGCGCTCGACGATGACGCTCACCTACGACGCCAAGGAGGTGAAAATCTTTTCCAACTCCGGCAAGCCCGACAAGAAGGGCGAAATCAAGAAGCCCGCGATCCCGGAGAGCTGGGTGAAATACATGAAGCAGGACATCACCAAGCAGCTCGGTTTGCTCGCGTTCGACAAATAGCCCGCCACTCTCGCGCGAAGATTGATTTTGCGCGGACACCGTGATGCCGCGCCGTTCGTTCGCTCTTCTCTCACCATGAGCCGGAGCCTCGGCCATCGCGCGCCACTGTTGTGGCTGGTGCTGCCGTTCATTGGCGGGCTCGTCGCCGGGAAACTGGACCTCGCCGGCCCGCCACTGGGCCTGCTGGCGGCCGCGGTGCCGCTCATTGGCGTGGCCTGGTGGGGCGCATCGCGTGCGCCGCGGCTCTGGGCACCGGCGATCGCCGCCGGGATGTTGTGCGCCGGAGGGGCGGCCTACGGGCTGCATCGGGCGCGGTTGCCCGCGTGGGATAGCCTCCCGGCACGCGAGGCCAAGCTCTCCCTGCGCGTCGATCGCGTCTTCGTGTCGCCCGACGCCCGGCGGGCGAGCGGCCTGGCGACCGTGCTGCGCGGCGAAGATCATCTCCGCGAACTCGCCGGGCAGCGCCTGTATTTCTCGCTCGCGCTGCGCGCAGGCGAGGCCGCGCCCATCCGCAGCGCCGAGCTGGCCACGATCGGGGTGATCGTGACGCTGCCCCGCAATCCACCGGCGGACACCTTCGATGGCTATCTGGCGGGCGCCGGGATGAATTTCCGCCTCACGCGCGGCCGGGTGCTCGCCGAGGAGCGGCCCGCCCTACCCTACTACCGTTTCTGCGCCCGCGCGGCCGCGTGGTGTCACGCCACGCTCGGCCGCGGCATCGCGGAGAAGCGGCCCGAGCTCGCGGGTCTCCTGCGCGCGCTGCTGCTGGGGGCCAAGCACGAGCTGAGCGACGAGCAGCACACGCTCTTCATGCGGAGCGGCACGATGCACCTCTTTGCCATCAGCGGCCTGCACGTGGGCGTGATCGCGGCAGTGATCCACGCCCTGCTGGCCATGCTGCGGCTGCCGGTTGGGGCGCGCTTCGTCGCCGGCACCGCGGCGCTCTGGCTGTTTGTGGACATTACGGGGGCGTCGCCTTCGGCCGTGCGGGCGTTTGCCATGGTCGTATGCCTCCAGGCGGCGTGGCTGCTGCGGCGCCCCGGCAACCCGGTCGCGGCACTCGTAGCCTCGGCCTTGGCCGTGCTGCTGGTCGCGCCCTTGCAGGTGTTCAGCGCGAGCTTCCAGATGAGCTACTCGATCGTGGCGGCGCTGCTCGTGCTGGGGCTGCCGCTGTCCGATGCGTGGCTCGCCCGCTGGGCACTGTGGCGCGACCTGCCCAAGGCGGCCTGGCGCTGGTGGCAGCACGGTGCGGACCAGGTATGGCGCACAGGGCTCGCGGCGCTTGCCATCGGCGTGGCCACGACGCTGGTGAGCCTGCTGACCAGCGTGCAGTTTTTCCAATTGCTCACGCCCGCCGCCCTCATCGCCAACCTCGCCCTCATCCCCGCGGCGATGGTGGTCACGTTGGGCGGCTTCGCCTCACTGCTCTGCGGACTCGTCGGCTTCGGGCCGGGCGCGGTCTTGTGCAACCATGCCGCGGCCCTCGTGCTGCTCGCGATCGAAAGCCTCGTGCGCGCGGGCGTGCAGGTGCCGGGGGCATTTTTATCCGCTCGTTTCGCCGCGCCTTGGATAGGCCCCACGGCGCTCGCCGCCCTGCTGGCGACGCTCCTCGCCGGCTACGCCCTGCGCTGGCAGCAACGCGGCGGCGGGTGGTGGCCGCCCTTCGCGCTCGTGGCGCTCGTGCTGCTGTTCGGCGTGACATTTGGCCCGCGTTGAAAAATTTCCGTGTCTTCCGCGCCCACCGCGCGCACCCTCCTCTTCCCATGAAAAGCGCCTACGAACTCGCGATGGAGCGGCTCGCCAAATCCGATCCCAGTGCCAACAAACCGCTGACCCCGCAGCAGAAGGGCCGGCTCGCGGAGATCGACCGCCTCTTCAAGGGCAAGCTCGCCGAACGGGAGATCTTCCTGAAGAAGCAGCTCGACGAGGCGCTGGCCGCGCAGAAGTTCGAGGACGTGGAGAAAATCCAGAAGCAGCTCGTGAGCGAGCGCGCCCGGCTCGACGAGGAGCGCGAGGAGGAAAAGGAGCTCGTCCGCCGCGGGCGGTAGGGCGGCCACTCCGCTGGCCGCCAAGGCGCGGAGCGGCCCTTCGCGTGAAGGTCCGGTAAAGAAAAGGGGCGGTCCACCGCCCCTTTTTCGTATTCACTTCCCGTTTACTGCGGGGCGCTTGAGGATTCGTCACCGGTGCCATTGATCGGCATCATGACGAAACGCTTTCTGGCGCTGGCCGGCGCGATTGCGGCAGCGATGGGCCAGCTCCATGCGCAGAACATCAGCGTTTACAGCAATGGCAATGTGACGGCCAGCGCGACGCGCCAGCTCACCGCCTACGTGCCGCTGAGCCCGAATTCCGTCACCTGGTCCGTCAACGGCGTCGCGGGCGGCAACGCCACAGTCGGCACAGTGAGCACCGGGGGTCTCTATCAGGCGCCGGCCATCATCCCGGCGGCCAATGTCGTCTCCGTCCGCGCCACGAGCACCGCCTATCCGGCGAAATCCCACGCGGTGAATCTCACCGTCACCCAGCCGCCGGTTCAGCTCTGGAGCATTTCACCGAACACCGTTCCCGCCGGGTCGTTTTCCCTTTCTCTGAATGGCTCCAACTTCACCGCCAGTTCCGTCGTGCGTTTCGGCGAGGTCCCGCTGGCGACAACGTTTGTCTCCGCCACCCGCCTCACGGCCACAGGCACCGCACTGCCCGGCCAAGCCGGCACCAGCGTCCCCGTCCGCGTCGTCAACAGCGGCGTGGGCGGCACCACAAGTCCCGCGGTTCAGCTGGCCGTAGCCGCCGGCCCCTCTATGACGGTCGCCGTTCTTCCTGCCGCCGCGACACTCACGGTCGGAGGCATACAACAATTCGCCGCCGGTATCGCGGGCTCACCCAACACGGCCGTCACCTGGAGCGTCAACGGCCTCGTCGGCGGCAACCCTGGCCTCGGCACCATCTCCACGTCCGGGCTCTACACCGCACCCGCCGCCGTGCCCTCGCCCGCCACAGTCATCGTGCGCGCCACAAGTGCGGCCAATCCGGCCGCGTCGGCGATCGCGAGCGTCACCATCACCCCAATCAGCGGGGGCGGCGGGGCGGGCACCGGCGACCTCGCGGCCGCCCGCCTGCTGGAGCAGGCGGCGTTTGGCCCGACCCCCGCCATGCTCGCGCGCGTCAAAGCCCTCGGCGTCGAGGCGTGGCTCGACGAGCAGTTCGCCCTGCCCGAAACCGCCATCCTCAACCCCGGCGGCCAGGGCATGTCCGCCGTGCAGGCCGCCCACCTCCACCGCCTCGCGACTGCGCCCGATCAGCTGCGGCAGCGCGTCGCCGCAGCCTTGGCCGGCATCATCGTGATCTCGGCCAACAAGAACATCTACCCGGACGAGCTCGTCCCCTACCTGCAAACCCTCAGCCGGCACGCCTTCGGCAATTACCGCGCCCTGCTCGGGGAAATCTCCACCAGCGCGCAGATGGGCAAATACCTCGATCTCGCCAACAGCAACAAGCCCGGGCCCGGCGGCGCCGCCAACGAAAACTACGCCCGCGAGCTGATGCAGCTTTTCACCATCGGCCTCTACCATCTCAACCCCGACGGCACGCGCCAGCTCGATGCCCAAGGCCGGCCGCTCCGCGCCTACAGCCAGTTCACCGTGCAGCAGGTGGCGCTGGCGCTCACCGGCTGGACCTTCCAAGGCCCCGGCAATAACAACTGGGAAAACTTCTCCGGGCCACTTCAGGCGCGCGAGGTGAACCACGACCCCGGCGCGAAGACCTTCGTCGGCGCTTCCCTCCCCGCCGGCCAGACCGCCGCGGCCGACCTGGAAGGCACGCTCAATTGGCTCTTCAACCACGCAAACGTAGGCCCCTTCATCTCCACCCGCCTCATCCTCACGCTCGTGAAGAGCAACCCCACCCCCGCCTACGTCGCGCGGGTCGCGGCCATTTTCGATAACAACGGCGCCGGGGTGCGTGGTGATCTTAGTGCGGTCGTGCGCGCGATTCTCACCGACCCCGAGGCGCGCGACGACACCGCGATCGGCCAAGCCGGGCGGCTCAAGGATGCCCTCTACCACGTCGTCTCCTTCGTGCGGGCGCTCGGTGGCACCGTTTCCCCAACCAACGGACAGGCGTGGCAGTTCAGCCAGATGGGGCAGGCACCCCTCGCACCTCCCTCGGTTTTCGGCTACTACTCACCGCTCTTCCGCATCCCGCGCACGGCGCTCACCGGTCCCGAGTTTCAGATCTACGGCCCCACGGAGGCCGTGCTCCGCGGCAACCGGTTCTGGTCGATCCTCTCCGGCGGCGCCGGCGGCGACTTCACCGTCGATCTCGCGCCCTTCGTAGCGCTGGCGGACGACACCCCGGCACTCATCGACTCCGTCGATCAGGCGCTGCTCTACGGCCGGATGCCCGCCGGCATGCGCCAGAGCCTGGCCAACGCCATCACCGCGCAATCCGACGCGCGGGCCAAGGCCCAGACCGCCCTCTACCTGACCGCGCTCTCCGGCCTCTACGCCGTCCAGCACTGAGGGTCTCCCTTTCATCCCCTCATGATTGCCATTCTGAGCGCAGCGAAGAATCCACTTGGACACTCGCATCGCCTGAGGGCTTCGCGACTCCTGCTGGATTCTTCGCTCCGCTCAGAATGACAAACCATTTTCACTGCGCTCCAACAGACCGGTAATTTTCAAATCATGAAACAGCCTCACGCCCTTTCGCGCCGCGCATTTCTACGCCACAGCACACTGCTCGCGACGGCCGGCGCCACCGGCCTGAGCCGCCTCGGCCAGATCAACGCCTACGCGCAGTCCGCCGCGCCCGACTACAAGGCGCTCGTCTGCGTGTTCCTCCTCGGCGGCAACGACGGCCATAACCTCATCGTCCCGCTAAATGGACCGCAGAACGCCGCGTTTCGCGCCGCCCGTGGCTCCCTCGCCCTCCCTGATCAGACCGCGCAACTCCTGCCGATCACAGCGCACGACGGCACGCCGTATGGCCTGAACAGCGGCCTTGCCGCGCTCCACCCGCTCTGGGCGCAGGGCCGGCTCGCCGCCATCGCCAACGTCGGCCTGCTCGTCCGCCCGACGACCCGCGCCCAATACCTCGCCGCGAGCGTCGGCCTGCCTTCGAACCTTTTCTCCCACTCCGATCAGACCCTCTCCATGCAGTCGGGCGATCCGCACGGCTCGGGCGGCACGGGCTGGGCCGGACGCATCGCCGATGCCACGCGCGCGCTCAACGCCAGCTCCACGTTTCCGCCCGCGCTCTCGGTCGCCGGCTCGGCGCTGTTCTGCTCGGGCCACATCGTCCAGTCCACGAGCCTCTTGCCCGGCAACACCCTCGCCGCCGACGGCTTCAATCCCTGGCCGGCGAGCGCGGCGGCCGCGCGCAAACAAGCGCTGCAGGAGATCCTCACCTTCAACAGCGGCCTCGCGATGGTGCAGGCGGCCAATGACGTGCGCGCCGACGGCCTTGAGCTCAACGGGCTGCTCAGCGGCTTGAGCGCCACGCCTTTCGCCACCTCGTTTCCCGGCACTTCCATTGGCAACCAGCTGAAGCAAGTCGCGCAAGTGATCCAGCTCCGCGCGGCCACCGGCATGAAGCGGCAGGTTTTCTTCTGCGCCATCGGCGGCTTCGACACCCACTCGGCCCAAAGCTGGGCGCAGTGGGATCTCCTCCGCCAAGTCGGCGAGGGCCTCTCGGCCTTTTACCACGCGACTGCAGAGATGGGAATCGCGGACCAGGTGACGAGCTTCACCGCGAGCGAGTTTGGCCGCACGCTGCAACCCAGCGGCAGCGGCAGTGATCACGGCTGGGGCAACCACCAGATCATGCTCGGCGGCGCGGTGCGCGGCGGGGAACTTTACGGCACCTTCCCGGAACTCGCGCTCGGCGGCCCGGACGACACCGGCGCCCGCGGCGTCCTGATTCCCACGACCTCGCTCGATCAGTTCGGCGCGACGATCGCGCGGTGGTTCGGCGTGGACGAGGCAACGATGCCCGCGGTGTTTCCCAACCTGGCTAATTTCTCTTCGCCGAACCTCGGGTTCATGGCGTGAGCCGGTCCGCCGCTGCGTGCTTGCGACTTTGGCCCAAAAAAAGGGCCGGTCGCGAGGACCGGCCCTTTGTAGGCGGTGGGGGGATGTGGAATTGGTAGCGAAGCCTTATACCAACGTCCCATAGCTTATAGACTATAGATTGGTGCGCCAGAGTTTACCTGATCGGCGAGCCAGCGGTGGATGAGACCCGCGACTTTGGCCGGTTGGGTCCATTCGCGTGAGGCGGCGAAGAGGTGATCTTCCAA
>JAUYAK010000069.1 GCA_030693515.1 Opitutaceae bacterium
CCGGCTGCGGCTCGGCCCACGCCGTCTCGATCTGCTTCACCACCTCTTCTCCCAACGGCGGAAATTTACGGGCCATCACCCACTTCATCGGTTTGCGCCTGCCTAATAAAGTCTAAAAGCTAGAGGGCGTTGGTATTAGACTCCTGTTCGCGCGTGACGCGCCGTAGCAACCAGGACGTCCGTGCCAGCATGAACCAAGGTGCAGTCGCCAGTGTGGGATCGCCGATTTCGAGGTGACCGGCCGGCCAGGCCGCGACCGTGTGGAGATGGCTTTGGGTTGTTTTCCCGGAGCCCGTGCAATACTCGTGCTCAAACAGGCGCAACGCCGTGGCGCCTGTGCCGTGCGTGGCGCACCATTGGATGCCCGCCGGGCCATTTTGCAGGTTGAGCGTCGGCAGAAGATGGCCGAGCGGCGCCGCGAATTCCGCCTGCTCGGCTGCCGACGGCTTGGCAGCGACGCGCAGGCCCTTCGTGCCGAGCCGCGTCGCAATCACGCCGATCCGCAGGCGCTTGAAACGCAAGAGCAGCCACGCGCCAAAAATCAGCGCCAGCACCAGCGGCAGGCCGGTGATGAGCATGAGCCACAGGCCGAGGCGTTCACCCAGCGCGGTCTTCGACAGCAGGAAGAGGGTGCTGAGCTGCGCGGCGACGCCCGCGAGGCCGATCGCCAGCCACAGCCAAGTGAGTTCCCCGGCTTTGCGATATGCGGGATGCGCCATGACGAGGTGAAACAAAATTCGCGGCCGGACGCGTGTCCATCGTGTTTCAATCCCTTGGGCCGGGCCCGGCTCCGCGTCGGCTACGGTTGGCCGACTGACACCAGCGCCGGATCGACGCCGAGTGTGCCGACGAGCGTCGCGACGTAGCCGGGATCGCGGGCGGCGGCGGCGGCGGCACGGGCAGACGACAGCTTCTCGCGAATGCCGAGGCGACCGGCGACATCGGCATAGTTTGGACGGGCGAGAAACTCCTCGAGGTAGGCGGCGCGCTGTTCCCATTGCGCGAGGTCGCGCTTTTGCTGGGCGATTAGCCGCGCGCGATACCAGTCACTGGCGAGCACCGCGTCGCGCGCAAAGAGCGCACGGAATTTGGGATCGGCGGGGCCGGCACCCTGCCATGTGCCGTCGCGCATGATGTGGAGCAGCGCGGCGAGCGGCGGCACGGCCTGGGCAATCGAGCCGTCCGCGAAGTAGCACTCGGCCGCGTCGCGCATGGCGGCGCAGATGTTGGCCATGCCTTCGGCGAAGACCGCGCGGTCCTGCAACTCGGGCCGCAGCAGATCTTCGTCGAAAAGCGTGCTGGGATTGCCCAGCACGCGGCCGCAGTAAGTCTGCACGAAGCGCGACGTGACGCGCCAGCCGAGGCGGCTGGCCAGCACGGGCTGGCCGTCGTCGGTCGTCCAATCTTTGCAGCGCTCAAGGTAATCGTTTTCGATCAAGTGGCGCGGGGTGCGCTCCTCGGGCGACATGCGCGCCCAGATTTCAGGGACGAGCAGGCTGATGTCGTGATCAACGCGGCAGCGCGGGCCGACCCAGCCGGCCGCCGACGAGAACACCGGCAGGTCCGTGAGCACGTAGGAGACAAACGCGGCGTTGAGATCGAGAATGGGCGGGAGGGCGTTGAAGGGCCCCTTGGTGAGCGCGCCTTCAGAGCCTGCCCCCGTGGTCGAGGGCGACTTGCCGGTGAGGCTTGCGACGAAATCCATGAACGCCTCCGGCAGTTCCTGGTAGTGCACCGGGCCGAACACGCACATCGGCTTCACGCCCGGCTCGGGCGGGTTGAGACGGCGGCCGGCGAGGACGGCGCCGACCGGGAACAGCGCTGGCGCGCCCGCGGGCACGCGGCGGTAGAGCTGAGCACCAATCTGCGCGAGGTAGGTCGTGCGCGGTTCCTCGAGGTCGGGGCGCAGCTGAAGGTAGCGCGGGTTCTTCGAGGGCTTACCCTCCACGATGCGAGGATGCGCGGGCGAGGCGAGGTAGGCGGGCCGGTCGGCGGCGACGAATTCTTCGAAGAGGGTGCGAATCGGCGCCGTGAACGCATCGAAGCTGATCACGTCGTTGACGATCTTCTGGGCGGCATCGCGGGCGAGAGGTTCGTAGTTGGAGAAGAAATTTCCCGGCCGGGAAAAATCGCGCTCCGTGCGCTTGTCGTAGCCGCGATGAATCGCTTCGTCGGGCCGCTGAAAGAGCGAGGTCTCGCAGTTGTGGACGAACTTCTGGGAAGCGCCGCTCTGGGCGGCCGCCGCGGGCAGGCCGGCGAGGCGGCCGGCGGGGACGACGATGGAGGCGGTGATGTCGTCCTCGGCCTGGATCTTGAGCGCGGGGTGAAAGTCTTTCCGGAGGCTGAAGGTCCGCCAGCCTCCGTCGGGCGTGTAGCCGACGCGCAGGAAATGCGTCATGGCCTTTTCGCGGTGATATTTCAGCTCGTTGCCGGGGCGGCCGTTAATCGTATCGACGCTGAAGTGGCGGCGCCAGTCGGTGCCCCACTCGGGCTTGTAAACACGCTTGATGAGCAGGACGAGATCGAGGACGTAGCGCGGGATCGCGGCCAGCCAGGCGTTGTATTCCGGCGTGTAGTCGGGGCTGCAGCTGAGGAGCTTCACGACGGAGCCCAGCGAGCGCTCGGGACTGAGGATCGCGCGGCCTTCAGGCTTGTTGCGGGTCTTGTCGCTGAAGCGTTGGCCGTATTCCTTTTTCAGGATGGCGTCGATGGCGTCGAAGTCCGCCGCGAGGTCGCTGACAAAGTTGGGTGCCGTGAAGATGGCATCGGCGATCGATTTGGAGATCTCGGATTTGCCGCCGCCGGAGACAGTGCAGGGCTTGTGGCAGAGGAGACCCTCGGCGGTGGTGCCGCGCAGGCGCCAGCGGCGGCCGTCGTCGGGCTTGACCATCTCGATTTTGTAGCCGGAGGGCAGGACGTAGGTATGGCGGGGTTCGAGCCGGAGCGACTGCTTGGCGCCGGTGTCGTCGGTCCAGGTGATGGTCTGCGCGCGCAGGGCGAAGAAGGCGTCCTGCGGCACGTAATGGACGTCGGGGTAGTGGCGATCGCGCGCCCAGCCGCCGGGCTGCGGTTCAGCGCGGTCGCCAAGCAGCGCGAGCGCCTCGGCAAACGTGTGGTCCACGATCGCGAGGTGTTGGCTGAGCTGGAAATCTTCGCCGAGATCGTAGCTCGGGAACACGACCGCGCCGCCGGCGTGCTCTTCCTCGCAGCGGCCGAGCAGATTGGCGGCGTAGCTGAGCTGGGTCTTCACCTCCTTCTTGCAATAGCCGAAGTAATTGTCGGCGATGAGCGTGACGACGATGCCGCGGGTGTCGCGCAGCGTGACCTTGAAGGCGACGCCGTCGTTGTAGAGCTCGTCGGGCTTTTTCCAGCACATGCCGTCCCGCTGCTGGCGCGGCGTGGCGGCGTCCCACGCGGGCAGGCCGACTTCGCGTTTGGTCAGGCGCGTGAGGTGCGTCGCGAGGATGACGCAGCCGGTGTGGCCGCTCCAGTGCGCGGGATCGAGGGCTGCGTCGTTTTGCGGCAGGTAGGGATCGCCGGCGTTGCCGAAGATGCGCTCGACGAAGTCGAGGTTGGCGACGAGGGCGCCGGGCACGAAGAAACGCGTCTCCATCGCGCGCTGAGGCGTGTAGCCGGGGACGGCGGGGCATACGACGGGCCGCAAGTGAAGGGAGACGAAGCACTCCGCGGGCTGCGGTGCGGCCGCTCCGAAGGGCAGGCGCAGCAAATCGGCCGGCGGGGTGAGCGCATGGGCCAGCAGGCGGGCGAAGACGGCGGGCGGCACGGCCTTCTTGTCATCGGGCACGGGGATTCCGACCTCAGTGACATGGAAGATGCCCTGGGTCGTGCGACGGTCGCTTTTCGGGTTATGCAGCACGCCCTGGCGGACGCGGTGCGAGGAAAGGATGTCGCTCTGGTGCTTGTCGGCCGTGGGTGGGAGCGAAAGCACGCGCGCGAGACCGGGCCGGTCGAGGACGAGGGTGGGAGAGGGCAGGCGTGGAACCTTGGTCCCGCTGGCGGCCCCGAGCATGTCGACAAGAAACTCCTGGATGCGCTGGTCCACCGGGCAAAGGTGGTGGGCGAGGGCGCGATCCTTCTCCCGGCTCAGCGCGAGAAAGTGATCGACCATCGGCGCGAGGCCGTCGCCGGCGGCCTCGGTGGCGACGGCGGGTTGGCCGACCTCGCGCAGCTTGAGATTGAGGTAGGCGATCAGCTGGGCGTCGTTGTCGCCGGCATAGGCTTTCGTGAACGCAGAGACGGTCGAAGAGTTGGGCATGGGCGTCCGCTAGCAAGGCGCGCGCCGAGCGGGCGTGCAATCACGACTTGCGGCCTTGCCTCGCAGACTTGGGATGCTACCACCCCCAGACATGAGCTTACCCCGCTTGCTGATTCTTTTTATCGCCTTGGTGCTCGGGGCCGATTTCGCGGCTGCCGCCGACCGCACACTCGCGCCAAAGCCGCATGTGCTCTTCATCCTCGCCGATGATCTCGGCTGGGGCGATGTCGGCTATCATGGCGGCGAGATCAAGACACCGCACATCGACGCCCTCGCCCAAGCGGGTGCGCGGCTCGATCAATTTTATGTCCAGCCGGTGTGCTCGCCGACCCGGTCGGCGTTCCTGACCGGGCGCTACCCGATCCGGCATGGGCTGCAGACCGGCGTGGTGCGGCCTTGGGCGCGCTACGGCCTGCCGCTTGACGAGCGCACCTTGCCGCAGGCGCTCAAGGAGGCGGGCTACACGACCGCCATCTCGGGCAAGTGGCACCTCGGGCACTTTGAGCCGGCTTACCTGCCGACCCGGCGCGGCTTTGATCACCAATACGGTCACTACAATGGCGCCATCGACTACGACACCCACGAGCGCGACGGCGGCCACGACTGGCATCGCAACGACAAGGTCAACCGCGACGAGGGCTACGCCACGCAGCTGATCGCGCGCGAGGCGGCGCGGCTCATCGGCGCGCAGGATCCGGCGCGCCCGCTCTTTCTTTATGTGCCGTTCAACGCCGTGCACAGTCCCCATCAGGTGCCGGCGCGCTACATGGAGCCCTACGCGAATTTGAAAGGCAACCGCCGCATCTACGCGGGCATGCTCGCCGCCATGGACGAGGCCATCGGCGAAATCGTCGCTGCGCTGGAAAAAAAGGGCATGCGAGACAACACGTTGATCGTTTTCTGCTCCGACAATGGCGGCCCTTCGCCTGGTGTCATCACGAGCAATGGCCTGCTCCGCGCGGGCAAGGGCACGCTTTACGAGGGTGGCGTGCGCGTGCCGGCCGTCGCGGCCTGGACCGGGCGCATCAAGCCCGGCGCGATCGTCAGCGCGCCGCTGCATATCGTGGACTGGTATCCCACACTCCTGAATCTCGCGGGTGTCTCGCTTGTGCAGCCGCACCCGCTCGATGGCCGCGATGCCTGGCCCGCGATTACGCAGGGCGCGCCGTCGCCGCACGAGGACATCCTCCACAACATCACGCCCGTGGGCGGAGCGATTCGCGTGGGTGATTGGAAGCTCGTCGCGGGCGGGCGCTTTTCCGAAACCGAGAATCCCGAGGCCTCGGCCAAGAAAAACAAAAAAGGCGGCAAAGGCGACGTGCCGGCCGATGGCATCGAGCTCTTCAACCTCAAGGCGGACCCCTACGAGAAAACGAACCTCGCCGCACAGCAGCCCGAGCGCGTGAAGGCGATGCGCGCGCGTCTCGACGCCTACGCGAAGGCCGCCGTGCCTGCCAAGCAGTCCCCGGCCGCGCCGGACTTCAAGTCGCCGGCAGTGTGGGGCGAGGGGAAGTGAGCTGCGCTGCCAGGGGGGTAGGGCGCGGACTCCGTTCCGCGCCACTTCCTCACGCCTGCTGCGGTTCAAAGAAGGCGGCGAAGGAGTCGCCGCCCTGCCGAGGCGCGATCACAGTCCTGCAATCTCCCAGCCCTTACGATAGGTGTGGCGGAGGTGGGCGTTGGCGGCCTTTTCGTTTTCGAAGCGCAGATCGGCAGCATTCCACTGGAGCGTAGTCTGCGGAAAACGCACGGCCACGCTGCCGAGGAGCACGGACTCCGTGAGCGGCCCGGAGTAGTCGAAGCTCGCGGAGGGCGGCTTGGTGCCGTTGAGGCAGGCGTCGGCCCAGAGGGACCAGTGGTGGCCCTGCTCGGCGTCAGGCAGCTTGAAGTCGCTGAATTTCGCCACGGGAAACAACCGCGGCGGGCCGATGTGCGGCACGTGCAGCACGCCGCCGGTGCCGATGATGATGGAGCCCTGGCTGTCGTCCTCGCCGCGCTTTCGCTTCTGCGCCTTGCCGGCGGCATCCACGCTCGTGACCTCACCTGCCATGGGCGGCGCGATGAGCGCGCGGATCTCCGCGGGCGGGCGCTCGTCGCCGTCATACCACGTGACGGGCACCGTGTCGCCGGCGGTGAACGGTGTGCGCGGAAAGACGTAGCGGATACGGGCATTGACGGCCCAGTTCCAGGCGTCGGGCGCCGGACCCTCGGAGCGCACGGAGATCGGCGCGGTGAGCGCGAGCGCGGCGAACACCGGATCGAAGATGTGGCAACCCATGTCGCCAAAGGTGCCGGTGCCGAAATCGAGCCGCTTGCGCCAGTTGCCCGGGTGATAGTAGCCGTCGCCGACGAACGGCCGGTCGGCCGCGACGCCGAGCCAGAGGTCCCAGTTCAGATCCTTGGGCGGCGTGTCGGAGCGCTGCGGCGGCCGGCCGGTGTCGCCCCACTTCTTGCTGCTCCACGTGTGGACTTCCTTCACCTTGCCGATGACGCCGCTCTGCACGAGCGCAACGGCCTGCCGGTAAACTTTGTAGCTGTGGATCTGGATGCCCATCTGCGTGACGAGCTTCTTCTCCCGGGCGAGGCGCGTGAGGACGCGGGTCTCGTGGATGTCGTGCGCGAGGGGCTTCTGGCAGTAGCAGTGCTTGCCGAGCTGCATCGCCGAAAACGCAATCGGCGCGTGCATGTGGTCGGGGGTCGAGACGTTCACCGAGTCGAGGTTCCGCCCCTCTTTGTCGAGGAGCACCCGCCAGTCCTGGTAAACCCGCACGTCGGGAAATTTTTCCTTCAGGGCCTTGGCGCGAGACAGATCGACCTCGGCGACGGCGACGAGCTTCACGTAGTCGTTGCTCATGATCGCCTGGATGTCGGCGAACGCCATGCCGGCCGAGCCGAAGCTCGCGTGGCGCAGGACGCGGCTGGGCGCGGCGGCGTGGAGGTTGCGCGCAAAAAAAGGCGCGGTGAGGCCGGCGGCGCCGAGGGTCTTGAGGAAAGTGCGGCGAGTGGGGGTGAGCGGGGTTTTCATCGAGGTGGCCGGAAGTTGAGTGGCGGCCTGTCGCGTGGCAATCCGCGTGTCGCAGCACTTGCACTCGACGGGCGCATTCCCAGCCTCGTCGGCATGGACACCCCGCTCCTTACCCGCCGCGCCGCCCTGAAGACCCTCGTCGCCACGACTGCGCTCACGGCCGTGAGCCGCGCCGCCGATGCCGCCGCGCCGGTAGGCGTGAAGCACGGCCGCATCCAGCAGTCCGTGGTGCCGTGGTGCTTCAACCCGATGCCCGTGCCCGAACTGGCGCGGCACGCGGCGGCGCTCGGCCTCAAGTCGGTCGAGCTCTGCGATCCGAAGTTCTGGCCGGAGTTGAAAAAGCTCGGCCTCACCTGCGCGATCGCGGGCAGCCACGGCTTCGCCAAGGGCTTCGCGCACACCGAGGAGCACGCGGAATGCATCCAGCGTCTCCGCACGCGCATCGACGAGTGCGCCGCCGCGGGCGTGGAGCGCGTGATCACGTTTTCCGGTTTCCGCCGCGGGCTCTCCGACGAGGTGGCGATGAAAAACATGGTCGAGGGCCTGAAAAAGATTGTCGGCTACGCGGAGCAGAAGCGGGTCACGCTCTGCCTCGAGATGCTCAATTCCCGCGACAGCGTGACCATGAAGGGCCACCCGGACTATTTCTGCGACGATATGGAGCGCTCCGTGGAAATCTGCCGCCAGCTCGCCTCGGAGCGGATGAAGGTGCTCTTCGACATCTACCACGTGCAGATCATGCACGGCGACGTGACGGTGCGGCTGAAGAAACACTTCGCCTACGTCGCCCACGTGCACACCGCCGGCGTCCCCGGCCGCAACGAAATCGACGACACCCAGGAGATTAATTACGCGCCGCTCATGCGCACGCTGCTGGAGCTGGGCTACACGGGCTACGTCGGGCAGGAGTTCATCCCGACGCGCGGCGACAAGATCGCCTCCCTCGCGCAAGGTGTGCGGATCTGCGACGTGTGATGCGGCAGGGGCCGACTCTGCGCTCAGAATGACAGACGGGGTTGCTTGGCGTAGCCGATAAGAATGGTATTCCGGACCCGATGAAATTCGGCATCTGCAACGAGATTTTCAAGGGCTGGAAGATCGACGACGTGTTCGCGCACTGCGCACGGCTGGGCTACGACGCGGTCGAGGTCGCGCCGTTCACGCTGGCGAAACACGTCGGCGAGATCCCTGCGGCCGAGCGCGTCCGCATCCGCGAGGCGGCGGCGCGCGCGGGCATCGCCATCTCGGGCATCCACTGGGTGCTGGTGCAGGCGGAGGGCATGTATGTGACCTCACCGGATCCGGCGACGCGGGCGCGCACGGCGGACTATTTTTGCGAGCTCGCGGATTTCTGCGCCGATATTGGCGGCCGGACCATCGTGGTGGGTTCACCGAAGCAGCGGAGCCTGCTGCCGGGTGTGACGCACGCGCAGGCGTGGGCCTGGGCGACGGAGGTGTTTCGCGCCTCGGTGCGAACGGCCGAGGCGCGCGGTGTCACGATTTGCTTCGAGCCGCTGCCGGCGGAGGACACGGACTTCGTCAACACGGCCGCCGACGCGATCACGTTTGCGCGCGGGCTTGGCTCGCCGAATTTCAAGGTGATCCTCGATGTGCGCGCGATGAGCCACGAAGGGAAACCCATCGCCGAGATCATCCGTGCGAGCCGCGGCGAGTTTGCCTACGTGCATGCGAACGACGCCAACATGAAGGGCCCCGGTTTCGGCGACACCGATTTTGTGCCGATTGCCGCGGCGCTCCGCGAGGTTGGCTACGACGGGATGGTTTCCGTCGAGGTGTTCAAGTTCGATGAAGGCCCCGAGGTGATTGCGGCGCGTAGCCTGGAGTATCTGCGGATGGTGTTCCAGTTGGGGCGCAGTCTTGCTGCGCCTGGATGGCGGTTGAAGGGCGCAGCAAGACTGCGCCCCTACGCTATGCCATTACCACGCGAGCGGAATTCCGCTCGCGATGAGCTGGGCTTGGTAGTCGGCGAGGAGTCCGGGCTTCGCGCGCACAGCGCGGGGCGGCTCCTTGCGGGTTTGGCAAAAGGCCGCGAGCTCGCCGACAGCCTCGCCGATGTTCCACTCCACGGGATGCAGGCGGTAGCAGCCGTTGGTGAGATGCGTGACGCCGAGATTTTTGCAGGCGGGCAGGAGGTTCTCGACGCGCCGCGGAATCAGCGCGCCGAGCGGGATCTGAAACGGCCGCGCGGGGAAATCGATGTAGTTGTCACCGCCGCTGCTCGGGTGGAGGTCGATGGCGTAGTGGCCGATGCCGACCGAGTCCGGGAACTGCTCCGCGGTGACGGTGGCGGCCGGCTGGCCGGTGATTTTCGCGCGGGCCTCCGTGCCCACGTGATTCTCGGTCACGGTGAACTCGGCGCGGATGCGGCGGCTCTCGCGCACGTAGGGATACTTGGCGAGGCCGTCCTCGGTGCCGACGATGTCGGGGCGAAGGCGCAGGCCTTTCCAGCCCGTGCCGCCGTCGGGCCGCGGGCATTCGGTCTGGAGCCAATAGAGCCACGACAGGCTGAGCTGCTTGGCGGCGGCGATGTGGCGCGCGGCCTCGTCGGGCGGGACCTCGCAGAGGTTGCCGAGCATGTAGTCATTCTGCGGCCAGTTCACGAGCGTGACATCGCCGCGGTAGGTGCCGGGAGCGAAGTTCGAGCGATCGACGATGCGGCGGTATTTGAAAAGCCCCGTGCCCTTCGCCGGATCAAAGCCGTAGTTGAAGGGCTTCAGGGTGCGCGGCTGAGAGTAGAAAAGGTCCAGCAGCTTGCCCGGCCAGGGCGGGTTGAGCTGCGGCACATGGTCGCGCCAGAACATCCAGTCGCGCGGCCGCTCGATCGTGTGATCCTCGCCCGCGAGGTAATCCATCGCGAAGCAGCACGTGAACGCCTGGTGGTTGTGCGGCTGCGCCTCGACCGGGGCGCGCTCCTCGCCGGTGTCGCGGCGCGATTCGTAGCCGATGACATATTCCGTCTTCGTGAGCGGCAGAAGATCGCCGAACTCGGTGGCGTCGATGAAAAGTGGGGCGCGGAGCACAAGCTCGCCGCCAGTTTCAGCGTTGCGCACGAGGATGGCGTTGACGCGATCGGAGGTCACTTGGGCCGAGAGCGCCGTATGGCGCTGGAGAATCCGCACACGACCGCCGGCGACAAAGGGCGCGAGCATCTCCTCCAGCACGGCGAGCGCGACGCGCGGTTCGTGGCAGAGCTTCGAGACACTGCCGTTGCCGGGGTTGAGCAGCGGGTTCGCCCGCGCGGCGGCGGTGAGCGGGAAATTGCGCGCGTAGTAGTCGCGCACGCGGCGGCGGAATTCCTGGTAGCTGCGCGTGGCGCCGGTGGTCTCGACGAGTGCGTTTTCGTCGGGCGGCACGGCCTGCGAGGTGAGCTGCCCGCCGATCCAGTCGGTCTCCTCGGTCATGATCACCGAGAGGCCGCGCCGCGCGGCCGCGAGCGCCGCGGCGCAGCCGCCGGTGCCGCCACCGATGATCACGAGGTCGGCGGCGAGTTCTTTGGCCGGTGCCGCGGGTCGCGGCGTGGATGCAGTCTGCGCGTGGAGGAGCGAGGGCGCGGCGAGGGTGGCGGAGGTGAGGAGGCCAGTTTGCTGGAGAAAAATGCGGCGGTTCATGGGCGGGGTGGGCGGGCGCGTCCCTGCGCCCGCGTGGGGAGAAATGCGGGCACAGGGACGTGCCCGCCCATCTTCAATACGCGCCCTTCACCGCAAAGGTCCAGTTGCGGCCGACGAACTCGTTGCGCGTGAGCGCCGTCGGGCCCGAGGCAAAGCGCTGCATGTTCACATAGGGTGTATCGAGGATGTTGCGGGCGCTGACGGAGAGCGTGTAGCGGTTCGTGAGGCGCCAGCTGCCGCCGGCGTCGACGTTGGTGCGGTGGCGGCGGTAGGTGGTGCCGGCGATGTTGGTGTTCACGTCGTCGAGCCAGTTCCAGTTGCCGTAAATATTGAAGCGGCCGAGCGACCAATTGAGGCCGCCACTGGCGAGGTGCGGGGTGAGGTTGGCACGGGGCACCTCGGCATAGACTCGCGTGTAGCTGCCGCGCACGGAGAGGCGCCGGAAGGCTTGCCCGAGGAATGACAGGCTCTGGCTGTATTCGATCTCCATGCTGCGGATCTTGATCGTGCCGGTGCCGTTGGTCGTGGTGACGAACTCGTAGTTGGCGAGCTCGTCGTTGCCGGTGTAGCGCAAATTCCTGCGCGGTCTGGCGGTTGGTGATGAAGAGCCTCTTCACGGCGCGCTCCGTAGTCGTCACGGCAAGCAGGCCCACGGGCTCGAAATAGTAGGCCAGACGCGCGGCGTAGTTGTCGGAGGTCTCCGGAGTCAGGCCCGGGTTGGGGGCGGTGACGGTGGGCAGCGCGCCCGGGGAGTTGGGCGTGTCGTCAATGAGCCAGACGCCTGAGATGTTGACGTAGCCCGGGCGGCGGATGGTGGAGCTGTAGCCGAGGTGAAGGTCGAGGTTGCGGAGCACGCTGTATTTCAGCGAGGCGCTGGGAAACAGGTTCTCGTAGTCCGCCTTGCGGTGGATGCGGGGCCGCGAAAGGTATTGGTATTCGATGCCGGGGATCGTGGTGGCCACGCCGGCGGCGGTCAGCGCGAAGCCCGCCGCACGCACCTCGGCGGGCGAGCGAGGGTTGGCCTCGTTGGCATCGGTGTTCGTCTTTTCCCAGCGCACGCCGGCGCGGGCGGTGAGGCCGCGCGCGAGGCTGGCGGTGCCCATGAGGTAGCCGGCATCGATGCGCTCGTTGAAACGGCGGCGGCGCGCGACGTAGGATTGGTAGAAGTTGTCGCTGTTGGCGCCCCAGTTCTGCCGGAAGTCGCCGGGGCGGGCGGCGTAGAGTTCGCGGATGCCGCGCAAGTGGGGCATGAAGACATTGGCGCCCGAGACGGACGCGATGGAGCCGTTGTTCATCCCGAGGTCGTATTCCCACGGCGAGCGCTGGTCGGCCCACGCGCCGGTGGTGACGGCCGCACCCCCGCCTGGCGCGTAGTCGAAGCGCTTGGCGAGCTGGTCGTCCTCGAATTTCTGAGCCTGATCGCGCAGCTTGAGGCCGCTTTTCCAGACGATGGGGCGCCACATGGAGGTCTTGAGGGTGGCGTTGATGTCGCCGCTGAGGAAGACCGTGCGGCCAAAGCGGCCGTCGTTCACGGTGACGGCGGGACTCGTGAAGCTGGAGCCGCGGGTGATGTCGTTGCCGGCGACCTGCGTGAACGACCAGTCGGCCGCCATTTCCGAGGAGCGCTGCGCGCGGAAGGTGATGCCGGTGGCCGTGGGCGAGTTCGTGTCGCGGATTGAGTTGCGGCGGCCGAGGGGGTCATACCAGCTCGTGGAATCGGTGTAGGCGAACTTGCCCTCGATGTCGAAGTTGCCGCGCTTGAACGCGACGCGCGGCAGCACGGTGAACGTCTCGCCCATCTTGGATACCGCGACCGGATTCACCTGCACCGTGCCGGCCGGGCCGGAGGTGAAGCTGAGCGTGGGACTCGTGCCGACGACGCCCGCGCGCGCGCCGGCATTGAAGATAACCGTGCGCTGCGGCGTCCAGAGATCGGCGTAGTTGTAGACGACGCCGACGCCGACGTTGAGCTCGTTGGAGATCTTGTAGTCGGAGGTGAGGGTCGTGGCGAAGCGCTTGTTGAAACGCGGCGCCCACTGGAAATTCAGCGTGGTCGGCACGAGCGGGCGCGAGTCAGTGGCGGTGGGCGTGGCGTTGTAGCCGAGGGCGGAGATGAGCGCCTCCTGGTAGACGTTGGACTCGCTGACGTTGAGCACGAGGCCGAGGCGCTTGTTGAGAAACACATCCGAATACTCGATGATCCCGCCCGGCCGTAGCTTGTAGGTGCGCTTGTCCTCATCCGGCCCGAGTGAGCGGCCGAGGTTGAATGCGCTGCTGTGCGCGGCGAGGGTGGTCTGCCAGGAGACGCGGCGGCCCGCGCGGTCAAACGCGCGCTTCGTGCGCAGGTTGATCGTGCCGGCGGGGGCGTTGGCCTCCATGTCGGCGCTGATGGTCTTGTTGACCTCGATCGATTCCATCGAATTGAGTGAGGCCATCTCCATCGTGAAGGAGCGCGCGGCGCCGGAGCCGCTGTTGTTGGCATCGACGCTCGCGAGCGAGACGCCGTCCATCGTGACCGAGGTGTATTCGGCGGGCAGCCCGCCGAGGCTCACGGTGCGCACCTCGCCGTAGTTGAGGTTGAGCTCGACGCCGGGCAGGTGGCGGAGGAACTCGCCGATGTTGCCCTCGGCGTTGTCGCCGAAAGCATCGGACGCGACGGTGTTGGTCACGTTCATGTTGCGCCGCTGGTCCATGATGGCCTTGGCGCTGCCCTCGCGCTCGGAGGAGACGGTGAAGGCGTCGAGCTTCACCGTGCTGCCATCGGCGGCGACGGCCTGCAGTGTGCTCACGAGATCGAAATTTTTCGTGGCGACGCCGCCGGCCGGCACCTCGACGACCGCGGTCATGGTGCGGTAGCCGGTGTAGGTGACCTCGAGGGTGACGCGGCCCGGCGCGACCGGGGCAAGGCGGAACACGCCCTCATCCTCCGAGACGGCGCTCTCGCCGGTCTCGACGAGGCGGACGTGGGCGTTGCGCAGGTATTCGCCGTTCGCGGGATTCAAGACGCGGCCGGTGATGGCGCCGGTCGCGGGCTGGGCGTGGCCCGGCGTGACTGCGAGCACGATGAAAGCGAGGATGAGACGCACGAGAGGATTTTTCATGGGGATCGGCTGGGGTGGGGACGGGGCCGCTGAACAGGCGACGAGTGAGTCCACCCACACGGCACGAGGTCAAGCAGGCGTTGCGCGGACGGTGCAGTGGGCGACGCCGCGAAGCGGCTCCGCGGGTTGCGCTGAAGGGCTGAACGCGATTGCGTGCGGCCATGCAACGGCATGCATCCCGCGCCCGGCTCCTCCCGGCGATCGTTTTATTGGCGAGTCTGTGCGGCTGCGCGCTGCCCGACCGTAATCCGCCGGCGCGCGTGCCGGTGATGCCGACCGTGGGTATGCCCTCGACTGCGCCGCGCGCGGATGAGCGCGAGCAATTGGCCGGGCTGATCGCCCTCGTGCGGGCCGACCGTGTGACGGCGGCGATGGATGCATTGACCACCACGCGCGATCCGGCGGTGCGTGCAAAACTCGGCGCGGCGCTCGTCGCCGCGCTTGCCGATGAACCGCCGGAGCGGCTCGCGGCGGTCGCGGTGGCGCTGCCGGCCAACGCCAGCCAGGGCGCGGCCCTCGATCTCGCGGGCCGCGCCTATGCGCGCCGTGATCCCGCAGCCGCCGTGCGATGGGCTCTGGCGCTGCCCGATGCGGCCCTGGTGGCGCCAGCGGGCCGGGCCGCGATCGCGCAGTGGGCCGAGACGGATGCGCGCGTCGCGGCGGAGCATCTGGTGGCCCTGCCCGAAGGCGCGGCGCGCGAAGAGCTGCTGGCCTTTGCCGTGAGCGCATGGGCACGGCGCGACGCCGAGCAGGCGCTCGCGTGGAGCCGCGCGACGAGCGATGCTGTGCGCCGTGAACGGCTGGTGCTCGCGGTCGGTTTCACACTCGCGCAGACGAGGCCGCAGCGGGCCGTCGAGCTGGCGGAGTCGCTGCCCCAAGGCCGCGATCGATTGCTGCTTTTTTCCGCGGCGGCGCAGACGTGGGTGGCGGGCGATCGGCCGGCTGCGCTCGACTGGGCGGGCCGCCTGCGCGAAGGCGCGGAGCGCGACGCGGCGTTTGCCGGCATCGAGACCGGCCTCGGCGTGCCGTCCACGCGACGCCGTGGCGGCGCGCCGGGCCAGCGCAGCATCCGCGCCCGCGGCCTGGGCGGGGGCGGACCGGCGGGGATCGAGGAGCTACCGGGCTTCGACGCCTGGCTGGCCACGCAACCGGCCGCCCGCGATCGCGAGGAAGCGTTGATCGAATTTGTGCGCCAGCGCGGCGCGCTCGACACGGGGGCGATCGGGCAGGGGCTCGCCGCACTGCCCCCCAGTCCTGCCCGCGACCGGGCCCTGGCGATCTACCTTGAGGGCCGGCTTGGCGCTTCGCCCGCGGACGCGGCCGCCTGGCTCCGCTCGCTGCCGCGCTCAGATGTAAACGATGGCATGGTTGAGCAAGTCGCCCGCCGCTGGCTTCTCAGCAATCCCGAGGTCGCCGAGACGTGGCTGCGCGAGACGCCGATCCCGGATTACCTGAAGGATCGGATCCTGCGCGAGGCCGGGCGGTGATTCACTTCACCACAAACGGCGCGAAGAACGCCGCCTGCGTGGGCGGGTAGCGGCCGATCAAGCGCACGGCGTCGTCGAGCTGCTCCTCGCTCTGCACGTGGCCGGTGGCGTGGAGCCGCGCGATCACATCGTAGCGGGTGTGGGGCACGAGCAGCTCCGTCACGGCATGGGCCTCGGCGATCAGCTCGAGGCAGCGGGCCTCGAGGCCATCGAGCCCCTCGCGCGTGAGCGCGCTCACAAACAGCGCGTCGGGCGCGAGGCGGCGTGCGCTGCGGCGCATCGCGGCATCGGCGGCGTCGGTCTTGTTGAAGACGGTGATCATCGTCTGGTCCCCTGCGCCCAGCTCGGCGAGGACGGCGAGCGTGGTCGCGTGGTGTTGCTCGACGTTGGGGTTCGTGACGTCGAGCACGTGGACGAGGAAATCCGCGACGATGACTTCCTCAAGCGTGGCCTTGAACGCCTCGACGAGCCCGTGCGGCAGGCGGCGGATGAAGCCGACGGTGTCGGTGACGAGCACCTTCTGGTTGCCGCGCAGCACGAGCTGGCGCGTGGTGGGGTCGAGGGTGGCGAAGAGCTTGTCGGCGGCCATGACGCGGGCGCCGGTGAGCGAGTTGAGGAGGGTGGACTTGCCGGCGTTGGTGTAGCCGACGATGGCGCAGGTGGGCACGGGCACGCGCTGGCGCTTGGTGCGCTGCACGCTGCGCTGCGAGACGACTTTTTTCAGCTCGGCCTTGAGGTGCGTGATGCGGTCGCGGACGGTGCGGCGATCGTTTTCGAGCTGGGTTTCGCCCTCGCCGCCCATGGCGCCCTTGCCGCGCTGGCGGCTGAGGTGGGTCCAGGCGCGCGTGAGGCGCGGCAGCGAATACTCCATGCGCGCGAGCGCGACCTGGAGCGTGGCCTCGCGGGTGTGGGCGCGGTCGGAGAAAATTTCGAGGATGACCTCCTGCCGGTCGATCACGGCGAGGCCGGACAGTTCCTCCCAGTTGCGCTGCTGCGCGGGCGACAGCGCCTCGTCGAACACGATCACATCGGCGCCCTCCGCCTTCGCGAGATCGACGATCTCCTGGGCCTTGCCGGTGCCGAGGAGCAGCGCGGGCGTGGCGCGGCGCAGGTTGACGAGTTCGGTGCGCGCGACGGTGATGCGCAGGTTCGCAACGAGCTCCTGCAACTCGCCGAGCAGCTCGGCGGCCTCGCCCTCCTTCATGTCGGCGGTCTGCACGCCCACGAGGAAGGCGCGCTCAAGCTTAGCGGGTTTGTCGGTCAGGAAGTCGGCCATGGGTAAAGTAAGCTGCGAGCAGTGGCAGGGTTTGTCGAAAACGCAGGGATGATTTTTAGAAAAGGAGAGTTTACCCGGCGGGCCGGTGCAGTCTCATCGCCTCATGCCAGTGCAACCAAATGTGACCACCGTGGAACTAAGGACGGATCAGCAGTTCGGGCCCTACGCCAATGTCGCGCCGGAGCTGGCGGATGACGTGGCCGGGTTTTTCGAGGAGCTGGGCGACGAATGCGCGCTGGATTTCGCGGGCGCCGAACGTGTCCGCGAAGCTGACCGGTGCACGGTGATCTTCCCGGGCCGGCAGACGGAAGTGCGAGCGCGACTGGCGGATCATGGGGTGAAAGTGCTGCCCGGGCCGGACACGACGCCCGCGGATCTGCGCTACAGCGGGCCGATGGTGGCGTTGCTGGAGCGGGGTGACCCGAGTGAGGAAGAGGGAGGGGAGATGCGGCAAGCCTGGGCGCCCGAGCACATCCCGGAGTTGATCCGCATGGCGACCGACGAAGCCCTGCTCCTTGGTCCGTCGAACTCGCTGGTCGTCTGGGCCCCGCTCCACGCGATGCAGGCGCTCGGGGATTTGGCGGCGGAAGAGGCGGTTGGTCCTTTGGCGGGCTTGTGGCGGCGACCGTGGATTGAGGATGACGACTATGTGTCTGACGCCGTCGCGTCGGCGCTCGGGCGTATCGGACCGGCTGCGCTGGCCGTGGCATCGCAAGCGCTCTGCGAGATCAGTCTGGGCAATTTTGCGCGCCACGGAGCGAAGGATGCGCTGGTCGGGATTGGCCGGCGACACCCGGCCGCGCGTGCCGAATGTGTGGCGGCGATTGCGGCGGTGCTGGCGCGGCCGGAGGTCAACGACGGTTTCACCAACGCCGTGTTGGTTTCCGGTCTCCTCGACTTGAAAGCGGTCGAGGCCGCGGAGGTGATCGAGCGGGCCTTTCGCGACGGACGGGTGGATGAGTCCATCTGCGGCGATTGGGAGGATGCGCAGATCGAACTCGGGTTGAAAACGCGGCGAGAGCATCCGCCGAAGCCGAACCAACTGATGGAAATGGGCCGTCAAATGCGCGAGGCCATGGGGCTCCGCCCGCTCGACGAGTATGGAACCGTGGAGTCCGATGGATGGCGGGGGCCACCGGAGTCTCCATCGCTGCCGGTGCGCGCCGCGCCCAAGGTGGGTCGCAACGAGCCCTGCCCCTGCGGGAGCGGGAAAAAGTTTAAAAAGTGCTGCGGGAAGTGAGAGGTTGGCCGAAAAACGTGCCGCAGTCCTTGCGTCCCTTTGCCAGCAGGCGAGTGCCGCGTGGCGGCGGGCGTCCCGGCCCGCCGAGGTTTGACGAAAGTCCTGATACCCACGTCCCTCAGCTTCTGGACCGTAGGGTTTCCGCTGGTCGGAGACCGTCGCGGTTATGATCTGCGCCGCGCGACGGCTGGCGACGAGCGCCAGCCCTACAAAAGTCCAAAGGCAAACGGCGATGGGTATGAGCCGGCGGGCCGGGGGGACGCCCACCGCTACGCGGGCAGGCGCACCGTGAACCGCGCGCCGCCACCCCGTTCGGCAGGCTCAGGGCGGGCGGACGCGTCGTCGAGGACGATGGTGCCGCCGTGGGCTTCGACGATGGCTTTCACGAGACTGAGTCCAAGGCCGAGGCCGCGTTGGGAGCGGCTGGTGTCGCCACGGTAGAGGCGGCGGAAGACGGCCTCGCGTTCGGTCGCGGGCACGCCGGGGCCGTTGTCGGCGACCGTGAGCACGACGGCGCTGGACTCGGGACGCACGGAGAGCGTGACCGCGCCGCCCGGGGGCGTGTATTTGAGCGCGTTGTCGAGGAGGTTGTTGATGGCCTGGCCGAGGCGGATGGCATCGGCGGAGCACTCAGCCGGCGCGGGCTGATCGAGGGTGACGGTGATCTTTTTCTCCTCGGCGACCTCGCGGTAGAGATCGGCGGCGCGCTCGGTGAGCGAGCGGAGATCGAGGCGGTCGCGGTTGAGCTGCAAGACGCCGGCCTCGGCGGCGGAGATGTCGAGGAGCGCTTCGAGCAGGTGGAGCACGCGGTCGGACTCGTCCACGCAATCGGCCAGCGCCTCGCGCGCGGTGGCGGGTTCGCCGCCGTCGCCGAGGGCGAGCTCGGCGGTGCCGCGGAGGCGGGTGAGCGGCGTGCGCAGATCGTGGGCGAGGTTGTCGAGCGTGTCGCGGAGCACGCGCACGTGGGCGGCGTTGCGGTCGAGCAGGGTGTTGAGCTGGCGCACGAGCACGGCGAGTTCGCCGCTGCCTTCCGGGCCGGGCACGCGCGCGCTGTGGTCGCCGGTCTCAAGGATGCGGCGCGCGGTGTCGGAGACAGCGCGGAGCGGGCGCGTGGCGCGCCAGGCGAGCAGCGTGCCCACGCCGACGGAAAGGATGAGCGCTGCGCCCCCTACGACGGCGAAGGCCGTGCGCAGCGGCGCGAGCAGCACCGCACGGCTGTCGAGCAGGCGGCCGACCTGGAGCTGCGTGCCGTCGGGCCATTTGCGCGTGGCGATGGTGTAGTCGCGGAGGGCGTTTTGCGGGATGCGCAGGGTATTGATTTCCTCGGTGTAGGTGAAAGCGCCGAGCGGGGTCTGCCGCACTTGGGTCTCGATCCAGTCGGCGGGCCATTTTTCGTAGGCGGGTTGGTTGTCGGCGCGGATGAGGCGCACGAAGAAAGCGCGGCCGGCGAGCGCGGAGTCGTTTTCCACCTGATTGCGCAGGGCGAGCGGGCCGCCGCGCTGGTAGGTCGCGGCGAACTCCTCCGCCTGCCGCACGAGACCGGCGCGTTCGCGCGCGTCGAAGGCTTCCGCAAGCAGCCAGTAGAGCACGCCGAAGAGCAGCGCGGCGCCGAGCGCGAACACGAGCGCGTATTGGCCGGCGAGCCGCAGCGCGAGGGATTGGCGCACGCGCTCAAGCATGGCCGTGCGGACGGAAGACGTAGCCGACGCCGCGCACCGTCTCGATACGCTGGTGGCCGGGATCTATTTTGGCGCGGAGGCGGGACATGACGACATCGACGACATTCGTCTGCGGATCGAAGCTGTAGTCCCAGACGTGCTCGAGGATCATGGTCTTGCTCACGGGCCGGTTGAGATGGCGGAGGAGAAAGCCGAGCAGCGCGAATTCGCGCGGCTGCAGATCCACGGACTGGCCGGCGCACGTGACGGCGCGGGAGACGAGATCGAGCGTGACATCGCCGCCGACGAGGCGAGTCGTCTCCGGCGACGACGTGGCGCGGCGGATGAGCGCCTGCACGCGCGCGACGAGTTCGGAAAACGCGAAGGGTTTGGTGAGGTAATCGTCGCCGCCCGCCTGCAGGCCGCGGATGCGATCATCGACGGAACTCTTGGCGCTGAGAAACAGGACGGGGATGGGCCGGCGCGCGGCACGGAGGCGTTTGACGAGGCTGATGCCGTCGAGCTGTGGGAGCATGACATCGACGATGGCGGCGTCGTAGTCCGTGGATTCGGCGAGGGCGAGGCCGGTCTCGCCGTCGGGCGCGTGATCGACCGCGTAGCCGGCCTGTTTGAGGCCGCGCACGACGAACGAGGCGATTTTGGCATCATCTTCGACGACGAGGACGCGCATGGTGAGTGGTGGCGGAGTGTGGGGAGCGAGGGAGGTTTGGAAAGGGTGGAAAAAATCAGCCCCGGGCTCATGCGAGCCCGGGGCGATTTCCGTTTGTCACAACAACTGACACACAACCTGACCCTGACCTGACCAAAGTTTGTCCGTGTAGGGCCTCAGCTCGCTGAGGCCGTGCTTGGAAAAAGGCCTGAGCAAGCTCAGGCCCTACAAATCATGAAGCGGCCTTGTCGGACTGCGTCTCGTCGACGACCACGAAGAGCGTGTTGCCGCGCGAGTAGAGGCGGACGAGCGTCTTCTTGCTGTCGGCGGCGGTGCTGAGCTTCACGGCATCCTGGGCGGAGGTGACGGGCTGCTTGTTGATTTCGAGAATCACGTCGCCGGGACGGAGGCCGGCCTTGGCGGCGGCGGAGCCGGCTTCGACGTTGGTGATCACGGCGCCCTTGAGACGGGCGGGTAGATTGAGCTGCGTGCGCATCTGCGGGGCGATGTCGTCGACGGCGACGCCGTTGAGCACACCCTCGTCGTTGCTCGCGACCTCGTCGGCCTCGGCCTCGCCGCGTTGGCCGCGCTTGTTCGCGCCAGGGCGCTCGGCGGTGGTGGCGGTGAGTTGCTTGATCTGGCCGTCGCGGATGATCTCGAGGTTGAGCTTCGTGCCGGGGGCGATGGCGCCGACGTTGAAGGTGAGTCGATTGGCGTCGGCGATTTTTTCGCCGTTGAGGGCGGTGATGACATCGCCGTTTTTCAGGCCGGCCTTGGCGGCGGGACTGTCGGGCTGCACATCGGCGACGAGCGCGCCGCGTTTGGAGTCGAGCCCGAGGGAATCGGCGAGCGTGGGCGTGAGATCCTGCGCGCCGACACCGAGGTAGCCGCGGACGACTTTGCCGTTTTTGACGAGACCGTCGGCTACCTGGCTGACGAGATTGGCGGGCACGGCGAGGCCGACGCCCTGGAAGCCGCCACTGCGGCTGAGGATCGCGGTGTTGATGCCGATGAGGCGGCCCTCGACATCGACGAGCGCGCCGCCGGAGTTGCCGGGATTGATCGCGGCGTCGGTCTGCACGAAGTCCTCGTAGTCGAGGCCGAGGCCGGCCCGGCGGCCCTTGGCGCTGACGATGCCGGTGGTGACGGTCTCGCCGAGGCCGAACGGATTGCCGATGGCGAGGACACGGTCGCCAACCTCGATCTTCGAGGAATCGGCAAACGTGATCGCGGGCAGGTCCGTGGCATCGACTTTGATGACGGCAATATCGGTCTGCGGATCGCGACCGACGACTTTCGCCTTCAACTCCCGGCCGTCGTCGAGGGCGACGAGCACCTCATCGGCGCCCTGCACAACGTGGTTGTTGGTGGCGATGAAGCCGTCGGCGCTGATGATGACGCCCGAGCCGAGGCCGTTTTGCTGCGGCTGCTGCATCTCGGGCTGCTGACCGCCGAAGAACTGGCGGAACATCGGATGGTCGAAACCGGGGAATTGCTGGCCGTTTACGACGACCTTCTTCGCCTTGGTGGTCGTGGTGATTTTCACGACGCTCGGGGCGACGCGTTTCACGACGCCGGAGAAGCTGGCGGACTCGAGGGTGCCGCGATGCACGGGATCGGTGTCGCGCTTGATGGCGACGGCGGGCTTCGTGGAGGAAGCTGAAGATTGCGCGCCGGCGGCAAACGCACCCGCGAGGGCGAGGATGCACGCGGTCCAGAGGGCCGGCCGGCGGTTGAAGGGGGAAAGGGAGGAGAGCGTGGTGTTCATGGCAGATGGTTGAGGCCGCCAAGATGCCACACGGAATTATCGGGGAGCTTTCGTGAGCATTACAGAATTGTAAGATTGGGCCTTGGATCGGGTCCGGATCGCGGCCGCTGAAGCCCCGTGCAGAGTGTGCCGATAGCTCCCTTCCTCTTATGAACAGCCGTCGAGATTTCCTGCGCAGCGCCGTGCTCTCGGTCGCCGTGGTGACCGGGATGCGACCCGTGAGCGCCGGGCCGGTGCGCGTGGTGCGGCCGGCCGGGCCGCCGAAGCCGCCTTTCCTGCACGCCCCGATGGGCGTGGCCAACGGCTGCTTCGTCGAGACGGTCGCGCTGCTTGACGCGTGGCGCGACGCCAAGGGGACCGAGGCGTGGTCGCGCCTGCTCCAGTGGGGCGCGCGCGACGACGACGAGATCATCGCGGGTCACGCGGTCGCGATCGTCGACGAGGGTGGGGCGCTCTGGTGCTGGGATCTGAATTTCGGCTGGAGCCGGCTGCCGGGCGAGGTGGCGCAGCGGGATGAGGCCGCGCTCGTGGCGGCGCCTGTGCTGAAGAAATATCCGCGTGTGACGGCACAATTCCCCCTCTACCGGCACGATTTTCCGCAGACACCGGGCCAGCTCGTGTCCGCCGCGCTCGCCGTGGAGCCGAATGCAGCCGTGCGCGACGCGCGCATCGTAGGCGCGCGGCTCGCGATGGCGCGCCCGGTGAATGTCGTGCGCTTCGCTTACGCGGAGGGCGAGCGCCGGCGGGAAAGCGCCGCGGCGGTCTTCGTGTTTCATGGCCGCTACTGCGTCTATGTGCCGGAGCTGGGCACGGTGCCGTTTCGCGCGCGCGGCGGCGTCGAGAATGTGCGGCTGATTCAGGATCTCCTGCGGCGTGCGCTGCCGGGCGTGACTGGCGTGCGCAAAGCCTGACGGGCCGGGATGGCGCGGAAAACGCGGTGTTGCCTGCGCGGCGCGTCGGGTTACCGGTGACGTTGATGAAACTCCTCGCCCCGCTCCTCGCTCTCGCCCTGCCGCTGGCCACCTTGGTTTCCCCGGTGTCGGCGGCAAACCCCAACTCGCTTACCGCGGCGGAAAAGTCCGCCGGTTGGAAGCTGCTCTTCGACGGCCAGAGCCTCGACGGCTGGCGCGGCTACAAGACCGATGCCATCGGCGCCGGCTGGAAGGTGCAGGACGGCACGCTCACGCTCACCGCGGCCAAAGCAGGTGACATCATGACCAAGGCGGAGTTCGCCGACTTCGAACTCAGCTTCGAGTGGAAAATCTCCGCGGGCGGCAACAGCGGGGTCATTTACCGGGTGGGTCTCGGCGAGAGCGCGAGCTTCCGCACCGGGCCGGAGTATCAGGTGCTCGATAACATCGATGCCAAGGACAACAAGCTCGGCAACCACCTCGCCGGCTCACTCTACGACATGGGCGCTGAAGCACCGCGCGATCTCGTGAAGGCGGTCGGACAGTGGAACCAGTCGCGCCTGATCGTGAAGGGCTGGAAGGTCGAACACTGGCTCAACGGAAAAAAAGTCATCGCCGCCGATCTCGCGAGCCCCGAGGGCAAGGCGTTAATCGCCGCGAGCAAGTTCAAGGACTGGCCAAAATTCGCGTCGCTCGCGAAGGGCCACATCGCCTTTCAGGATCACGGCGACGTGGTGAGCTACCGCGCGATCAAGATTCGGGATCTGAAGTGAAGAGCGAGCGGGAGTAGGGCGGGTCTCTGACCCGCTCTTTCACGCTTTGAGTGTTCGCACCGAGGGCGGGTCAGAGACCCGCCCTACTGTAGGCCGCGCCGCCGAGGATTTTTTCGCCCTCGCGCTGCCAGCGATAGACGAGTGGGGCCTTGGTGCGATCCAGCTCCTTGAAGAGCGCGGGGTCGGCGCGCTTGGGCAGCTCGAGTTCGGCGAGGCCGGTGGCGTCGCAGTTGAGCAAACGTGCGTAGGGCTTGAAATGCTCGGGTCGGCCGATCACGCGCGATAGAACACCGGCGGTTGAGGCGGGGGCGCGGCGGTCGAGGGCGAGGAAGCAGTAAGGCAGGCTGCGCAGATCGATGCCGGCGCGCTGGCCGAATTTCACCCACTCGGGGTCGGCGTAGATCGCGGCGGGCGGCGGCGCGAAGAAGTGGCACCAATGGCGGTAGTTTTCCGGCGCGGCCATCGGGCAGGCTCCGGCATGCGTGCAGGGTGCGACGACGGAAAAGGTCCCGCGCAACTCATCGCGCAGCGTCGTAAGCTGGCGGCTGACGGCGTGCGTGCCCGGCTCGACCCAGAGCACCGCCTCGGCGCGCGCGATGAGCGAGCGCAGCGTCGAGAGCGCGGAGGTCGGCAGCTCGTTAAGGACATGGCTCAGCACGAGCAGGCCGATGGGCGCATCGGCGGCGAGCAGACCGGGCGTGGCCGTGGCGACGCGCAGCGCGGGGAAGGCGCGCCGGGCGGCGTCCTCCGCGAAATCACAGGCAAGCGGCGAGTGGTCCCACACCGTGAGCGCATCGAACGACTCGGCACCGAAGCACGAAATCACGCGCCGCGCGGCCACGCCGCTGCCGCAACCCCAGTCGAAGATCTCGCGTGAGGCGGGCCGCCAGCTCCGCAGGCGCAGTTCGCGCAGGACCTGATCCCATTTCCAGCCGATGCGCTCGCCGTAGGTGAGGTCGTAGCTCGCGAGGTCCGCGGGCGTTTCCCAGTAAGGACCGGTGTGCGCCGAGCCGCTGAGGAATTTTTGCCGCAGCCGATCGAGGGCGGGCCAATCGAGTTCGGACCAAGTCATGGCGTCAGGACGAAATCCAAGTGCGCGGCGAGGCATTGCGACCGCACCCCGTAGAACGCCGCGAATTCGCGCACGCGGGCCGCGCGGGCGTCGTCAGGCGTGCCGCACTCGCGCTCCTTGAGGGCGGCGATCATCAGATTCTTGGCGGTGTGTTCGGTGGAGATGAACTCGAAGACCTTGGTGCGGTAGCCGGCCCACTCGAGCAGGAGCGCGCGCAGGGCGTCGGTCGCGAACTCGGCCTGGCGCTCCTGGAAAATCCCGTGGCGCAACGGCTCGGCCAGCACGGGTGGCGCGGTGAGCTGGGCGCGAAGCTCCTTCTGGCAGCAGGGCGCGACGACGAGGAGCGGCGCGCCGGCGGCGAAGCCGCGGGCGAGGGCGTCGTCGGTCGCGGTGTCGCAGGCGTGGAGTGCGATCAGGACATCGAGGGGTTTTTCGATGGTCGCGGTGGCGATGTCACCGGCGGCAAAGGTGAGGTTCGCGAGCCCGCCCTCCTGCGCGATCCGGTTGCAGAGTTCGACCAACTCCGCGCGCGCCTCGATGCCGTGGACCTGGGCGCGGTCGCCGAGCAGGTGGGCGAGGGCAAAGGTGAGGTAGCCTTTGCCGCTGCCCATGTCGGTCACGCGCAGCGTGCGATCGGCGGGCAGCGCCGCCTCGGCCATGAGGTGGGTGAGCAGCTCGGCAAATTTCTGGATTTGCCGGAATTTGTCGGCCATGCCCTCGCGCGGCTGGGCACGGTCGTTGGTCACGCCGAGAGCGCGGAGCCACGGGGCGGTGGCGGGGATGGCGTGGTTTTTTGCCCGATCGTTGGCCGGGGCGAGGGTCGCTGCGGGTGGCTGAGGGGAGGCCGGCGAATTCTGTCGAACGCGCAGCCGATCCTTCCCGCCGGGCTGCGCCTCGAACTGTGCGGTCTCGGTCGCAGTGAAGAGATGCGCATCGAGAAATTCCGCGCCGATCAACCGTTCGAGTTCGGCGAGCGCGGCGGCGGGCGCGTGGTTCTTGGTGAGGTCGCGCGTGGCGTGGCGCCAGACGAACGCGAGGTGCGGTCCGCCTTGCAGCGCGACCGGGCGGACGTGGAGATTCTTCAGCGTCGGGTCGGCGCCGCGATGCTTGCCGAGCGTCAGCTTGGTCAGCGTGCCGGTCTCGACGGCGTGGCGGAGCAGCGCGAGAAAGCGCGCCAGCGGGGGAAGTGCGGTGAGGACGGTCATCCGCGGATCACTTGGGCAGAAACTCCGTGGTGATTGCGGTGGCCGTGGTGACCTTGCCCTTGGCGAGCAGACCCATGTCCTCAAGCAGCGCAATCTGCGCGGCGAAGCGCGCGGGATCGAGGCGGCCGATCTTGGCGGGGCCGCCGTCGGCGTCGCGGCCGGTGACGAGCCGCTCGTCGATGATCGCCTGGCGGGAGAAGGCGAGGAAGCCGTCCGTGTTGCTGGTGTTGGCCTGCTTCATGGCGTCGTGGGCGGGGGCGGGATCGCCGGCGAGGTAGTCGCGCCAGCCGCGGATGTAGGCGCGCGTGAAGGCGCTGAGTTCAGCCGGGTGCTCGCGCGCAAACCGGCGGCTGGTCACGAGCACGGCGTAGCCGCGAAAACCGGCATCCCATGTGGAAAGGAAGCGCGGCTTTTGGCCGCCAGCCTGCACGATGTGGTAGGGCTCGGCGATGTTGTAGCCCTGCTGGAGCGCCTCGCGATTGCCGAGGAAGGCGGCGCTCGAGAAATTTTGCGCGATCACATTCACGCGGAGGCCGTATTTCTTTTTCAGGAAATCGAGGAAGGGCCAGCCGGGCCGCGCGATGATGGTCTTGCCCTGGAGATCCTCGAAGCGGCGCACGGGGCTGTCGGCATGCACCAAGATTCCCGCCGGATCGTCTTGGAACACGGCGGCGAACTGCACGACGGGCAGACCCTCGGCCTGTTGGAGCAGCGTGTCGATGTCGCCGGCCTGGCCGATGTGCGCGCGGCCGGTGGCGACGCTCGGCATCACATGCGCCCCCGGACCACCGGGGATGAGCGTGACATCGAGCCCGGCTTCGCGAAACCACCCGCGCGCCTGCGCCTGATAGAAGCCGCCATGCTCCGGCTCGGCGACCCAGTCGAGCTGCACGATAAGCTTGAAGGGCGCCTTGTCCGCGGCGACGGCGACAATGGCCGAAGCTGCGAGCAAACCGAACGAGGCAGCGAGCGGGCGGAGAAGCTTCATGATGGGGAAGAAGGAAGGGGACTTGAGCAGGAAGCCAAGAAACCATGAACGAAATCCGGCGGCATGTTCCATGGTTTCGTGCTTCAAGAGCAGGTCAACGATCGCTGCGTTCGTAGGAGTCGTGCCAGTGGTGCAGGGCGAGCCAGCCCAGCCCGAGCACGACGGCGTTGAGCAGGAAGCCGAGGACGCAGGTGGTGATCGCGGTGGCGAAGAGCGCGGCGTATTTCGCCTGGCTCGCATAGATCACCGCCTGGAAACCGAGACCGCCGCCGTCGTTGGCGGAGGTGCCGGCGTTCATGTCGGCCACGACGGCGCCGATGGGTGAGAGCGTGGCGGCGATGCGCAGCCCGGTGAAGAAATACGGCAGCGCCGCCGGCACGCGCAGATGAAACAGCTGTTGCCAGCGGCTCGCGCGGCACAGGTCGAAGAACTCGACGAGGTTGCGGTCCGTCGAGATGAGGCCCTGCGTCGTGTTCACGACGAGCGGGAAAAATGCGATGACGAAGGTGAGCAGCGCCACGCTTTTCAGCCCCGCGCCCACCCAGAGCACGCAGATCGGCGCGAGGATCGGCAGCGGCGTCATCTGCAACGCCATCAGCAGTGGATAAAGACTGGAGCGCACGAGCGGCGACAGCGACAGAAGCAACGACGCCAGCACGCTCACGACAATTGCCAGCCCGAATCCGATCAGCGCGCCCTGGCTGGTGTTCCACGCGGCGCGGCTGAGTTCGGTGCGCTGATCGCCAAACGCGTCTATGACGGCACCGGGCCCCGGGAGGAGGAAGCGCGTATCGGCTGACAGGCCCAGGTTGATCGCCATCCAGATCGCGATCACCACGGCCGCGGTCAGCGCGGGGAGCAGGATTTGCAGCAAGGTGCGGCGCATGGCTCAGGCGACGGCGTCCACCACGGAGCGCAGGACGCGCGACACGTTGGCGACGATTTCGTGGTAGCGGGGCGAGTGGCGCGTCTCGGGCGTGCGCGGGTAAGGGAGCGGCACCGCGATCTCGGTGTGGAGGCGGCCGGGATTGGCAGAGAGGACGAAGATGCGGTTCGACAGAAACACCGCCTCGGCCACCGAGTGGGTGACGAAGAACGCCGTCCACCGCTCCTGTTCGCGAATGGCGAGCAACTCCTCGTTGAGATGCTCGCGCGTCATCTCGTCGAGCGCGCCGAACGGTTCGTCGAGCAGCAGCAGGCGCGGCGCGAGGGAGAGGGCGCGCGCGATGGAGACGCGCATCTTCTGCCCGCCCGAGAGTTGGCGCGGATGCGCCGCCGCCCGCTCGCCGAGCCGCACGAGATCGAGCACGCGGGCGCGCGTCGCGGCGCGCTGCGCGGCGGGCGTGCCGCGGAGCCGCAGCGGCAGCTCGACGTTGTGCGCGACATTGAGCCACGGGAGCAGCGTGGGTTCCTGAAAGACGAAGGCGGTCTCCGCCGCGGCTTCCTCCGGGGCCTGGCCGCCGATCGCGATGCGGCCACCCGAGAGCGGACTCAGGCCGGCGATGAGGCGGAGCGCCGTTGATTTGCCGCAGCCACTCGGGCCGATGATCGAAACAAAGTCGCCCGCGGCCACCGTCAGCGACACGCGATCGAGCACGAGCGGCCCGTCGCCGAAGCGCTTGGTGACCCCGTGGAACTCGACGGTGGGCGGTGCCGACATGCGCCCTAGCAGTGGCGACGGCCGGGGCGCGGTGTCGAGGGGGAAAACCGCCAAGGTTGGGCGCGGGGATTTTCCCCGGCACTGGCGCCGCGGTGAAGCCCGCGCCTCATTTAGCCACCGGACGTGGCTGCATCTGGCCTCCGAAACGCCTCCCGGCTCTCCGCATCACGCGGAGTTCAGCTTTCGTTTCTTTTCCACCTTGTCATGCGGCGAGAGGTTTTTCCCCGGAGGCTCCTCGACGATTTGCTTTTTCACCACGACGGCCGTGTCCTTGGGCTCAATGATCAGACCGTGCTCCAGCCGATGGGCGCGGATGTATTCCACCCCGTAGAAAAGGATCGTGCATGAGTAATAAATCCAGATGAGCAGCGCTACCAGCGAACCCGCCGCGCCGTAGGTGGAGACGATCGTCGAGTGGCCCAGGTAGAGGGCGATGAGGAAGCGGCCGATGTTGAAAAGAATGGCCGTCAGGAACGCGGGGAACCAGACCTCCCGCCAGCGGATTTTCACATCGGGCAGCACCTTGAACAGCAGGGCGAACAAGGTCGTGATGAGCGCCAGGCTCGCGACGAAATCCACGCCGCGCAGCACGGTGGTCTCCGCGGGAATCCACCCGCCCGCGAGCGACACGGCCGCGGTGAAGGCGGTCGTGAGCACCAGCGAGGTCAGGAGGAGAAAGCCCACGACCAGCACCATCGCGAAGGAGAGCAGGCGCTGGGCGAGCATCACGATCCAGCCGCTGCGGCTGGGCTTGGCCGTCACGCTCCAGATCGCGTTCAGCGAGTCCTGCAACTGGCCAAACACCGTGGTGGCGCCCACCAGCAGCAGGACGACGCCGATCGCGGTCGCGAGCCAGCCCTCATCCTCGACGTCACCCGCCTCCATGGTGTTCTGGATCAGCTCGGCGCTGGCTGGGCCGACGAGCTGACCCATCTGGTCGGAAAACTGCCGCGTGGCCGCCTCCTTGCCGAACACGAGGCTGGCGATGCCCACGGCGATGATGGTGATCGGTGCCAGCGAGAACAGGGTGTAGAAACTGACCGCCGCGGAATGCTTGAACGCGTTGTCATCTTTCCACCCCTTGCCGGCGGTGAACACGATTTTGAGCCAGCGGGGCAAGGCCATCTTGATTTGGTCCGGAAGAATTAGGAGGAGCGGGGCGTGGGCCAGAGAGGCTTCCTTTTGCGCGGCCGCTTTGGCCGCGAGATCATCGGGCTTGGGCCGGGCGCATTTTCGTCGGAGCGCAGGTGCTCGGCGGTCAGCTCACGCTTCACCTCGAGCGAGTGATCTATTTCGCAGCCGTTTGGACTGCCTTGGGCAATCCAGATTTCGTGGGCGCGACGGGCCATCTCATCGTGAGCAGGGATTTTGTCGTCAGGGGTGGTGGGTGCGATTCTGGCGGCGTATTGCCATCGGGGAAATTCCACACGGTGCACCACAACATCGACCGAGATAGGCGGCATCGGTTCCGAAGCGGCACGACGCGGCGGCGTCGGCCCGGGCGGCGAACCTGAGAGCCGCCCAGCTGATAATTTGCTTTGCCACTGCCGGTGGTCGCGGGCTCCTTTTGGCCTCATATCGGTCCGGTCCGCGGCGTCAGGCCGAGGCAGGACTCGAAACCAGATTTCGATCCCATGATGCGGCTGACTCTTCTCATCTTTTCCGCGGCCTTTGCGCTGGGCGCCGAGGCGCTCCCGGCCGCGCCTGCGCCCGACTTCAACCGCGACATCCGGCCGATCCTCTCGGACAAGTGCATCCGCTGCCACGGCCCCGACGACGAGAATCGCAAGGGCGGCCAGAATGGCCTGCGCCTCGACACCGCGGCCGGCGCGCGCGAGGACCTCGGCGGCGGGGCGTTTGCGATCGTGCCCGGGCACCCGGGGAAGAGCGAACTCATCGCACGGATCACGACCACGGACGACGACGAACTCATGCCGCCGCGCAAATCCGGCAAGACCCTCTCGCCGGCGGAAATCGACCTGCTCAAGCGCTGGATCGAGAGCGGCGGCGCCTATGCGCGCCACTGGTCCTACGAACCGCCGAAGCGGTCGGCTGTGCCGGCGGTGAAGAATTTCAACTGGCCGCGCGGCGCAGTGGACAAGTTCGTCCTCGCGGGCCTCGAGGCCGCCAGGCTATCCCCGCAGCCCGAGGCCGACCGCGCCGCGCTGGCCCGCCGCGTGGCGCTCGATCTCACCGGCCTGCCGCCGACCCTCGCGGAGGTCGAGGCGTTGATCGAGGATCGCGCGCCCGAGGCATACGAGCGCTTCGTTGATCGCCAGCTGGCCAAGCCCGCCTACGGCGAGCACTGGGCGCGTGCGTGGCTCGATCTCGCGCGCTACGCCGATTCCAAAGGCTACGCCGACGACCAGACGCGCAGCATCTGGCGCTATCGCGACTGGGTGATCGACGCGTTCAACCGCAATATCCCGTTCGATCAGTTCACCACGGAACAGATCGCGGGCGATCTCCTGCCCGGTGCGACGCAGGCGCAGTTGTTCGCGACGGGGTTCCATCGCAACACGATGACGAACACCGAAGGCGGCACGGATGATGAAGAGTTCCGCAGCGCCGCCGTCGTCGATCGCGTCAACACGACGATGTCCGTCTGGATGGGCACCTCCATGGCCTGTGCGCAGTGCCACACGCACAAATACGATCCGCTGACGCACAAGGAATATTTCCAGCTCTACGCCATCTTCAACCAGACGGAGGATGCCGACCGGGCGGACGAGGCGCCGGTGCTGGAATTCTACAGCGACGAACAGCAGCGCAAGCGCGGCGAGGCCGAGGGGGAGATCGCCCGGCTGGACGAAAAACTGCGCGCGGCGCGCCCGGCGCACGTCGCCAAGACGGAGGCGTGGGCGAAGAGCTTTCCGCGCGAACTCGCCTGGACGACCCCGCGCGTCGTGGCGGCGAAATCCTCCGGCGGGGCGAAGGTGGAGACGCTGGCCGACGGGCGGGTCTTGGTAGCCGCGGGCAAAAAGAAGGACACAACCACCGTCGAGCTGGCCGATCTCGGCGCGGAGCCAATCACCGCGCTCCGGCTCACGGCCCTGCCGCACGCGGCGTTGCCGGGCGGCGGCGCGGGGGCGGGAAAAGAGGGAAATTTTCTCGTCTCGCGCGTGCGCGTGGCGGTGAAGCCGGCGGAGCCGGTGCGGCGCGGCCGGCACGTGCGCATCGAGTTTCCCGGCGCCAACCGCGTGCTCGCGCTCGCGGAGGTGGAGGTGTTTGCCGCGGGCGAGAACGTGGCGGGGCGCGGCACCGCCACGCAGAGCACCACGGCCGAGGGGGCTGTCGCGCAGCGTGCGATCGACGGACGCTCGGACGGTGTGCCGGAGAAGGCGTCTGTGAGCGTGACCGAGAACGGCGAGGCCCCATGGTGGGAGGTCGATCTCGGCACGACGCACGCCATCGAGCGCATAATGGTGTGGGGCCGCACGGGCCTTGAGCCCACGCCGGCAGGCCTCCGCATCGTCGTGCTCGACGAGGCTCGGCAGCCCGTGTGGGAGCAGGCGGCCAAGGCCGCGCCGAAGCCGAGTCTCGCGTTTAATCCCGGCGAGCCGCGCGAGCTGAAAATATCCCGGACGGCGGCTGACTACGCGCAAACCGATCATGATGAGATGATGGTGGGGGCCGAGCCCGATGCGCGGCCCGCCGCGCAACGCCGCCGCAAGCCTGCGACCGCCAAGCGCGGCTGGGGCGTGGCCGGTGCCACCGCCGAGCCGCACGCGCTCACCCTCGAGCCCGAACAGCCGATCGCGCTGGCCTCGGGCGAGACGTTGGTCGTGACGATCGAGCAGCAGTCCGAGGTCGCGGGCGCGACCCTCAACCACTTTCGGCTCAATGCGACCTCCGACCGGCGGGCGCACGAACACCTGAGCGTGCCCCCGGCGCTTATGGCGGCGCTGCGCCGGCCGGCGGCGGAGCGCAGTGCGGACGAGGCGGCGCAGCTCCTCGACTACTACGTGCGGCAGGTTGCGCCCGAGCTGCGCCCGGAGCGCACGCGCCTTGCGACGCTACAACGCACCCTGGAGGAGATGGCGTTGCAGACTTCGCCCATCATGCGCGAGCTGCCGGCCGACAAGCTGCGCAAGACCAATATCCAGCTCCGCGGCAGCCATCTCGCGCTCGGTGATGAGGTGGGTCCGGGTGTGCCCGCGGTGTTTCCACCGTTGCCCGCTGGAGCCAAACCCGACCGCCTCGCGCTCGCCCGGTGGCTCGTGAGCGCGGAGAACCCGCTCACTGCGCGCGTGCTGGCGAACCGGCTGTGGGAATCCATTTTCGGCCTTGGGCTCGTGCGGACCTCAGAGGAATTTGGCTCGCAAGGTGAGCCGCCCTCTCATCCCGAACTGCTCGACTGGCTCGCGCTGGAGCTGGTGCAGGACGGCTGGGATCAGAAGAAATTTCTCCGGATGCTCGTGACCTCAGCGGCCTATCGGCAGAGTTCGCGCGTTACGCCTGCGGCCCTTGAAGCCGATCCGGAGAACCGGCTCGTCTCGCGCGGTCCGCGCTTCCGCCTCACGGCGGAGATGGTCCGCGATCAGGCGCTCGCGGTGAGCGGCTTGCTCAACGCCAAGACCCACGGGCCCTCGGCGCGGCCCTACCAGCCGGCGTTCGGGCTTAATGCCGCCTTCGGCTCCGCGCTCGATTGGAAGACGAGTGCGGGTGACGAACGCCACCGCCGCGGCCTCTATACTGAGTGGCGCCGCAGCAGCCCGTATCCCTCGATGGTGACCTTCGACGCACCCAACCGCGAGGTCTGCACCCTCCGCCGCAATCGCAGCAACACGCCGCTGCAGGCGCTCGTGACGCTCAACGATCCTGTCTACGTCGAGGCGGCGCAGGCGCTCGCCCGCGCGATGATGGAGAGAGGGGGCAGCCCGGAGGAAATCGTGCGCACGGGATTCCACCGTGTGCTCCTGCGCGCTCCATCCAAGGCCGAGCTGCAACCGCTGCTCGCGCTGCAGCGCGAGGCACGCACCGCCTATGACCGCGCGCCTGAGCAAGCCGCGGCCGCGATTGCCAACGCCGAGAATCCTCCGCCGGCAACCCTCGCTCCGGTCGAATTGGCGGCGTGGATCGCCGTAGCCAATGTCCTTCTCAATCTCGACGAAACGCTGATGAAGCGCTGATGCACCCGATGAATCTCCCGCTCCAAAAACTCCAGCACCAGACGCGCCGCCAGTTCCTGCGCAACGCGGGGCAGTTCAGCCTCGGTGCGATCGCGATGGAAGCACTCGGCGCGCGTGCGCTGGGCGCCATGGCGCCGGCGGCCAATCCGCTGGCCGTGCGCCCGCCGCATTTCACGCCGAAGGTGAAGCGCGTGATCTATCTGCACATGTCGGGTGGGCCGCCGCACCTCGACCTCTTTGACTACAAACCGGAGCTGGTGAAGCGCGACGGCCAGTTTGCCCCGGACGATTTCGTGAAGGGCAAGAAGTTCGCGTTCACCACCGGCACGCCCAAGCTCATGGGCACGCCGCGCACGTTTGCGCGTTACGGCGACGGCGGCATCTGGATGTCCGACGCGATGCCGCACTTTCAGTCGATCGCCGACGAGCTGTGCGTGATCAAGTCGATGTATAGCGACCAGTTCAACCACGCGCCGGCGGAGTTGCTGCTGTTCACCGGCTCGCCCCGCGGCGGGCGGCCGTCGCTCGGCTCGTGGGCGACTTACGGGCTCGGGTCGGAAAATGAAAATCTCCCGGGCTTCGTCGTGCTCATCAGCAGTGGAGTGCAGCCGAGCGCGGGGCAGAGCGCGTGGGGCACGGGTTTCCTGCCGTCCGTTTTCCAAGGCGTGCAGTGCCGCAGCAAGGGCGACCCCGTCCTCTACGTGAGCGATCCGCCGGGCATGTCGCGCGCGCTCCGGCGGCAGACGCTCGACGCGCTGCGCGAACTCAATGAACTGCAGGCCGCCGAACTCGGCCACCCCGAGACCGCCACGCGCATCGCGCAATACGAGCTCGCCTATCGCATGCAGGCCAGCGTGCCCGAGGTGATGGACATCTCGCGCGAGCCCGCCGCGGTGCTGGAGGCCTACGGCGCCAAGCCGGGTGAGGCCAGCTTCGCCAACAACTGTGTGCTCGGCCGCCGTCTGCTCGAGCAGGGCGTGCGCTTCGTGCAGCTCTTTGATTGGGGCTGGGATTTCCATGGCACGAGCCCGCGCGAGGACATCCGCGACGGTCTCACGGCCAAGATGGCCCGCACCGACAAATCCGTCGCCGCGCTCATCCGCGATCTCAAGCAGCGCGGGCTGCTCGAAGACACGCTGGTCGTGTGGGGCGGCGAGTTTGGCCGCACGCCTTTCCGCGAAGGGCGCACCGCCGCGAGCGAAATCCTCGGGCGCGACCACTACCCCGACGCCTACTCGCTGGTGCTTGCGGGCGGCGGCGTGAAGCACGGGTTGAGCTTCGGCTCCACTGACGAACTCGGCTTCAGCATCGCGGAAAACAAGGTTCACGTCCACGACCTGCAGGCGACGATCCTGCATCTGCTGGGCTTCGACCACACGCGGCTGACGTTTCGCTTCCAAGGCCGTGATTTCCGCCTCACGGATGTGCACGGCGACGTGGTGAAGCCGATCTTGGCCTGACCCGGAGCGAGCCGACTGGGCCGGCAAACTGAAGCCGAACCGGGCAGCATTCCGCTTGCGTATTCGGCCCGGGCGAAATGATTTCGCGACGTTGCACAACCAACCGCGGTCGTCGCCCCACGGCCGTTTCATTCCAACACAACGACCATGAACCAAAGCCACCTGTGGAAACAGGCCGCGCGGGCTTGCGCCTGCGCCGCCGTCAGTCTGACCATCGCGCTCGCGCAGCAGGCGCCCGCGCCGACACCGACCAAGCCCGAGGAGGCTGTCAAACTGGAGAAGTTCCTCGTCACAGGCTCTCTCATCAAACGCATTGATGGCGAGGGGGCCACGCCCTTGCTGACGATTACGCCGCTCGAAATGGAGCAGCGCGGCATCGTGAGTGCCGAGCAAATGCTGATGGAGCTGAACATCAACGGCAATGGCCTCGACAACCTCGCGTCGAATGCCGACGTCGTCGCCGGAGCACAACGCGGCAACAATGGCGCGACTTCCGCCAATCTCCGCATGCAGGGCGCGGGCGCCACGCTCATTCTTCTCAACGGCCGCCGCGTCTCCTCGCACGGCCTCAACGGCGGCGTGGTCGATCTCAACTCGATCCCGTTTGCGGCGATTCAGCGCGTCGAGGTGCTCAAGGACGGCGCCTCGGCCATCTACGGCACCGACGCCGTCGGCGGCGTGATCAACTTCATCCTCAAGACCAATTACGAGGGTGCCGCGGTCAGCGCGGCGATGGACATGACCGAGGAGGGCGGCGGAGACATCTACCGTTACAACGCCGTCGCCGGCTTCGGCAACGTCGAGCGCAACGGCTACAACTTCATGGCCTCGGTCTCGTATTCCGACCACAAGGTCCTGCGCGGCGACCAGCGCGATTTCGTCAACACCTTCCAGGTGAACCGCGGCCTTTCTCCGGACACGCGCGGCACGCCCGTCGCCACGCTCTTCACCCTCACCACGCTCCAGACGGCCCTGAGTCGCGACAACATCGACAATACCGGCCGCGGGACCGGCCCCGCCGATCCGCAGAACCCCAGCCTCCGGGTCAACGGCATCAACTACGTCGACCTCCCCACCGGACCCGGTTACGCGGGGCTTGATGGCATGGGCCCCTATGACGAGGTCCTCTGGAATTCAGCCGCCTCCAAATACGGCTCGGCTTGGGATACCGGCCGCGCCGCGGTGATCCAGCAGCCGGTGAAGAACACCAACGTCGTCTTGCGCGGCACGGTGAAGCTCGCCGATCGCCACCGCCTGATCGTCGAGGGCGTCGCCGGCCGCTCGGAGTCCAACAAGAGCTTCTCGCCCAACCAGTGGTCGAGCAGCGGGGTCGCGACCATCACCGCGCTCGACGGTCGCACGACCGTGCCGAATCCGCTCTTCAACATGACCTACCCGGCCACTGGCGCGAGCTACAACAAGGTCTTCAACGCCGTCGCCGCTTACTTCCCCGCGCTTGAGGCCAATCGCGGCCGGCCGCTGGCTTTCCGCTGGCGCTCGCTGCCGCTCGGCAACCGCGCCTTCACCACGACCACCGACACCTACCGCGCCATGGCCGGGATCGAGGGTCCGCTCGGCGTGCTCTCGCAGTGGGACTACCGGGTCGGCGCTTCGCGTGCGCAGAGCAAGGGCAAGTCCCGCCTCAACAACGGCTATGTTTACACCGCGCCCTTCGTAAACTTGATCAACACCGGCGTCATCGACATCTTCTCCTACACGCAATCGCCCGAGGCGATGGCCGCGATCAACCGCACCCGCGCCGACGGCGTGGCGCTCTACGGCGGCACCTACCGCACTGACAACCTCGACGCCGCGGCGAGCGGCCCGCTCTTCAAGCTGCCCGCCGGCACCGTGCAGACCGCGGTCGGCGTGGACTGGCGTGAAGAGACCTTCCTCTTCAACGGCGACCAACGCGCCAACCTCAATTCCTCGGATTCCCTCATCTTCAACGCGCCCTTCGACAACAGCCTCGCCACCGCCGGCACGCTCAAGCGCACGATCAAGGCCGCGTTCGTCGAATTTCAAATCCCGCTGCTCAAGGGCCTCGATCTTAATGCCGCGGGCCGCATCGACGAATACACCGGTTTCGGTTCGTCGAAGAACCCCAAGCTCACCCTGCGCTGGTCGCCGACCGAGAAGTTCCTCATCCGCTCCTCTTACAGCACCGGGTTCCGCGTGCCGACCTTCAAGCAGATGTTCGACCCTGTGACCGAAAGCCCGCTCGCGGCCACCGGCCTGATCGATCCCGGCACGGGTCAGCTCATCCAGCCCAACACTGCCACCACGCTCTTCGGCGGCAAATCCGACCTCCAGCCCGAGGACGCGAAGATGTATTCCGCCGGCTTCGTCACGCAGCCGTTCAAGAACATCAGCGCCAACGTGGACTGGTGGCAGGTCAACCGCACCGGCACCATCCAGAGCTTCGGCACCACGCAGCTCCTGCAGAACTACGCCATCTTCGAGGATCGCTTCCAGCGTCGCGCGGACGGCACGATCCAGCGCATCGACACCCGTTGGGTAAATTCCGGCGCGACCACGACCAAGGGCATCGAAATCGGTCTCAAGGGGGACACCGATCTCGCCAAGGGCAAGCTCAGCGCCAGCTTCGACCTCTCCTACCTGCTCAACAAGAAATCCAAGCTCCTGCCGACCGCGCCGTGGAGCCTGAGCGAGATCAACACCTTCACTCGCTCAAGCGACATCGGCCTCAAGTGGAAGCACACGGCGAGCATTGGCTACCGCCGCGGCAACTGGTCCTTCCTCGTGAACAACCTCTATCGCAACAGCTACGTGGATGCCGTTCTGCCCGGTGTCGCTGCTGGCCGCGTGATCCCGCCCGACTGGCAGCCGCGCGTGAAGCCCTACAGCATCTACGGCCTCAGCGCCACCTACCGCGGCATCAAGAACACGACGATCATTGCCGGCGTGAAGAACATCTTGAACGAGGACCCGCCGTTCTCGGCCACCTACGACACCAACACGGGTGCCGGCAGCAGCTGGGAGCCTCGCATTGCGGATCCGCGCGGCCGTTCCTTCACCCTCCGGGTGGACTACAAGTTCTTCTGAGCTTCTGCCATCGATGCGCGCGGGTCAAAACCGCGCGCACCGTTTAGCGGACCAGCATGAAGCCGAAGCGCAGCTGATCGCGGCGGCGCACATTGTAGTCGAGCAGGCTCTCGCCGTAGCCGTTGAAGTATTGCACCTGCAGATAGCCGCCCAGAGCTGCGCGTGGATCGGTGCTCGGCGCTGACAGCCACGACGGCCACGGCAAGTGCTCGACAGGCAGGGTGAAGTCGAACTCGAGGCTTCCGTGCCCACGTGGGTTGCCGCGCGCGTGGGTCGCAAGCTGCCAGCCCCGATCACGGCCGATGCGCACGGTCAGCTCAATGTGACCGCGGTAGCGCGCGATGTCGCGGTTGTCCTCGGTATTGAAATAGGCGATCGCGCGTGGCCGGACTTCGAGGAAGTGATCGCCAGCCATCTCCCAGCGCACGGTCGGCGTGATGTAGAGCGTGTTGAGGCTGCGCGACAGGTTGAGCGGCGAGCCGCCGGCCTTGCCGTTGGACTCGTGCTGCGCGCCGTATTGCACCGTGATCTCCCGGGTGCCGAGGAGATGGGCGGGCGCGCGATGCAGCAGGAAAATCGTGGGCTTGTAGCTGGTGTCGTAGAAGGGCTTGGAGACCGAGCTGAGATCCCAGAGCGAAGTCTGCGTGTAGGCGAGGTGCAGCCCTCGGGCAAAGCGATGCAGGGGTGATTCGCGGCCGAGCAGATCCTCGTCGGGGCGATCCTCGAGGAAGCGGTATTTGAAGCTAAACTGGAACCGCGCGTTGAATCTCCCGCGCCAGCCGATGGCGAAGTAGATGGGATCGTAGGCCGAGATGTGCCGGCTCACGCCCTCGATGTCGGTGGCGAGATCGAGGTCGGGCGCCGGTGCTAGCCGCGATTTTGCGGGGCTGTCCGGGCTTGGTTCCGACGGCCGCAATTCGAACATGATCATGTTGCTGGCCGGGGCCTCGAGGCGCAGTGCCACGAACGGGCCCGGGCCGGCCAGTGGTTGCTTCAGGCGGAGCTCGATCGTTTTGCGGGTGCGCGCCGGAACCTGCACGAGGCCCAGCTCCGGGCCGGTGGCCTCCAATTGCACCCGCTGCCGGCCCTCGCCCGAGGAACAAATCGCTGCGATCACCCGCGGCAGCAGGATTTCGTCGGTGAATGAGGTCGGGTTGTTGAGGTAGAGCGTGAAGCGCAGGCCGGCTTCGCCAGCCACGGCTTCGGCTGGCGGCACGAGCAGCAGATCGATGCGTGCTAACAGGGCGGGCGAGAAGGCGAGGCAAACGAGTGCCAGGACAAACGAGCGCATGATGACGGCAGCGTGCCGCGGCGGACAAGCTGCGCAATGGCGGAAGCACGCGCGCTTGTCTTCCCCGTCGCAGCCCGGAACCTGTGCACGCAGCCCGCCGCATGAAACTCGCTTTCCTTCTCAGCTACCTCGCCACGTGGGCGCTTATCCCGCACCTGCTGCTGCTGAAAAAGCGGCCGACCGCCACGCTGGCGTGGCTCTGGGCGATCATATTCATCCCGTTTCTCGGCGCGTTCTTCTATTTGCTTGTCGGCACGGATCGTCTGCAACGCCGCCGTCTGCGCCGCCGTCGCAATCTGGTGACGGGTGGCGGCCGCGAGGGCGCGCCTGAATTGGCGGCCGATCCCGAGGCCTTGGCGCTCGTCGCGGCGCTGCCTGAGCGCGATCGCCAGTTTTTCCGGCTGATTTCGCGCGTGAACCAGCTGCCGGTTGGCGCCGCGTCGAGCCTCCAGGTTCTGCGTGATGCCGCCGAGTATTATCCGGCGCTTGAGGCGCGCATCCGCGCGGCGCGCCACCACATCCATTTTGAGGTTTATATCTGGCAGCCGGATGCGACCGGCGAACGCTTCCTGCGCCTGCTCACGGAGGCGGCGCAACGTGGCGTCATTGTGCGGCTGCTGATCGACGAGGTGGGGTCCAGCGCGTTTGCGGAGGATGCATTGGCGGACTTCCGCGCGGCGGGCGGAAAATTTTCGTGGTTCCAAAGCCTCGATCCGCGGCGGAACCGTTTCTTTCTCAACCTGCGCAATCACCGCAAAGTCCAGATTGTCGACGGCGCGGTGGCGTTCGTCGGCGGCATGAACATCGGGCGCGAATACGAGGGCCACGACCCCGAACTCGGGCCTTGGCGCGATGTGCAGGTCGAGGCGCAGGGGCCGATCGTTGGCGAACTGCAGGCGGTGTTTGCGGACGACTGGTTCTTCGCCGCGGGTGAGCGCATCTCGGCCTCGCACTACTACTCGGCGCCGCATGCGCCGGCGCGCTACGCCGCGCAAGTCGTGCTGGGTGGCCCCGACCTGCGCTACGGCCCGATTGGAAAATCCCTCGTGAGCGTCTTCAACGAAGCCTCCAAGCGACTCTGGATTGCGACGGGCTACTTTGTCCCCAGCGAGATTCTCCTCACCGCCATCGCGCTGGCCGCGAGCCGCGGCGTCGATGTGCGGCTGCTGATCTCGGAGCGCAACGATCACCCGTGGCTCGTGCGGGTGGGACGCTCTTTCTACAGCGAACTGTTTTCGGCGGGCGTGCGCATCTACGAGTATTCGGCCGGGCTGAACCACGCCAAGGTGACGCTCGCCGACGACGATTGGGGCATGATTGGCTCCACCAACCTCGACTACCGGTCCCTCCGGCTGAATTTCGAGCTCAACCTGCTCTTCCACTCGCGCGAGGCCAACGCCCGGCTCGCCGACATCCTTGAGCGCGACTTCGCCGAGGCCCAGGAGATCAAGCCGGCGGAATTTGCGAAGCGGCCGTTCGGGAAAAAATTTATCGAGGCTGCGCTGCGGCCACTGTCGCCGATTCTGTAAGGCCGGGCGCTTGCCTCCGGTCCGACGACGCGCACGCTGGCGGCACGATGCGCCCCGTGTTGCTCCTGCTTCTATCCATGGTCGGTTTGGCTAGTGCGTTGGCCGCCGATCCGCGCGTGATCCCGCTCTGGCCGGAGGGTGTGCCGGGACTGAAGGCCGATGCCGGTCCGGAGAAGGACGACGGCAGCGGACGCTACTCGAACATCCATCACCCGACGCTGACGCTTCACGCCCCGGCCCAGCCCAATGGCACCGCAGTCATCTATGCGCCGGGTGGCGGCTACGTGCGCGTGGCCGCGGGCGTGAATGGCGGCGAGATGGTGCGCTGGCTCAATGGTGCGGGCATCACGGTGTTTCTGCTCAAATATCGCCACGCCGACTACGGTCACCCGGCGCCGTTGCAGGATGCTCTGCGGGCCGTGCGGCTCGTGCGCTCCCGCGCGGTAGAGTGGGGCGTGCAGCCTGATCGCGTCGGCATGCTCGGCGGCTCGGCGGGCGGGCACCTCGCCGCGAGCGCCGGCACGCTGTTCAACGCGTCCGAGGGCAAGACCGGCGCACCGCTGGACGCCGTGAGCGGCCGGCCCGACTTTCTCGTGCTTGTTTTCCCCGTCGTCACGATGATGGAGCCGTTCGGTCACGGCGCGTCGCGGCGCTCACTGCTCGGTGAAAATCCGTCACCCGAACTGAAGCATCGTCTCTCCGTCGATGAGCAGGTGACCAAGGACACACCGCCGACCTTCCTCGTGCATTCCGCCGAGGACACCGTGGTGCCGGTGGAGAACAGCCTGCTTTTCTATCAGGCCATGCGCCGGGCCGAGGCGCCCATCGAGCTGCACCTCTATCCCCGCGGTCCGCACGGCTCCGGCATGTCGCCCTCGCTCGGCCCGACGGCCGAGTGGCCGCGACATTGCGAGTCGTGGATGCGATTCAACGGCTGGCTGCCCAAGCAAGATCCTACCTCAAGACGATGACCCTCACTCGCCGCAGATTTCTCCACACCGCCGCCATGGCATCGCTGGGTAGTCCGGCGATTTTGCGCGCTGACCGGTCGATTCCCGAATTTGAAATCGGCCTCGTCGCGGACGCGCAGTTCGCCGACATCGACGCCAAGGGCACGCGCTTCTACCGCCAGTCCATCGGCAAGCTCGGTGCGGCGGTCGAACACTTTAACGGTCGCGACCTCGCCTTCTGCGTCCACCTCGGCGACCTCATCGATCGCGAGTGGCGGAGCTTTGATGAGATTCTGCGACCGCTGACGAAAAGCCGGCATCGCTGGCACCACCTGCTGGGGAATCACGATTTCGACGTGCTCGACGAGCTGAAACCACAGGTGCCCGGTCGCATGGAGATGGAGCGGCGCTACTACGCGTTCGACCACGGTGGCTATCGTTTCGTGGTGCTCGATACCAATGATGTGAGCACCTACGCCCATGCGGCCGGCACGGCCGAGCGCGCGGCGGCCGAGGTCGTGCTCAAGCGTCACGAGTCCACCAAGCTGCTCCAGGCGAAGCCGTGGAACGGAGGCATCGGCGCGGCGCAGCTCACCTGGCTGGATCGCACCTGCGCCCAGGCGCTAGACATGGACTACCGCCGTGGGGTCGTGATCCTCTCGCACCATCCGGTGTGGCCGGACAACGCCCACAACGTTTGGAATGCCAGCGAAGTCCTGGCCGTGATTGATCGCCACCCGCATGTCGTGGCGTGGATCAACGGTCACAACCACGCCGGAAATTTTGCGGAGCGCAACGGCGTGCCGTTTATCACGATGCGGGGGATGGTGGAGACGCAGGACACGACGGCTTACGCCGCGGTCCGGTTCGCGGCTGACCGGATGATTTTTTCAGGCCACGGCCGTGAGCCTTCTCGCGAACTGCGCTACTGCTGGCCGCGGCCGCTCTGAGCGCCTGCTCGAAGAAAAATCTCACTTCAACGCCGCCCACACGCGTTGCACGTCGTCGTTGTCCTCGATCTCCTGGAGGAATTCCCCGACTTCGGCACGGGCGGTGTCGTCGAGCTCCGGAAAGCTCTTGGCCACGTAGCCGAGTTCGGCGGTGGTGACGGACCAGCCGTTCTGCTTCAGCCACGTCGCGACCGCGTGCACGGCGGTGCGATCCGTGAGGAAGCGGGCGCCGGCGTGGCCTTCGGGGATGTCGTCGTTGTGCGCGTGATCGATCGCCTCGAATTCGTTGGCGCCGGCCTCGATGCCCGCCGCCTCAAGATCGGCCTTCGGATCGGCGTGGTGGGCTTCGACGATGCCGACGTGGTCGAAGAGGAACTTGTTGCTGCCCGCGCCGCCGAGCTGGCCCTTCTTGAAGAGCACGCGCAGGTCGCTTGAGCTGCGGTTGTGGTTGTCGGTCATGACCTCGACGATCAGCGGAACCTTGTGCGGGGCGTAGCCCTCATAGACGATGTGCTCGAGATTGGTGCCCTCCCCACCGGCGCCGGCGCCCTTGGCGATGGCGCGCTGGATCACGTCGCGCGTGACGCTCGCCTTCTTGGCCTTCTCGACCGCGGCGTGGAGCCGGGCGTTGGCGTCGATATCACCTCCGCCGAGCTTGGCGGCGACGGTGATTTCCTTGACGAGTTTTTGGACAACCTGGCCTTTACGCAGGTTGACGATTGCGCGCTTAGCGTGGAGCCATTGACGTCCCATGGGCGCGAGATTGGGAACGCTAGGAAGCCGGGCAATGCCGAACTGCCAGCTTGTTGGCCGGCGCTGAAGGCACGCTCAGGGCTTGCAGTCGCCGCTGTAGCACAGCCAGCACATCAGGAGGACAATGACGGAAAAAATCGCGACCAAGATCATTAAGTAGGCGGAAACCGGGGTGGGTGTATGTGAAAGCTGCCGGTTGAGCGCATGAGTCAGACGCCGCTGTGGCCAGCAGTATTTATCGGCACCGTCAGATTTATTTTTCGGGAAAAATTGAACGTCTCCCGGGCTGCGCGCGCGGATTGACCTGCGCCGCGAATTTCCGTCCCGTCGGCCGCTGTGATCCGCGACTTGCCCACCATCATCCATCTCGATGCGGACGCGTTCTTCGTGTCGTGCGAGCTGGCGCTGCGGCCCGAGCTGCGGGGGGAAAAGTGCGCCGTGGGCGGCCGGGAGCGGGGCATCATCTCCTCGGCGAGCTACGAGGCGCGGGCCTGCGGGGTCTACACCCCGATGCCCACGCAGCGCGCGCTCAAGGTGTGCCCGGACCTCATCATGCTGCCGCACACCAGCGGGCTCTACGGCAAGGTCTCGCGGCAGATGTTCGATCTCTGCGAGACGCTCACGCCGCTCGTCGAGCGCAACTCCATCGACGAGGGCTATCTCGACCTCGGGCCGTGCGCGTTCGCGGATGGCTCTGTGCTGGAGGCCCGCGTCCGCGCGCTGCAGGCTCGGCTTTGGGACGAGCTGCAGGTGCCGGTCTCCTTCGGTCTCGCGACCAACAAGCTCATCGCACAGATCGCCTCGAAGCTGCGCAAGCCGCGCGGGTTTGTCGTCGTGCCGCCCGGCACGGAGCGCGATTTCCTCGCGCCGCTCGCCGTTGGCAAACTCCCCGGCATCGGCGCCAAGACCGAGGCGGCGCTCAATGCCCGCGGCGTGCGGCTTATTGGCGACATCCTTGCGTGCGGCGAGGCGGAACTCGAGTCGCTCTTTGGCTCGGGCTGGCGCGGCGTGCTGGCGGCCGCGCGCGGCGAGGATGAGCGCGAAGTCCACACCGAGCACGAGGATGCCAAAAGCTATTCGCAGCAGGAGACGTTTGGCGCGGACATCGGCGACTTCGGGGAAATTGAGCGCATCGCCAAGCGCATGATCGACGAACTGCTTCCCAAAATCCGCGAAGACCGGAAACGGGCGCGCACCATGACGCTCAAGGTCCGCTATCCGGATTTCACGCAGGAGTCGCATGGGCGCAGCCTCGCCGCCGCCACGGACCTCGAAGCGCCGTTCTATCCTCTGGTGGCGCCGTTGTTGCGCGCCGCATGGAAGCAGCGCCGGCCGCTGCGGCTTATCAGCGTGCGCTTCTCCGGCATCGAGGACGGCGCAGGGCAGCTTGAGATGTTTGCGCAGACCGACGAAAAACGCCGTCGTCTCGCCGGTGTGCTCGACCGCCTCAACGATCGCGGGCGCACCGCGGTGGTGCGCCACGGCCACCAGCTGGGTGCAAAAAGCTGACCCTCGCCATGCAAGGACTGCCCCGCCGCCAGCCGCTCGAGCAACAGACCGTCGAGGTGCTGCGCGCCCGGATCGCGGGTGGCGTCTGGCTCGAATGGCTGCCGGCCGAGCGCGCGCTTTGCGCGATGCTGCAGGTCAGCCGCAGCACCCTGCGCCGCGCCCTCCTGCATCTCCGCCAGGAAGGTGTGATTCGCGCGGATCACGGATTGGGCAACCGCATCCTTGGCCCCGCCTCACGGCGTGGCGGGCGAATGCGTTCGCACGATGTCGCGCTCCTCGCCCCGGAGCCGTTGGAGCGCCTCCGGCCCACGCAGACCCTCTGGATTGATGAATTGCGGGCGATGCTGGGCGAGCGCGGCTGCCGGCTCCATGTGCTCCACGGGCGGCAGTATTTCCGGGCCAAACCGGGCGCCGCGCTGGAGAAGCTGGTTTGCCAGCATCCGCATGGCGCCTGGGTGCTGTTGATGGCAAACGAACCGTGCCAGCGCTGGTTCGCGCGTCGCGGGCTGCCCTGTGTGGTCGCGGGCTCGTGCCACGCGGGGGTCGATTTGCCCTTTCGCGACCTCGATCACCGGGCGACCTGCCGGCATGCGGCGGGCGTGCTGCTCGGGCTGGGGCACCGGCGGCTGGCCTTGGTGGCGCACAAGGAACTCTTGGCCGGCGATGTTGAAAGCGAGGCCGGATTTCTCGAGGGCGTGCACGGCCCGCGCCATCCCGATGCGAGCGTGGTCCTCTGCCACCACGACGGCACATCCGCGGGGATCGCGCAGTCGTTGAAGCGTCTGGTCGCGCAGAAACCCGCGACCACGGCGCTGCTGGTGGCCAACGCCTACCATTGCCTCGGCGTTGTGAGTGGTCTGGCCGCGCTCGGCCGCCGCGTGCCGGGCGAGATTTCGGTGATTTCGCGCGATGAGGATCCGTTCCTGGATTTTCTTGTGCCGGAGCCGGCGCGCTACGTCGCAAGCCCCCGCGCGCTCGCGCGCAGCCTCTTGCAGCCGTTGCTCGAGCTGCTTGAAGGTAGCAGGGTGAGCCAGCGGGCGGGCCGTCTCATGCCGCAGTTTGTGCGCGGTGCGAGCATCGCTCCGCCCGCGTCCTGAGGTCGCACCCGCATACCACCGGCCGGACATTGCCAGCCTGGGCCGGCCCCACATCGTCCGGTTGCCCCATGCACCTCGCACGCGTCCCGGTTCTGATCCTTTCGCTGGTTTCGATCGGTTGCGCTGCCGATGCGCCGTATCGCATCGAGGTCTCGACGATACTCACCGGTCGCGGCAAACAGTTCTACACGCAGTCGCGCGCGGCGCTGATCCCGGGTCCGGCTCCGCGTGTCATCGTCACCACCCAGGAAACCGACCCAACGGGTGCCCACGGCTACAAGGACATGTTCATGGTCGAGACCTCCGACTTGGGCCGCACGTGGTCTTCGCCACTGCGAATCGAGAGCCTGCGGCGCACGCGAATGCCGGAAGGGCACGATTTCGTAATCGGCGACGTTTGTCCGCAGTGGCATGCCGCGACGCAACGTGTGCTCGCGACCGGCAAGACCTTCGGCTTTCGCGGCGGCACCACTGAGGACCGCGGATTCGAGCGCGTGTCCTACGCCGTCTTCGATCCGCGCGCCCATGCCTGGAGCGGTTTGCGCCTGCTTGAGCTGCCCGCGGCGGATCACGAAGGGAAGGCTTTCCTTGAGCCCAACGCAGGCTGCCATCAGCGCGTCGATTTGCCGAATGGCGAAATCCTCCTGCCGATCCGCTACCGGAAGGATCCGAAAGTGCGCTACTACACCACGATGGTCGCGCGCTGCCGTTTCGACGGCGAGACACTTACCTACATTGAGCACGGCTCCGAATTCATGATCCGGCGGGAGCGAGGCCTCTACGAGCCGTCGGTCACGGCCTTTGGCGGGCGCTACTTTCTCACCATGCGCGCGGACCATTCCGCTTTCGTGGCGCGCGGGCAGGACGGAATCAACTATGACCCGTTCGCCGAGTGGCGGTTCGACGACGGCACCGTGCTTGGCAGCTACAACACCCAGCAGCACTGGCTCGTGCAGGGCGGCACGCTCTATTTGCTCTACACGCGCCGGGGCGCGAACAACGACCACGTGATGCGCCACCGTGCGCCCATCTTCATGGCGGAAGTGGACGCCGAACGGCTCGTCGTGCGTCGCGCGACCGAGCGCATTATTTTTGCGGAAGAGAACGCCGACCTCGGCGCCGGCTTTGCGGTGCTCGACGTGGGCGAGCGGGAGAAGTGGATCGTCACCTCCGAGATTCCGACGAAGGGCAGCCGCGACACTAATCGCGTGCTGCTGGCCCGGCTCACGTGGTGATGTTTCCAAGCCGAACCCGCTTCGCGGCGCCCTGCTTCCGCTGCTGATGGGTCCGTTTGTCCGGGTGGCCGACCTCCCATTTGCTGGCGATCGACCGCTCGCGCACCCACCTCCGGTTCGTGAAATTCAAGCTGCCCGCGGCGCACTGAGCGTGGCTGGAGATGGCGCGCGAATTTGGGCCGTGGTCGCGCGCGCATACCACTGGTTTCCGTTTGTTGGCGGCAGGACAGCGTTCCACGTTGGCATGTCCTCACCCCCGTCAACCCCGTTTCCTATGAGCACACCGTCGCCGCTCCGCGCGCTTGTCGCGTTCGTCTTTGTCTGGATCGCCCATCCCGTCTGCGCGCAATCCGCCGCCGGCGTGGTGGAAGGCCGCGTGTTCAACGCCGCCACCGGCTCCGCTTTGGTCAATGCGCGCGTTGTCCTTGAGGGCGCTGCGCCCGCGCGAGAGATCATCACGGACGAGAGCGGCTCGTTCCGCTTTGCCGGCGTGCCCGCAGGCGAGGCGCGGCTCGCCGTCACCTACCTCGGGATGACGCCGCAGGGCGCGACCGTCAGTGTGCCCTCGGGCGGCGCCGCGCAGCGCGACTTCGAACTTGCGCTCGCGCGTGGAGCCCGCGCCGCGCCCGCGGCCGGCGAGGCTGTGCGCCTCGACGCCTTCACCGTCGTCGAAGACCGCCAGATGAGCGCGCAGGCCATCGCGATGAACGAGCAGCGCAACGCCCCCAACATCAAGAATGTCGTCGCCATCGACGAGTTCGGCGACCGCGGCAGCGAGAACATCGGCGAGTTTCTCCTTTTCCTGCCCGGTGTCTCCATCGCGACCTCGGGCTCGGAGCCGACGACCGTCGCGCTGCGCGGCTTCCCGGGCAACAACACCGGCCTCACGGTGGATGGCGGCGAGATGGCCAGCTCGTTCGGCGGCAACACCCGCTCGCTCGATCTGCGCGAAATGCCGATGAACAACGTCTCGCGCGTCGAGGTGACCAAGGTGCCCACGCCCGATCTGCCCGCCACCGGCCTCGGCGGCTCGATCAACCTGATCACCCGCAGCGGCTTCGAGTCGCGGACGCGGCGCTTCGCCTTGAACGCCTACACCCAGTTCCACAGCCGCAACGGCCTCACGTTCGATGGTGGGCCGCGCACCCACAACTCAGCCAATTCGCCGGACTTCATCCAGCCTTCGTTTGATTTCAGCTACCAGCATCCCGTCAATCAGCGCTTCGCGTTCACCATCGGCGGCTCCCGCACGTGGCGCTTCAAGCCGATGGAGACCGGCACCAAGGAAACCGACGAGTCGCCCACCTGGGATCAGGTGCGCCTCGTGCAGACGACGAGCCAGTGGAACTCGCTCGCGCAGACTTTCAAGACGCTCCAAGGCTCGTTCGGCGTCGACTGGCGTCTGAGCGACACCGACATGCTCACTGCGAGCGTCCAATACCGAGACTACAACCTCTACATCACGCGCAGCGTCCTCGGCTTCGCCTACGGCGCGGGTGCGACCGGCGGGCCGACGTTCACGCAGGGTGCCGCCACGGGCGTCGGCACGGTCACCATGAACGGCAGCGGCGAGAACGTGGATGTGATCACCGAGACCAAGCACTACAACCTCCGCTACCGCCACCGCGGCGCGCTCTGGCGCATCGACGTCGGCGGCTCGTTTTCGATCTCCGCCTCCGATCGCCTGGAGATTGACAAGGGTTTCTTCAACCTCGCGCCCGCCACGCTCACCGGCGTGGTGCTGCGGGGCGACGACATCCCGTCCTCCGGCGGCACGATCCCCACGCGCTACAGCGCGACCCGCGCCGGCGTGCCGGTCGATCCCTACGACGGTGGCAACTACACCCTCGGCAATCCCACCACCAACCAGCCGGATTGGAACACCCACAAGCAGAACCTCCGCCTCGATGTCGCCCGCGACTTTGGCCGCGCGGTGCCGTTCACGATCAAGGTGGGCGCCGCCCTTGATCGCTTTACCACGGATCAGCGCCGCTACGCCAAGACCTGGAACTTCCGCCCCAACGGCTCCACCGCCGCCGCTGATCGGCTGGCGAGCCGCTTCGACGTGTTTGACGAAGCTTTCCTCGCCGACGCGCCCACGGTGTTCGGCCGCAAGGTCCGCTGGATCAGCGGCCAGAAGATGTTCGATCTCTACCGGAAGAATCCCTCGTGGTTCGTTCTCGACGCCGCGCAAATCCACCAAGACTTCGTCAACAACTCACGCCAGCTCCGCGAGACCATCTCGGCCGGCTACGTGCGCGCCGACGCACGCCTGTTCCGCAACCGGCTCTGGCTCGTCGCCGGCGTGCGCTACGAGCGCACCGACGACAAGGGCAGCGGTCCGCTCAACGACATCAACGCCCAGTTCCAACGGAACCCCAACGGCACCTTCGTCGACGGCAACCCGACTCTGCCCGGCATCCAGCGTGTGCCACTGAGCTCCGATCCGCTGGTGCTGCGTAAGCTCCGTTTTCAGGAGCGGGCGGCCAAGTCAGACCGCACCTACGACGGTTACTACCCGAGCGTGAACGCCTCGTTCAACCTCACCGAAAACCTCGTCCTGCGCGCCGCCTACGCGCAGACGCTCGGCCGGCCCAACACCTCGTTCATCATTCCCGGCACCACGATCTCGGACCCCGACGTCGCCAACCCCACCATCTCCGTCAACAACACCGGCCTCCGCCCCTGGAGCGCGCGGAGCTACGACCTGTCGCTTGAGTCCTACCAAATCAAGGACGGCTTCGGCTCGATCGGTGTCTTCCGCAAAAGCGTGAAGGATTTCTTCGGGAGCGTGACCACTGCCGCCACGCCCGAGCTGCTCGAGCAATACGGCCTTGAGAATGATCCCGCGCTGCGCACCTACAACTTCGTCACCCGCACCAACGCCGGCGACGCCCAGATCGATGGCTTCGAGGTTTCCTACCGCCAGTCGCTCACCTTCCTGCCCACGTGGGCCCGTGGTTTCCAGGTCTTCTTCAACTACACCAAACTCAACCTCGCCGGCAGCAACACGGCCGATTTTTCCGGCTACAACCCCAAGTCCCTCGGCGGCGGGATCAACTTCGTCCGCGGCCGTCTCGCGCTGAGGAGCACGATCAGTTATCTCGGCGACACGCGCACCACCGCCGTCGCTGCGAGCGCCACGGTGCCGGCGGGCACCTTCAACTACCAGAAGAAGCGCACACGGATCGGGCTGAACGCCACCTACAGCCTCACTCGGCGCTATTCGCTCTACGCCTCCGTGGTGGACTGGGGCGGGTTTGTGCAGAATCTCCAGCGCTACACTCCGACGACCCCGGAGTATGCCCGTCCGACCCGCTGGCAGGAACTCGGCTTCTACACCAACATTGGTGTGCGCGGCACTTTTTGAGCGACGCCGCGCCGCTCATCCCGCAGCTTGGCCGCCTTATGCGCTTCCCCTGTTTCCCTCGTTCGCTCTTGGCGTTTTGTGCGGCGGTCGCCTTCACGCCTTTCGGACTCGCCGCTCAATCGCGGTCTCCTGCCCAGCCCAATATTGTGCTCATGCTCATCGACGACATGGGGATCATGGACACGTCGCTTCCTTTCCTGACGGACGCGGCCGGCCAACCGCGCCGCTACCCGCTCAACGACTATTACCGCACGCCCCACATGGAGCGCCTCGCCGCGCGCGGGGTGAGGTTCAATAATTTCTACGCGATGAGCGTGTGTTCGCCCACGCGAGTCTCGATTCTCACCGGCCAGAACTCCGCCCGTCACCGCACCACCAACTGGATCAATCCTGATCGCGACAACGCCGGACCCGAGGGCGCGCCCGACTGGAACTGGCGCGGTTTCAAGCGGGGCGACGTCACGCTTGCCTCGCTGCTGCAAGCCGGCGGCTACCGCACTTTTCATGTCGGCAAAGGGCATTTTGGTCCGCGCAACTCCGAGGGCGCTGACCCGAAAAATTTTGGCTTCGACGTGAATGTCGGAGGCTCGTCCATCGGTGCGCCGGCCAGCTACTACGGGAAACTGAACTTCGGCGATCCCGCTGGGAAAACTGGCAAACGCGCGGCGAGCGCGGTCCTCGGTCTGGAGAAATACCACGGGCAGGATATTTTTCTCACCGAAGCGCTGACGCTTGAGGCGAACGCCCTCGTCACCGACGCGGTCAAAGCGACGAAGCCCTTTTTTCTCTACTTTCCGCACTACGCCGTGCACGGGCCTTTCAACTCGGATGCGCGCTTTGCCGCCAACTACGCCAATTCTGGCAAGCCGGCGCCCGCACAGGCGTTCGCCACGTTGATTGAGGGCATGGACAAGTCGCTGGGAGATGTCCTCGACCATCTCGACAAGCTCGGTGTCGCGGAAGACACCCTCGTGATTTTCCTGGGTGACAACGGTTCAGATGCGCCGCTCGGCCATCAGCACGAGGTCGCCTGCGCCGCGCCGCTCCGCGGCAAGAAGGGCTCGCACTACGAGGGTGGCGTGCGCGTGCCCTTCATCGCTGCGTGGGCCCGGCCGAATGCCGCGAATACGTTCCAGAAGCGCCTGCCCATCGCCGCCGGCGCCATTCAACCGCAGCTCGCCGCCGTGTATGATCTTTTTCCGACCTTGCTCTCGCTTGCCGGGCAATCGGCGCCCAACGGGCATGCGGTCGATGGCCGGCGACTCGATGCGCTGCTGGCGGGGAAACCGGATTCGAGCCGCACCGAGACCTTCCTGATGCACTATCCGCACGCGCCGCACCGGTCCGATTACTTCACGACCTATCGCAACGGCGACTGGAAAGTCATCTACCACTACTATCCGAGCGAGGTCTCCGAAGGATCGCACTACCAGCTCTACCATCTGGCGCAGGATCCCTTTGAGCAGCGCAACGTGGCGGCCACCGAGCCCGCCCAACTTCGCCGCCTCATGCAGGAACTCGCCGCGGGGCTCGAGGCGCAGCAGGCCGTTTATCCCGTCGATAAGACCACGCGTGCTCCGTTGAAGCCCAAGGTTCCGTAGTAGAACTCGAACTCTCGCCCTCCATCCCGCCTGCCCCCATGCGCATTCCATCGCTTCTCACCGCAACGATTTCGTTTCTCTGCGCGACGCTCGCCGCCACAGGCGCCGAGCCCGTGCAGCTCGATGTCTTCGTGTCCGGACGTGATGGCTACCATACCTATCGTATTCCCTCGATCATCCGCGCGCAGAACGGCGCGCTGCTCGCCTTCTGCGAGGGGCGCAAATCCGGCGGCGGCGACTCCGGCGACATTGATCTGCTCGTGAAGCGTTCGACCGATGGCGGGCGCACCTGGGGTCCGCAACAAGTGCTCTGGGACGATGGCGTCAATACCTGCGGCAACCCGTGTCCTGTGCTCGACGAAACCACGGGCACGCTCTGGCTCCTCCTCACTCACAACCTCGGCAGCGATCGCGAGCGCGACATCGCCGCGCGCACGGCCAAAGGCACTCGCACCGTTTGGGTAACGAGTTCAACGGATCACGGCGTCACGTGGGCCAAGCCCGCGCAAATCACCTCCTCGACCAAGGACCCTTCGTGGACGTGGTATGCCACCGGCCCCGGCGTCGGAATCCAGATCAAGCAGGGGCCGCACGCCGGTCGCCTCGTCATCCCCTGCGATCATAACTATGATGATCCCGTGGAGAAGAAACACCTCTCCGGTTCGCACACGATCTACTCCGACGATCGCGGTAAAACGTGGAAACTCGGCGGCACCATCCGGCCCAAAGTCAACGAGTGCCAGGTCGTCGAGTTGGCCGATGGCCGTGGCACGCTCCTCATGAACATGCGCTCGAATCACGGCCGCAATCTTCGCGCTCAGGCCACGAGTGGCGACGGTGGTCTCACCTGGACGAGCCCCGCCGATGCCCCGGCGCTGATCGAGCCGGTCTGCCAGGCCAGCTTGATCCGGCACGAATCCGGCCTGCTCCTGTTCTCCAATCCCGCAGCCAAGACCCGCGTGAATCTGCTCGTGCGCGCCAGCACCGACGATGGTGCGAGCTGGCGCGATGTCGCGACCCTGCACGCCGGTCCCTCGGCCTATTCGAATTTGATTTCCCTCTCCGCGACCGAGGCGGGCTGCCTCTACGAGCGCGGCGACCAGCGGCCTTACGAGCGCATCACGTTTACGCGGTTTCCAGTCGCTGGTCGCTGAAGCGACGCGCGGTTCAGCGACCGCTGAATGGCGCGGCCCACACTTGCGTTGAGCGGACGCCGGGCCGCGCTTCACCGCCGGGCACCACCAACTGACCACGCCAGATCGCGAGCGATGTCGTGACGAGGGAAAACGGCATCTCGCCCGTGCGGCTCCACGTGTTGGCGTCCGGATCGTAGGCCAGCATATCGCGTGGGAAACCGCGGTGTGCCGTCGGATCGACGCCCAACTGGGCGCCGTCGTCGCCGCCGAGGACGAGGAGTTTTCCCTGCACCAGCGGCGCGAGCGCCGGGGCCGCGACGGCGACGCGCGGCAAATCCGCTAGCCGTTGCCAGCCGCCGGCAGGCGTGAAGCGATACGCGTCACGCAGCCACTCCCGGGTGATTTTCCCCGTGGCATCCGCGACCAGGCGGGCGCCGCTGAAAAGATAGAACGCATCGCCCTGCGCCCCGCCCACGGAGAGGATGCGTTCGGGTCCGGGCCAGGCGGGCAGTTCCTGCCAGCCTTTGTCCCGGGCGTCCAAATCGAGCCGGTAAGCGGCATGCGAGGCCCGCGTCGCTTCGGGTCGTTCCAATCCGCCTGCGACGTAGATCGTCCGGCCCACGCGGGCGCCCGCCATCAGCGCCAGCGGGCGGGGCAGGGCGGGCCACGCGATGTAGCTGAGCTGCCGGCCATCCCATCGGACGAGCCAGACGGTGGAAAAATTCTGGTGCGCGTCGCCGCCGCCAATCAGCAGCACGCCTTCGTCGAGTGTCACCGAGACACCGTAGCCGCCCGCGGCGGGCAATCGCTCGACGGTGCGCCACGCGACGGCGCCGGGTTCCAGCAAGAATGCCTTGTCGTGCCAGACCTTCGTGCCGCCTTCCCACGGACGCTTGTGGGGAAAATTTGCTCCTCCGGCCACAAGCAACGCGCCACCCGTCACACCCGCATGGCTGCCCGCGAAGCCTTCCCGGTCTGGGATGTCAGGCAGTCGCGTCCAAGCCAAGGAAGGGGTGGACGCCGCTTCGGCGAGCGCCGGCAAAAACGCGAAAAGGCAGACGGCGATAGGGGTGAAGCGCATGATCTGGGCGGCAGCGTGCATGACGGCGACCAATGAGGCGAGGCCGGCGCGGTGGTTTCATGGCTGCACCTCTGCGCTCGCCGCTTGCGCGAGCGCGTCGGGCGCTTACAAAACGGTGCCGATGCCGATCTACGAGTATTACTGTCCGGACAACCACACCATCTACCAGTTCTACGCCAAGACGATGGCTCAGGGCGCGACCACGCCGCCGTGCCCGGACAACTCCAAGTTTCGCCTAAAAAAAATCCTCTCCGCTTTTGCCATCACCGGCGGGGGCTCGGGCGAAGAAGCGGCGGAAACGAAAAGCGCCGATCCGGCGGCGAGCGCGGAGGACCGCCGCATGGAAGCCGCGATGGACTCGATGGAGCGTGAATTCTCCAGCATGGACGAAAACAACCCGAAGGAGATGGCGCGCATGATGCGCCGCATGGCCGAGGTCAGCGGGGAGAAGATGGACGGCCAGCTCGAGGAGGTCGTGCGCAAGCTCGAGGAGGGCGCGGACCCCGATTCACTCGAAGACGCGCTCGGGCCCGATCTGCCGAATGAAGATTCTGGCGATCCCGAGAGTGGAGGCATGGGCCTCGACGCTGATTCGCCGCCGATGCTCGGTGAAGCGGCCAAGAAGGAAGCGCGCCACCGCTTCAAGGCCCGTCGCACCGCACCCCGGCGCGATCCCAAGCTCTACGATTACCCATGAATACCGCGACCCCGACGGCGGAAGTCCTCGCCCGCGTGGCCGCCGCCGAGCGCGCTGTCCTGGCGCAGACGGAACTCATGCACAGCGCATTCGGCCGCGCCGAGAGCCAGTGGAAGCGCGACGGCTCGCGTGTGACTGCGATCGACCTGGCCATCTCCGAGGGCATTGTGCGCGAACTCTCCGCGCAATTTCCCACCGACCAGTTCCTGAGCGAGGAACTGGCCGACACCGGCGCGGTGATTCCCGTGACGGCGCGGTTCGCCTGGGTGCTCGATCCGATCGACGGCACGAACAATTTTGCCCTCGGCCTGCCGCATTGCGCCATCGCGCTCGCCCTCTGCGAGCACGGTGAACCGATCTACGGCGTCATTTACGATCTCAGCCGGCGCACGTTGCTGCAGGGTGGGCCGGGCTTCGGCGTCCGCGACGGCGAGCGGGCGGTGCGGGTGAGCACCGCCGCGGTTACGCGCGAGACGCTCGTGGGCTTCCACAGTCCGGGCAATCCGGCGCTGCTGTCCGCGGCCACCGGCGTGATCTCGGCCTTCAAGGTTCGCGCGCTCGGCAGCGCCACGCTGCACCTCGCCTATGTGGCGGCCGGGCTCCTCGACGGCTGCGTGGATTTCAACGTGAAGATCTGGGATCTCGCCGCCGCGATCCCGCTCGTGCGCGCGGCGGGGGGCGAGGTGTATTTCCTCAACGGCGAACAACTGCCGCTGCGAACCTTCGACCTGCGGATGAACAAAATCGTCTACGTCGCCGGCAGTCCCGCGATGTGCGCGCGGCTGCGTGAGCTGATGGGCCGGTGAAGGCCTGCCGTGTCATGAGGTGGGGCTGGCTCTCCGAGCCGGCGTGGGTTGCAGGGCGATTCGCAGGCTGGAACCCAGGCCGCTTGCGGGGAAGCGGCCCCACTTCCTGAAGTAATAATTTCCAGGGCCGCTGTTATCAGATCAGCCCGAGCTTCATTTTTCCCTCTTCGGAGATCATCGCCTGATTCCAGGCTGGTTCCCAGGTGATGCGCACATCGGCGTCGGTGACGCCGGGGACGAGGAGAATCTTCGACTTCGCATCCTCAGCGATCGCCGGGCCCATGCCGCAGCCGGGCGCGGTCAGGGTCATGGCGACGTTCACGCGGTGGCCGGGCTCGGGCTCGGTGATTTTTTCCACGTCCATCGAATAAACGAGTCCGAGGTCCACGATATTGACGGGAATCTCCGGGTCGAAGACGTGCCGGAGCTGCGCCCAAATCGCCTCAGGATCGGGCGCGCCGCCGGCGAGGGTCGGGGCGGCCACGGTCTGGCTGGCGACTTGTTCACCGAGGGCATCGCCGTCCTTGCCGTCGATGCGGAAAAGGCCGAAGTCCGTTTGCACGGTGAAGCTGCCGCCGAGCGTCTGGTGGATCATCACCGTGGTGCCGGTGGCGAGCGTGGTCTTGTCGCCCGAGGGAATCTGCGTGGCGGTGACTTCGCGGGAGAGGGTTCTGTCTCGATTCATGGGAGTCGGCTTTTGGTCACAGAGAGCACCGAGGAGGCACAGAGGCCACAGAGATGGCGGAAGAAAACTCTGTGACCTCTGTGTCTCACTTCATTGCTTGAATTTCGTTTGGATCAGCGCGCGCAGGGCGTCGTGGAGTTCGTCGCTGGCGAGACGGCTGAGGACTTCCTCGAAGAAGCCGAACGTGAGCAGTTCGTCGGCCTGCTCCTTGGCGATGCCGCGGGACTGGAGGTAGAACTCCTGCTCGGGATCGATGCGCGACGAGGTCGCGCCGTGGGTGCAGCGGACGTCGTTGGCTTGGATTTCGAGGCCGGGCAGGGAATTGGCCTCGGCCTCCTCACTGAGCATGAGGTTGCGGTTGGACTGGTAGGCGTCGGTCTTCTGCGCATCGGCGTCCACGACGATGAGGCCGGAGAAGATCGTCTTGGAGGCCCCGCGGAGCGCATTCTTGTAGAGGAGGTCGGACTTGGTGTTAGGTGCCTGGTGGATTTGCAGCGTGCGCTGGTCAAATTCCTGGCCCGACTCGGCGACGGTGAGCGCGAGCATCTCCGAGAACGCGCCGGGCGCAGCGAGCTGCGAGAGCGATTCGTGGCGAGCCTGGCGGGCACCGAGGTGGAGGTTGAGCGATTGCACGCGGGCGTCGCGGCGGACGACGGTGCTGTTGGACTGGAAGGAAAGCGCGCGGTGACTCCAATCCTGCTTGCCGATATAGGTAAGCTGCGCGCCGTGGCCGGCGTAGAGATCGTTGGCGCCGACAGCGAGCTGGGCCTCGGTGTCGGAACCCGAGCCGAAATACTCGATGATGCAGGCGCGGGAGTTGTCGCCGGCGACCACGAGCGTGTGCGGGAAAATTGCCGCATCCGGCCCGAGCGCGTAGGAGAAAATGCCGATCGGATCGTCAATCTCCACGCCACGCGGAACGTGGACGAAGGCTCCGTCGTCCAGGAACGCCTCGTGCAGCGCGGTGAACTTGGCGGAGCCGAGCTTGGTGGGCTGCGCGAGCAAGTGCTCGCGGACGAGGGCCTCGTGATTTACGAGGGCGCTTTGGAGCGAGTCGATCGCCACGCCGCGGGCCGCGAGGTCGGCGGTGCGCAGCTCGCGGGAGAGCAGGCGGCCGTTGGCGAAGATGAGTTTGGCGGCCTTCTTGATGCCGATGGAGGTGTGCGGCGAGGATTTGACCGCGGCGGGCAGGGCGAAGCCCTCGAGCGTGAGCGCGCCGATGTTGCTGAAGCGCCACGACTCATCGGTGCGCGAAGGCATCGGGAGCGCCGCGAAGCGATCGTAAGCGGCGCGTTTGCGGTCGAGCCACCACTGCGGCAGTGGAGGGAGCGAGGCGAGGTGGGCGGCGAAGGCCTCGGGCGTGAAGGCGCCGACGAGGGATTTCGTTTCGGTGAGAGTGGTCATCTGAAAAATTTGATTAAGCGCAAAGGCGCGAAGCCGCTAAGGACGGAGAAAAGAAGGACCGGACTTTGGATCGAACTTTGCGCCTTCGCGCCTTTGCGCTTCACGGCTTGATCAGCCGACGCTGCCTTCCATCTCAAGATCGATGAGGCGCTTGAGCTCGACGGAGTATTCCATCGGGAACTCGCGGGCGAGGTCGTTGATGAATCCGTTGACGGCGAGGCTCATGGCCTGGCCCTCGGTGAGGCCGCGCTGCTGCATGTAGAAAATCATTTCCTCGTTCACCTTGGAGACGCTCGCCTCGTGCTGCACGTAGTTGCGATCACCGCGGACAGTGATGGCCGGATAGGTGTCGGTGCGGCTGTTGGTGTTGATGAGGAGCGCGTCGCACTCGGTGTTGTTTTTGCAACCCTTGAGGTGCTTCGGGATGTGGACGATGCCGCGGTAGGTGCTGCGGCCCTGGCCGACCGAGATCGATTTGGCGACGATGTTGGAGGTCGTCTCGTCGGCGGCGTGGACCATCTTCGCGCCGGTGTCCTGGTGCTGGCCGTCGTTGGCGAGGGCGATGGAGATGACCTCGCCGCGGGCCTTGCGGCCCTTGAGGACGACGCCGGGATACTTCATCGTGAGGCGCGAGCCGATGTTGCAGTCGATCCACTTGATGTGGGCTTCCTCGTGCGCGACGCCGCGCTTGGTGACGAGGTTGAAGACGTTGTTGGCCCAGTTCTGGACGGTGATGTATTGGATCTTGGCGCCCTTGAGCGCGACGAGTTCGACGACGGCGCTGTGCAGCGTGCTCGTGGAGAACTTCGGCGCGGTGCAGCCTTCCATGTAGGTGAGCTCGGCGCCCTCGTCGGCGATGATGAGCGTGCGCTCGAACTGGCCGAAGTTTTCCGCGTTGATGCGGAAGTAGGCTTGCAGCGGCTGCGCGACTTTCACGCCCGGAGGCACGTAGATGAACGAGCCGCCGGAAAACACGGCGCTGTTGAGCGCGGAAAACTTGTTGTCGCCGGTCGGGATGACCTTGCCGAAGAACTTGCGGAAAATCTCCGGGTGCTCGCGGAGGGCCTCGGTGGAGTTGGCAAAGATGACGCCCTGTTTGGCGACGATTTCCTTGATGTTCGAGTAGGCGGCCTCGGAGTCGAACTGGGCCTCGACGCCGGCGAGGAACTTGCGCTCCTGCTCCGGAATGCCGAGGCGCTCGAAGGTCCGCTTGATGTCGTCCGGCACCTCGTCCCACGTGCGCTTGGGTTTCTGGCCCTGCGAGAGATAGTAGCGGATTTTGTCGAAATTGATGTTCTCGAGATCCTTCGTCGCCCAGTGCGTGGGCATGGGCATGGAGAGGAATTTCTGCAGGGCCTTGAGGCGGAATTCGAGAATCCACGGGGCCTCCTTCTTCACCGAGCTGATGTAGCGGACGGTGTTTTCGCTGAGGCCCGTGCCGGCGTCGAATTCGTAGGCGACGTCGTATTGGAAATCGCCCTTGGTCTGGTCGATGCCGGCGACGGGGTTGGCGGTCTCCTCAAAAGGAGGCGCGGAAGAGAGGGTGGCGGCGGATTGGCTCATGGCGGTGGGTGCGTTCAGGCGGTGGCGGCGGCGAGTTCCTGCTTCACCCAGTCGTAGCCCTTGGCCTCGAGTTCGAGGGCGAGGGATTTGTCGCCGCTCTTCACGATGCGGCCGTCCCACATGACGTGGACGTGATCCGGCACGATGTGGTCGAGCAGGCGCTGGTAGTGTGTGATCATGAGGACACCGAGATTCGGACCGCGCATGACGTTGACACCATCGGCAACAATGCGGAGGGCGTCGATGTCGAGACCGGAGTCGGTTTCGTCCATGAGGGCGAACTTGGGCTCGAGCATCGCCATCTGGAGAATCTCGCAGCGCTTCTTTTCGCCGCCGGAGAAGCCGTCGTTGACCGAGCGCGAGGTGAACTTCCGGTCGATCTTCAGAAGGTCCATCTTGGAGTAGAGCCGCTTGTAGTAGCCGCTGGCGTCGATCTCCTCGCCCTCGGCCATGCGGGCCTGCACGGCGGCGCGGAGGAAATTGGCGATGCTCACACCGGGGATCTCGCTCGGGTATTGAAAGGCGAGGAAAAGTCCCGCGCGCGCGCGCTCATCGGCCTCCTGTGCGAGGATCGACTGGCCATCGAGCAGCACGTCGCCGCCGGTGATGGTGTAGTCGGGGTGCCCGGCGATCGCCTTCGCGAGCGTGGACTTGCCGGTGCCGTTGGGCCCCATGATGGCGTGGACTTCGCCGCTGTTGATCGTGAGCGAGAAGCCCTTGACGATCTTTTTTTCGCCGATGGCGACGTGGAGGTCTTGGATGACGAGGGAGGACATGCGCGGGAAAAAATGAAACGTAGGAAAGCTGAAAGTGGGAAACAGATCAGGACTTGGTGGCCTTGCCGCGGAAGATAATCTCGACGGAGGTCGGATCGTAGCCGGCGGGGAGGACCGACTTTACTTTTTCGATGAGTGCAGGCGGCAGATCGATGTCGTGGGTGCGGCCGGTCTTTTCGTCGTGAAAATGGGCGTGCGGGCGGAGATTGGGGCAGTAGCGCGTGGGGCCGCGCTCAAAATTGACCGCGCGCACGAGGTCGCACTGCACGAGGGTTTCGAGGCAGTTGTAAACGGTCGCGAGCGAGATGGTGGGGAGCTCGGATTTTACCCGGGCAAAAACCTCGTCGGCCGTGGGATGATCGCGCTTTTTGAGCAGCACATCATAGACGACTTCACGCTGCGGGGTCGCGCGCAGGCCGCTGTCGGCGAGGCGTTGGGTCAGTGTGTCGTTGGTTTCGGTGGCACGCATGGTTTTTGTCGGAGGGGCAAACAATTGGAATGATTCCAAGGTGCAAGCGATAATTAGAACTATTCTAAGCTAAAGCAGCCGGCCTGCACCTGGCCATTATCGCGGAGCCCGGCGCTGGGGCAACGCTCGGTCAGCGGCGCGACCAGCACCAATGCCACGGCTCGTAACCGATGCCGCAGCGATTGCCGCGCGGGTAGGTCAGCGTGAAACCGAACCTCCCGGCGTGGCGGCGCAGCCACCGGTAGGCCGGCGTGCGCGCAAACGAGGCCTCGACGCTCGTGTCCGCCGGATCGCCGATGTCGATGGCGCGGCCCGAGTGATGTTCGCTGAAGCCGGGAGCCGCGACGAAGCGGAGGACCGAGGCCAGCGAGCGCCCGGTGGAGAGTTTCTGGCGGATGAGGCGGGTCTGCCGCGCGATGCTGCGGAAGCCGGAGAGCGGCAGCAGCGTGACGCCATCGCGCGTCGCCGCCGCGTGCATCCGCCGCCACGCGGCGGCGGCGCGTGGGGTGAGGCGGACGGGTTTGTCGTCGTCGGGCGCGCGACCGACCGAGACGAGCCGCCGCGCCTCGCGGTGCGGCGGCAGGCCGCGCGTGCGCGCGTAGTCGGCGGGGATGCCGAGCGCCGCGTGAATTTTGCCCAGCGGCGTTTTCAACCGTTATGCTCGGCCAACCAACGCTCGGCCTCGATCGCGGCCTGGCAGCCCATGCCGGCGGCGGTGATGGCCTGCCGATAGACGTGGTCCGAGCAATCGCCGGCGACGTAGATGCCGGGGATATTGGTGCGCACCTGTGAGCCGGCCTCGGGGAGAAAGTAGCCGCCTTCGTCCACCGCGAGCGGCGGAGCAAACGGCCCCGTGTTCGGGATGTGGCCGATCGCGACGAAAACGCCCTTCACCGGGAGGACGCTCTCGACGCCGGTCTTCACGTTTTTGATTTTGAGGCCGCTGACGGCACCCTCGGCCACGCCCTCGACCGCCACGGGCACGCTGTCCCACACGCACTGGATTTTTTCGTGCGAGGTGGCGCGGTCGGCCATGATTTTCGAGGCGCGGAGGGTGTCACGGCGGTGGACGAGATAGACCTTGCTCGCGAAGCGCGTGAGAAACAGCGCCTCCTCCGCGGCGCTGTCGCCGCCGCCGATCACCACGACATCCATCTTGCGGTAGAACGCACCGTCGCAGGTCGCGCAGGTGGTCACGCCCTTGCCGCCATAGAGTTCCTTTTCGCCGGGGATGCCGGTGAGGCGCGGCGAGGCGCCGGTCGCGATGATGACCGTTTTCGCGAAGAGGGTGCGCTCGGCCGTGACGAGCTTGCGCGGCATCGTGGAAAAATCGACGGACTGCACGAGCGTCTGCTCAAAGCGCGTGCCGAAGCGCGTCGCCTGCTCGCGCATGTTCTGCGTGAGCTGAAACCCGTCCACGCCGTGGGCGAAGCCGGGGAAATTCTCGACCTCGCTGGTCGTCGTGAGCTGCCCGCCGGGCAGCGGTCCCTCCAGGACGAGGGGATTCAAGCTCGCGCGCGCGGAGTAGATCGCGGCCGTGAGCCCGGCGCAGCCGGTGCCGATGATGACGACGTTTTCGACGGAGGGGGTGGACATGGTGGCGTGGGCGGCGAGATGAATTCACGCCACGCCGGAGCGCAACTGCGGAGATGGGGGGCTGCGCCGCACGCAGGAGCCCAGCCTAACGCAGCACTTCGACGCCGCACGCCTGCGCGGCCTTGAGCAGATCGCCGTCCTGCGACGCGAGGATCGCCCCTCGCCGGATGGCCAGTTCCAGATAGCTGGCATCATAGGCGGTAAGTCCGTGTTGCCGAGCGAGCGCGGCGGTCGCCGGCAGGCTGCGCTCCGCGGGCCCGTCGTCGGTAGTGACATTCAAGGCCGACAGCAACGCCAGCACTTCCATGCCGAGGGCCTGCGTCAGACGCTTGCGTCGCTCGGCCATCAAAATGCCGTTTGTCATCTCGACCCACCAGTGGGCGGGCACATGGAGGTGGGTCGCGGAATCGAGCGCGGCGCGCAGCTTGCGGGCGCCGGGCGCATGCGATTCATCCGGCAGCAGCAGTCCGAGGGCAGCGGAGCCGTCCAAGACGAGCGGTTTCATCGCCGGCGGCCCGCGACAATCAGGTCCTTCGCCGAGTCGGATCCGGGCCGGGTTTGGGCGGCGATGACGTCGATGCGGCGCAGCGCCGCGGCACGGTTCGCGCCGGCGACCGGCTTCATGGCGGAAAGCCGCGCGATGGGCCTTTCATGCCGGGTGATGATGACCTCCGCGCCCTTGGCTACGCGGCCCAGCAGGGTGGTGAGGTTGGTCTTGGCCTCGTAGGTTCCGACCGTGAGCGTCTTCATGCCATCAAGTTGGCCTGCATCTGGTCGGCTTGTCAACGGCCGGCCCGGCGCCTTTCTCGAATGCGGCGGCTGCGCGACGGACCTCGAGGACGTGAGCCACTAACCGAAAATCACGCTCGCGCTCCTCAAACGCGGTCACTCCGAGGCCGACATCGAAAAAATCTGGGGTGGCAACACGCTGCGTGTCCTGCGTGCGGTGGAGGAAGTCGCGCGGAAAAGCCGGGAGTGAATCTCTTTCCGTTGCTAACGATCAAGCTCAGCGAACCCAATCTGTCGTCCAATTGTCCCGCGGGTCGGCGGCTCAAGCAGCGCGCTGGTTAGATTGCTGGCTGTTGTTTCTCGCCATGAATTTCGCAGCATAAGCAGCAATTGAGTGTGCCGAATGACTCGTGAAATTTCCGCGCATCGAATGCCGGCTCTTTACGAATGCCCTTCTCTGCGAGGTCGCAAAAATTACAGAACGCATCCATCGCCTCGCCTGGTCCCATAATCTGTAACATCCCGAGAATCTCCATTTTCTTTCTAACAAACTCATGCCTGTCGAACGACTTGTTACTTGGCTCTAACGCGCGAGCATAACATTCGGCAAAGAAGGGCATCCAAGACATGTAAAGTGCCAGTTTCGTCTCCTCCACCTTCTTGCGCTTCTCCCAAAACAAGATGATGCGTTGCGTAATCCACGCGATTACGAACACCGAGAGAAAAGCCCAGACGGATTTGAGCGCGTCCATAGACGGCTAACATACATTAAACTGCACGCGATCCTGCGGGTTGGGTCGCATAACATCGGCAGCGGATTGGAGGGGCATGGCGGGTAAGTTGCATGTCGGTTCGGTTCTGTCGATGGATTTGCCGTTTCGACTCAACCGGCGATTCTACCTGCCGCATCCTCACAACCCCTGCTTGCACCCGCCGCACTCCGCGCTGACCTTCGCACGTTCCCGTGCCAACAATCCCGACCAACCTTGCCACCCAACCTGCCGCCGGCGCCCCGGCGAAGGTTTACTCCCACGAGCCCCTGTGGGACGCGAAGCGCTGGCTCCCGACGACGGCGGACGAGGTGAAGGCGCGCGGGTGGGACTACGTCGATGTCATCATCGTGTCGGGCGATGCCTACGTGGATCATCCGGCATTCGGCACGGCGGTCATCGGGCGTATCATCGAGCGCGAGGGGTTGCGCGTGGCGATCTTGCCGCAGCCCAACTGGCGCGACGATCTGCGCGACTTCAAGAAACTCGGCGCGCCGCGGCTGTTCTTCGGGGTCACGTCGGGCTGCATGGACTCGATGATCAACCGCTACACGGCGGCGAAGAAGCTCCGCAGCGAGGACGCCTACACACCCGGCGGCGAGCAGGGCTTCCGGCCTGATTATGCATCGACGGTTTACTCGCAGATTCTGAAAAAACTTTTCCCCGAGACGCCCGTGCTGCTCGGTGGCATCGAGGCGAGCCTGCGCCGCGTGACGCACTACGACTATTGGTCCGACACGCTGAAGCCCGGCATCCTCGCGGAGAGTGGCGCCGACATGCTCGTGTATGGCATGGGCGAGCTGCCGCTGCTTGAGCTTATCCGCCTGCTGAAACAAGGCGTGCCGTTTTCCTCGCTCACCACCATCGCGCAGACCGCGGTGTGGATGGAGCCGGGCGCGACCGCACCGAAGAACCAGAACTGGGAGGATTTTTCGCTCCACACGCACGAGCAGTGCCTGACCGACCGCGCGCTCTACGCGGCGAACTTCAAGAACATCGAGACCGAGTCCAACCGCGTGAAGGCGCGGCGGCTTTTCCAGCCGACGGGTGACCGCCTGATGATCGTCAACCCGCCGTTCCCGACGATGACGGAGCAGCAGATCGACCGGAGCTGGGACCTGCCCTACACGCGTCTGCCGCATCCGAAGTATCGCAAGCGCGGCCCGATTCCCGCCTACGAGATGATCAAGCACTCGATCAACATGCACCGCGGGTGCTTTGGCGGGTGCAGTTTCTGCACGATCTCGGCGCACCAGGGGAAGTTTGTCGCGAGCCGCAGCAAGGCCTCGATTCTGCGCGAGGTGGAGGAGATCAAGCAGATGCCGGACTTCCGCGGCACCATCAGCGATCTCGGCGGGCCCTCGGGCAACATGTATAAGATGAAGGGCAAGGAGCAGTGGATCTGCGACGAGTGCATCCGCCCGAGCTGCATCTGGCCCGACGTGTGCCGCAACCTCGACACCGACCACACGGCGCTCCTCGACATCTACAAATCCGTCCGCGAGACCGAGGGCGTGAAGCACGCCTACGTGGCGAGCGGCATCCGCTACGATCTTTTCCTGCACGACAAGGACGACCGCGCGCAGGTGAAAGCGAGCCACGACCGCTACGTCGAGGAACTCGCCGCGCACCACGTGCCCGGCCGCCTCAAGGTCGCGCCCGAGCACACGAGCGACCACGTGCTGCGCATCATGCGCAAGCCGACCTTCGATCTCTTCTACAAGTTCAAGGAGAAGTTTGACCGCGCGACGAAGAAGGCGGGCAAGCCCGACACGCCGGTCGTGCCGTATTTCATCAGCTCGCATCCCGGCTCCCGGCCCGAGGACATGGCGGAGCTGGCGCTCAAGACCAAGGACCTCGGCTTCCGCCTCGAGCAGGTGCAAGACTTCACACCCACGCCGATGACGGTCGCGACGGAAATCTACGCGACCGGCGTTCATCCCTACGACATGAAGCCGGTCGAGGTCGCGCGCACACCCGAGGAGAAGCAGGAGCAGCGGAGCTTTTTCTTTTGGTATAAACCCGAGATGCGCGACACGATTCGCCGCTCCATGCAGCGCCTCGGACTGGGCGCGATCGCGAAGCGTCTGCTCGACGAAAAGAAGGCGACCAAGGACGTGACGCCGCCGCCGCACATCACGCCGTGCGGGATGAAGGTGCCGCGCGGCGCGATGGGGCAACAGCGGCCGCAGGGCGGTGGTGGAGGGCAGTGTGCGCCGAAACCGGGGAAGAAATTTTTCGGGCCGCGGCGCGGGCGGCCATGAAGCGTGGGGTCTGGCCAAGCGATGGGTGGGCGGGCGCGTCCCGGCGCCCGCATTCGCACGCCTTATACCAACGCCCTCTAGCTTTTAGACTTTATTAGGCAGGCGCAAACCGATGAAGTGGGTGATGGCCCGTAAATTTCCGCCGTTGGGAGAAGAGGTGGTGAAGCAGATCGAGACGGCGTGGGCCGAGCCGCAGCCGG
>JAUYAK010000071.1 GCA_030693515.1 Opitutaceae bacterium
GAACTTGTTGTTGGGATCGAGTTCGACGTAGCTCGGGTTGGGCGCGCTGCTCTGCTGGTAGGCGGCGCTGAGGACGATGAGCCGGTGCATCGATTTGATGGACCACTGGTTTTCGACGAAGGTGGCGGAGAGCCAGTCGAGGAGTTCGGGGTGGGTCGGCACGGAGGACATGTTGCCGAGGTCGTCGGGCGTATCCACGAAGCCGGTGCCCCAGTGCTGTTGCCAGAGGCGGTTCATCATGACGCGGGCGGTGAGGGGGTTTTTCGGGTCGATGATGGCCTGGGCGAGTTGGAGGCGGCCGGAGCCCTGGTTCCAGGCCGGGCGCTTCTTCGGATCGGGCGAGAGGATTTCGAGGAAACGGCGCGGGACGATGTCACCTTTGTTGGCGTTTTCGCCGCGGAGGAGAACGGGATAGTCGCGCGAACGGGGAACGTCCGTGACGGCGTTGGCCCGGATGGGGGCGCCGGGATGATTCAGCTCGAGGTCGGTCTTGTCGCGGTAGAGCTCGCGTTCGGCGCGCTGAAGCTGCTGGCGCTTCATGGGGTCGATCCGCGGGCCGGATTCTTTACCCTTGGCTTTGGCGATGGTGGCGCGGCGAACCTCGGCCTGTTCGGCTTTGAGGTCCACCTCGCGTTGATCGAGGGCCTTGGATTTTTCGAGGTAGGCGAGATAGTCGGCGGTCTGGGTGGCTTGCGGGGAGAGGATCGGGAGTTCGGTGGGCGTCATCGTGTTCGCGAAAACGCCGTAGAGAGAGTAGTAGTCCTTGGTGGGGATCGGATCGAATTTGTGATCGTGACAGCGGGCGCAGGTGACCGTGAGACCGAGGAAGGCTTTGGTGGTGACGTCGATTTGATCGCCGATGACGTCTTCCTTGCGGCCATTGAACTGATTGCCGAGCGAGAGGAAGCCGAGGGCCGCGAGCGGCCAGCGGGTGTCGGGGCGGCTGGCGGTGACCTCCATTTTGGGGAGTTCGACGATGGGATCGGAGGAGGAAGGTTTGCCGGCGACGTTGGGGATCACAGCCGAGCGGGCGGCGGACGGGGAGGGCTTGAGCTTGGACTGTTTTTCGAGGTGCGAGGCGAGGTAGTCGCCGGCGAGTTGGGCGAGGATGAATTTGTCGTAGGGCAGGTCGGCGTTGAGGGCGTCGATGACGAAATCGCGGTAAGTCCAGGCGTGGGGGAAGCGGTTGTCTTCTTGGCGCGGAGCGTCGCCCTTGGTGTCGGAGTAGCGGGCGACATCGAGCCAGTAGCGGGCCCAGTGTTCGCCGTATTGCGGCCGGGCGAGGAGCTTATCGACGACCTTGGCGTAGGCATCGGGCGAGGTGTCCTTGGCAAACGCGATCACCTCGGAAGGATGCGGGGGCAGACCCACGAGATCGAAATAGAGCCGGCGGATGAGCGTGGCTTTTTCGGCGGGAGCGTTGGGCGTCATGCCGTTGGCTTCGAGCTTCGCGAGGACGAAATTATCAACGGGGTTTTGGACCCAGGCCTTGTTCTGCACCTCGGGGACGGCGGGTTTTTTCACCGGCTGGAAGGCCCAGTGGTTTTTGCCGACGCCAGCATAGACGCCCTTGGCGGCGAGGCTGCGGGGATCGGGCGCGCCGCGGCGGACCCACTCGGTGAGGTCGGCGATTTGTTCGTCGGAGAGCTTCTCGCCCTTGGGGGGCATCTGCAGATCCTCGTCCTTGTAGCGGACGGCCTGGATGAGGAGGGACTGGTCGGGCTTGCCGGGCACGATCGCGACGCCGGTGTTGCCGCCCTGGAGCAGGGCTTCGCGCGAATCGAGGAGGAGGCCGCCGCGGACCTTGTCGCCAGCCTTGCTATGGCAGTTGTAGCAATGGTTCGCGAGAATCGGGCGGATCTTGTTTTCGAAGAACTGGAGATCGGTGGCCGAGATCTTCGGGACCACCGGATGGTCTCCCGGCATATCGGCGGCGCGCAGCAGGGCAGGCAGCACGCACGCGGCGAGGAGGCTGAGGCGCAGCGCGGAATGGGGCAGGGCGAGCTTCATGGGGCGCGTGGGCTCAGGTCAGGATCGGTTTGATGACGTTGCCGGCGACGTCGGTGAGGCGGAAGTCGCGGCCGTTGAAGCGATACGTGAGCTTCGTGTGGTCGAGACCCATGCATTGGAGGATGGTGGCGTGGAGATCGTGGGGGTGGACCTTGTCCTTGACGGCTGCGCCGCCGAACTCGTCGGTCGAGCCGTAGGTGGTGCCGCCTTTCACGCCGCCGCCGGCCATGACGACGGAGAAAGCGCGGGCGTTGTGGTCGCGGCCCGCCTTTTCACTGTCGCTGCTGTTGCGATCGCGGGTGGGCTTGCGGCCGAATTCACCGCCCCAGATGACCAAGGTGGAATCGAGGAGGCCGCGCTGCTTGAGATCGGCGAGGAGGGCGGCAAGCGGACCGTCGATTTCGCCGGCCTTGGCGCGCATGCGGCTTTCGAGATCCTGGTGGTGGTCCCAGCCGGTGTGCCAGACCTGCACGCAGCGCACGCCGCGTTCGATGAGACGGCGGGCGATGAGGAGCTGCTTGCCCTGCTCGTTGCGACCGCCGGCGGTGACGCCGTAGGCGGCGCGCACGGACTCGGGCTCCTTCATGATGTCGAAGGCATCGAGGGACTCGGCTTGCATGCGGAAGGCGATCTCGAAGCTCTCCAAGCGGGTCTCGAGCGCGGCGTCTTTCTGGAGATTCTGCGCGTGGAGCGCGTTGAGCTGGTGGACAAAGTCCATCTGCCGGCGCTGCTCCTTGGCGTTCACGTAGGTGTTGCGGATGTTTTGGATCATCTGCGGCACGGAGGGAGCCTGCGTGTTGATGCTTGTGCCTTGAAAGACGCCGGGGAGAAAGGCGGAGGCGTAGTTGGCCGCGCCGCCGGGCGGGAGGCCGCCGCCGCGGAGCGCGATGAAGCCGGGGAGATTCTGGTTCTCCGTGCCGAGGCCATAGACGAGCCAGGAGCCCATGCTGGGCTTGGCGATGCGGAGTGAGCCGGTGTTCATGAACACCGTGGCGACTTCGTGCGCGGGGATGTCGGTCCACATCGAGCGGATGACCGAGAGATCATCGGCGTGCGCGGCGGTCTTGGCGAAGACTTCGCTGACCTCGAGTCCGCTCTGGCCATACTGGGAAAACTTGAACGGCGATCCGAGAGCGAGTTCGCCGCCGGGGATGCTCTTGCCATTCATGCGGACGAGGCCGGGCTTGGGGTCCCACGTGTCGATGTGCGACGGGGCGCCTTGGGCAAAAATATGGATCACGGCCTTGGCCTTGCCGGGGAAGTGCGACGGCCGCGGCGAGAGCGGTCCGGTGGGCACGGCTTTCGAGGCCGGAGCAGCCACGAGATCGCTGGGGTCGAGCAGGCTGGAAAGTGAGAGGGCACCGAGGCCCATGCCCATGCGGCTCAGGAGCTGGCGGCGGGTGAGGAAATAATCCTCCAAGTTGGTCGAGACGCCCGTGCAGTGGTGGTGATCGTGGCCGAGGAGATCGTGGTGCGAGGACATGGGATTGGAAAAGCGGCTATGGGTTGGGCGACACGGGGTAAGTTCGGTGGTGAAGACGCCGGACCGAGCGGTCGGTTTCAGGGGATTGCGGGGTGTGAACGAGGCAAGGGAAGGGTGGGGCGGATGGCAATGGCGATGCAGGCCGGCGTCGAGGCGGTCCGCATGCTAAGAATCGGCCTTAGCCGCGCCGGGCCAAATAGAAATGCGGCTTGGCGTGGGGATGTGCAGGGGCTTGGCTCCGCCCGCCCCATGTCCGACCTGCCCCCTGATACCGCGAGCGCGTCCGCAAACGATGCCGGCCAGCGCTACAGTCTGCGCCAATTGGTCGGTTTGATGGTGGGGCCGGGCGGATTGCTGCTGACTCTGTTGCTGCCGCCGCCGGCCGGCCTCAGTCCCGAGGGCTGGCTCACGGCCGGCGCCGCCCTGCTCATGGCGACTTTTTGGATCTGCGAAACGGTGCCGATTCCGGTGACGGCCCTGCTGCCACTGGCGCTTTTCCCAGTGCTGGGGCTGGGGGATATCCGCGAGACGGCGGCGCCGTTTGCTAATCCCATCATCTACCTTTTTCTCGGCGGCTTTCTGATCGCGCTCGCGATGCAGCGCTGGGGCCTGCACCGGCGTGTGGCGATCAATCTGATCGGGGCGATGGGCACGCGGCCGTCGCGGCTCGTCGCCGGCTTCCTCCTCGCTTCGGCGGCCGTAAGCATGTGGGTCAGCAATACCGCGACGGCGCTCATGATGCTGCCGATCGCCCTGTCGATTGTGCAGCTGATGCCGGCGGAGAGCCGGGGAACGCCGGGCCAGAAGAACTTTTCCACGGCGTTGCTGCTGTCGGTCGCGTATGGCGCGACGACAGGCGGAATGGCGACGCTCATCGGCACGCCGCCCAACGCCCTGCTCGCGGCCTACGTGAGCAAGGTCTATGGGTTCAACATCGGCTTCGGCCAGTGGATGCTGCTGGGCGTGCCCGTGATGCTGATCACGCTGCCGGTCGTGTATCTCGTGCTCACCCGGGTCAGCTTCCGGCTCGACCACGGCGAAATTCCCGGGATGGCCGCGCTCATCGCGGGCGAACGCGGGCGGCTCGGTGCGTGGTCGCGCGGCGAGATCGCGGTGCTGGTGGTGTTTGTGCTCACGGCGCTCGGCTGGGTGTTTCAGCCGCTGCTCGCGCGGGCCTTGCCCATGCTCAGCGACACCACGATCGCGATCATGGGCGGGCTCCTGCTGTTTCTGATCCCGATCAACCTGCGACGGGGCGAGTTTGTGATGAATTGGGAGGCGACCAAGGGCCTGCCTTGGGAAGTGCTCCTGCTCTTCGGCGGCGGTCTCAGCCTCGCGGGCAGCATCGAGAAGCACGGCCTCTCGCGCTACCTCGGCTCGCTCTGCTCGGGGCTCGACGGGATTCCGACGATCGCGCTCGTGGGCGTCATCTGTTTCGGGATTTTGATGCTCACGGAGCTGACGAGCAACACGGCCACGGCTGCGACCTTCCTGCCGATCGTGGCCGCGCTCGCCGTGAGCTTGGGGGAGAACCCGCTGCTCTTCCTCGTCCCCACCGCGCTCGCGGCGAACTGTTCTTACATGCTGCCGGTCGGCACGCCGCCCAACGCCATCGTGTTTGGCAGCGGGCGCATCACCCTGCCGCAGATGGCGCGCGCCGGCATGTGGCTCAACGTGATGTTAGTGCCGCTCATCGTGGGGCTCGTGATGCTGATCGGCCGCTGGGTCTTTGGCATCGAACCGGGCGTGATTCCCGCGTGGGTGCGCTGAGCCCCCGCTCAGAGCGCGGCTCGCGAGCGCGCGACGAGCGCGTTGTCGGCCGCGCCGGAGCCTTTGAGCCAGAAGACGCTCGCCGCGAGGAAGCGGTCGCGCACGCGGGGGGAGAGATGGCGGTAGTCCTCGATCGCCGCCGAACTGAACTTGTAGTCGTGCGAATCCGTGCCCTTCAGGTAGATCATCCGCTGGGCGGCGGCGATGAAGGGTTGCGCCCCAGCCGTGCCGGCGAGCCAGCCCAGGGTCTTCCGTGCGGCGAGCAGTTTGTCGCGGCTTACGTCGGCGAAAATTTCCGCGACGGCGTCGGCGCCCGTTGCGGCAGGCGCGACCGCCTCGAACTCGTCGATGGCGACGCCCTGCCGTGGATTCACGCCGGCCGTGGCGCGAAAGAGAGGGATGAACGCCGCGCCTTGCAGGAGCAGCAGGCGGCGCGTCTCGTCGCGAGTGGCGTGCTGGAATGCATAGTGCAGCGCGTTGGTCGCCGTCACGGCATGCAGCGTGGCGATGCCGGGTTTGCGCATAAGCAATTCGCCTGCGCCGGAAAAAATCGCGTCCCAGAGCGACGCCGGGGCGACGCCGCGGTTGAGCAGCGCGATGACGGCATCGCCCGCGTTTTCCCACGAGCCCTCGCGGAGCGTGCGCAGCATGACCGTTGTCGCGTCGGCGTTGGCCCGGGCGTCCGCGTTGCCGTCTTGCCAGCCGGCCGGAATTTTCACGAGCAGCTCGCGATGCCGGCGGGCCGGGCGATCAGCCTCGGCGTCGCGCTCGGCCGGGTTACCGCCCTCATGGTCGAGCATCGCGTAGGCGAGCGAACGCAGCACGGGCTCGGCGTGCTGCCAGCCGATGGTCTGCAACGTGCGCCAGCTGTTCGCCACGTAGATGGCCTTGTGCCCGAGATCGCGGTAATCGCGGGCGCCGTAGCGACAAAGCAGATCGAAAATCTCGGCGGGCGGCGCGGTGCGCACCAAGGCGGCCGTCGCGGTGTCGGTAGCGGCCGGGTCCCACCGGTCCATCGCAGCGGTGAACGCGGCGCCGGCGCGCTCCGGCGCGGGCAGGGCGGCCTCATCGACGGCGGCGAGCGTCCAGTCGCCCTCGCGCACGTCGCGCGCCTGCGAGTTCTTGAATTGATCGAGCGCCCAGAAAATCGGCAGCCAGCGGTCAGCTGCGGGGGAGTTCTGACTCGCAAGGTGCGCGGAGTTGACGACGAGGACGGCGTGGAATTTGAAACCCACCGGGCGCGGCTGGATGTTGCGCACGCCGGCGAGCAGCAGCGCGGCGAGCACCTCGCGATACGTCGTGCCGCGCTTGATCCGGGCGCCCACTTCCTCGAGCAGGCGTGCGCGCGGCGTGTCCTCCAACAGGCGCACGAGCGGCTCGATCTCCGGCGTGAACTGCACGGCGCGCGGATCGGGCTTCGCCTCGGCGGCGGAGATGGACGGTAGCCCGCCCAGAAACCCGAGGTCGCCGAGGCCGGCCAGCGCGCCCGCGGTGGCGGCGCTGCGAATAAACGATCGGCGAGGCAAAACGGGGTTCATGGCGCTCGGGGGTGAAGCGAAGGTGAGCCGATCCCGCGCCACCGCAAGGCGCGCGACTCCCTTCATCGTGGCGCGGGCTTTCCCGGCGAGACGGCCGCGGTGGCTGGTGCGACCGGTGCGGGGGCCTTGAGGTGGAGGCCGGCGAGCGAAAGGAGTTCGATGGTGGTGTCGCGCGGTGGCGTGTCGTCGGCGTGGGAGCTGAACACGAGGCGTTGCGGACTCGGAGTGACGCGAAAGAAGAGACTGCCTTGCACGGTTTGGCCGGGCACGAGACGGAGCGGCAGCACGAGTCGGCGGCGGGTGAACTCGGCTTCGACTTGGTGCTTGCGGCGGACGTTCATATAGAATGTGCCGCCCGCCAGGACCGGCAGGGCGACAAAGGCGGCCGTGCCGACTGCGCCGGCGGTGGCGACGCCGCCACTCACCGTGCCGCCCCACATCGTGCCCCAAGCCGCAGCCCACGCCGCGCCGAAGCCGGCCGCGGTGCCGACACCGAGCGCAAAATACGTGCCCGTTTGGCGGAGCGCGTTGCTCTCCCACCAAGTCTTGCTGAGCTTTTCGAGTTTCCACGGATGGTCGCCGGGCGGCAGCGGTTCGTTTTTTCCGTCGTGCAAACGTGCGGCCGTGACGACGAGCGGCACCGCGGCGGGATTGCGAATCGAGACCACGTATTCGTCCCAATACGCCTCGCGTTTCCACGAGCCGGGGCCGTGGTAAACGATGACCGTGCTGAGGGTGACGGCGGGTGTCGCCGACGCGGCGGATGCGGGTGCGGCAAGGGATTCGGCGGCGGTCTCGGATTGCGGCCCCGCGCTGACCGACGCTGGCGGGGCGTTGGTGAGATTTAGCGGCACGGCGGGAGGGACGGATTTGTCGGCGAGCTTGTAGCCGCGGGTGACGCAACCGGACAGCAGGGCGGTGGCGGCCAATAGGGCGAGGCAGGCGAGTGATTTCATCGGGGAAACGGATTCAGTGTGAAACTGGACGGAAGTGTCGGAGCAGTGCGCTCGTGAGCGCGAAGCACAGGAACGCGAGCAAGCGAGACCTGGCGGAGCTCATGGACTCAGCATTCAATTGCGGGCGAGTGTGCGGGTGGAGAGGGCAACCGACCAGCCGAGGGAACCGGGGGCGGGAGGGCGGCGCTCAAGGCCAAGGGCTGCGAGGGTGGTGCGGCCGACGATTTCGTCGGACGGGCGGGAGAAAAGCTGCGCGACAATTTCGCCAGTGAGGCGCGCGAGGCAGCGAGCAATTTCGTCGTGAAACTCGCGGGCGTCGTCCGCGGCCCACTTTACCAGCGTGTGCTTGGCGCCGCGGTAATCGAGGTAGTCGTAGTAGAGCTCCTGGCCTTTGCGCGCATCGACGAGCCGCACGCGGAGGCCGAGGCTGAGGCGGAGACCGGGATTGATGCCTTCGCGGCCGGAGACGTTGGGTTCGTAAACCATGAGTTCGAGGAGCGTTTCGGCGTCGCGCGGCGAGGCGGCGAGGGTCGTGGCTGGCGATTTTTGTTTCAGCTCGGAGATGAGTCGCTCGCGGAGCAGCTGTTCGAAACGCACGGGAGCGATGGCGGTGTCCATCATCGTCCGCGCGGTGGCGACGGCCGCGGCGGAATCAGCGACGACGAGGCCGTAGGCGCGGCGGATTTCCTGGGCTAGCGGGGCTCCGCCCATCACGAGCAACGGCGTGGTGAACGCCACCGCACCGACAATCGCGGCTTCCGGGCCGCCACCCAGGCCACGGACGTTTCCGACGATCATTCTCGGGGTGACCAGCTCGAACGATTGGTTTTCCGCGGCGATGTCGGCCTTGCTGTCGGGGACTTGATACCGGATTCGCGACGAATTGGTGAGCGCGACGACTGCGATCCCGCCGAGACTGTCGCGAAGCTTGGCCGGGGGTGGACGAAGGACCGGCGCGGTGGTGCAAGCACTGAGGGTGATGGTAGTGACAGCGGCGAGGGTGGTGAGAAGCGGCGTGTGGGCTTTCATGGGCGTGAGGAAGCATTCAGTGGAGGTGGCAGTCCGAAGCTGCGGGGGCTGTGCCGAGAGTATCAGCAGCCTGCCTTGGGCGTGAGTTGATAAATCTGATGCGGGCCATCGCTGGAAGTGATGGCCCGGTCGGAAGCCGCGGGCCACGGGCAGCGTATTTGGCGGTTCAACCCGCACGTGGATTCGGGCACGGGGGAAGGGAGTTGCCCTGGACGCGCGGCTTGCGTTACCTCCCAGTTCGCGCGGATGAACGTCCACCACCTTGAGCTGTTCTATTACGTCGCGAAGCATGGCGGCATCAGTGCGGCCGTCCGTAAGATTCCTTACGGTATCCAGCAGCCGGCGGTGAGCGGGCAGATGGGGAAACTCGAGGAGGAGGCGGGCGCGAAGCTCTTTGAGCGCACGCCGTTTCGGCTCACGCCGGAGGGGGAAATGTTGTTCGCCCACATCCAGCCGTTTTTTGAAAACCTCGGCACGCTGGCGAAAGAACTGCGCGCCGAGTCGCGGCCGGCGCTGCGTTTCGGCGGGTCCGAGGTGGTGCTGCGCGACCACGTTCCCGCGGTGATGTTGCAGGTGCGGAAACGGTTTCCCCAGCTTCGGCTGAGCCTGCACACGGGCCATCAGGAGCAGGTGGAGGGTTGGCTGCGCGCCGGCGAAATCGATCTGGCGGTGACATCCGCGGGCGCACGGCCGGCGGTGAAGCTGCGGCATCTCCCCCTCGCCCGCATCCCGCTCGTGCTGCTCGTGCCCCGCAGCTCGCCGTGGAAAAATGTGGATGATCTCCTCGCGCGGAAAAAAATCCCGGAGCCACTCGTCGGCCAGCCGGTGACGACAAGCGTGATGCAGAATTTCCAGCGCGATCTGAAACGCCGCCGGGTCACCTGGCCGCAGGCGTTCGAGGCCACGTCGGTCGAGCTCGTGGTCCGCTACGTTGCCAACGGCGACGGCTTCGGGGTCGTGAACCGCGCGGTGCTCGCGCATCTGAAAAATCGCGACGTGCGGGCGCTGCCGCTCGATGGATTTGAGCCCATCATGATGGCCGCGGTGTGGAGCGGCGAGCCGGCGCCGCACGTGCGCGCAGCCATCGAGGAGCTGAAGTCCTACTCAGACGCCACGTATCCCGAGTGGAAATGCGCGGACCAGCCGCCGTGGCTGGCGGAGGCGGCGCCATGAACGTCCACCACCTCGAGCTTTTCTATTACGTGGCGAAGCACGGCGGCATCAGCGCGGCCGTGCGGGCCATTCCCTATGGCATCCAGCAGCCGGCGGTGAGCGGGCAGATGGGGAAACTGGAGGAGGATGCGGGGGTGAAGCTGTTTGAACGGAGCCCGTTCAAGCTCACGCCGGCGGGCGCGCGGCTCTTCGCCCATGTGCAGCCTTTCTTCGAGGGCATCGACGCGGTGGCGGATCGGATCCGCGAGGCGGCGGCCCCGCGGCTGCGCGTCGGCGCGGCGGAGCTCATCATCCGCGAGCACCTGCACTCGGTCGTCGATCGCCTGCGGGCCCACCATCCGCAGATGAAGCTGGCGCTGCGCTCCGGCTTCACGGTGGAACTCGAGTCCTGGCTGCGGGCGGGCGAGATCGATCTGGCGATCACGCCGCTGGAGGGGCGGCCGCCGGCGAGGTTGAACTGCGTGCGGATGCTGCGGATGCCGCTGGTGCTTGTCGTGCCGCGCGATTCGAAGCTGAAGTCGGCGGAGGAGCTGTGGGCGCAAAAGGAAATCGCGGAGCCGCTGGTCAGCGTGCCGCCCACCGAGGCGATTAGTCGTATCTTTAGGAAAGGTCTGCAGCGCCGGCGGGTCAACTGGCCGCCGGCGATCGAGGCGAGTTCTTTGGAGCTTGTGGCTCGCTACGTGGAGCGCGGCTACGGCTTGGGGGTGAGCGTGGCGCTGCCCGAAATCGTCCAGCATCCGGGCGTGCGCACCCTGCCGCTTGAGGGCTTCGATCCCGTGGAGGTCGTGATTTTATGGCAGGGGGAGGCAACGCCGCTCATCCGGCTCGTGCTGGAGGAATCGCGGCGCTACGCGCTGGAGTTATGGCCGGACTGGGTGTGCGATCACGGGAAAGCGTAGCGCCGCTCGCGCGGTCTCACCACCGCAGCGTTGCCTGCACGCCCACGCGGCGCGGATCGCCGGCGATGAAGGTCGGGATGCCGAAGGAGCCACCAGTGTTGCCGGCGTCGATCAGGTATTGCTTGTCGAAGAGGTTCTCGGCGCGGGCGGTGATTTCCCAACGGCTCTTCGGAGAACGCCAGCCGACGCGGAGGTTGGCGACACCGTAGCCGTCCTGGCGCAGGCCGTAGCCGAAGGACGCGTTGTTGTCCTCGAAGTAGTGCTGTGATTTGTAGCTCCAGATTGGTGTCACGAAAATCTGGCCTGCGCCCTCAAGCGGCAGGGTGAACGTGCCGCCGAGCGAAACGGTGCGGCGGGGCGTGAGACGGAAGGTGTAGCCCGCGTATTGCTGGCGCGCGCCATTGTCGCCGGTGTCGTCGAAGGTGGCGCGGGTGAGCGCGGCGTTGGCGAAAAGCGTGATACTGTCGGCGACGCGGCCCTGCACGCCCGCCTCAAGGCCACGGCCGGTGGCGTTGCCGGCGTCGAGCGTGGTGAACCGGCCGAGGCTCTGCACGGTCGTCTGGAAATGCGCGTAGTCGTAGTGATAGACGGAGGCGTTCCACTGCACGCGGCCGGCGGCGAGCGAGCCCTTGAGGCCGGCCTCGTAGTTCATGACGGTCTCCTCGCGGGCCGTGGTGGTCGTCGTGGAGTCGAGGAGCAGTGCGCGCGGGCGGTGGCCGCGGGAGACGCTGGTGTAGGCGTTGAGGGTCTTGGAGAATTCGTAGCGTCCGATCAGGCGGCCGTCCCAGGACGAGCTGGACGCGCTGGCCTCGCGTTTGCCGCCGGAGGGAAGGAACGGGTAGCCGGGAATGGAGTTGACGATGAAGCCGAGCGTCTGAAACGCGGCGTCGTTGCGCACTTCGTAGCCGGATGTCAGCTTCTCATGGGTGAGGCGCAGACCGGCGGTGAACTCAAGCTGGTCCGTGGCGCGCCAGGTGCCGTCGACGAAAACGTCGAACGCGCGCGTGCGGCCGGATTGCGTGTAGTCGTCGGTGCGCGAGGGGCGCAGGGGCGCGCCGGCAAGGCCCGCCAGCGGGCGGAGCGAAGCGGGCAGCCCGGGGGTGGCGAAGCCGGCGAACGCGAGCGGCAGCGCAGCCTGCGGGGTGAAGGGACTCGCCGGCGGCACGAAGGCGTTGGCGAGCGAGGTCGGCAAGCCGCCGCCGATTAGACCGTCGCGGAAAGAGCCGGCGAGGAACGGCCAGAGCTGGCGCTCGTCCTGATAGAACGGCACGCGGCTCACCCCGCTCTCGCTGAACCAGCCCGCGCCGGCGAAAGCGGTGAAGCGGCCGCCGTCGTTGAAGTTGACGCGCACTTCCTGGCTGAACTGCCGGCCGCGCGAGTCTTCGGCGAATTCAAGCAAAGGGAGGCGCGAGCCGTCGGCGTCGAAGTTTTCGTAGGAGTCGTATTGCCGCCAGCCGGTGATGCTGGTGAGCGAGACGTTCTTGGAGAATTCGTGGGCGACGATGGCAGTTACGCCGCCGACGGTGCGGTCGATGCCGAGCTTGGAGCCGCGATTGAGCTCGGCGGCGGCAAACGGGCTCGTGCTGCCGCGCGAATTGGGAATCACGCCGCTCACGAACGCGACGCCCGGCGGGGTGTCGTGCTGCCAGTTGACGAGGAGATCCGCGGTCGTCGTCGGCGTGGGCTGCCAGCGCAGCGCGCCGCGGAGGGCGAGGGTCTTCTTGCCGTTGAGCGTCGAGCCGTCGGCGAGATTGTCGATCACGCCGTCGTGCTCGCGGTAGGCGAACGCGAAGCGGGCAAAGAGTTCGTCCTTGGCGATGACGGCATTCACCTGGCCGGAGGCGCGCCGCTCGTTGAAGTCGCCGAAGCCGAGCGTAAGTTCGCCGGTGGCTTCGTTCTTCGCCTTGTTTTGCACAAAGGAAATTGCGCCGATCTCGGCCCCGCGGCCGAAGAGGGTGCCTTGCGGCCCTTTCAATATCTCGACGCGCTCAAGATCGAACAGCTCGACGACGCTCGCGCGTGAGCGGCCGATCGACACGCCGTCCTGAAAAATCGAGATACGCGTCTCGGCGCGCGGATCGCCGCTGTCGGTGGTGATGCCGCGGAGGTTGATGCCGGGATTGTTGGGCGACTGTTCCTGGATGAAGAGCCCGGGCACGAGCGGCGCGAGGCTCTTGAAGTCAGTGACGCCGGCGCGTTCGAGAAACGAGCCGGTGTAAACCGTGATGGGCACGGGCACGTCGGCGACGGATTGGACGCGCTTTTGGGCCGAGACGGTGAACGTTTCGAGCTGAACGACGCTTTGGGCCACGAGGACCGAGGGGAGCAGCGCAACGAGCGTCGCGCGACAGAGCACTGAGCGGGGATGCGGGGTGGTTTTCATTGGGGGAGGAAGACGGGGCTGGTTTCGTTGGTGGACGCGGTGCGATTGGCGAGGCGGACAGCACCGCTGCAGGTGCCGCGGCAGGTTGCGCCACGCGAGGGATCGAGGCGTCTTGGGCACGTGGCGCACGGGGCGTTTTTCACGACCGGCCCGATCACCGGCCGCGCGGGCGAATACTCGGCCAGCCATGCGGGCGCGGGGCCGTGGCCGCGGTTTGAGGTGTCGGGCCGGTGCCTCATGCCGGTGGCACGCGCGATGAGCCACTCGGCGCCGTGCCAGAAGCGGATGCATTCAAGCAGCGGATTCACGAGATTCGTGACCGGGCAGTAGAACGTATTTTTCGGATCGGAGTGATGCAGCGCGTGCTGTTTGGGAGTGAGCAGCACGCCGATGTCCTGGAAGAACGAAACGATGCGGCCATTCTCCTTGCGCGTCTGGTGCGACCACTTGTGCACCTGGTTGGCGTTGGCCGACACGAACGCAAACAGCCCGATGTGCCAGGTGAGGAAATCAAACCACCACGCCACAAGGACGAGCGCCACACAGAGCAGCAGCAGATCGCGCGAGCTTTGCCACCACGTGAGCCGGGTGAAGAAACGCGGATGATGATGGTGCACAATATTGGGCCGGATGACCAATGGGCCGATCACCGGCGTATCGGGGGAGCCGTAGGCATCCTCGAGCCAGTGGACTGCACCGGCGACGAAATCAGCGATCAGCACAACGCCGAGGGCCTGGGCGAAGTTAAGCAGGAGCGAGCGCATGGCTGGATAGGGGTTGAGCGCAGCAGACATGAAGTCCGGTGCGCCGCCATCGTAGCCGAGAAACCGATGCGGGCGTTAGTCGATAAACCTGATGGGGCGCATCGCTAAAAACGATGGCCGATGGAAACCGAAACGCGCGTGCGCTTAGGCCGCCAGGGGCGGCATCGGCACGTCGAGCGCGGCGGCGATGGCGCGGAGCAGCTCGGCTTCGGCCACGAGCAGGCGGCCGTCGGCCGTCACGGTGTGGGCGGCGGCCACGAGCGTGCGGCGCTTGATCGGCAGGCTCGCGGTCGCGAGCCGGTCGAGCGCGGTATCGAGTGCGGCGAAGGTCGCGGCCGATTCGGGCGCGAATTGCAGCTGCCCTTCGAGGATCTTCAGCTGCGCGGCGCCTGTCGCGAAGGCTTGGCTCGCTGACGCGGCGTCCGTCGTCGAGGCGCGCGCCAGCACGCTGAGCACGGTGGAGATTTCTCCGATCACCGCATTGAACGAGTGGATCTGCTCGATCGCGCCGCCGGGTCGTTGGCCGAGCTCCAGCGTGCGCGAGACGAGCTTTTGCAGCGCAAACTCGAAGGGCGATACGGATTCGTCCGCGTGCACCAGCTCATCCAGCGTCTCCAGAAACGCCCCGAGCGAAACCGCGGGGATCGCGCGCAGCGCGGGCAGGGCGATTTGCAGCAGCGGCAGTCTTTGCTCGGGCCGCAGCTGTGCAAGATGGGGCTCCAGTTCGGCGAGTTGGCGCAGTGTCTCCGCGCCGGCGTGGCGACTGATGATTTGCCGCTGCTGCGCGCGCCGCGCCGGATCGTCGGCGAGCAGGAGACCGTAGGCGAGCAGCCGCGCCTCCCCGGTCGTCTGGGCGGCGAGGCGCAGGCGGTCGGGTGTTGCTTCGAGCAGGTCGTGCGCATTTTCGATCGCAGCGGGAGTGAGCGTGCCGGCCGCCGCCACGCCTGCCAGCGCCGCGCCGGTGGGCAACGGCGGCGGCGGGGCGCTGGGCCGCGCGGGCGCGAGGCCGGCGCTGACAAACGATTCGCGCGCCACGTCCACGACCTGAGGGGCGTCGATCATCGTGCCGTCGAATCGTGGATCGATGGCGCGGATGCGTTCGTCGAGCGGCGGGTGCGTGGCCCACAGCCCGCCGAACGACGAGCGGAAAGCCTGCGCGAAAAAGAAATGCCCGATGGCGGCGCCCTTCGAGGTCTGCAGGCTCGACCCCAGCGCGAGGCCGCCGATTTTTTTCAGCGCGCCGCTGAGGCCGCCGGGGTTGCGCGTGAACTGCACGGCTGAGGCGTCGGCGAGGAACTCCCGCTGCCGCGACACCGCCGCCTGGATCAGCCGGCCGAAAAAGTAGCCGACGTAGCCGATCACGAGCAGCGCGACCCCGAGGCCGATGAGCACCATGATGAACCCGCCGCCGTTCTTGTCGCGGCCGCTGCGCACGCGCGAGTAGCGCAGCCCCCACAGCAGGCCGCGGCCGGCGAGCCCGATGGCGAGGATGCCGAAGATCGTGGCGGCGAGGCGGAGGTTGAGCCGCATGTCGCCGTTGAGGATGTGGCTGAACTCATGGCCGACCACGCCCTGCAGCTCCTCGCGGTTCAGTTTTTCCAGCGTGCCGCGCGTGACCGCGACGACGGCGTCGCTGGTCGTGAGGCCGGCGGCAAACGCGTTGATCGCGGGCTCGTCGTCGAGCACATAGACGGCGGGCATCGGCGTGCCGGAGGCGATGGCCATCTCCTCGACGACGTTGAGCAGCCGGCGCTCGCGAAACTCCGTCGTGTGTGGGTCCACCTGCCGACCGCCCACGCTCTCGGCGACCGTGCGACCGCCGCCGGAGAACTGGAGCCACTTGAACAATGACGCCAGGCCGACGACCAGCAGCGTGCCGGCGGCGACCAGGCCGAGCACATCCGGCTGCCACAGCGCCAGCGACTGCCCCCGCGGATCGAGGCGGCCGTAGAGTGAGTGTGCGGATGATTCCTCGCCCGCAAACTGCAGCAGCCAGATCGCGGCAAAATACCCCGCCGCGATCATCCCGGCGACGGCGAGCGCGAACATCACCAGCAGCCGCGCGGTGCGCTGCTTCGCGCGGGCCTGGGCTTCGAAGAAATCCATGGGGGCGGGGCCGGCGCGGCGCGCGAGGCCGCGCGCGGGCTACTTGATCTGCCGCACAAAGAGCGGCGTGCTGCCCTCGTGCTTCCCGTCGATCGCCAGATCGATCGAGTATTCGCCGAAGGTATCGACCTTCATGCCGGCGATGTTGGCCACGACCTGGATCGTGTTGGAGAGCGCATCGGGTGGCATGGCGACGTTCACGGTGAGCTCCATCGGCGCGAGGACCGCCTTGCCGTCGTCGTCGCAGATGGTGAGGCGCAGCGCGTGCTGGCCGGCCTCGGCCTTGTCGAACCGCAGCTTGACCGCGAGGCAGCAGTGCGGGTGCACGGCCGGCATCTGGCGGGCAAAGATGGAGTCGAACAGGCCGACGATGGTCAGCTTGCCGCCGTAGTCGGCGGCAAAGTCGCAGAGAGTGAGCACTTCGATTTTCACGCGGGTCGGAGGGGTCGTTTAGGAGGTGAAGCTGACCTTGGGGGCGTTGCGCTCCGTCGGGTCCTCGATCTTGAAAAGCTCGGCGGCGAGGAAGCCGAACATGCCGGCGAAGATCACCGTCGGGAACGTCTCGCGCGCGGTGTTATAAACCATCACGACGTCGTTGTAGGCCTGCCGGGCAAAGGAGATCTTGTTTTCCGTGGAGGTGAGTTCCTCGGTGAGCTGCATCATGTTCTGGTTGGCCTTGAGTTCCGGATACTGCTCGGAGACGACGAGCAGGCGGGAGAGGGCGCCGCCCAAGCCGGCCTCGGCGGTCATGAGGCCCTTCATGGCGTTGCCATCGGCGGGATTGGCGGCGGCGGTCTGCGCGGCGGCCTGCGCGATGTTGCGGGCCTTGATGACGGCCTCGAGGGTTTCGCGCTCGTGCTTGAGGTAGCCCTTGGCGATCTCGACGAGGTTGGGGATGAGATCGTAGCGGCGCTTGAGCTGCACGTCGATTTGGGCGAAGGCGTTTTTGAAACGGTTCCGCAGTTCGACGAGCTTGTTGTAGATGCCGACGATCCACAGGGCCAGAATCAGGGCAAGGGCCCCGAGGACGATGAGGGTGATGATGGCAGGGCTCATGGTGAGTTTGATTTTCGATCGCTGAGGCGAGACGGCCCGCAGTGTGCGGCGGGCGGACTGACGCGCGAGCCGGAACTTTTTACAACGCGGTTGATTGTTTCCAGCGAGGCGGGCAACGTGCGCCCCGTGAGGCGATCTGGATATTTCTCGGCGGCATGGCTCGCGGCATGGCTCGCGGCGTTGCTCGTGGCGGCGCGCGCTTGGAGCGCGGCTGCGCCGGCCCTGCCGCCCCTCAGCCTGCCGGCGCCGCTGGCTGGCAACGCGGCGGTGGCTGGCTCCGCTCAGGGCGGTGTCCTGCTCGCGGCCGCGGAGCGGGCCCAGGATCTCGGCCTGCCGGCCCTCGCGGCGGATCTTTACCGTGAGCGGCTCGACGCGCCTGGGGCCGATCGGGCCGCCGTGGGCCTGGCGCTTGCCACCGCCTTGCTTGATGCCGGGCGGGCAGCGGAAGCCGAGCCCGTGCTCGAGGCCATCCCGGAGCCGCGGACCGCGGCGTGGCGATTGCGCGCGGGCCTGGCGGCGCTGCTCCTGCGCAAGCGGGCCGAGGCGCAGGCGCACTGGGATGCGATCAAGGCGGACGAGCTGACGGAGGCCGATCAGCCTTGGCAGGCCTTCTTCACCGGCGCGCTCTACGACACCGCGACGCCGCGCGACGAGCGCCGCGCAAACCAGTTTTACGTGCAGGCCGAACGGTCGGCCCCCAACGAGATCGCGCGCGCGCGATTCCAGCTCGCCGGTGAGCTGGTGCGGCTGCGGCTTTTCAAACGACCTAGTGACGCAGACCTGAAACAGGCGGGGGAAAACACGAAGCTCTTCTCGGGCCAGCCGATTGGCTACGCGCTGGAACGATCCTATGCGGTGCTGCTCGCCGCGGCCGGTCGCACCGCGGACGCGGTGGCGGGCCTGCAGCGTGCGCTCGTTGCGATTCCCGCGCAGGATCGCGCGACGCGCGACGAGATGCGTTTCATGCTCGGTCTGATCGGCGACCGCGGGCGCGGTGGCGCGGGGCGCAACGCGCTCATGCAAATCTTGGAGAATCGCCAGAAACCGGAGCGCGAGAGCGAGGCGACGAAGCTGTTGGAGCGCCAGCGGCAGGCGCTGCAGCTGCTCGCGGAGGCTTCACGCACGGATCGCGGGCGCGAGGAGTTCCTGCGCGACCTCGATCGTTTCATCGCGGCCCGGCCGGCACACGCGATTCTGGAGAACCTTTGGTTCACCCGCGCGCAGTTTGCCCTCGGCGACAAGGATTATGCGCGCGCCGAGGCCGACGCCGGCGCGCTGCTCAAGCAGTTTCCCCTCTCGCCGCTGCGCCTGCACGCGCTCGGCGTGCTCACGCAGGCGGCGTGGGAGCAGCAACGCTACCGGCTCGCGGCGGACTACGCGCGGCGCGCGCGCACCGAGGCGGCGGGCGGCGCCCCTGGCGTGATGTCGGCCCGGCTGCGCGCCGATCTCTGGGTGCTCGAAGCGGAGGCTTCGTTTCGCTCGGAGGATTTTCGCAACGCGGCCGATGCCTTCGCGGCGGTGCTGCGCGACCGGCCGCCGGAGCTGCCGCCGCAGCGGGTGTCGGAGCTGATGTTCCAGCGCGTGCTGGCCGAGATCCGTTCGGGCTCGGGCGAGGCGCCTGGGGTGCTCGACGAGTTGGCGCGCGATCCGGCCTTTGAGGTCGTGGGCCGCTGGCAGGCGGAGTGGAGCCTCGCGCGGGCGCTGCAGTTGCAAGGCGCCGCCGGGGCCAAGGCCGCCTACGATCGGGTGCGGACCCTCCTCGCGGCACCTGAGCCCGAGGCGCTGCCCCCGGAGCTGCGCGCCCGCATGATGTGGCTGCACGCGCAGCTGGCCTACCACAATGCCGCGGACGAGGAGGCCGCGCGCCTCGTCGATGTCCTGATGGCCGCGCCGCTCGACGTAGCGCCCGCCCTCAAGGCCGAGATCGCGAGCGACGCGCTGCGGCTCAAGGCGCGCGCCGAACTGGCCCTCGGCCGTGAGCCCGCCGCACTTGAGACCCTGAAGCGCCTCCGCACCGAACACCCGAAGACCGAGGCCGCCATCTCCTCTTACCTTAATGAGGCCGAACACTACGCTGCGCAGGACAAGATCGGCGATGCCCGCCGGGTGCTCATCGCGCTGACCGACAATCCTGACACCGACTACCGCAACAGCCCCTACGCCCAGTATGCGCTCTTCCGCCTCGCGCTCCTCTCCGAGCGCCTCGGGAGCGAGGAGAATCTCCGCGAGGCCAACCGCCGCATCGAGGAACTCATCGAGATCTCGGGGCGCGCGGGCGCAGATCAGGATTTGATTTTCGAGGCGCGGCTCAAGCAGGGGGAGATATTTAGTAAGCGCAACGACTTCCCGGCGGCGCAGCGCGCCTACGAATACCTCGTCAGCCACTACGCGCGCCGGCCCGATGTCGTCTATGCGCAGCTCGCGCTGGCGAAGACGCACAATGCCCAGTCCGCCTCCGATCAGGATCGCACGCACACGACGGCGGCGCGGCTGCGGTTCGAGCAGCTCCGCGATCGCATCGATGCACCCCTCGATGTCCGCGTCGAGGCCGGCTACAATCTCGGGGCGCTGCTGGCGCGCGATGGCAAGCTCGCGGACGCCGCGCGCGTGTGGTGGGCCGATGTGGTGACGCCGTTCCTGCTCGAGACGACGACGCCCGTCGAACGCGACGCCAAGCGGCCCTACTGGCTGGCGCGCACGCTCCTTGAGCTGGGGGATGCGCTGGAAAAACTCGGCCGGTTCGACGAGGCCAGACGGGCCCATTCCCTCGTGATTGAACGGAAGCTCCCCTATGGCGAAGCGATCGCCCGCGGCCGGCTCCTGCAACTCGGCGTCGAGCCGGCCAAGGTGGAATTATGATGCGCGTGCCTTTGGGTTTGCGGCCTAGGGCGCCGTGCCAAGTCTGATCGGCCATGCCCGGATTCGATTTCACGCTTTTGGCGAGAGGCGGCCCCATGATTTGGGTGCTCGCGGGACTCGCGTTGCTTGGCCTGATGCTCTTCGTCGAGCGCGTGCTCTACCTGCACCGCGGGCAGATTCGTGCCAAGGCCTTCGTCGAGGGGGTGCGCAACATTATGGAGAAACGCCGGCTCGTCGAAGCCATCACCGTGTGCGAGGAGACGCCGGGGCCGGTCGCGGCGGTGGTGAAGGCGGCGCTGCTCCATGCGGAGGATGCGGCGGACAAGATGCGTTTCCACGTGCAGGAGGCGGGCATCGTCGAACTGCCGGCGCTGGAGCGCCGCCTCGGCGCGATCGCCGCGGTGGCGCAAGTGGCGCCGCTCGTCGGTCTGCTCGGCACGGCGCTGGGGATGGTGACGACGTTCCGCGCCTTCGAGCAGGGCGGACACTACGCGATGGCTGGCGCACTCTCGGCCGGCATGTGGCAGGCGCTCATCGTCGCGGCCGCGAGTCTCATGCTCGCGATCCCGATGCACCTCGCGTATCATTTTCTCACCGCCCGGGTCCGTGCGATCGTCCGCGACATGGAATGGTCCGGCAACGAGATCATGAAGTATTTGCAGACGGAATTTCGCGCGGCCGCCGCCGGACCGAAATCATGATCACGCGCCCGCTGGAGTTGGCCGCGCGCCTGCGGCCCGTGCCGCGAGACTTCGATGGGCTCTTCTTCGTGAACGCCGGGCTAATCGGCTTGTTCTTTGTCCTCTTTGGATCGCGTTTCGTGCTCGCACCCGGGCTCGGGCTGAACTTTCGCCTGCCGGTCGTCGAAGGCGCCAACGCCGCCGCCAAGCCGCCGACCCATGTGATCAGCGTGGTCGATGCCGGGCAGGTGTTCACCAGCGACGGACTCCGCAAGATCTCCGATTTGCGGGAGTGGCTTGTGCGGCAGGGCAAGGGCGTGGGTGCTCCGCTTGTGCTCGTCCGTGGCAGTGCCGACGTGCCGATCTCTGTCTTGGCGGAGATCAGCAACGCGGCGGCAGCGGCGGGCTTCGAGGTGTTGCTGGCCGCCAGCGAACCGGCCGCCGGTGCGAGGGAAGGGAGACCGTAAAGTGGCTGTCGGCACCGGGGCGAAGCGGCGCTGGACTATCGCGGCCTTGATCGCGGGGTGCATGGTCGTCGCGGTCGCGTGGCTCTTTCGTGCGCCACCGCCAGCCGCGAGTCTCACGCGTCCGCCCGGTGGGGTGAAGCCGATGCTGCAAATCGCGCGTCCTGGCCCGGCCGACGAGCTACTCCGGCAAGAAACCGAACTCCGCGATTTACGCCCATTATTCCTGCCTACGGCGCGCAACGCCGCGCTGCCGGGGCGCCGACGGGAACCGCGCCCGGCGTTACTTGAGCATGACGCTGCGAAATCAAAAATCGCCGAGACCGAACTGAACCTGGATCAGGCCCTTCCTCCCGTGGTAACGCTTGGCAGCCGGCCGGTTGAGAAGGCCGAGCCGATCGACGCGCTGGCCCTTGAGGCCGAGTCGGCGGCGCTCGCTGGCATCGGCCGGCGGGTGGTGACGGGGTCGGAATTCACGCCGCGCGGTGGTTTTGTCGAAGTGTCGTCCACGCGAGACGGTTCACGGGTGTTTTCCGAGGTGCTACCCGTTGCCGCCCGACCCGCCACCATCAGGTCTTGGACTCCGGTGGAGTTTTTCGCGGCCGTGGACGCCAGTGGACTCGCCAGTCCCCTCGTAGTCACCGAAGGGTCGCGGGTCGAGGAAGTGGACGCGCATTTCCGGGAGTATCTCGCGCAGGATTTTAGAATCGGACTGCGTTTGCCTCCCGGTTTCTACCGCGTGACAGTTGCACCCTAGATTTTTGTGGAATCACCCGAATTTGCTGTTGACGGTGCCTAAACCGGGGCGCACGTTCAACAGCTCTTTTCGTTTTTTGGCACTCCCTTGGTCTGCCCAGATAGCTCAGTTGGCAGAGCACCCCCTTGGTAAGGGGGAGGTCGCCGGTTCAAATCCGGTTCTGGGCTCCAGGGTCAAAAAACACGTCGGTTCAGGCTTCTACGACGTTAAACCAGAGGTCGCATTTCCATCACACCACCCTAACTCATCCGTCTCCCATGGCTAAAGCCCAATTCGCCCGCACAAAACCGCACGTGAACGTCGGCACGATCGGTCACATCGATCACGGCAAGACGACTACGACCGCCGCCATTTTGGCCGTGCAGTCCCGCAAGGGTCTGGCCGAGCTCAAGGCTTATTCCGACATTGCGAAGGGTGGCACTGTCCGCGACGCCACCAAGACTGTCACTATTTCGGTGGCCCACGTCGAATACGAGACGACCAAGCGCCACTACGCGCACGTCGATTGCCCCGGCCACGCCGACTTCGTGAAGAACATGATCACGGGCGCGGCGCAGATGGATGGCGCCATTCTCGTGGTTTCGGCGGCCGATGGCCCGATGCCGCAGACCAAGGAGCACGTCCTTCTTGCGCGTCAGGTTGGCGTGCCGAAGATCGTCGTTTTTCTCAATAAGGTCGATCTTATCGATGATCCTGACCTCCTCGAACTCGTTGAAGAGGAGATCCGTGACCTCCTCTCCAAGTATCAGTTCGACGGCAAGAACACCAAGATCATCCGTGGGTCCGCCACCGCCGCGCTTGAGGGCACGCCGGAGGGTGAGAAGGCCTTCGCTGAACTCATGGATGCCATCGACACCGAAATCGATGAGCCGGTCCGCGAGATGGATAAGCCTTTCCTGATGTCCGTCGAGGACGTCTTCTCGATCACCGGTCGCGGCACCGTCGCGACGGGCCGCATCGAGCGCGGGATCATCAAGGTCAACGACTCCGTCGAGATCGTCGGCTTGAAGGATACCGTGGTGTCGGTCGTGACTGGCATCGAGATGTTCCGCAAGCTGCTCGATAGCGGTCAAGCGGGCGACAACGTCGGCATCCTGCTACGCGGCATCGACAAGGAAGGCATTGAGCGCGGCCAAGTGCTCGCCGCTCCGAAGTCGATCACCCCGCACAAGAAGGCCAAGGCTGAAATCTACGTCCTCTCCAAGGACGAAGGTGGCCGCCACACGCCGTTCTTCACGGGCTACCGCCCTCAGTTCTACTTCCGCACGACCGACGTGACCGGAGTCGTCCACCTGCCGAAGGGCATCGAGATGATCATGCCCGGTGACAACATCACCGTGGACATCGACCTCATCGTGCCGATCGCGATGGAGAAGACCCAAAAGTTCGCGATCCGCGAAGGCGGCCGCACCATCGGTGCCGGTCGTATCACGGAAATCGTGGAGTAATCGTTTCCCAACCTCTCCCGGCGACTCTCGCCGAGGCCTCGCACGGGGCCTCGGCTGCGTCGTCTAAAGGACTAAAAACAGGCGCGTAGCTCAATTGGTAGAGTAGCGGTCTCCAAAACCGTTGGTTGGGGGTTCGATTCCCTCCGCGCCTGCCAGCACATTTTAGCATGAAAAATCCTTTCCGCGGCATCCGCATCTTCTTCGGTGAAACAATCGGTGAACTGGCCAAGTGCCAGTGGCCGACCCGCACCGAGCTACGCGACTCCACGATCATCGTGATTGTGGCCGCCATGATCCTTGGTCTGTTCACCAGCATCAGTGATTTTTCGCTCTACCAGGTCGTGGACCTTTTCACGTCCATGGTGAGCTGAGCCCGGCATAGCCTCTCGCATCATGTCTGCCTCCACCATCGCTCCCGCTGGCGCCCAATGGTTCGCCCTGCACACGCTCTCCGGCCAGGAGAACAAGGTGAAAACCTACATCGAGAAGTTTAAGAAGGCCGAGGAACTCGACGACCACATCTTCGATATCCTGCTGCCCACCGAGCTCGTCTCCGAGGTAAAGGGGGGCAAGAAAAGCACCAAGGTCCGCAAACTCTACCCCGGCTACGTTTTCATCCAGGCCAAGCTCTTCGGCGAGGACAAGAAGCTGATCAACAAGCCGTGGTATTTCGTCAAGGAGACCACCGGAGTGATCGGATTTGTCGGTGGCGATAAGCCCGCCGCTCTGCGCCAGAGTGAAATCGACGAGATCTACGCGCGCATTGAGGCAGCCAGCGGCAAGGAAGTGCCGAAGGTGCAGTATGCCGTCGGCGAAGAAGTCAAAATCACCGATGGGGCGTTTGCCTCACTCGTCGGCCGGATCGACGAAATCGATCCCGAGCGCGGCAAGCTCAAGGTCTCCGTCTCCATCTTCGGGCGCTTCACGCCCGTCGAACTCGAATACTGGCAAGTCCAGCGCGGCTCCGAATAAGCCTCGCGCATCCCAGCTCTCAAATTTTTCCACATGGCCAAGAAAATCCAAGGTTACATCCGCCTCCAGTTGCCCGCCGGCGCCGCGAATCCCGCGCCTCCCGTCGGCCCCGCCCTCGGCGCGCAAGGCGTCAACATCATGGCGTTCTGCAAGGAGTTCAACGCGAAGACCAAGGACCAGAACGGCATGATCCTGCCGGTGGTCATCACGGTTTTCAGCGACAAGAGCTTCACGTTCATCCTCAAGTCGCCCCCGGCCTCGGTCCTCCTCAAGAAGGCCGCCAACATCGCCAGCGGCTCGGCCAAGCCCAACCAGGACAAGGTCGGCAAGGTCACGACGAAGCAGCTCGCCGAGATCTGGAAAATCAAGCGGGCCGACATGAACGCCAACGACGAGGCGGCCGGCATCAAGATCATCGCCGGCACCGCCCGTAATATGGGCATCGAGGTCGTCGACTAATTTTCGGCGGCAGCCGGTGCGCTTGCGTGGCGAAGACTCGTGTCTTCTTCCGCCAGCCAGCGGTCACCGCAGTCTGAGAACAAACACCCGCGGGAGGCCTTCCGGCCGTTCGAACCGCAAGGAGACATCCATGCTAAAGAAACCCAGCAAACGCTTCCGCGCCGCCCTTAAGGTGGCCGATCTCGCGAAGGACTACCCGCTCAAGGAAGCGGTCGAAATCCTCGCCAAGTTCCCCAAGACCAAATTCGACGAGACCGTCGAACTCTCGTTCCGTCTCGGCGTCGACGCCGCGTCCGGCGAGCAAAACGTGCGCGGCACCACGCCGCTGCCCAACGGCTCCGGCAAGAAGGTCCGCGTCATCGTCTTCACCGACGATCCGCAGAAGGCCCTCGCCGCAGGCGCCGATGAAGCCGGCCTCGCCGAGCTGATGAAGAAAGTTTCCGACGGCTGGCTTGAATTCGACGTCGCCATCTCGACGACCGAGGCGATGAAGCAGGTCCGCACTCTCGCGCGCGTGCTCGGCCCCAAGGGCCTCATGCCCAACCCCAAGGCCGGCACCGTCACTGACGATGTCGCCGCCGGCATCAAGGCCGTCAAGGCGGGTCGCGTGGAGTTCAAGATGGACAAGACTGCCAACGTCGGCGTCGGCGTCGGCAAACGCTCGTTCACCTCGGCCCAGATTCTTGAGAATGCCGCCGTGGTCCTTGAGGCCGTGGGCCGTTCCAAGCCCGCCACCTTCAAGGGTGGCGTCTACATCAAGAGCGTCACCCTCTCCTCGAGCATGAGCCCGGGCGTGCGGATCGCTTCCACCGAATTCTCGAAATACTGAGGAGCCCGACCATGAGAGCCGAAAAACAATACCTGATCGCCGAGGTCGATTCGCACCTCAAAAAGAGCGACTACGTCATCCTCGCCAACTTCACGAAAGTGACCGTCGCCGACACCGCCGAGCTGCGCAAGCGCCTCGCCACGGAGAAGGCCGAGTTTCACGTCGTCAAGAACAGCTCCCTCCGCGTCGCGGCGAAGGCCCTCGGCCTGCCGAGCCTCGAAGCTTCGCTGGCGGGCCCCACGGCCATCGTCGTCGGCGGCAAGAACTCCGCGGGCGTCGCCAAGGTCCTCAAGAAATTCTTCGAGGAAAAACAGAAGCTCGAGATCAAGGTCGGCGTGATGGACAAGAAGCTCGTTTCCGCGGGCGACCTGTCGAAAATCGCGGACCTCCCTACGTTCGATGCGCTGCGTTCGCAGTTCCTCGGTCTGCTCAAGAGCAACGCGGGCGCGTTCGTGCGCGTCCTCGACGCCAAGGTCAAAAAGGATCAGCCCGCGGCTCCCGCCGCCTGATCCGTCCCGCATCACCCAAACCTATTTTCCCGGCGCGAGCCGGGGAGCATCCAACATCCAACGAGGCGGGCTAGGGGATACGTCCCTTAAACGCGTTTCACTTCCCGAAACCGCTAACGCGCCTCAGGAACAGACATCATGAGCAACATTACCAAGGAACAAGTCATCGATTGGCTCTCGAGCCAGTCGGTTCTCGATCTCGCCGCGCTGGTCAAAGACCTCGAGGGCAAGTGGGGCGTCTCCGCCGCCGCTGCCGTCGCCGCTGGTCCCGCCGCTGGTGCCGCCGCTGCGGCTCCGGCCGCCGAAGCGCAGACCGAGTTCACCGTCATCCTCAAGGAAGCCGGCGCGAACAAGATCGGCGTCATCAAGGAAGTCCGCGCCATCACCGGCCTGGGCCTCAAGGAAGCCAAGGACCTCGTCGAAGGCGCCCCGAAGCCGGTCAAGGAGAACGCTCCGAAGGCCGAAGCCGAGGAAATCAAGAAGAAGCTCGAGGCCGCTGGTGCCAAGGTCGAGCTGAAGTAACGCCGCGCGAAGCTTGGCGATCATCCTCGCACAACTTCCGTTTTTCACGGGACAGGCCGCGGCTATTCGCGGCCTGTCCTTTGCCTTTTCGTTTTCTGTTCTTTCGTCCGCTGTCCGCCGCGCTCGCTGACCCGTTCTGCGGCGCTCTCCTCCTTCGTCTCGTAATCTCTACCGGGAAACTCCCATGGCCGATCGTCACCACACCGAACGCGTAAACTTCGGCAAGCTCCGCGAAGTGATCCAGCCGCCGAATCTCATCGAGATTCAAATCACGTCGTATCTCGACTTCCTGCAAAAGGGCACGCCTGAGAAGCAGCGCAAGCCCCAGGGCCTCGAGGCGGTCTTCCGCGAGGTGTTTCCCATCCTCAGCTACGACGAGCGCCTGACGCTCGAATACGTCTCCTACAATCTCGGCGATCCCAAGAACACCGAGCTCGAGTGCCTCCGCGAGGGCATCACCTATTCCGTGCCGCTCTACGTGAAGCTCCGCCTCCGCGAGGAAGACTTCATCAAGGATGAGGACATCTACATGGGCGAGATCCCCATGGTGACCGAGCGCGGCTCATTCATCATCAACGGCGCCGAGCGCGTCGTCGTCTCGCAGCTCCACCGCTCGCCCGGCATCGCCTTCGAGGTCACGCCGCACGCCAACGGCAAGCCGCTCCACTCCTTCCGTATCATCCCGGATCGCGGCACTTGGCTCGAGGTCCAGTTCGACAACAACGACCTGCTCTACGTTTACCTCGACCGCCGCCGCCGCCGCCGGAAATTCCTGATCACGACGATGCTTCGCGCGATCGGCTATTCCAGCGACATCGATCTCCTCAACCTCTTCTACGAGATCAAGGATCTCAAGGTCTCCAAGGCCCTCGATCTGGAGAACGTCTCCACCCTCGTCCTCGTCGAGGACGCCATCGACGCCCAGAAGGGCGTCGTGCTCGCGCGCGCCTTTGAGCCGCTGACCAAGGCCGTCGTCCGGACCTTCGAGAAGCACGACATCACGACCATCCGCATCATCGACACATCCCTCGACGAGGGCGCGATCATCCGCGCGCTGAAGAAGGACCCGACCCGCAATGAGGAAGAAGCGCTGAAGGAAATCTACAAGCGCCTCCGCCCCGGCGAGCCCCCGACCACGGCCAACGCCAAGGCCCTCCTCAAGCGCCTCTTCTTCGATCCCAAGCGCTACGACCTCGGCCGCGTCGGCCGCTACAAGGTCAACCAGAAGCTCGGCCTCAAGGCCGAGCTCGAACAGCGCATCCTTGAGAGCGCGGATATCGTCGCCGCCACCAAGTATCTCGTCCGCCTCAAGCGCGGCGTCGGCGTCGTTGACGACATCGATCATCTCGGCTCCCGCCGCGTCCGCACCGTCGGCGAACTCCTCGCCAACCAGTGCCGCGTCGGCCTCAGCCGCACCGAGCGCCTCGTCCGTGAGCGCATGACGATGTATGACCAGAGCGTCGACTCGATCACCCCGCAGAAGCTGATCAACCCGAAGGCGCTCACCACGGTGATCCGCGATTTCTTCGCGCGGTCCCAGCTTTCGCAGTTCATGGATCAGATCAACCCGCTCGCCGAGGTCACGCACAAGCGCCGCCTCTCCGCACTCGGGCCGGGTGGTCTCAACCGCGAACGCGCCGGCTTCGAAGTCCGCGACGTCCACCCGTCGCACTACGGCCGCATCTGCCCCATCGAGACGCCCGAAGGTCCGAACATCGGCCTCATCAACTCCCTCTCGACCTACGCCCGCGTGAACGAATTCGGCTTCATTGAGACGCCCTACCGTCTCGTGAAGGACGGCCGGGTCACCGACAAGATCGAGTATCTCACCGCCGATCAGGAAGAGGCCAAGATTATCGCCCAGGCCAACTCCGAGCTCGACGACAAGAACCACTTCATCGGCAAGGTCACCGTCCGTCAGGACGGCAACTTCCTCGAAGTCGCCGCCGCCGACGTCAACCTGATGGACGTCTCGCCCAAGCAGGTCATCTCGATCGCCGCGGGCATGATTCCCTTCCTCGAGCACGACGACGCCAATCGCGCGCTCATGGGCGCCAACATGCAACGCCAAGGCGTGCCTCTGCTCCAAGCCGAGGCTCCGTTTGTCGGCACCGGCATCGAGGAGCGCGTCGCCCGCGACTCCAAGATCGTCGTCGTCGCCGAAGAGGCTGGCGTCGTCGCGTCCGTTGATGCGAAGCGCATCGTCGTCACCAAAGACGGCGAACTGCCCCGCAGCCTCAAGACCGACCCGAAAAACCACTGCTACGTTTACGAGCTGCGCAAATTCATGCGCTCGAACGCCGGCACCTGCTTCAATCAGAAGCCCATCGTCAAGCAGGGGCAGAAGATCAAGGCCGGCCAGATCATCGCCGACGGTCCCTCGACCGATCAGGGCGAAATGGCCCTCGGCCGCAACGTGCTCGTGGCGTTCATGCCTTGGAACGGCTACAACTTCGAGGACGCCATTCTCATTTCCGAGAAGGTGCTCCGTGAAGACATCTTCACCTCGATCCACATCCAGGAATTCGAGGTCACCGCGCGCGACACCAAGCTCGGGCCGGAAGAAATCACGCGCGACATCCCGAACGTGGGCGAGGAAGCCCTCAAGAACCTCGATCACAACGGCGTCATCCGCATCGGTGCGGAGGTGAAGCCCGGCGATATTCTCGTCGGTAAAATCACCCCGAAGTCCGAGACCGAACTCGCGCCCGAGGAAAAGCTCCTCCGCGCCATCTTCGGCGAGAAGGCCGCCGACGTGAAGGACACCTCCCTCATCGTCCCGTCCGGTGTCACCGGCATCATCATGGACGTGAAGGTCTCCTCGCGCATCGACAACCAGGAGGAGAAGCTCTCCCCGTCCGATCGCCGCCGCCAGGCCAAGCAGATCCAGGAGGAATACAAAACGCAGATGGACAAGCTCCGCGAGGGGCTGACCGAGGCGCTCTCCAACATCCTGCTCGGTGAGAAAATCCCGCTCGACGTGATCAACGGAGAGTCCGGCGAAATCATCATCCCGGCCAACCGCAAGATCACCAAGACGCTCCTGCGCAAACTCGCCGCCGTCTCCAAGCACGTCCAGATCGACCCGTCCCCGGTTCGCATCAAGATCATGGAGATCATCGGCTCGTATCAGACCAAGTTTGACGAGCTCGAGACCGACCGTGAGCGCAAGATCGGTTCCATCGAGGCGGGCGAAGGCTCGGCCGACGGCGCCATCAAGCAGGTCAAGGTCTACATCGCCAC
>JAUYAK010000072.1 GCA_030693515.1 Opitutaceae bacterium
CCGGCTGCGGCTCGGCCCACGCCGTCTCGATCTGCTTCACCACCTCTTCTCCCAACGGCGGAAATTTACGGGCCATCACCCACTTCATCGGTTTGCGCCTGCCTAATAAAGTCTAAAAGCTAGAGGGCGTTGGTATTAGACCAACGTCTTGTAACCAGCAGACTCTTCCGAGGTGGGGCCGGTTCTCCGAACCGGCCTGGGTCATGGGGCGATGCGCCGGCTGGAACCCAGGCCGCTTACGGAGAAGCGGCCCCACCGCCCGAAGTCCAGATTTCAACGGACGTTGGCCTACCGTCCCAGCACATGCCGCAGCGCGGCCTCCAACTCGGCGTGGCGCCAGGTGAAGCCCGTCGCGCGCGCCCGCTCCGGCATAGCGCGGGTGCTCACGAGCAGCGTGTCTTCGGCCATGCGCCCGAAGATCAGCTTCAGCAGGAAAGCCGGCGTCGGCAGGACCGCCGGCCGGCGCAGCACGCGCGCGAGCGTCGCGGTAAACTCCGCGTTCGTCACCGGTTCCGGCGCCACCGCGTTGCACGGCCCGCGCCACACCGGGTCGAGCAGCGCCCGCTCATACATCGCCGCCAAATCGTCCGGCGCGATCCAGCCCATCCATTGCCGCCCGGAGCCCAGACGCCCCGACACCCCGGCGCGAAACGCCGGCAACATCTTGGCCAAGGCCCCGCCCGCGGGCGTGAGCACCACGCCGGTGCGCAGCGCCACAGTGCGCACGCCGAGCGGCTCCACCGCCGCGACCTCGCGCTCCCAAGCTTGGCACACCTCGGCCAGAAATCCGTCGCCTGCCGCCGCCGCCTCGCTCAGGCGCTCGTCCCCGCGATGGCCGTAATATCCGACCGCCGAGGCGCTGACCAAAACCTCCGGCCGGGCCGACGGGGCACAGGCTGCGATGGCGGCGGCCAGGGTGCGCGTGCCCTGCACCCGACTGGCCAGAATCGCCGCTTTGCGCGCAGCGGTCCAGCGGCCCCCCGCCACATTTTCCCCCGCGAGATGCACGATCGCGTCCACTCCGGCGAGCGCAGCCGGATCGATTTTTCCGGCCGCGGGGTCCCATTGAAATTCGTCGGGACCGCGTGGCGTGCCGCGCCCGAGGCTGCGCACCACATGCCCCTGTGTGCGAAGAAAAGCCACGAGCCCGCGACCAATCAGACCTGATGCGCCTGTGACCAGCACGCAGCGACGCGGCCCGGCCGTCGCGCCCTCCGTGTCTGCCTTGGTCACAGCGTGCCGGTAGACAAACATCCGCTCCAACTGGCGCCGCGCCAACGCCGCCCCGCCCAGCCGGCCGAGGGCGCCCAGCGGCAGCCGATAGCGAATCTCGTCGGTGAGCACGCAGGCGCCCGGCCCGGCCGGCTCAATCAGGTGCAGGTGCTCCCACTTGGCGAACGGTCCGCGCAGCAGCACATCCCGAAACTGCCGGCCGGCGACGTAGTCGCGGTGCACGATTTCCCACGCCGTCCAAAACGGGCCAATCCTCGTGCGCAGGGAAACCCGCGCGCCATCGCGGATCCCGCCCACGTGCGCGAGCACCTCGACCCGCTCCCAGGGCGGGCACAGGCGCGCAAACGCACCGGGCCGCTCATGCCATGCAAAGACCTCCGGGGCCGGTCGCTCGATCCGGACGGAGCGCCGGAAAATCTCGTCCGTCTCCCGTCTCGCGCTGGTGGTCATCTCCGGCATGGCAGGAAAGTTAGCGGCGGGCCGCGCCCACCGCGATGCAGATCTCGCCGCTCGAAAATGCGCGGGGCAGAGCCTGCGGCCCGGCAGCCGTGCGGTTCATGGTTGCGGCCGGCCCGGGCTGGCCGCGGGAAAATCCGTCGCGATTCCCAGTGCGGCCCAGGTGTCGAGTTCCCGTGCCGCCACGGCCAGTTTTCGCCGCGCCTTGTCGTTCGCGTATTTTCCAAGCACGAGGCGCAAGGGCGGTTGCTCCGCCTCCACGGCCGAGACGATCGCCTCCGCCGCTTTCGCGGGATCGCCGGGCTGCCGTCCATCCATTGATGCGACGAGCCGGAGAAATCGGCCGCTGGTCGCATCGTAGTCGGGGAGCCGCTCCGTGCCGCGCTCGAGCGAGCGCGAGACAAACGACGTGCGAAAAGGACCGGGTTGCACGATGGTCACGCCGAGGCCCAGCGGGCGGACCTCGGCCGCGAGCGCCTCCGCCATTCCTTCCAGCGCCCACTTCGCCGCGCCATAGATCGAGAATCCCGGGTAGTTCGCGATGGCCGCCGCCGCGCTGATCATCACGAAATGCCCGCACCGCTGCGCGCGCAGGATTGGCAGCACGGCGCGGGTGAGGCGCATCGCGCCGAAGAAGTTGGTCGCGAAACACCGTTCGATCTGATCCTCACCCAGCTCCTCCAGAGCGCCCGCGAGGCCGCAACCGGCATTGTTCACCACCACATCGATCCGTCCGAAAGCCGACACGGCCGTCGCGACGACCACGGCCGCTTGGTCCGGCTGCGCGACATCGAGCGTCAGCGCCCGACATCGCCCGGCACCCTGCGCGACCAAGTCGGTGAGCGTATCCGGATTCCGCGCCGTCGCGACGAGCCGGTGCCCGCGCGCCAGCACATGCAGCGCAAGCGCGCGGCCGAGGCCGCTGGAGCAGCCCGTGATGAACCAGACGGGAGGCAGATTGGATTCTTTCATGGGCGCAGGGCGGAAACCGGCTGCAGGGGGAAAATCTTCACCTCGACCGGCTCCGCGCCGAGCAGGGAGACCGGAGCGCCTTCGAGCGCGAACCCGGCCAAGCGGCCCGGCTCGGGGGAAAATTCGGCGACGACGGGCGCATGCACGCGATACGGCTCGTGCGCCACGCGCCCGCTGAGCAGGCGACCCGCCGGATCGGTGGTGAAGAGGAGATAGCGTTCGACCAGAAAATGTTCGAGCGAGCCGGCCTCAGCCGGCGCGGCCCAAGGGCCCGGCGTCCACACGTAGCGGCACACGGGCGAGGAGGCGTAGCGCCGGCGACACGTATAGGCGATCGTTGCGCCGTGAAACTGCGCCGACATGCGCGCATGAAAGTAAGGCAAGTGGAAGAACCGTCGCGCGACTGCCACGGCAATCGGCTGGTTGCAATCGAGCGAGTAGAACCAGACGCCCGGCCGCCCGGCCTCATCCCGCACGTAGGTCCGGACATTTAATTCGAGAAACCACGACAACCAAGGCAGCGGCGGCAGGCCCACCGGACGCACGCGCTCCATGGAAAAAGGCACGATGCCCAAAAACGCCGCGCCGCGATGCGTGTCCACCGACAATCCGGCCGGCAACGTCGCCTGCACCACCGCGGGATCGACGCGCCAGTGCGCAAAGAGCAGATGGTTCCAACGCTGGCGCCCGACCGCCGCATCCTCCGCGGGATGGCCAGCCGTCCTCATCACCGCGACGCTGGGCGCGAGACCAACGGGACGTGAACTTCAAAGCGCTTAAGGAATCCCGGCACGAAAGGCCCATTCCAATACACCGCATACGCGGGACCGCTGGGCACGACGTCGGGCTGGGTTGCGAGCCACGCGAGCAATTCCTCCCGCGCTTTGGCGAAATTTGCCGCCGAGTAGCTGCCGCGGGCCCCTAGGCTCGCGACGCGGCGTTCCGGAATCTTGACGACTTCGACTCCGGCGGCATCGCCGGCGACCTTGGTCCGCTCGCTTTCCGCGACCCAGAAATACATCGCCGCCCCTTCAATCGTGGCCTCCACCGGCGTGGTCATGGCGATGTCGTGGGTCGAGATATAGTTGAAGAGCGGGCGAAACAGATTGTTCGACTGATCGAAGTAGTTGCCCCTGCCCGCCGCTTTGAGCAGCAGGCCCGCCGGCAACGTCTTCAACTCGGGCGCGCCGACCGGGGAGCGAGGAAAAGCTTCAGTGGCGGCCATGAGGGGTAAGACGAGGGTGAGCAGAAGGAACAGGTATTTCATACAAGCGCACGAAACATAAAATCCGACGAGGCGGGCTTGAAAAAAAGCTTGGCCGGAGCCGGGGTTAGGCGCCGGCATTGCGGCGTGCGCCCCACCCTGCTGCGGACCAAGCGTGTGCATGATCGGAACCGGACCAACCTCGCCACTACGGGAGGATGACGGTATCGACGACGTGGATCACGCCATTGGTGCCGACGAGGTCGGTGGCGATCACCTTGGCTTGGTTGACCATCACGCCCATGCCATCGGCCTTGAGCGTGAGTTTCTTGCCGTTGACCGTCGGCGCCTCACCAGACTTCACATCGGCCGCCATCACTTTGGCGGGGACGACGTGATAGGCGAGGATCGCCGCGAGCTTGGCCTTATTTTCAGGCAGGAGCAGGGCTTCGACAGTGCCGGCCGGCAGCTTGGCAAAGGCGGCATTGGTCGGCGCGAAGATCGTGAACGGACCGGAACCGCTCAACGTCTCGGCCAGACCGGCGGCTTTGACGGCGGCGACCAGCGTGGTGTGATCGGGCGAACCGGCGGCGATATCGACGACCGTCTTGGCCGGTGCGGTGGCACAGGCGGCGGCGACCGCGAGGGAGGCAAACAAGGTGCGTAGTTTCATGGGAGCAGGATTTGTTGTTTTTCGATTGGATAAGCCCGCGGGAAAAATCCCGTGGAGCGCACCTGCAACGCGCCACCTCCCGCGCCGGATGCATCCTCCCCATCCAATCTTCGTTCCGTGCAGGCTAGCGCACCCTGGCGCGCGCAACCCCTCAGCTCGATTTGTCTTCGTGCCCAATACTGCGCACCGCACCGACCCGCGCAAAGATCGTAGCGGTCATCTTGGCCTCGGACACATTCAGGTGCCCGGCGAAATACGTGGCGATGCCGGTCCGGTAGACGGGCCAGATTTTCCGCAGCATCTCCACGCCCTGATCCGTGAGCTGCGCGTAGTGGGCGCGGCCATCCTTCGGGCACGCCTTGCGCTCGATCAGGCGCGCGTGCTCCAGCTTGTCCACGAGCCGGGTCAGCCCGCTCCGGCTCAGGAGCGCGCTGCGCGCGAGGGCGCTCATCCGCAGCCGGCGGTCGGGCGCGAGGTAGAGTTCATAGAGCGCGTCATACCAGCTCAGCGAGGGCAGCTTCGCCGCCGCCAGATCGCCCTCGATCGCCGCGAACACGCGCCAGAACGCGACGTAGTAGCGCCGCCAGGCTTCGAGGTGGATCTCCGGGAGGCTGGGTTTCATCGGCCGCGAGGTTGAAGATTTTTGTTGCATAGGCAATTACTTTGGCGAGTTTAGTTGTGTATGCAACTATCATCCCTTCTCTCCCGCGTCGCCGCCACCGGCGACTCCCTCGCGCCGGCCGTCCTGCGGCTCGCGCTCGGCGTCATGATCCTGCCGCACGGCCTGCAGAAGACCTTCGGCTGCTTCGGCGGCCATGGCTTCACCGGCACGATGGGCTTCCTGACCGGCACGGTCGGCGCGCCGTGGATTTTCGCCTTCCTCGCGATCCTGGCCGAATCGGTCGGCGGCGTGATGCTGCTCGTAGGCCTCGGCACGCGCGTCGCGGCCCTGGGCGTGGGCGCCACGATGGTCGTGGCGGGCTGGCAGCACCGGGCCAATGGCTTCTTCATGAACTGGGGCGGCCAGCAGAAGGGCGAGGGCTATGAGTTCCACCTGCTCGCCATCGGCATCGCCATCGCGCTTATGATCCTCGGCGGCGGCCGCCTCTCGGCTGATCGGGCCCTGACTCGCACGAACGCCTGAGCCAGCCGCGTGCACCCGCGACACCACCCGAAAAAAAAGGGGCCGGCGATAACCCCTTAACGCCGGCCCCAGTTTTTTCTGTTCCCGGCGTTGCGGCCGGGTCCAAGCTGCCCAAACCCTGCTCGGGCAGTGATTTTATTTTAGCAGCGGCCATGCCAGCCGGTGCGCCGGCACCCCGGGGAGCGGCTCGCATGAGAAACATTCACGCGACGCCGCCCTCGCTTGCGCCGCGCCCGCACCTCCGCTCTCTTCGCCGCCCATGCCGCTGCCGCCCATCCTCCACGAAGACGACGCCCTGGTCGCTTTCGACAAGCCCAGCGGGCTCCTCGTCGCCCCGGATCGCTGGGACAAGCAGCGCGAGAACCTGATGGGCCTCGTCCACGCGCACCCGCGCTACGGCCGCACCGTCGCGAATGTCCACCGGCTCGACGCCGACACGAGCGGCGTGCTGCTCTGTGCCAAGGGCAAGGTCGCGCTCGATTTCCTCTCCGGCCAGTTTCAATCGAAGACGGTGGCGAAAAAATACCACGCTGTCGTCGCGGTCTTGCCGCCCGGGGAGTCGATGAAGGTCGTCAGCCCCATCCGGGATGCCACCGGCGGGCTGCCCGATGAATTTATCGTCGATGCGTCCTTGGGCGAGGATGAGCGCCAGCCCGGCCGCATGCGGATCTTCAAGGGTCGCGGCGGCAAGGAATGCCTGACTGAGTTTCGCACGCTGGAGCGGTTCCGCGGTTCGACGCACCGCGGCGCGGTCGGCACGAGCTACGCGCTCGTCGAGTGCCGGCCGCTCACCGGCCGCACCCACCAGCTCCGCCTCCACCTCGCCGCGGCCGGTGCGCCGGTGCTCAACGACCCTTTCTACGGCGTCCCGGATCTCGCGCTACGGCTGTCGGACTTCAAACGCGGCTACAAAGGCCGCGAGGAGGAGAAGCCCCTCCTCGCCCGCCTCGCCCTGCACGCGAGCGCGCTCACCCTCAACCACCCCGCCACCCGCGAGCCGATCACCATCACGGCGCCGCTGCCGCACGAGTTCGAGGTCGCCTTGAAATACCTGCGCAAGTTCGCCGCCGCACGGTGAGTCCGCGCTTTCCTTGCGCCGACTCCGCGCTTACGGTCGGGGACACCTCCACCCCATGACCACTCCCCTCACCCGCCGTGATGCGTTGAAGACCGCCGCCCTCGGAGTCTTCGCGCTGCCGCTTTTTACTTCCCGCGCCGCCGCACCGGCCGCGCCCGCCACGACGAGTGCCGAGCCGCTCCGCCTCGGCGTCGCCTCCTACTCCCTGCGCAATCTCCCGCTCGACGAGGCCATCGCCACCGTCAAGACCCTGCGCATCTCCAATATCGCGCTCTTCCGCGCCCACTGCAATTGGGAGGCCGCCTCCGTGGACGAGTGCCGCGCCGTCGGTGAAAAACTCAAGGCCGCCGGCCTCGCCCTCACCGGATCCGGCGTGGTGAACCTCACCAACGACGAGGCCAAGTGCCGCAAGGCCTTCGAGAATGTCCGCGCCGCCGGCATGGCCACGATGGTCTGCAAGCCCGACCTCGCCGCCCTCCCGCTCGTCGAGAAACTCGCCAAGGAGTTCGACCAGAAACTCGCCATCCACAACCACGGCCCCGAGGACAAAGTCTATCCCACGCCCGAGGTCATCTGGCACGCCGTCAAGAATCTCGATGCCCGCATCGGCCTCTGCATCGACGTCGGCCACACCGCGCGTTTCGGCGACGACGCCGCCACCGCGCTCAAAAAATACGCCGCGCGCCTCTACGACGTGCATCTCAAGGACAGCATCGCCGTCCCCGGCGCGATGAAGGATGTCCCCGTCGAAGTCGGCGCCGGCCGCCTCGATATCCGCGCCATGCTCCGCACCCTCCTCGAGATCAAATACCAGGGTGTCGTCGCCTTCGAGTATGAGAAGGTCGCCGGCAACCCCGTCACCGGCCTCGCCGAATCCGTCGGCTACGTGCGCGGCATGCTCGCCGCGCTGAAGTAGGGCAGGCTTCAGCCCGCCTAGCGTTTTTTCAGTCCCCCGGATCGACACAGAGGCCCAGAGCCCCAAGCCGAGGCCACAGAGCATTTCAGCCACTCCGTGATCTCCGGTTTGTCCACTGTGCTCTCTGTGACCAACGGTCTTTTTGAAACCACATTCCCCATGAAACTCCGCCTCCTCCTTACCGCTGCGCTCGCCCTCACGTTCGCCTTCTCCGCCTCCGCCCAGGACACGAAAAAGAAAAAAGGCGGCGCCGCCCCCCTCAACAAAGGCGAGATCACCGGCGGCCTCCCGCCCGACGCCCGCCAGCTCAAGCTCGGCGACGCCGCGCCCGACTTCAAGCTGCTCGGCATCGACGGCCGCACCCACACGCTCGCCGATTACAAGTCCGCCAAGCTCCTCATGGTGGTCTTCCTCTCCAACCACTGCCCCTACTCGCACGCCGCCGAGACGCGCCTCATCCCCCTCGCCAAGCAGTTCAAGGCCCAAGGCGTCGAGGTCGTCGCCATCAATCCCAACAGCCCCGACAGCGTGCGCCTCGACGAGCTCGGCTACTCGAAATACAACGACAGCTACGACGAGATGAAGCTCTACGCGCGCGACGCCGGCTTCCCCTTCCCCTATCTCTACGATGGAGACCACCAGGTCGCCGCCAAGGCCTACGGCTGCCTCGCCACGCCGCACGTCTTCCTCTTCGACCAGCAGCGCCGGCTCCGCTACGTCGGCCGCGTGGACGACTCGCGCTTCGAGGATCCCGCCACCGTCACCAAGCACGACCTCCGCAACGCCGTCACCGAGCTCCTCGCCGGCCAGCCCGTCACGATCCCGCAGACCATCGTCATGGGCTGCTCGACCAAATGGAACCACAAGCGTGACGACGTCGCCAAGGCCGATGAAAAATGGAAAGCCGAGCCCGTCGCCCTCGAGACCATCGACGCCGCCGGCGTCGCCCAGCTCGCGAAAAACACCTCCAACCGCCTCCGCCTCGTCAACGTCTGGGCCACGTGGTGCGCGCCCTGCGTCGAAGAGTTTCCCGGCTTCGTCGCCCTCTCGCGCCGCCTGAGCAACCGCGACTTCGAGCTCGTCACGATTTCGATGGACGATCCGAAGATGCTCCCGCAAGCGAAGAAATTCCTGGAGCGCCAGCACGCCGTCCCCTCCGCGCGGCTGAAACGCCTGCTCACCGCCGAAGGCCGCACCGCGACCAATTTCCTCTACACCGGCGCGAGCGCCGATGCGCTCGTCGCCGCGCTCGATCCCGCCTGGCCCGGCCCGCTCCCTCACACCGTCTTGATCGCCCCCGGCGGCAAAATCCTCTGGCGCCACAACGGCGCCGTCGACGCCGAGACCCTCAAGGACGAAGTGCTGAAACACCTGGGGGCCTACTACACGCCGGAAGAGAAACGGTAAGCGGATTCGTAACCACGGACAGCTTCCGATAGCCTATGCTACTTGGTCGGATAAAAATAGACCTGTGGCGAACCTTGTTCGTTTTGGTGGTGGCGTTTTTGTTTTCTGGCTGTTCAGCGACAAATTCGAGGCGCAGCGTAGAGAATCTCAAGGAATCGTTGTTGAAGCTCACTCCTCTTGGATCTTCGTTCGAGCAAGTGGACTCGGTTGTGAAACGCGAAGGATGGAAGCATGCGCGCGCTTTCCCTGCTCACGGCTTCTACGACCAGCGCTCCCGAACCGCGCGAATAATCGGCAAATCGTCGATTACCGCAACCCTTGGTGAGCATTGGTGGTTCCCGATCGGAACGGAAGGCGCCTACGCAGCTTGGTGCTTCGACGAGAATCGCCGCCTGATCGAAATCGTCGTTTTCAAAGAGATCGACACGATATAAAGTCCAACCCGTAGAGATCCCTGGAGTCCCCCGCTTGGGCGCACCATCCCGCCGCCCCGGTTGCCAGCCGCCACATCATCCACAGATGCACAGCGAGCTGCTTGACGCCACCGATCCGTAAACCCATATCTACGGCCATATGAAGACCACCATCGAGCTGCCCGATCCGCTCTTCCGGCGGGCCAAGGTCGTCGCGGCCCAGCGCGGCACCACGCTGCGCGGGCTGGTCATCGAGGGATTGCGGCACGTCACCGTCGGCCCCGCGGCGGCGGCCGGTCTGGCTCTGACGACAGAAGAGTCTGCGGTTGCCACGGTCGGCAAGCACGGGCTCCCGGTGCTCCGGCGATCCGGCAGCGCAACTCGCGCCAAAGTCACCCGCGCACTGGTCGATCGGATCCGCGACGAACTCACGCTCTGAACGCATGCACTTGCTCGATGTGAGTGTGCTCGTCGCACTGTGCGACGCGGCCCATGAGTTTCACGATGCGGCCAACGGCTGGTTCCAGCGCATCCAACCCGCCGGCTGGGCCACGTGTCCGCTGACTGAAAACGGATTGGTGCGCATCCTCGGCCATCCGTCCTATCCCGGCGGCACCGGTTCACCGGCCCAGGCGCGGCCCCTGTTGCAGGCACTCCTGCGCACTCCCGGCCATGCTTTCTGGCCCGACGATGTGTCGATCTGCGACAGCGCGGCCTTTCCTTCTCTGGCGCGTTCAAATTCCGCGAGCCTGTCCGACCTCTATTTGCTTGGGCTGGCGCTGAGCCACGGCGCGCGTTTCGCGACCTTCGACCGCCGCATCGATCCGGCCGTGCTGCCCGGCGGCACAGCGGCGCTCGTGCAAGTGCCGTTGAAATGAGGAACTGATACCAGCGGCCCTCTGCTTTTGGACTCTTGGACCGCCTTGGGTAGGGCGGCGACTCCGCTCGCCGCCGTCGTCGTCCTTCGAACCGGCGCGGAGCGGAGTCCGCGCCCTACCACGGGCAGAAATCCAAAAGCAAAGGGCCGCCGGCGACGGAGGCATCGACCAAGGTCGAGCCCTACCAAGATGCAAATGGATTGGGCGTAGGTATCAGGCATCGCCCGGCAAACGGCCTGACCAAGGTGCGCCGGCCTACTGCGCCTGCTGCAGCAGCGGCATGATGCGGTCCTGGTAGCCGCGGCTCAGGCGGAGCTTGGTGCCGTCGGCGAGCGTCACGGCATAGTCGCCGGCGAAGGAGGGGCTCAGCTTCTGCACGCGGTCGAGGTTTACGATCGTCGAGCGGTGGATGCGCACGAAGCGGCGCGCGTCGAGCCGCGCCTCCAGCCTCGCCATCGTCTCGCGCATGAGGTGCGCGCGCGGGCCGACGTGGAATTTCATGTAGTCGCCCTCCGCCTCGATCCAGTCGATCTCGTCGGCCTTGAGGAAAAAGATCTCGCCGGAGGATTTCACGAGGATGCGGTCGCCGCCCGGCGGCACGGACGGCGCGGCGGCGGTGGCCCCGCGCGCGAGCAGTTCCATGAGCTGGCCGAGCCCGGCGCCGGCGCGATCCTGCGCGCGGTGGCGGACCTCGGCCTTGGCGCGCTGGAGCGCGGCGGCGAAGCGCGCATCGTCGTAGGGCTTGAGCAGATAGTCCACGGCGTGGACCTCGAAGGCGCGCAGCGCGTGCTCGTCGTAGGCGGTCACGAAGACGACCGCGGGCGTCGCGGCAGGCGCGAGGCCCGCGAGCGCCGCGAAGCCGTCCGCGCCCGGCATCTGCACGTCGAGAAACGCGAGGTCCGGCCGCAGGCGCGCGATGAGCGCGGCGGCCTCGCCGCCACTGGCCGCCTCGCCCACGACCTCGAACGCCGGATCGCGCGCGAGGAGCAGGCGCACGCCGCGGCGGGCGACGGGTTCATCGTCGACGATGACGGTGCGGATGAGGGCGGCGGAGACGGTCTCGGGCGCAGTGTTCATGATGAGGAAGGAAAAGGGCGATGCGCGGGGCGCGCGGACTGGCACCGCACCGGTGAAACACAGCCAGTCAGCGAAAGGTTTCAGGAAAAATGCGGGCCTGCATTTCCTCGGGCAATACCACCGCGGGCGCCGGCTTCATGGGCGGTAAGGCAGCGTGACGAGAACCGAGAGTCCCGCCCCCGGCGCGCTGCGCAGCTGCAGCTCGGCGCGCTCGCCGTAGATCTTGGCGAGGCGCTCGCGGGTGTTGCCGAGGCCCACGCCCTCCCGGGCGGGCGGGCCGCCCCCGGGCAGGCCCGGGCCGTCGTCGCGCACCTCGAGGTGCAGCCGCCCGGCCTCGACGCGGCCGATCACCTCGATGCGGCCGGGGCCGGCTTTGGGCGCGAGGCCGTGGAGGAGGGCGTTCTCCACGAGCGGCTGGAGCAGGAGGTGGGGGATGCGCGCGTCGAGCGCGGCCGGTTCGATCGCGAGATTCACCGCGAGGCGGTCGGCAAAACGCGCCTGCTGAATCTCAAGGTAGCAGGTAATGAACTCCATCTCCTCGCGCAGCGTGACCTCGTGCAGCCGCGTGCGATCGAGCGTGAGGCGGAGCAGCGAGCTGAGGCGCGCGATGAGGGTCACGGCCTCGCTGGTCTTCTGCTCGCGCACGAGCATCGCGATCGTGTTGAGCGTGTTGAAGAAAAAGTGCGGCTGCAGCTGCTCGCGCAGGACCTTGAGCTCCGCCTCGACGAGCCGTGCCTCGAGCTGGGCCGCCTTGAGTTCCTCATGTTTGTAGCGCCGCCGCAGCTCGAGCCCGTAGCCAAACGCGATCATCGCCCAGTAGAAGGCCATGTCGATCAGGTTGCGGCCGTAGAAGCCCGTGAAGGCGTGGCTCCAGAAATTTTCCAGGGGCTTGTCGAAAAAAATCGTGTAGGCGAAAATCCGCCCGAGGTAGTAGGTCGCCATCACCACGAAACTCATCCCGAAATGGAAGCCGATGCCGCCGAACCAACGGCCCCGGCTGAGCGGCATCAATTCGCGCAGCCGTAGAATCAGCGGCGCCTGCAGGCTCCACATCGCCGCGCGGCCAAACTGCGGCAGCGCCACATCCCAAAATTCCGGCTCGTGCCCGGGCTTCCCGGCCATGCCGGCGCGGTAGTTGAAGTAGAGCTCCAGCGTGAGCAGGAATCCGAGAAACGCCCAGCCGGCGACGACGGCGGCATAGCGGACCCAGCGGTGGTGCATGCCGCGACTTCATCCGCCGCCGCCGCCGCCCCTTCAAGCGGGAAACCGGCCCTTGCGACGAAACGCCGTTTTTTTGCGACGAATGGCGGCGTGCTGCGGCGCAAGCCGGTGCGCGTTCACTTCCGCAGCGCGGGCAGGCTCGCGGCGGCAGTCGCCTGGCCGTGGCGTTTGCCCTGCTCGTCGGGCGTGCTGAGGCGAATCCGTTCCTCGATCTCCGGAAACTCGTCGTGCAGCGTTTCCTTCGCCTGCTGCAAGATCACCTCACCACCCTCGCCGCTCGTCACGCGGCCGAGCACGAGCAGGTGGCGCACCTCGTAAAACGAGGCGTAGTGCGCGACCGCGTAGCCGAAGCACACGCCGATCGACTCATAGACGGCGCGGGCCCGGGCATCGCCGGCCTTCATCGCCTTTTGCACCTCCACGAGGCGATCGGGCAGCGGCACCGCGGGGTCAAAAACGAAACCCGCCCGCTCGGCGAGCCGCGCCACGCCCTGCTGCGAAAAATACTGCACGCCGCAGCCGACGTCGCCCGACCATTCGTCGCGCGGCGCCTGCTCCCGGTAGTCGATCGGGGCAAAGGCGAGCTCGTTGAGCCACGGCGTGATGGTGCCGGCGGGCGTGACGTAGCCGCCGGCCTGGCTCGTGCCCATCGAGACGCCGAGCACGGCGTTGTCGTCCATCGCCATCGAGCCCGCGAGCGCGGTGACTTCGCCGTCGTTGACGACCTCAAAGGGCACTCCGCCCCAGCGCTCCTGCAGGGTGAAAAACATCCGCCGCACGTGCTTTTCAAAAAGCTCCTCCGGCACCCCGCGAAAGAGCGAACCGGTCCGCACCTCGTTGTTCACATACACGCCCGCCGCGCTGCCGCCGATGGCATCGACCTGCGGCAGGTGCGCCGCGGCGCGCTTGATCGATTCGTGCACGCCCTCGAGATGATAGGCCGGGTCCTGCTGAAAATACGGGTCCCACGGAATCTCCTCGGCGAAGACGACCTCGCCGTTGATGAGCGCGGCGGCCTTGCGATCGCTGCCGCCGAGGTCGAAACCGATGCGGCAGCCGTCGAGGTGGCGGCCCATCGCGAGGCTGGTCTCGGTGGCGGCCGGCAACGCGTCGAGCGCGACTGACTTGATGCTGAACTTCCGGCCGAAAATCTTCTCGCCCATGAACGCATGGTCGAAGGCGCGCGCGCCGCCCGGGTGGTAGATTTTGTAAAGCGCCGTGGCGATCTCGGGGGCGCCGGCGACGAGGATCTCGGGAGCGCCCTTCATCCAGAGGAGAAACTTGAGCAGGCGCTCGGCGTAGCGGACGTTGAGCGCCGCCGCCGGGTGGTCGCTGGCGAGCACGCGGCTCTCGTGGCGGAAGACGGAGCCGTCGCCGCGCACCAGCGCGATCACGAACGGCCGCGCGCCGGGATCATCGGCCACCACCGTGGCAAAGGCGCGGTGCCAGAGCGCCGCGGGCAGGAATTCCGGGTCGAGCGCGGGCCGGCGCTTGGGGTCGAGGAAGAACATGCGGCGCGCGGGCTACTTCCTCTCCGCCGCCCAGATCGCCGCCCCGGCGATGCCAGCGTTGTTGAAAAATTCCGCCGGCACGATCCGGGCGCGCGGCTTGATGAATTTGAAGAACTTCGTGTGCTTCGCACTCACGCCGCCGCCCACGATGATCAGCTCGGGCCACAGCAGCCGCTCGAGCTCGCCCACATAATCGCGGAGGCGGCCGCCCCACTCCTTCCACGAAAGATCCTTGTGCTCGCGCACCGAGGCCGCGACGTGCTTCTCGGCCGACTTGCCGTGCTTCCACTTAAAGTGTCCCAGCTCCAGCGGCACCACCACGCCCTGATAGGCGAGCGCCGTGCCGACGCCGGTGCCGAGGGTGAGCAGCAGGGCCTTGCCCATGAAATCCCGCCCCGCGCCATAGCGCATCTCGGCGATGCCCGCCGCCGCGGCGTCATTGATCATCGCCACCGGGCAGCCGGTGGCCTGGCCAAACAGCTTGGCGGCATCGCAGCCGACGAACTTCGGATGCAGGTTGGCTGAGGTCCAGATGCGCGGTCCCTCGATCACACCTGGGAAACCCACGCCGATCGGGCCGCGCCACTTGAAGTGCGCCGCGAGTTCCGCGACCACGCGCGCGACTGCCGCGGGCGTCATCGTCTTGTCGATCTCGATGCGGTGGCGCTCGGCGAGCAGCTCGCCCGTGGCGGTGTTGACGGGCGCGCCCTTGATGGCGGAGCCGCCGATGTCGATGCCGAGGGTTTTCATCAGGAAAATAAGCCGCCATCGCCGCTCACTGCGTCGCGGCGGTGCCGCGCGCGCTCCAAAGGTGGGCGGGCGCGTCCCCGCGCCCGCATGGGCCGCCCGCTGAATCCCGCCGAAATGCGGGCACAGGGACGTGCCCGCCCACCTAATATCGCAAAAGGAGCAAGGAGCATCATGGGGCCGTGCGGATTACTTTTTTTTCTTCGCCGCCGGAGTCGGCTTGTCGTCCAGATTGGCCGCGAGCTGGGCGGGCGTGACCTTGGACTCGACGCCGTTCTTCGGCACCTCGGCCTGGGCGATCCAGAGCATGGCGTTGAGGACGACCTTGCGTTGATTGTCGTCGCCCCAGTGGGCGTGTGTATGCCCGCCGGTGAAGCCGAAGCCACGCCCGCCGTCGGGCCGCTCCATCACCCACATCATCGTCTCGGTGCGGCCCTTGGCGGCCTGGATGTGCGGATACGGACCCTTGGGATGGACATAGGGGCCGTCGCGCACCTGATCGGAGGGCTTGGCGGTGAGGATGGGCGTCACGCCTTTCTGCCCCTCGGTCCAGCGCATGTTGAAATACCATTCGTCATGGTTGCTGAACGGCTTCACGCCGCGCGCGACCGGGTGCGCCGGGAATTCCTTATACTCGGGCGCCCACATCGGATTGCAGGACCAGGAATTCTCATAGTAGCCCCCGATCCAGTTGATGAACTCGGGGCCGCCGTTGTCCTTCAGCACCTCGACGCCGTAGTGCATGAAGCCGAGGCCGACGCCCTTCTTAGCCAAGCTGTCGAGCAGCGCCTTGCGGTTCTCCTGCACGGCCGGGTGCCGGCCGCCGCCGTCGGCGTAGATGACGACCGCCGCCGCACCCTCGAACGCCGCATCGCTCGCGGGCCAGCCGTTGTCGTGCACCTCGAGCTTCACGCCGCGCACGCCGGCCATGCTTTGCTGGAGGAGCAGACAGCCCGCGCGAAACTCGTGCATGCCCGACGGATGACTCGGCTTGCCGGCGATGAGGACGATTTTCTTGTCGGCGGCGCAACCGAGCGGAAGGCCGGCGACCAAGGTGAAAACGAACAAGGCAAGAAGACGTTTCATGGGGAGAGCAAGAGGGCAGCGGGCGGAGCGGAGTGGGACAAACCTAAAAAAGAAAACCGTGCCGCTGCGGCCGTCATAAGTAGGGCGGGTCACAGACCCGCCCTCGAATGCTTAACGCGTGAAAGGGCGGGTCAAAGACCCGCCCTACTTTCACGCACGCGCTCACTTCAGCGCCACACCCGCCGCCTGCACCTTGCGGCGGAAGATCGTGTTGCCGGCGCCGACGTAGAGATACGACAGGCCCGGGCCCGAGAGCACGCAGCTGACTTCGCTGCGCTCGCGGCCGCTTTTCGCGAGCACGCCGCAGAGGCGGCCCGTGGGATCGAAGACTTGGATGCCGAGCGCACTCGTCACGTAATAACGGCCCTGCTCATCCGTCGTCATGCCGTCGCCGCTCGCGGCGGGGAGATACGGCGGCGGCTGCTGGCTCTTGAACTCGCCCTTCGGATCGATCGGTCGGCGCATCGCCATCGTGGGCGCGCCGGCGTCGAGCGAGCCGTCGGCGTTCACGCGAAACGTCCACACCGCGCCGCCGCGGTGCTCGCTCACGGCGAGCGTGCCTTGATCGGGCGAGAGCGTGATGCCGTTGGGATTGGCGATGCCGCCCGCCGCGGCGCGCAGCACCTTGGTCGCGAGGTTCACGTGCGCGACCTCCTTCTTCGCCGTGTGCGTGAAATAGAGGTGGCCGGTCGCGGTCACGACGAGATCGTTGGGCTGCACCTCGGTCGCGATCACCTCGACGGCGCCCGTCTTGAGATCGATGGCGACGAGGCGCTTCTTCGCGCCTTGGCACGCGTAGGCGCGGCCGTCGGGCCCGAACTTCAGGCCGCTCACCACTTCGTCGCTCAGTTTGGTTTTCGTGCCGTCGAGCGCGATTTTGTAGATGCCGGGCGCGGTGCCGCGCATGTCGCAGAAGTAGAAATTGCCCGCGGCATCGGTCGCGAGCGCGTCGCCGAAGCCGATGTTCTCGACGACGGGCGTCCAGCCCTCGCCCTCGATGAGCAGGCGGTGCAGCGTCATGTCGCCGCCGAGATCGCCCTTGGTGACGATCGCGGGCTGGGGCGTCTCCTTGCGCCAGAGCCAGCGGAGCGCGTCCGGGAAGACGGAGCCGCCGTGCACCGAGCCGTGGCTGTAGCCCTCGGCCCACTCGAGATGCACGTCGTAACCCATGTAGCGCAGCGCGGCGTGCATCTGTTTGTTCGCGATCGGCCAGTTGCCGTAATTGTTGTCGAGGTCGCCGCTCACGTCCTCGAGATAGACGCGGAGGGGCTTGCGCTCCGTCTTGCGGACGAGCGCCGGGTAGGCATCGCCGCCACGGAGATTCACGAAGCTGCCCACGGTCGAGTGGACCTTGCCAAACTGATCGGGCCGCTCCCACGCGGCCGTAAACGCCGCGATACCGCCGCTGCTCGATCCGCTGATCGCGCGCATCGCGGGATCCTTGGAGACGGGAAACTGCTTCTCCACCTCGGGCAGAATCTCCTCGAGGAGCATGCGCACGTAGCGGTCGCCGAGGGAGTCGTATTCGAGGCCGCGGTTGCTGAAGGTCGTGCCGGCTTTCTTCGCCGGGTTCGGCGGCCGCGTGGGATCGTTGCCGGGGTTGACCATCACGGCGACGGTCACGGGCATCTCGCCGCGCGCGATCAGGTTCTCAAACACGATCGGGACACGGAAATTTCCCGTGGGGTTGTGGTAGTTGCGGCCGTCCTGGAAAACCATGAGCGCCGCGCTGCCGTCGGGCTTGTAGCCGGCGGGCACGTAAACCCACCAGTCGCGCGTGGTGCCCGCGAAAATCTTCGATTGCAGCGCGGGCATCGCGATGAGGCGGCCGGTCGGCACGCCCGGCTGCGGCAAGTGATCGGGCGTGGCCTTGAAGGCCTCGGCGGCGAGGGCGGAAAGCGCGGTGAGAACGAAAGCGAAAAGGGAAATGAGCGGGCGGGCGGACATAGTAGGGAGGGGAACGCTCAACGTTTAACGCTCAACGCGGAACGCTTAAGTGTGGAAACGGGGAGTGGGCGAAATTTGAGAGTTAAACGTTAAGCGTTGAACGTTGAGCGTTCGGTGGTGCAGCCACCGTCAGTTCTTCGGCCAGTCGCGCCAGAGCCAGCGCAGCGTGTCGGGGAAGATCGCGCCGCCGTGCTTGCCGTTGTGGCCTTCGGTGCCGAAGACGAAGGTGTGGTCGTAGCCGGCGAATTTCAGCGCGGCCGCCATGTCCTGGTTCGCAAGCGGCCAGTTGCCGTGGAGGTTGTCGAGGTCGCCGCTGCCGTCCTGCAAAAACACGCGGAGCGGCTTCGGCGCGGACTTCGACGCGCGCACGAGGCCGGCGTAGCGGTGGCCGCCCTGGATGTTGGTGAAGCTGCCGATGTGCGATACGACCTTGCGAAACGCGTCCGGCCGCTCCCACGCGATCGTGAAGGCCGCGATGCCGCCGCTGCTGTTGCCGCCCACCGCGCGGCCCGCGGGATCGGCGGTCACATTGAGGCCCTTGAGCGCCTCGGGCAGCAGCTCGTCGAGGAGGAAGCGGGCGTTGGCGTCGCCGAGCGAATCGTATTCGTAGCTGCGCTGGCTGCGATCTTTGGCACCGGGCGCGGCGGAGGCCTTGACGACGCCGGGGTTGATGCCGACGGCGATGGTCACGGGCATTTCCTTTTTCGCGATCAGGTTGTCGAAGACGACGGGCACGCGATACGCGCCGGTGGCGTTCATCATGCCGCCGCCGTCGAAGAACACCATGAGGCACGCCGGCTTGGTCGCGTCGTATTGCGCCGGCACATAGACCTGAAACTCGCGCGTGGTGCCGGGAAACACCTGGCTCGCCGTGAAGGTGCCGGTGCGGACGGTGCCCTTGGGCACACCGGCCTGCGGCGAAGAATCGGGGCCGAGCACATAGGACTCGGCGGCGTGGAGGGGGAGCGCCGCAAGGAGCAGCACGAATGCGGAGGGGTGGAGGCGCACGCCGGATCGCTACGGGGTGGCTGAGCGGAGGGCAAGCTTGGCAACGAACATTGAGGCCGCATCGCCAAATCTACGCGCATCAACGCCGTTGTTGGCTCCAGCCCTGTCTCCTGTTAGATCACGGACCATGCACCCGGACACAAAACAAGTCGCCGATCACATGCGAGACTTCGGGCTAAGCGTGTTAGGGCGCGCGATCTATGATGCAACGTTCAGCGAGCACACACGCCCCTTTGCCCACGCGTTGTCAGTTGTCCACGCCGCGCACGGAGCCGAGATCGTTTTGAAAGCCCGCATAGCACAGGAGCACCCGCTGCTCATTTTCTCAAAGCTTCCATCCCAAAGTTCGACCTCTGGATCGCTTAGCATTACTGAACTATTCGAGCATGGCCGAAGCTGGGAATTTGACGAACTCCCGAATCGATTGTGGGCCAGCACTGGCTTTCGCATTCAAAATCTCTCCGAGTTCCAGACGTTTGGAAAACTGCGCAACCAGATCGTGCACTTTGCTGTTCCCGACGTCGACCTTTCACGCGAAGCGTTGAAGTTCTGCATCGAGACGATGGAACCGATAGTCCACTCATTCTGGACGGAGTCGGCGATTCGACGTGCTGAAGAATGGGACGAAGTAATCGTCGCAGATGGTTACCTCGAGGACCAACTCAAGGAAGCCGGGATCAATGTGCCTGCCTGCGTGGCAGAATTCTTCGAAAGCAGGAGGAAGGACAAAACGTAACAAACAGGGAAGTGGCCGCTCGCACAGAAAACAGCACTACCCGCACGTATTTTGCTAGATCTCACTCACAACACACCGGATGCGCTGATCAATGCCCGCACCCGCACCCCGAGCCGCACCCTCCCTCGTCCGCCTTGTGCGCGTGGCCGTGGGTTAGCTCCTCGGCGGTCGCTTCGCGGGCGGCGGTGATTTCGACGTCGAAGGTCAGGTCCACGCCGGCGAGCGGGTGGTTGGCGTCGAGCAGCACTTGATCGCCCTCGATGGCCGCGACGGTCACGACCGGATCGGCGCGGTGCGGGCCGGTCTGGAATTGGTCGCCGATCTTCAGCTCGCCCTCGACCGGCAGCGCCGCGCGCGGCACGTGCTGCATCTGCGCGGGGTCGCGCTCGCCGTAGGCTTTTTTCGCCGGCACGGTCACGCGCGACTTGGCGCCCGCGGCGGCGGTGCGGAGCTGCTCGTCGAGCCCGTCGATAATCTGGCCCGAGCCCTCGAGGTAGCTGATGGGCTCGCCGCCGGCGGAACTGTCGAGCACGCGGCCGCTCGGATCACGGAGAGTGTAGTGGAAGGAGACGACGCGCGGCATGGTTTGAAGAGAGGGAGATAGGGAGAGGGTGAGAGAGGGAGACAAAACAAAAACGTCCGTCCCAGTCTTCCCCGTCACCCTGTCTTCCTCTCTCCCCCGTCTTCCTCCCTTCCAAGTCTTCCGTTCAAGTCTCCTGCCGCAGCACTTCGAGCGGCGGGTGGTTCGTCACGCCGCGGCTTGTGAGCAGGCCGGTGAGCACGGTCACCAGGCTCACCGCGACGATGCTGGCGGCGAGCAGCAGCCCCGGCACGGCCGGCGTGATGCGGAAGACGAAATGCGCCAGCAACGCATTGCCCGCGAGGGCGAGCCCGCCGCCCACCACGGCCGCGAGCGCACCGAGGATCGCGTATTCCACGACCTGGATTTGCAGGAGCTGCCGGCGGGTCGCGCCCAGCGTGCGGAGCAGCACCGTCTCGCGCAGCCGCTGAAACCGCCCCGTGAGCACCGCGCCCGCGAGCACGATCAGCCCTGTCACAACCGTGAAGGCCGACATCAGCCCGATCACGAGCGCGACCTTGGAGAAGATGCCGTCCACCGTCTCCAGCACCAGCGCGAGGTCGATGGCCGTCACGTTGGGATACGCGGCCACCACCGCGCGCTGCACGCGCGCCGAGTGCGCGGAATCGTCCGCGCGCACGGCGGCGACGTGAAACTTGGGCGCGGGCTCCAGCACGCCGAGCGGAAACACCACGAAGAAATTCGGCTCCAGCCGCCGCCACTCCACGGCGCGCACGCTGCCAATGCGCGTGCGCAGGAGCACACCCTGCACGTCCCACTCCATCTCGTCGCCCAGCGCGAGGCCCATCTCCTTGAACAGCCCCTCCTCGATGGAAATGGGAATCACGGCCTCGCCGGGTGCGACCTCGCCGGTGAACTTTCCGCTCACGAGGCGCTCGGTGTTCGTGAGCGCGGCGCGGTAGGTCGAGCGATACTCGCGGCGCAGGGTCCAGCCCGGCAGGCGGTCGCCGGCGGGGCCCTTTTTCGCGTCCGTCTCTTTCACCGTGTCTCCGCGCCTCCCTTTCTCCGCGTCCCGTCCCTCGCCCGCCGCGCGCGTGCGACGGATCAACTCCTCGACGGGCCGGCCCTTCACCGTGGCGATCTTCATCGTCACGATGGGCGCCTGCACCAGCAGGGGCGCGCCCGCGGCGGTGAGTGTCTGGACGAGGCCCTCGACCTGATCGTCCTGGATGTCGAAGAGCAGGAGATTGGGCCGCCCGCCGCCGCCGGAAAACTCGATCTCCTTGAGCAGCGTCGAGCGCGTGAGCAGGAGCGTGAGGATCAAAAACGTCCCGAGGCCGAGCGAGAGCAGCAGGAGGACGGTGCGGTTGTTGGGCCGATGGAGATTGGCGATGCCTTGCCGCACGACATAGGGCCAGCCGCGCGGCAGCCAGCGCCGCGCCGCCCACGCGGTGAATTTCGCCACCAGCGCCAGAATGCCGAAGCCCGCCGCGAGCACCGCGGCGAAACCGAGCCCATCGCGGACCTTGCCCGTCTGCCAGATCGCAAAGCCCGCCACCGCCACCGCGATAAACACCCCGATCGCGATCCGCCACGGATCGCGCCCGCTGCCTTCGTCCGCCGCGGCCGAGCGCAGCGCCACGAGCGGCGAGACTCGCCGCACCGCGAGCAGCGGCAGCAGCGTGAAGAGCAGCGAAATCACCAGCCCCGCGCCCATGCCCCGCGCCACGGCCGGCCAAGAGACAAAAAAATCCACCTGAAACGGCAGCACGTCCGCCAGCAGCCGCGGCATCGCGAACGCGACGCCGAGGCCGAGCAGCGCACCCAGCGCCGCGCCGATCAGACCGATCGCCAGGCCTTGCACCAGATAAACCGCAAAACTCTGCCGCGCACTCGCACCGAGGCACCGCAGCACCGCGACCGTCGCGATCTTCTGCCGCACATAGACGTGGATCGCGCTCGCGACTCCGATGGCGCCAAGGAACAGCGCGATGAAGCCGACGAGCCCGAGGAAATTTTCCACGTTCTCCAGCGCGCGCCCGAGGTTCCGCCGCCGCTCCGCCACGGTCTCGAAGCCCACGCCCTCGCCCCGCAGCGCCGCGCGCAGCTCGCGTTCGACGAGCCACGGCTCCGTGCCCGCCGGCAGGCGCAGCATCGTGCGATGCCGGATGAGCACGTTGCGCTCCGCGAGGCCCGTAGCCGCCAGCGCCGCCTGCGGGATGAGCGCGCGCGGCGCGATCGTCGCCGAGAGGGCCGACGACTCGCCGGGATATTTCTGGAGCGCGCCCACGACCGTAAACGTGGTGGCGCCCAGCCGCACGGTGCCGCCGACCGGCGTGTCGAACTGCCGCAAGAGCGTCTCCTCGACGATCACGACATTGCCGCCGGCGCGCAGCCGGGCCGGCGCATCGGCCGGCACCGTGACGAAATCGCCGTAGAACGGAAACCTGCCCTCGACCGCGCGGACGTTGACGAGCCGCGTGAGATCCTTCGCGGCCGGAAATGACATCATCGAAGAGAAACTGATCTCCGCCGCCCGCTCCCCGCCGACCGCGGCGACCTGGCGCTGCGCCGCGTCGCTGAGCGGCGCGCGGCCCGAGAGGACGAGATCGGCGCCGAGGAGCCCCTTGGCCTGATCGTCGATGGCGCGCTCGAGGTTGGCGCCGAGGGAGCCGATGGCGACGAGCGCCGCGATGCCGAGCACGACGGAAAACGAAAACAGCACGAGCCGCCGCCGCGAAGCCCGCGAATCCCGCCAGGCCATTTTCAATATGAAGCTCATGCGGGGATTTGGAATGTTCGGAATTGGGACACAGAGGTCTCAGAGGAGACACAGAGTCCACGGAGAGGCGGAAACACAAAGCTCTGTGTCCTCTGTGTCATCTCTCCGTGCCCTCTGTGACTACGGTTTTTTCATCGCTCACGACCGCGCCACTGCGCAGGCGGATCACCCGCTGGCAACGCGCGGCCAGCTCCAGGTCGTGCGTCACGAGCACCAGCGTCGTCTGCTTCTCGCGGTTGAGCCCGAAGATCAGCTCCACCATCGCGTGAGCAGTGTCGCCGTCGAGGTTGCCGGTCGGCTCGTCGCAAAACAAAATTTTCGGCCGGTTCATGAACGCCCGCGCGAGGGCCACGCGCTGCTGCTCGCCGCCGGAGAGCTGCACCGGGTAGTGGTCGCAACGCTCGCCCAGGCCCACGCGCGCGAGCAGGCCGCGCGCTTCCGCCTCGGCCGCCGCGCCGCCCTCGCCGCGCAGCTCGACCGGCACGAGCACGTTTTCCAAGGCGGTGAGCGTTGGGATCAGCTGGAAGTTTTGAAACACGAAGCCCACGTGGCGGTTTCGCACCAGCGCGCGCGCATCCTCGCTCAGCGCGCCGATGGATTCGCCGGCGAGGATCACCTCGCCCGTGCTCGGCCGATCGAGGCCGGCGCAGAGGCCGAGGAGGGTGGTCTTGCCGCTGCCGCTCGGGCCCACGATCGCGAGCGTCGCGCCCGCCGCGAGGTCAAACGCGACCTCGTGCAGGACCGTCAGCGGGCCGGCGGCGGTCGGATAGGTCTTGGTGAGCCGCTGGACTTTCAGCATCGACGGAACATTCATGTCGGGCGCCCACGAAACACACGAACCACGCGAAATCGAGCCCCATGCCCATTTCATTTCCCGCCCGCCGCCTGCTCGGCCTGATCTGCGCGTGCTTCGCGAGCGCTCTCAGCCAGGCGACCGCCGCCGAGTCATCGCGCACGATCGTGTTTTTCGGCGACAGCCTGACCGCGGGCTACGGCCTCGATGATCCGTCGTCGCAAGGCTACCCCGCCCTCATCCAGAAAAAGATCGAGGCCGCCGGCCTCCCTTGGCGCACGGTGAACGCCGGCCTCAGCGGCGAGACCTCGGCCGGCGGCCTGCGGCGCATCGACTGGATTCTGCGCCAGCCCATCGACGTCTTCGTGCTCGCCCTCGGCGCCAACGACGGCCTGCGCGGCATCGATCCGGCCTCCACGCGCCAGAACCTCCAGAAAATCCTTGAGCGCGTGCGCGCCAAATATCCACAGGCCCGGCTGATGGTCGCCGGCATGAAGATGCCGCCGACAATGGGCACTGATTTCGCGCAGGCGTTCGACGAGATGTATCCCGCGCTGGCGGCAAAAAACGACGCCACCCTAATCCCGTTCCTGCTCGACGGAGTCGCCGGCGACCCGCGCCTCAACCAAGGCGACCGCATCCACCCCACCGCCGCCGGCCAGGCCATCCTGGCCGACAACGTGTGGACGGTGCTGCGGAAGATGCTCTGAAGCGGCGGCGCGCCTCAGTTCGTGATGTCGTGCGTCGTGCTCGACTCGCGGATCGACGTGTAAACCTTATACCACTCCTTCTGCGCGTCGCTGTCGGCGTAGGCCTTGAGCGCGGCCTCGTTGGCAAACTCCATCACGAAGGCGTGCGTGCGCGGCAGCGTCGTGCCGGCGGCGTTCTGCACCTTGATCGAGCGGGTCCAGACGCGGGTGATGCCCGGGAAGCTCGCGGGCAGCGCGCGCACGCCGTCGAGCGCGGCTTTGATCTGCGCCTCGGTGGCGTCTTTTTTCCACGCCACGGTGACGACGTGGATGACGCTCTTGGGCGCCGGGTTCTTGGTGGACTTGGCCGCGTCGGCCATGAAGGCGGCGGCGGGCAGGAGCGTGGCGATGAGCAGGAGGCGGATGAGTTTTTTCATGAGGATGGTCTCGGAGGTTGAAACGGCGGCGCCAAAAAACGGGCCGCACCGAAGCTCGGGTTTGCGGCTTCCCGCGAAACCGGTCAACTCCAACCGGCCCACGCCCTCTGCCATGAAACTCCCTGCCCTCTCCCGCCTGTTCGCCGTGCTCGCCCTCGCCACCCTCCCGCTCCACGCCGCGCGCATCGTGCTCGTCGCCGGTGGCGACGACGACCGCACCGGCATCGCCGCGACCGAGGCGAAACTCCGCGAACCCTTCGGCGCGGACTTCGATGCGGCCGGCCATCTCTTCATCGTCGAGATGGCCAGCGGCAACCGCCTCCTCCAGGTCGATGTCCGCGGCACCCTCACGCACCTCGCCGGCCTGCCCACGGCGGGCGATGCCGGCGATGGCGGCCCCGCCCTCGCCGCGCAGTTCAACGGCCCGCACAACCTCGCCGTGCTCCCCGGCGGCGACGTGCTCATCAGCGACACGTGGAACGGCCGCGTGCGCCGTGTCGATGTCGCGCGCGGCACGGTGACCAGCCTCGCCGGCTTCAACGTGCCCGCCGCCCGCGCGCGCGCCGCCGGCCCCTACTGCATCACCCTCGATTTCACCGGCACGCAGCTCATCGTCGCCGATCTCACGCGCGTCCACGCGATCGACGTAAAGACCGGTGCGACCCGCATCCTCGCCGGCAACGGCACCAAGGGTCGGCCCGCCGACGGCGCGATCGCCACCGAAGCCCCTCTCTCCGACCCACGCGCCGCCGCCCTCGACCGGCAGGGCAACCTCTACATCCTTGAGCGCAACGGCCACGCCCTGCGTGTCGTCGGGCGCGACGGCAAAATTCGCACCGTGGTCAACGCCTCCGGTCAGAAAGGCGCGACCGGCGACGGCGGCGACGCACTCGCCGCGACGATGAGCGGCCCGAAACACCTCTGCATCGATCGCGACGACACCGTGCTCATCGCCGACGCCGAAAACCACCTCATCCGCCGCTACGTGCCCGCCACCGGGAAAATCCTCCGCGTCGCCGGCACCGGCCAGAAAGGCGCCGCCGGACTTGGCGGCCCGCCCGAGCAGTGCGAACTCAACCGCCCGCACGGCGTGACGGTCCACCGCGACGGCACCCTCTACATCACCGACAGCTACAACAACCGCATCCTGAAAATCGTGAAGTGAGTAAACATCCCCGGAGCAAGCTCCGGGGCATTTGACCAAACCACTCGAAACTCTTCCGACCATCGTGAAGCCCACGCCGCAACCCGTTCCACCGACCAAGGCGAAGCAAGCTTCGCGGTATCGGACCCAAAGCGAATGAACGTAGGGCGTGGTCTGTGACCCGCCCTTGGTCGAACACACCATTGAAGTGGAGTGCGTCCCCCTCAACACGCTCCACCTATCGGAAAGGGCGGGTCACAGACACCGCCCTACCTCGATCCCGCTCACTTCACCTCGAACTCAACCGTCACCCGACGCACTTCGTCGCGGCGGTCGACCTTCTCAAATAGATCCACGTCGAAAGGCTTGCCGACGTTGTTGCCCGCGAGGTCCTCAATCGTGGTCTCGATTTCCAGCGCATGCCGGCCGCGGGTCCACGGCTGTTCCGGCGAAAATCTCCACCCGCGCTCCTCATGCGTGAGCGTGGCCTCGCCCGCAAGGGCGCGACGCCCGCCCTTCAGCCCGACCACCCGAATCAGCCGGAGCGCGAGCGCCTGCTCCAGCGGCTCGCCAAACTCCACCGCCAACGTCGTGCGTGTGCCGGCGGCCGGCGCGCTGATCGTCCATCGGAGAGGATCGGGCGGCGTGCGGTCGGCGGCGGCGATGCGGAAGGTCTTCTCGAACGCCGCGCGCAGCGGCCGGCCTTCCGCGTCACGGCAATCCGCGCCGACCACGAGCGAGTAGCTGTTGCCCTCCTCGAAGACGGGGCCGATGTCCTCCAGCGGCTTCACGCCGCGCTTAATGCGGCCGGGATCGATGAGGAGCGTGAGTCGCGTCATCGACGGATCCCACAGCTCCTCGTCGAGTTCGAGAAACGGCAGCTCGATCACCCGGCCCGCCGCATCGCGGATCTGCACCTGGCCGTAGGTGCCGCCGCGGCTCATCGGCGCGGAAAACTGCACATAGAACTTGAGCTGGTTCTCCGGCAGCATCGCGGCGCTCGGAAACACTCGCTCGACCGCTGTCGTCGGAGTCATCGTGTCAGCGGGCAACGTGAAAAACGCCAGCACCGGCGCCGCGCCGGGCAGGCGCAACTCGGCCCGGTAGCGCACCCCGCGCACCGGCGGAAAGCGCGGCTCGAAGCGCAGGCGACCCGACGCCATCGACCACGTCCCGGCCATCGGCGGGGTCGCAGTCTCGCCCGCCTGCTCCGCATACACCGCGAGGATGCTCGGCCACACCGCATCATCCACCGGCGCGGGGCCGAGTCTGCGCAGTGTCTCCGCCGGCACGCCGACGGCCTCGACCACCGGAGGCGCGGCCGACCGGAGCCAGTGGAGGGCAGGCGCCTCCGCCGCCGGCAGAGCTGCGGCGATACCGGCAAGCGCGGCGCAGACCGCCGGCCGCGCCCACGCGATCACGGGAGCGCGAGCGTCTCGAGCATGCTCGCCTGCCCGGCTCCGCCGCTGCGCAAGACGAGCGCGTGGCGCGCATCGAGCAGGGCGAGCCGGTTGACGCCGGCCCAGTCGAGCTTCTCGAATTTCAGACCTTCGGTGTCGCCCACCTTGGTCATAATCGGGGCGGCGCCGGTAATCTGATCGGCGGCGACCTTGATCACCCCGCGGGCACTGTTGGCCATCAGGAGAAAGTCTTTTCCGTCCTTCTGATAAACGACTATGTCGAGCGGGCGGTTGCGGTTGCCGAACTCGGCGATGGTCTTGCCGCGGATTTTTGCGCCGGGCTTGAGGTCATCGAGGGCAAACTGCACGAGCGGCGTGCAGGTGTAGGCGGCGAGAATCTGCTGCTCCTGGCCGACCTTGTAGGGGACGAACGTCCGCACCGGCGCGCGCGTCTCGAAGGCGCCGTGCGCGCCGTGGTAAATCTCGACCGCGGTGCCGCGGTCCACGGCCTTGAACGGGAACGGAATCGCACGGAGCGTCGAGGCGAACTCCTCGTTGGAGAGGCCGGCGACGAGAACCTTGCCATCAATGTAGGCGATGTCGGTGATGGCCTCGAGGCGGCGGTTCTGCTGCTTCTTGCCGGGCTCGGGCGCGGTGTCGGCGGCCGGGTTGGGCAGATCGGCGCGGGCGAAGCGCACCCGGTCGAGCGCCACAATCTCGGGCTGGCCGGCGGCGTTGACGCGCACGAGCACAGGCGTGGCATCGGGCCCCTTGCCGCGCGACACGGCGAGGTAGGCGCGCCGCGAGATGGGATTCACCGCGAGGTCCTCGATGATGATCTGGTCGGGCTTGGTGCCAAGGAGCGCGGCAATTTTTTGGTCGATGGCCTCGGCCTTGATCGGGGCGGAGCCGGAGGCGGGCTGCGTGTCGCCCGTGGCGATGGCGATGATGGCGGCGGCGCGGGTGTCGGCGATGAAGAGCACGCCCTCAGGGCCGAAGGCGAGCTGGCTCATGGCCCGGAAGGCGGGCTTGCCTTCCTTCATATCGGACGTGAGGCCCGCGCGGGCGGACGGAACAAGGAGGGCAAGCGCCAGCGCGCCGAGCGAGATCAGGGGGAGGAATTTTTTCATGGGGGACGTGGGGGGAGGGGCTTGCCGTAAGACGCACCCGGCCGAGCAAAGGTGCGGTCGGGCGCGCACCAGGCCTTCCGGTCTGAACTCCCCGTTCAAGCGGCGTCGGGTTGCGCCACCACGCCGACTCTCCATCACACCGCTACCCTACGAGTAGCTTGAAAAACCAAGGTATGAGCGTCTTGTCGCACTACCCCATGAAGCCCGCCCTCATCATCGTCGGCTCGCTCTTCGCGTTGCTCGCGCTGGTTGCCCTCGTGTTCCAGATCGCGGGGTCACGCATGCCGCGCGACCACCGCTCGGTCGTCACCGCCACCTTCAAAGCGAACCGCGCGGCCGTGTGGGCCGCGATTACGGACTACGCCGCGATGCCGCGGTGGTGGCCGGCCGTGACAGCCATCCGAATCGAGAAACTTCCCGATGGCACCGAACTCACTTGGAACAAGGATAAGCACGGGCAGGAGATTCCGTTTCGCACCGCCGAGTCGCACGCCAACGAGAAGCTCGTCCGCGTGATCGCCAAGGACGACCTGCCCTTCGGCGGCACGTGGACCTTCGAGCTGGCCGACGCGCCCGGCGGCGGCACGCAGCTCACGCTCACGGAGGACGGCTTCATCAAACCCGCAATCTTCCGGGCTATCGCGACGTGGTTCATGGGCCTTGATGCCACGCAGAAGGATTTCGTCGCGCATCTGGAGCAGCGCCTCACGGCCAAATAACGCGCAATCCCGCTCGTAGCCCGTCTCGTCCGAGGCGGGACCGAAGACGGCCCCGCAACGGACCACCGTGCTTTCCCGCTTCTCCCGAAACGGGCTACCAGCCCAAACCGCGCCAAGCGGGGATGCGCGCTGGCGTCACTTGGGCGGGGCCACCGTGCGGAGGCTCAGCTTGAGCCCGAAATCCTGCGCCGCCTGCTTCGCGTGCTCCGCGATCACATCGACGCTTTGCTTCACCTTGTCGAAGGGCACGCCCTCCTCCGTTTTCGGCAATTGCAGCCGGATCTCGAACGCGCTGCCACGGGGCAGAGCCGAGAGCTGCTGTCGCAACGCGGCGGGTTCGAACCTCTGGCCGTCGCGCGCGAGGTTGCCGTCGATGCTGATGCCGATGGCCGCCACCAGCGCCGGCGGCGCGGGCGGGGCGGCTGCCGTGGCGGCGAGTGCTTGCTCCCGCTTCTCCAGATTATCCCGCGACTTTTCGATTTCGCCCCGCAACCGCACGACGGCGGCACGATCCGCCCGCAACTCCTCCAGCTTCGTCGACGGCGGCAGTGCCGCCGCCAGCCGCTGGTTCTCCGCGCGGAGGCGCGCCAGCTCACGGCTGTCGTCGCGGAGCAGCGCGAGCTCGTCGCGCAAATCCGTCGCGACCTGCCGTTGCACCCACAGCGCCGCGCCAGCCACCATGGCCAGCGCGAGCAACGATCCGGATAACCAGCGCGATGCGGACATCGGTTTCGGCTAGGGTTTGGGCGCAATCACGGCCGCGCCCTCCGGCGTGAAAACCGTTGCGCCGCCTGGCGCGATGATCTTCGGCCCGTTGAGCAGCACCTTGCCGTCGGACAAGGTGAAGATGATCGGGATCTGCATGTGCGTGTTGACGTCGCGACCGCCCTTCTGCCCGGGCTTGAACTGCCACTGGCCAACGGCCGCGACGGCCGCCGCCGCCAGCAGCTGCGCGCTTTGGGCCGCGTCCAGCCCGTTCGATGCCGCTCCTCCGCTCCCAGTGCCGGCCACGGTGAACTCGCTCAGCTTCACCACGGAGGTGCCGCCATCCGCGCCCGGGCCACCGCCGGTCGGGGCGGCCTTGTCGCCCTCGAGGGCCGACCTAATCGCGCGTGCATTGCGGACCAAGCCATTGGCATCGACGATAAAATCCACGATCACCGTGCCCTCGACACCGACGTGCCGCAGCTCGGCGGGATACTCGGGGCGAGCTTGGAACCGAGGCGTCGGCGTGCGATCGAGTTGGGAGATATTGAAAATCTCCACAGCCTGCGCCGCAACCGCCGCGCGGGCCTGTTCGGCGCGCACGACCTGCTGCAGGCGCCCTTTCATCGCGGTCGCCTCGTCGTTCAGCCGCGTGAGCTCGATGTCGTCGCGCCGCAGATCGGCGACCTCAGCGGTGGCGCGCGCGAGCTGAAGATTTTCGGCCCGTAGGGCCGCGAGGCCGGCGTTCTCCTGGCGGAGGCTGGCGACTTCGTGGCGCAACGCCGCATTGGACTGGGCTTGCAGGGCAAAACCCGCTGCGCCCGTCACGGCGAGCGCGCTGGTGATTCCGACTTGTAGTTTGGTCAGGCTCAAAAAGTGGCCATCAGGCCTCCGGCGGCCGCGGCCGCGGCAGCGGCGCCGCTGCCGGCGAGCGCCACGCCTGTAACGGTGACCGCGAGGCCGGCCGGTGCGGCCACGACGGCTTGGTGGGCCAGGGCGGCGGCGAGCGCGGCGCCCGTGGACTTGATCCCGCGCCGTTCGAGCAAGGCGCGCAATTTGTCGAGCGCGCGCTCCGTGCGCATGCGGGCGGTGTTGTCGTTCACATTGAGCCGGGCGCCGACGCCGGCGAAGTCGCGGCCCTCGAAGAAGCGCAGCAAAATCGCCTCGCGATCGCCGTCGCTGAGTTCGCCCAGCACCTCGTCGAGCACCGGGCGCACGCGCGCCCAGTCGAGCTGGGCCGCGGGATCGCGGCTGAGTTCTTCCATAAGGTGGGCCTCCGCCTCGCGCGCGTGCCGGCGCTGCTCGCCCCGCACCGCCTTGGCCGCCGCGAACCGCGTGCTCGTGAACAGCCAGCCCGCCAGCACGCGATGCGATGCGACCGACTCCGCCTTCCTCGCCAAGTCGGTGAACACGACCTGCGTGATGTCCTGCGCCAGATGCGCGTCGCCGTTTACCTGCCGCAACGCGCACGAGTAAACGAGGTTCACCTGCCGCCGCACAATTTCGGCAAAATCCGCCTCAGTGCGGTTTGCGGCGTAGCGGCGGAGCAGTTCGGTATCTTCCAGCATGGCGATTTTCACAACGTAGCACCCGCCGCCCGGAAAATCGCACGGAAAATTTCTGATGTGCAGCCGGGTCTCGCGTAGCAACGGGCGTCCCGCCGCTACGGCTGAACGCCTCACTCCACCAGCGCCTGCGTCCGGCGCACGAGGTCGAGGAATTCCGCGCGGTAGCCGCCGAGGTCGTCGCTGTCGGCCGTGGCGGCGGCGCTCCACCGGAGCGTGTCCGCGATCGTCGCGGCGCCGCGGTGCGGCGAGCCGCGCAGAATCATGCCGTAGTGGGCGACAGCGGCGGCGAAACGGAAATCCGCGCTCGCCTGCGCGAAGGGCGTGCGCGCATCGGCCAGCGGAAAGTCGAGCTTCCGGCTGAAGAAGCCGCCGGGCCGCTTGTAGTGCACCCTCACTTTTAGCAACTCGCCGCGGGCTTGGTCGGCGCCGGGCGCAGGGACGATTTCGTAGAGGGCCGTGAGTGTGTGGCCCGCGCCGATTTCACCGGCGTCGGGGCGATCCGCGGCGAAGTCTTCGCGGCGGAGCAGGCGGTTTTCGTAGCCGATGAGGCGGTGGCTCGCGACCTTGGCCGGGTTGAACTCGACCTGCACTTTCACGTCCTTAGCGATGGTGTGGAGCGTGCCGCTGACCTGCCCGACGAGGAGCGTCTCGGCCTCGCGGAGGGTCTCGATGTAGCCGTGATGGCCGTGGCCGTGACCCGCGAGATGCTCGAGCATGGGATCCTCGTAGTCGCCCATGCCGAAGCCGAGCGCCGTCAGGTTAATCCCGGAGGCCGCCTGTTCAGCGACGAGCTGCACCAGTTCGGCCTCGCCGGTGGTGCCGACGTTGAAGTCGCCGTCGGTGCAAAGGATGACGCGGTTGAGGCCGTTGGGCGCAAAGTGCGCGCGCGCGAGGTCGTAGGCGAGCCGTAGGCCGGAGCCGCCGTTGGTCGAGCCACCGGTCGTGAGCGCATCGAGGGCGTGCAGGATTTCGGGCGCACGCGCGACCGGCGTCGAGGGCAGCGCCACGCCGGAATCGCCCGCATACGTGACGATGGCCACGCGATCATCGGGGCGGAGCCGGCCGACCAGCAGGCGCAGCGCCTGGCGGACGAGCGGCAGCTTGTTGGGCTGGTTCATCGAGCCGGAGACATCGACGAGGAAGACGAGGCTGGCGACCGGGCGCGCGGCGACCGCGACGTCGCGGGCCTTGAGACCGATCCGCACGAGCCGGTGCCCAGGCGTCCACGGGGCCTCGGCCACCTCGAGGGCGGCGGCCAGGGGCGCATCGCTGCCCGCCGGCGGCGGCGCGTAGCGGAAAGGAAAATAGTTCAACAACTCCTCGATGCGCACGGCCTCCCGGGGTGGCGGCGTGCCGTGGAGCAAAATGCGGCGGACCTGCGAGTAGCTGGCGGTATCGACGTGGATCGCCAAGGCCGACACCGGCTGCCGCGCCGTGCCCACGAAATCGTTGTCACCCACGGGCGCGAGCAATGGGGCTCCGCGGCCGAAGCGCGCGCCGGGTGGCGGCGGTGGTCTCACCTCGCGCGAATCGATCAGGGCGCGGCCGCTCGCCGGGCCGCCGACGGCGAGCCGGCTCGCGCGCACGGTGAAAGTCGGCAGCCGCACGATCTCGCCGGGCGCGGAGGCGCGCGGCCCGGCATGCGCGACCGAGCCGAAACTGCCGGGCGGCACCACGAGGTTGCCCCACGCCACCTGCGGCGTGATCGGCGCGTGGAACGGCGGGGGCGTCGCAAACGTGAGCCGCAGCCGCGGCGAGGTCAGCTCCGCGCGAGGAAACAAATCCACCGCCGGCCTCAGCTCGGTCGTCGTCGCCGCGAGCGTGTGGGTGAACTCGAGGGGATTCTCGGGCTCGGTCGGCTCCGGCGCGACCGCCAGGAGTTCACCGGTCAGCGGCGCGGAGCCCTCCCACGCGTTCACGGACGCGGACGAGGTCGCTGTATGCACCATCGTCGTCAGGGTCGCGCCGGGCCGGCGCGGCTCAGGCCGCGGGCTCAACACGACGAACACCGCGAAGCACGCCGCGGCCAGTCCGCCGATGAGGAAGTAGGCCAGCGGAAACTCCAACAGCCGCCCTCGGCAGGACCCGCGTGCCGCGGCGCGCACGGCCGGCAGCGCCTCGGTGGCGAGCGCGGCCTCGAGGTTGTCCGCGGTCTCGCGGATCTCCGCGACGGCGGCCCGCAGGGCCGGATCGCGGCGCAGCGCGGCCTCGACCGCAGCGTGGTCGGCGGCGGGCAGTTCGCCCAGCGCGTAGGCGGTCAGGCGCGGGTCGTCAGCCGCAAGCTCGGGGTCGTCGGCGTTCATCGGTGTCGGTCGTCAGGGCCGCTGCGCGGCGAATTCCGCGCGCAGGCGCGCGACGGCGGTGTGGATGAGGAAGCCCACGTTGGTCACCGAGAGCGCGGTGATGCGGGAGATTTCCTTGTAGCTGAAACCATTTTGAAACTTGAGCCGCACGACCTCCTGCTGGTTGGCGGGCAACCGCTCGATCAGGCCGACGATCGCGGCGTGGATCTCCGCTTGCTCGAGCGCGCGGCCCGGGCGCGGCTCGGCGGCGCGGACGCGCTCCATCTGGCCCTCGGCGAAACGCATCACGCGACCCTCCTTGCGCAGCACGTCCAGCGCGCGGTGGCGGCACACGGTGAACAGCCACTCGACCGCATGCCCGTCGACGGCCGCGAGCGGCTGGCCCATGAGTTTGACGAAAGTGTCCTGCACCACATCGCGGGCGCGCTCCGCATCGCCGGCGAGCAGGCGCGTGGCGTAGCGGAGGAGCGGCGCGTGATGTTCCGCGAAGGTGCGTTCCAGAAAAACGGTGGCTTCATGCGACGTAACCCGAGCGTTCGGGGATTCGAGGGACATGAGGGTTCTCCTGATCTACGCGTGAGGCACGGGATTCTTAGAAAAGATTTTTGCCTGCGGGGCGAGCCGAGGTTTGCGTGGCGCCATGCTTATCAGCCCCCCGGCCTCCCTCCGCCCCACGCTGGCGACAGTCCTGATTCTGATCGGCGTAACGTTGGGCGCGGCAGGCTGCGCCCAGCGCGAGACCTCCGTCGAGGAGGGCATCCGCACCAAGACCCTGCTCGTGGGCAACCAAAACGAGCCGGCGACGTTCGACCCGCATCTCTGCGACTCCTCGACCGAGGTTTACCTCATCGCCGCGCTCTTCGAGGGCCTCACCGTATTTGACGAAAAGACCGCCGCCGCCGCGCCCGGCACCGCGGAGCGCTGGGAGGTCTCGCCCGACGGGTTGGTTTACACCTTTCACCTGCGCGCCAATGCCAAGTGGTCGAACGGCGACCGCGTGACCGCGCGGGATTTCGCGTGGTCGTTCGAGCGGTTTCTGTCGCCGGGGCTCGCGTCTCCCTACGCCTACATGCTCTGGCCCATCCGCGGCGCCGAGGCGTTCACCGCGGGCAAGGCGAAGGATTTTTCCGCCGTGGGCATCGAGGCGCTCGGCGACACCGCGCTGCGCCTGACTCTCGCCCAGCCGGCGCCGCACATCCTCACGATCCTGGCGACCGCGATGCCCCTGCACCGCGCGTCGGTCGAGCAGGCGGGCGGCGTCGGCGACCGCACCTCGCCGTGGGCGCGGCCCGGCAAGCTCGTGGGCAACGGCGCCTTCACGCTCGCGGAGTGGCGCCCCGGCGCGCACGTGATCGCCGCCAAAAATCCGCACTACTGGGGCGCCGCCACCAATCGCCTGAAGCGCGTCGTCTTCCTCCCCATCGAGAAATCCGACACGGAGGAACTCAACTTCCGCGCCGGGCAGCTGCACGTCACCTTCGACGTGCCGCCCACGAAGATCCCGGTCTATCGCGCCGAGGCCCCGGAGCGCCTGCGGCTCGATCCGCAGCTCTCGACCTTCTACGTGAACTTCAACGCCACCAAGCCGCCGTTCACCGATGCGCGCGTCCGCCGCGCCTTCGCGCTCGCCCTCGACCGCGCCGCGATTGCCGCGACGGTCTTCAATGGAGCGCGCGAGCCCGCGCGCACGCTCGTGCCGCCCAGCTGCGGCGGCTACACCGGCCCTGCGGGCCAGCGCGACGACTTTGCCGCCGCGCGCGAACTGCTCGCCGCCGCGGGTTTTCCCGGCGGAAAGAATTTCCCCGCCTTACCCATGCTCGTGCGCAACGACGCCGCGATGCCCAAGGTCGCCGAGGTCATCCAGGCGATGTGGCGGCGCGAACTTGGGGTGACGATCACCATCGAGCCCTCCGAGCAGAAAAACTGGATCGAGGCGCAAAACACCCTGCGCCACACGATCGCGATCCGGGGCTGGACGGCGGATTTCCCGGACCCGACCAATTTCCTCGATCCTTTCCGCGGCGGTGTCGGCGGCAATTCGAGCGGCTGGGCCAACCCGGCGTTTGACCGCCTGCTCGACCAAGCCGCGACCGCGCTCGATCCCGCCGCGCGCTTTGCGCTGCTGCGCCAAGCCGAGGCGCTGCTGCTCGAAGACGCAGGGCTGGCGCCGCTCTACCACGGCGCGCGCACCTACCTCATCCACCCCGCCGTGAAGAACTGGGAGCCGGCCCCGATGGGCATCCACCGCTATCAACTCATCGAGCTGTGGAATTGAGGCCGCGATTTCGTTGTCGAAGCCGTCTTCGCCCCCTCTCATTCTCCGGCCATGCGTTTCCTTGCTTGCCTCCTGCTGATTGCGTTGCCGGCCCGCGCCGCCGCGGCGGAGGCCGAGTTCGTCCGCGTCTGGCCCGGCTGGCGCGCGGCGGAAACGTTCGAGCGCATCGGTGAATATTTCGGCGGCAGCGAGCCCTCCACCCGCGAACCCATCCTCCGCACGCAACCCGCCACGCGCGACGGCTACTATTTTCTCGTGCGCATAAAGACCGCCGCGGCCGTGCCTGGGGCGAAGTTCGCCCTCAGCGTCATCCGCCCCGATCACCCGGAAGCGAAGGTCTTCACGTTTCCCGCCGCGTTGACGGGCAAGGAGACCGTTTTCCATCTCGGCCTCACCGGCGCCGATTGGCCGGGCGGCGGAAGCGCCCATCCCCTCGCGTGGAAAGTCGCGCTCCTCACCGCCGACGGCCGCACGCTCGCCGAGCACAAGAGCTTCCTGTGGGAAAAACCGGCGAAGTGAGCGAATGGTCCGCGTGGCAGCCGCTCGCGGGCGGTCTCACGCTTTCCGACGCCGTCCTCGCCGAGACGCTTGATGGCGGTCAGGCCTTCCGCTGGCACCGCCAGGCCGACGGCACCTGGATCGGCGTGTGGGGCGAGTGCGTGGCGCACGTGCAGCGCGAGGCCACGGGCCGCATCACGTGGCGCGCCCCGGGGCCGCTGGCCGGCCGCGTCGCCGCGGCGCTCCCGGTTTATCTCGGGCTCGATCGCAATTTTGCAGCGCTCACCGACACGCTGCCGTGGCGCAGCGACCCGCATGTCGCGCACTGCCTCGCGGCGTTTCCCGGCCTGCGGATTTTGCGGCAGCCCTTTGGCGAGACGCTCCTCGGATTCCTTTGCAGCGCGACGAAGCAGATCGTCCAGATCAAGCAGATGATCGCCCTGCTGGCCGAGCGCCACGGCGCACCCGTGGCGGGGCACGTTGGGGTCAACACGATTCACCGTCTCCCGACTTGGCGCGAACTTGCTCTGATTCCCGAGCCCGATCTCCGCGCGTGCCAACTCGGCTTCCGCGCACGCTATATCGCGGAGACCGCGCAGTGGATCGCGGCGCGTCCCGGCTGGCTGGAGGAAACCGAAGCCGCGCCCTACCCGCTCGCCAAGGAACGCCTCTGCTTGCTGCCCGGTGTCGGCGAAAAAGTCGCGGATTGCGTGCTCCTTTTCGGCGCCGGGCGCCTGGAAGCGTTTCCCGTCGATACCTGGATTCTGAAGGCCCTCGCGCGCCGCTACGGCCTGGCGGATTGGCGGCCTGCACAGGTCGCGCACTTCGGCCGCGCGCACTTCGGGCCGCTCGCGGGGCTGGCGCAGCAGTTTCTCTTCGCCTACGAGCGTGCGGCCGCGCGCTTGGACCAGAGCCAGGCCCACGGGAAAAAATAAACCGCATAAACGACGGCATAGACGGCGAAATTATCCAGGCCCGCGAAGTGGGCGCCCGCAAAGAAGAAGATCAGCAGATGCATGCGGACGACGTTCTTGTAGGGGGCGAGGAGCGCTCCGTCGTTACGCACGGCCTTGGGGCGTGCCTTGGCCTGCTTCGCCGCCGGTTTCGGCACCCGCCGGAAAGCCGACCGCTCGGCTAAAAACGCCACCGGCAGCCAGACCCAGTAGCGCGCCACCACCTCCGCGTAGGTCGCCCAGCCAGGCAGGCCCCGCCCTGGCTCAATCGGAAAAAACGAGGCGAGAAACACGGAGTGCCCGAAGTGAAACCCGCCGAAATGCACCGTGAAAAACGCGAGCAGGAAAAGCCCGCCCAGCACTGAAATCGCCCCCGCCGGGATCGCGTCGCCCAACGACGCGGCGACGAACCCCCGATCGCGCCAGATCTGTGGCAGCCGCACGATGGCCGGCCCGGCGATGCTCCAAACAATCAGGGTGAAGCCGACCACGAGGCTGGAGAGCCACAGGCTCCACACGAGGTCCGTTGTCTGCCAGCCTTTCAGCCAGGCGAGGAGCAGACCGGCGGCAAAGCCGGCGGCATCAAGCCAGCCGGGCGGAGCCACCGCGGATTTGTCGTCAGGCTGCGAGACCGACACGCTCACTTCACTTCGCGCGCTGGATGAGCTCCACCTCGTAGCCTTCGGGCGCATCGATGAAGGCGATGGTCGAGCCGCTACTCGTGGGCGTAGGGCCATCGCTGAGCTTGAAGCCGCGCTGCTCAAGCCCGCGCGTGAACTCGGCCAGATCCTCCACCTCAAACGCGAGGTGCATGAGGTCCGGCTGCACCTGCACCGCCGGGCTGTGGGGCAACTGGCAAATCTCGATCTCCTCGTCGCTGTTGGGCGTCGCCAGGAAGACGATCTGGGCGCCGCGCGGCGAGACGCTGCGCCGCGCCACCGTGAGGCCGAGGGCGTCCTGATAGAACTTCACGGTGCGCTCGATGTCGTTCACGCGCATGCGGGTGTGGAGGAGTTTTTTGACCATGCCCGCGATCGTGGGATCGGCGGGATGAAACGCAAACCCGGTGTCGCGGCGCGCTCGCCAAAACCGCGCCGGTCGCTTTTCTCGCCGCCATGCCGTCCTCTGACCTGCCCGCCCAGCTCACCGCGTGGCGTCGCGATTTCCACCGGCACCCGGAGCTGGGATTTTGCGAGTTCCGCACCGCCGCGCGCGTCGCGGGTGAACTCGAAAAACTCGGCTGGCACGTCGCCGCCGGCGCCGAGGTGATGCGCGCCGAGGCTCGCATGGAGGTCCCGCCCGCCGCCGAAATCGCCGCCGCGCGCGCCGAAGCGCTGCGCGACGGCGCCGATCCCGCGTGGGTCGCGCGCTTCGGCGATGGGCTCACGGGCGTCGTCGGCACGCTCGACACCGGCCGCCCGGGGCCGACGGTCGCCTTTCGCGTCGACCTGGACGCACTCCCCGTCTGCGAGAGCGACGACCCCTCGCACGCGCCCACGCGCGAACATTTTTCCTCCGCCCGGCCCGGCCGCATGCACGCCTGCGGACACGACGGCCACACGGCCATCGGCCTCGGCCTCGCCGCGACGCTGCCCGCGCTGGCGCGCGATTGGCGCGGCCGGATCAAACTCATCTTCCAACCCGCGGAGGAGGGCTGCCGGGGCGCCAAGTCGATGGTCGCCGCCGGTGTGCTCGCGGACGTCGATCACTATTTCGCCACGCACCTCGGCATCTCGCTCACCGAGACCGGAGCCGTGGCCTGTGGCGCCGATCACATCCTCGCCACGGTGAAGCTCGACGCCACGTTTCGCGGCGTGGCCGCGCACGCCGGGGTCGATCCGCACCTCGGGCGCAACGCCCTCCTCGCCGCCGCCACCGCCACGGTGCAACTGCATGCCATCGCGCGGCACGGTGCCGGCGCCTCGCGGATCAACGTCGGCCTGCTCGAAGGCGGCTCCGGCCGCAACGTGATCGCTGATCGGGCGGTGCTAAAACTCGAGGTCCGCGGCGCGACCACGCCCATTTGCCAATGGATGGCTGTCGAGGCGGAGCGCGTCCTCCGGGCCGCCGCCGCGATGCACGGCGTCGAGGTCGTGGTCGAAAACATGGGCGAGGCCGGCAGCGCGCCCTGTGACGCCGCCGCCCGGGCCGTCGTCCGCCGCGCGGCGGAGCGCAGCGGCGCGCCGCGCATCGTCGAATTTGCGCCGCTCGGCGGCAGCGAGGATGCCACGCTCATGATGGAGGCGGTGCAGGCCCGCGGCGGCTCGGCCACCTATCTCATCGTCGGCACGCCGCTGCCCGCCGGGCACCACCATCCGCGCTTCGATCTCGACGAAGCCGCGCTCCCGCGCGCCGTCGCGCTTCACACCGAAATCGCGCGCGAACTCCTCCAGTAGGGCGGGCTGTGACCCGCCCTTTTTTCGCACGCTAAAGTCTATCGCTCATTCCTTGGGCGGGTCACAGACCCGCCCTACTGCGCAACCCTATGACCGCGCCCCTCACCCTCGCCGATATCCGCACCGCCCACGATCGCATCCGCGGAAAAATCCATCGCACGCCCGTGCTCACGAGCACGTGGCTCGACGCCGGTTGCGGCGGGCACCTGTTCTTCAAGTGCGAGAATTTCCAAAAGGTCGGTGCGTTCAAGGCCCGCGGCGCGGCCAACGCCGTGTTTGCGCTCTCGGACTCCGAGGCCGCGCGCGGCGTCGCCACGCACTCCTCCGGCAACCACGGGCAGGCCCTCTCCTGGGCGGCGCGCGAACGCGGCATCGCCGCCCACATCGTCATGCCGGCCAACGCGCCGAAACTGAAGGTGCGCGGCGTCGAGGGTTTCGGCGGGCGCGTGATTTTCTGCGAGCCCACGCAGGAAGCGCGCGAGGCCGCATGCACGCGCGTCCTCGCCGAGACCGGCGCGACGCTCGTCCATCCCTACCTCGACTACCGCGTGATGGCCGGCCAGGGCACCGCCACGCTCGAGCTGATCGAGCAGGCCCCCGATCTTGATCTCGTGCTCTGCCCGGTGGGTGGCGGCGGCCTGCTCTGCGGCACCGCCATCGCTGCGCACGGCGCGCGCCCGACGATGAACGTGATCGCCTGCGAGCCCGCGGCGGCTGACGACGCGGCGCAGTCCTTCCGGGCTGGGAAAATCATCGCGACCACGCCGCACACCATCGCCGACGGCCTGCGCACCACCGTGGGCGAGCCGAATTTCGCCATCATCCGCCAGCATGTGCATGATGTCGTGACGGTCTCCGAGGAAAGCATCGTCGCGGCGATGCGCCGGATCTGGGAAGTCCTCAAGATCGTGGTCGAGCCCTCCGGCGCCGTGCCCTACGCCGCCGTGCTCGAGCGGAAGATCGACGTGCGCGGCCGCCGCGTGGGGCTCATCCTCACCGGCGGCAACGTGGATCTCGACGTGCTACCCTGGCAGAAAAAGTGAGCTGAGCGCATTCCCACCGTCCGCGGTCGCGCGCGTTGCGAGCGCGGACCGCGCTGCTGCGCTAGGCCGCATGAAACGCCTCCTGCTCCCCTTTCTGTTTTTTATCGCGGGGCTCACGGCCGCCGAAGCGCCACGGATTCTGCTCGCGGGCGATTCCACGATGGCCCCCAAGCCCCTCGACCTGCCGGAGCGCGGCTGGGGCATGGCGCTCGGCGCTTTTTTCCAGCCCGGAGTGGACGTGCGCAACCACGCCATGAATGGCCGCAGCACGCGCAGCTTTGTCGACGAAGGCCGCTGGCAAAAGCTCCTCGCCGAGACGCGCCCCGGCGACTTCGTGATCATCCAGTTCGGCCACAACGACGAAAAGGTCGATGACCCCAAACGCGGCACCGACCCCGCGACGACGTTTCCCGACAATCTCCGGCGCTTTGTGCGCGACGTGCGCGCGAAGCAAGCGACGCCGATTCTCGCCACGCCGGTGTGCCGGCGAAAATTCGACCGCGCCGGCCAGCTCACGATGACTCACGGAGCCTACCCCGACGCGATCCGCCGCGTCGCCGCCGAGGAGCAGGTCGCTTTGCTCGAACTTGAGCTCGCCACCGCCCAATGGCTGCGCGCGACAGGCGACGAACCGTCGCGAAAGTTCTTCATGTGGATCGAGCCGGGCACGCACCCAAAGATCCCCGACGGCCGCAAGGACGACACCCACTTCGTCGAGGCCGGCGCCGCCAAGGTCGCCGAAATGGCCGTGGCGGAGCTGCGCGCCAAGCAGGTGCCGCTCACCCGTTGGCTGAAGTGATCGGTCATTTTCCTTCGCGCGCCCACTGCTTCATGAGCGCGATGTTCTTCTCGGTCGCGGTCTCGCCTTTGCCCTTCTGGGCACGCCCGCCGGTGTAAACCGCCATGTCGCTGTCATACATCGCGTCGGACTCGGGGCCGCGATCCTTGGTCTCGGCCATCCAGCGATCGAGGCGGGCGCGGAGTTTTTCGAGCGTGGCCCGATGCGCCGGATCGGCGGCGAGATTCTTCACCTGCCACCGATCGGTGGTCCATTCGTAGAGTTCCTCGACGGGACGCGTGGGCGCAAAGAGCAGCGACTCTGCGAGCGGATCAAGTTTTCCCGCGGCGTGGAGCGCGCGCAGGGTTTGCACGATGGACTTGCCGTCCTTGTAGGCGTTGGGCTGGAGCAGCGGGCGCTGCGGATGGAAATTGCGGATGTAGAGGAACCGCCCGTCGCGCACGCTGCGCAGGCGCTCGACGGTCTCGTCGCAACGATCGCGGGCGGCAAAGGCGAATTCGCGCGGCGCGGCGCCGGCGGCGAATACGTTGCGCCCCTGCATGACCGCCGGCACCGGCAGTCCGGCCACGGCGAGCGAGATGGGTGCAAGATCGATAAGCTCGACCAGATCGTCGCGCACCTGGCCGCGCGGGATGCCGGGGCCGCGCACCACGAGGGGCACATGCGCGCCCTCGTCGTAGAGAAACTGTTTCCCGCGCGCATGGCTGATGCCGTGGTCGGTGGCGAAGATGACGAGCGTCCGATCGAGCAGGCCCTCGCGCTCAAGGCGCGCGATCACGTCGCCCACGTGCTTGTCGGTGAAGCGCACGGCGTCGAGATAGGCCGCCCAGTCGCGCAGCAGCACCGGATCGCGCGGGTAGTAGGGCGGCAGCACGACCTTCTCCGGATCCGTGGCGGCGCCAAACTCGGCCTTCGCGCGCGCAGCGAGCGCCTGCGCGCTGGCATCGGTGCCGCCGCGGAGTTTTCCACCGGCGAGCTGCACCTGCATGAAGAACGGCTGGCCGGGCTTGCGCCCAGACCAGTCGGCGGCGTCATAGATTTTCGGGTCCCAATCAAAGTTGTAGTCGGTCTTGCCGAGCCCTTCCCCGCCCCCCTCGCCGTCGGCGGATTTTTTCCGCGCAGCCTTGGCCTTGCCGTTGCGGCTCACGGCCGGGAGGCCGCTGCCAATGCACGTGAAGTATCCGGCGCGCTGGAAAATCGCCGGCACGGGCTCCACGCCGGCGGGCAGCGTGACCCTCTCGGTCCCCCGCCCGCTGCGGTGGTGATGAGCTCCGATGGTCGTCTGATACATGCCGGTGATGAACGCCGAGCGGCAGGGCGAGCACACGGGCGCCGGCGTGAAGGCGCGGGTGAAGCGCGTGCCCTCGCGAGCCAGGCGGTCGAGGTGCGGCGTCGCGATCAGGGTCTCACCGTAGCTGGACAAATTGGCCGACATATCGTCCACCATGAACCAGAGGATATTGGGCCGTTCCTGCGCGCCCGCGCGGCCGGCGAATAGAGCAAGGAGAACGAGGAGAGCGAGGAAGCGAGTCATGGGGTGGGTGAAAATGCGAAGTTCAGGTGAGGTGGAAAACTTCCTTCAGCCCGCGCGACACCGGGCTGTGGTCGGGGTTGCTGGGCATCACATCGCCCATGTGCTGCCACCAGCGCTGGCAGACCTCGGTCCGCGCGATGGCGGCCCAGCGAGCCTCGTCCTCGATCTCCGCGTAGGCGAATAGCTGGCGGGTATCCTCGTGCAGGAAGATGGAATAGTTGTGCACGCCGTGGGCCTTGAGCACGGCTTCCAGCTCCGGCCAGATGGGTTGGTGGCGGCGCGCATACTCGGCCTCGCGGCCGGGTTCGACGGACATCACGAAGGCTTTGCGGATCATGGCTGGGGTTTGACGAGATAAGCGTCGAGGGTCTTGGGCTGCTCCGGCGCTGCAGTGGGCGCAGGTGGCGCAGCATCCTGAGTGAAAGCCGCGGCGAGGGTCTGGAAGCGATCCCGGTCGGCCGGATCGCGCGCGACCTTGGTGCCGCGCTCCGCGAGTTCCCGCGCGCGATTCATAAAGCCCCGCTTGGCCGCGAGCAACGTCGCCTGCAGGAGCAGCGCCGTGTCGCGCGGGAAACGCACCACACCCTCGAGCACCACCGCGAGATGCTCCTCCTGCGGCGGCAGCGCGGAGAGCGCCCACGTCTCGGCAATCAAGGCGTAAACCTCGGCCAGCGGTGGCGGCTGCTCGCGCGCGGTGAAGAGCGGCGTGAGCACCGCGCCGACTTGCTCGACGGAGAGCTGACCCTGGCCGTTCTTAAAACCGGCGCGCGCCTCGTCGAGCCGCAGCCGGGCCAGCTCCAGATAGGCGCGGGCGCGGCCGACCTTGGCGGCGGCGGCGGCCTCGAGGAATTTCCGGGCGCGCGCGTCGTTGCCCGCGAGTTTCTCGTCGAGCCCGAGCGCGGCCAGCAGCCGTGGATCGCGCTCCCCGCGCACATAGGGGGCGATGAGATGATTGCGCGCGGAGGTGCCGTGGCCGCCGAGGCGCAGCACCTCGCCCTTGAGGCGGCCCACATCGGCATCTGCGCCGGCCTTCAGCATCACGGGCGGCGGCTCCGGCAGCTCCTTGCCCTTCTTGGCACGGAACTCGATCTTCTTGCCCGCGGTGAAGCCGATGTGCCCGCGCAGCTCGATCGCGAACTGCTTGTAGGTTTTGCCGAAGCACTCCTGGAACAGCTGCTCGGTCGGCTCTTCGTCGTTGAGCCGATAGACATAACGGATGAAGGCCTGCTGCTTCTTCTTGTCCAAACCGTAGAGGCAGTAGTGGACGAAGGCGTAGCACTGCGCCGCCCAGAACGTCCCGCGCGTGCGCGGCTCGGCCGCCAGCATCTCGCCGAGCGGCATCAGCGCGCGCTGGTGCAGCAGGCGGTTGAAATCGCCGATCTTCTCCGCGCCAAAACCGTCGCCGATTTGCGCAAACACGATCGTCTTGCGGTCAAACTCCGTCGCGGCGAAAAGCTGCACCAGGCCCTCCTCGAACCACGGCGGCGGCGCCTTCGACAGCTGACGCCGGATGAGAAAGCGGAAATAGGCCGCGTAGAACGCCCGGTAGGGATCGGATTCGAGCCGGGTGTCGCCCTCGAGCTGCAGCTCCGCGATGGCAAAGTCCACGACGATGGCCGCGCGCTCGGGCGACTGGAAAAAGAGGCTGTTCGAGCCGTAGCGCTCGACCGAGCCATCGGCCGGCAGGAACTCGTCGAAACCCTTCCCGCGGCCGCAGAGCAACAGCGCCGTCGGCACGGGCACGTGGCCGCCCATGAGGCCGGGCATGATTTCGCGGATGACTTCCTGCAGGAGGAGAAAGTCGCGCACGAAGCGCTTGGTCTCGCGCTCCGAGATGTTGGAGAGGATCTCGAAGCCCGGGACTTCCGCGTAGAGCCATTTCTCGGGCAGCGGCAGAAGCCGGCTGTCGGTGACCTCAAACTTCGGCAGTTCGATGACTGGGCCGGGGACAGTGGGCACATCGGCGGCAGCGAGCCGCACTGCCACTGCGAGCAGGAGCGCGGTGCTTAGGCGGCCAGCTTGCGGGCGCGCGCCCAAGCCGCGCCCGCAAGCGGTCTGCCGACTCGGACGGATTGCAGCGCTCAGAGGCATCGCAGCCGGGGAAAGGCTTACTTCTTCTTCGTCGCGGCCGGCTGCTTGGCCGCCGGCGGCGGTTCGGCGGCGGGTGGAGCCGGCGGCAAGCTCGCCTTCAGATCCTGAAAGCGTTTTCGGCCCGGGCCCTCCGGCGTATGCTTGATGCCGTGATCGGCGAGCGCGTGGGCGGCCTGGAGTTCGTTCACATCGGCGGCGAAACCGGCCGCGACAAAGATGAGCTTCATGCGCATGGGGAAAAGCTGCGCCCCATCGATCATCACCTTCACATCGTCGAGCTGCGGCTTGGCCGCGCTGCGCGTCCACGTGTCAGCCACGAGATCGTAGAGCGCGGGCATGTGCGGCGGGCTGAGGCGGACGGCGAGGACCGGGGCCAGAATCGCCGCGACCTGCGCGGGCGCGAACTGACCCTCCGGACCGGCAGGCTTGGCGAGCGCATCAGCGTAACGCATGCGGGCGAGCTCGAGGCCGGCATCAGGGCGCTTGGTTTTCGCGGCGTAGGCGGCCTCAAGAAATTTCCGGCCACGCTCAGACTCGCCATTCTCGCGATCATAGAGGCCGAGCGCCGCCAACAAATCGGGATCGCGTTCGCCGCGGGTGTAGGGCGCGACCAGCTCGGTGCGCGCGAGCTTGGTGTGACCGGCGAGCACGAGGGTCTCGCCCTTGATGCGGCCGACCTCAGACTGCGTGGCGTCGCGCAGCTCGAGGGGTTTCGGCGCAACGACGAGGTCCTCCTTGCCGGTGGCCTTGAAAATTTTCGCCTCATAGACGGTGAAGTCGCAGTAGCTGCGAATCTCCATGAGCATATCCTTGTAGCTCATTTCCCTGAACGTCTCCTTGCCGTCCTTCCCCTTGCCCTTCGAGAAGCGGAAGCACTCCTTGAACATCTGCTCCGTCACCGGCTCGCGCGCCGAGCGCTGCAGGAAGGTCATGAACTGCTTCTGGTATTTGCCCTTGTAGCCGTAGAGGCACATGTGAACGAAGGCGTAGGCCTGCTTGCCCCAGCGGTTGTTGCCGAGGGTGTTGGTCGCCTCGGGCGAGTCGTGCTGCACCTCGAAAAATTTCTGCAGCGGCAGCAGCGCCCGGCGGCGCAACGCGGCGGGAAAATCGCGATCCTCGGCGGGTGCGCCCGCCAGCGTGGTGGCATCACCGTCTTCGCCGCCGGCGGCGGCGTTGAGCTCGTTGATCTGCGCCACCATGGCGGCCGCAGCCGAAATGGTGTTGGGATCCTCCAGCTTCGCGAACTCGATGTAACGCTTGTCGAACTGCATCCGCATGATGATTTGCGAAAGCCCCTCCTCGAACCAAGCGGGCAGGCGCGGTTCGTTGTTCGAGAGCAGGTAGCGGACGTATTCGCGATAGAGCTGCTTGTCGTGCTCGACGGACATCAGGGTGTTGTCCGTGCCCGCGGAGTCGTTGCCAAGATCGAGGACGTTGAGCGTCGTGGACTCGAGATCGATCACGATGGCGGTCTGCGTGCCGCGCTTGAGGAAGAGACTGGCAAAGGCGGTGTCGGCCGAGATCTTGCCCGCCGGGATGAACTTGTCGAACTTCGCGCCCTTGCCGCAGATGATCAGCGCGGTGGGCTGCGAGATGCGCTGCGGCATGGGCCAGATGAGACTGAGCGCCTGGCGAAACATATCGAAATCGCGCAGCAGACGCTGGGTGCCTTTGACCGAGGCGTTGCTCAAGATCTCGAAGCCAGGCATCGTGCCGTAGCGCCACGACTCGGGCGGCGGCAGCTCGCGGTTGTCGGTGACGACGAACTTGGGCAGCTCAACCACGGGGTCGGCGGCGGCGGGGCGATCTTGCGCCGAAAGCGGCGCAATGAACCAAAACAGCGCAAGGGCAGGCAAGGCAGCCAGCAGTTTCATACGCGGATGAGACGAGCGCCGCCGCCGCAAGTTGCCGAGACTAAAAATCCCCCTCGGCGGCGAGGGGGAGCACGTTGACCTCAACGCGCTTTCAGGAGCCACGCCGCGACCCAAGCGCGTTGGGTCAACGCGTTCCACCTACGGCCCCGCCGCGCGCAAAGCCCAGACAAACAGCCCGATAATCGCCCCCGAAAGCGCACAGCAGGCGGCAAAGCCGATGGCATCGACGCGGTCCCAGCGGCAAAACTCCCAGTTCGAGCGCGGCAGGAGCTTGGTGTCGTCAAACCGGGCGGGCCGCCGCCGCGTCGCCTCCAGCGCTGCGGCCTCAAGCTCGGGCGTGGCGCCGACCGGCGTCTTCATCTTGCCGTAGAAAATCGCCACGCGTTCGGCCTCCGTGCGCCGTGTGATCAGGCTGACGCCGATCAGCACCGCGAAGGGAAACAAGGCGTCGAAAAAAAACTGGAGCGTGAAGCGCTGGTTGGGCGTGAGAGCGGCGACATCCACGCCGGCCCGGCCCAGCACCCAAACCTCGAGGTTGAAACGGTTGAGCCCACCGGCCGCGACCAGCGGGCTGGAGGGATCGCCGACGCGCTCGCGCACGACCTTGCCAAAATACACCCCCGTGCCCGGCTTGGCGCTCATCGCCGTGAGCTCTGGGTGCGCGGCGAGGCTCGGCACATGCGACGCCGTCCAAGGCACGACCAGAATCACGAGCGACGAAAGCACCACGCAGGCCCACACCGCAGGCGCGGTCGTGCGCCGCCAGAAGAACGTCAGCAGCACCGCCGCGCCAAACGGCAGGTTCACCGTGAGCACCACGTTCATGATCGAGAAAAAGCTGCCCATCATCAGCGCCGAGACCGTGCCCAGCACGAGCACCGCGACAATCACCAGCCGCGCACTGAAAATCGCCTGCGCGGTCGTAAGACCCGGGGCGATCGGCCGGAAGACATTGCGCACAAAGAGCGACGAGATCGCGAGGGCCTTGGCCGCCAGCGTGGACATCGTGCCGGCGAGCACGCCCGCGAGCATCAGGCCCACGAGCCCCGGGCCCAGCAGGCGGTTGGACATCGCCCCCCACACCTCGTCGGGATCGGCGAGCCCGCCCACCCCGAAGAGCGCGACGGCAATCAGCCCGGCAAACGCCCAGAGCACGATCATGACCCGCTTGAGGTAGTTGCCGGATACGCCGCAGCGCGCGGCAAACTCGTCCTTCGCCGAACCGCAGATGCCCATGTTGTGGCTGAGGCCGGCGTTCTGCACGATGCTCACGAGCAGAATCGCGCCGAGCGCCACGACGGAGAGCTGATCCGCACCACCGCTCGCGAAGAGCTCGAACATTTTCGCCGGCACCTTGTGCGCGAGCTCACCCCACCCGCCAATCGCGGCCAGCCCCGTGGGGATCAGCAGCAGCGAAAACACGATGATGAGGATGCTCTGCAACCCCTCGTTGACGGCCGCCGCGGACATGCCGCCGATCACGATGTAGCCGCCGACAATCAGCGAAAACACGACGTAGAACACCATCGCATTGAGCTCTGTCGCGGCGCTGCCGAGCTGCCCGCGGGCATTCCGATCGCGCAGTTCCTCCAGGCGCGAGAGGGGTTCGCCGACCACCGGCACCGCGGCGTGCTGTTTTTCCAAGGCCTTCAGCTCGCGATAGCCCTCGACGCGCGCGCGATCCGCGGTCGTCCACGACGTCTCGGGCTTCACGACCAGCGACGACGCGATCTTGTAAGCCGTCACGTTGCCGAAGCCGAGAAACACGCACGCCACGAGAATCTGGAAAAGCGCGTAGAACATGCTCAGCCCACGGCTCCCATAGCGATCCTCGAACAGGTCCGAGAGCGTGGTCAGCCGCACGCGCCGGAACCAGACGTTCATGAACCAGAAATACGGATTCATGAAGACCGTCTGGAAAGTGAGCCAGACTCCCGTGGCCCCGCGCTCGAAAACCTGGCTGGCGGTAAAGACCGCGCCCTGCGGTTCGGTGGCGTTGCCGAAATTCAGGAAGAACTGGTAGAGTTTACCGAGCTTGCGGCCCGCGAGGAAGAATCCCTCCTCCGAGGCCGAGGCCCGGGCCGCGCGCAGGCCGATCCAGACGACCGCGATGAGATACGCGGCGATAATCGCCAGATCGATAACGTGCAAACTGCCGATGCGCATGACGGTGGGGCTAGGCGCACCTTGCGCCCGCCGAGTGGACCACGGCGAGCAAACACCGCCGGCGAGCGTCAGGCGGACGGCCAAAATGGAGAAACAAGTTGCCTTAGCCGTTTGGCCCATGACTATCCGGACAGTCCGACAATGGCTGCCTCCACCCCAACCCTACGTTCGCTGGCCAAGGAACTGGGGCTTTCACGCACCACCGTGTCCGACGCCCTCCGCGGCTCGCCGCGGGTAGACCCAACGACCGCACAGCGCGTGAAAGATGCCGCCGCCGCCGCCGGCTATCGGCGCAATCCGCTCGCCGGTGCACTCATGTCCGAGCTGAGGCGCTCGCGGGGCACGGCGTTTCGGGGCGTGATCGCGGTGGTGGACTGCGAGGAGCCGGAGCGGCCCAAAGTCGCCCAGCGCTTTCACAGCGAGCTGTATGCCGGTGCAGGGGCGAAGGCGGAAGACCTCGGGTTCATGGTCGAACGTTTCCCGGTGGGCCCCACGGGCGTGACGGTGTCGCGACTCGGGTCGATTTTGGAGTCCCGCGGCATCCTCGGGCTCATGCTGCTCCCCACGTGGGGCGAACCGGACCTCTCGGCGCTGGACTGGACGCGTTTCTCGGGCGTCTACACCGACTACCGCATCGAGCATCCGGCGCTGCACTCAGTCTGCTCCGATCACTACCGTTCCATGCTCGCGACACTGCGGCATCTGCACGCCTTGGGCTACCGGCGACCCGGGCTGCAACTCCAGCGCCGCCACGACGAACGGCTGGAATTCCGCTGGGCCGCGGCCTTCCGCGCGTTTCAGGAGCACGCGCTCGGCCTGGAGATCGTGCCGCCGTTGATCGTGGATGCGTTTTCACAGCGCGAGTTCGCGAAATGGTTTCGCCGCCATAAGCCCGACGTAGTGCTCAGCCACAGCACGGAAGCGCTCGACTGGATGGAAGGCTGCGGCGCGCAGGTGCCGAAAACACACGGTTTCGTCTGCCTGAACCTCCTCAGCCGCACGCGCCCCTGCGCAGGCCTCGATCTCCAGCCCCGCACCATCGGTGCCCGAGGGATGGAATTGCTCATCGCCCAGCTGCAGCGCAATGAAACAGGCATCCCCGAATGGCCCTCGACCATGACGATTCCCGCCAAGTGGGTGGACGGGCCCACGCTCCGCGAAGCTGCGCCCGCCTGAGAGGCGCGGGCGCACGAAGCCCGCGACCACTTACGGCAGCTTCTCGAGATCGGCTGCGGTCCAAGCCGCGCTGCGCGCGCCTTCTTTGGTCCGGACCGCCGTCACCTTGTCCACCGCGATCGGTCCCGCTTTATTCCCCCACTCCTGGCGGATGTAGGTGAGGACGGCGGCGATCTTGTCGTCGGACCAGTTGAAACCAGAGCCTTGGCCAAAGCCGGGCATCGCTGAGTTGTAATCAGCCCCCGCAACCTTGATCGGACCCTGCAAGCCATGGAGCGCGATGCGGATGAGGCGCTCCTCGGAACCGGTGACCCACTCGGAATTGGCCAGCGGAGGAAACGCACCAGGCAAGCCCGCGCCGTTCGGCTGATGGCAAGTGATGCAACCTCCGGGGATCGCATAGAGCTTCTTGCCGACGGCCACAGGATCGAGCGGGGCCGCCGCCACCACGGCCGTGCCGGTCGAGTATTCGTTGAAGACGCTGGGGCTGAAATAGCCCGAGAAGCGGCCAAGATAGGTGCCGCCGAAAAAGATCATGCCCGAGAAAATGAACAACAGATTCAGGGGCATCAGACGGTAGCGGCCCTTTTCGTCGGGCTGCTGGCCGAGGAGCTTGGCGTGAGAAGCCATCAAGGTCTCATCGGAGACGGCCGCGGTGTCGGCCCGCGGATCGGGCTGGGATGGCGTGCTCATTTCTTGGCCTCCTCTTTTTTCGCGGGCTCGTAGGGCTTGGCCTCGGGATAATCGTAGCTGGTGTTCAAGCTAAGCAAGTAGGCGACGAGGGCGCGGGCGCGCTCGGTAGGCACGGTCTCGTGGCCGGCGGCCTGGCCGGCCACCTTGACGGCGCGCGGCGAGGATTCGCCGGCGATCGCGCGAGTCTCAAAGAGGAATGAGTAACCGGGATGTGTCGCCGATCCGTGATAGAGCAGACCCAAAAGCGCTTCTTCGCTCTTCTGCCGGGCACCGAGATTGGTGAGGTCCGGTCCGAGGCGCGAGGCACCGAGCTGCGGCCGGGCTTGGTGGATGTAATCGCGGGCGACACTCTGGCGCTCGCCCCAACCGCGGTCCTTGTCGCTGCCATAGCCCGGGCGGCGCACCTGCTGCGTGTGGCAGGCGGCGCAGCCGAGATCGGCGTAAACCAGCTGGCCGCGTGCGGCCAGGCCGGAAGTGCGCTGGGGAAAGGAGCCGCCCTCAGTGTCGTCGTGATACGGCGTGAGGCCGCCGAGCTGGCTGTGCGAACCCAGCACCAAGGCGGAGAACGAAATCAAGATCGCGAGGAAAACCCCGGTGAAAAGGAAGGGGCCGTTTTTCATGACGCGTGCGCCTCCTCAGTCGCGGCCCGGAAGAGCGTGGGCGTGGGCTCCGCGGTCCGGGTCCACGGGCAGGCGGAACGGAGGAAATTCACCAGCAGCAGGAGGTTTGCGCTGAGCAGCACGGCCTGCGCGGCGGTGTTAATCAGCAGCGGCGTGCTCATGCGACCGAACATGTCGGGAAAACTCACCTTCGGATCGAGCAGGCCCTCACCCTGAGCGCCGCCGGCGATGCCCAGCGCGGCGATGGAAATAACGACCCCTGCAAGCACCAGCCAGCGGTGACCGCTGATGAGGCTGGCCGAGGCCCACGCGAGCCCGGTCAGCCGGGGCACGGCGAAGTAGATGCCGCCGAAGAAAATCATCGAAATCGCGCCGTAAAGGCCAAGCTGCTCGATGGCGGCGTTGAACAGCGTGAAGTGCGTGTGCGCCGCGACGCCCCGGAACGAGGCGATGAACTCCGCCACACCGAAGACCAAATAGGCGACAAACCCGAAGCGGATGAAGGCCGCCGTCGTGCCACCCACACCCCAAATCGCCCGCAAATTGAGCAGGATGATCAGGTAGTGGAAGAGCATCATCGATTGCGCCACCACGGCCATCGTGGGAATCCAGGCCGGCACCGGCCCGCCGACGAGATGGCGTCCACCGCTCCACGAGCCGATGAAGAGCAGCGTCCAGAAACCGAGCGACGCCCATTCATACACCGGAATGATTCGGCCGCTGATCTTGGGCACGATGTAATAGACCACGGCCAGCGCAAGTGGCGCGAGCCAGAGCGCCCACACGCCTTGGGCAAACCAAGTCGCCGCGATCGGCTGGACGACGCCGCGGACCGGCATCCAGAGCAGCACCGCCTGGGCCGCGATCAAAAGCCAAGGAAAGAGGAAGATAGCCGCCACCGCATACCACTGCGAGGCATACATCGCGTCTTCACGTCGGCCCGACCACGCCAGCACACCGGAGACGCCCATGCACGCATAGGCAAACACGAGCAGCGGCTGCACATAACGCGGCATCTGGAGCAGGCCAAACGAGGTCATGTCGCCGATCGCGATGCCGACAAGACCGAGCGCGACGCCGGCGTTCCAGAACAAGGATCCCGCCACGACCCAGTTGAGACCGCGCAACGGGCGGCCACCGAGGCGGGCGAGAATCCAGAGCGCCAGGCCGAGGCCCGCGTTGGCCAGCCAGCCATAGACGAAGGCCGTCTCACGCAGCGCCTGCGCGCGGCCATGCGTCAACTGCGGGCAATCCGCGAGGAACTGCGGCGCATGCAGCTGGATGGAAGTGAGGAGCGCGAGGACACCGCTGACGACGAGCCACACCAGCCCGGAGCCCAGCAAGAGCAGCAGCGGGCCGCGCGCTTGGGTGTCGATGGCGGTGACTTCGGCCGTTGTGGCGTGGGTCGGAGGGTTGGGCATCTCTAAAGGTCGGTTGAGGGCGCGTTACTTTTTCGCGCCGTATTTCTGCGCAGTCAGTTCCATGGCTCGGTCGATGGGCAGCTGCACCACGCCGGCGCCCTGATCGATCCAAGCGTAGCTCGCGGCCTGCGCGGCTTGCTTCGCCTTGTGCTCCTCAAGGGCCTTGCGCCGGCTGGCGACCGAGGCGCGCCAAGCGAGCTCCTTGGGCAGGTTCTCCGCAACGTCATTCTGCGGCGACACGTTCGCCGGATGATAGGCCCAGCGCAGCACGAGCAGGAAGAGCGCGAACAGCGCCAAAACGAAGACCAAGGAGAAGAGCGAAACCGGGCGGGCCGGCGTGGCGGGCGTGTCACTCATGGTGCGTGAGGCTTTCGCCAATGCGCGGGTCGCGGATCGGGATGAGTTTCGCGGTCGGCAGACTGCGGAGGTAGGACCAGACGCAGACCCCACCGACCCCGACCACGGAGGTCAGAACCCAGAGGAGATTGAGCGTCAGGAAAGGCCGCGCGTCGCCATGTGCATCCTTCAGGATCGGCAGCACGTTGTAGCAGACGTCGATCAGGATCACGCCGAGGATCCAGAGGGCGGCGGGCTTAATCTTCGAATGGACGACCTTGTGCTTGTAGGAAAGCAGGTAGAGGAACGGCACCACGAAGTGACCGAAGAGGATCACGAGGCCGACATACCACCATTGGTTCGTCGAGCCGTCATGGTTCAATTCGCGGAGGTTATACCAGAAGGTCTCCTCGGGCACGTTGGCGTTCCAAATCAGGAAGTATTGGGAGAACGTGACGTAGGCCCAGAATACCGTGAACGCGAAGCTGAGCATGCCGATCGAGTAGAAGTGGTTCGTGTTAAGCACGCCCTTGTAGTCGCCGCGGTTCCACAGCCAGATCATGATGAGGATGCCGATGGCGAGTGCGCCGCGCGCACAATTGGCGAAGAACCACACGCCATACATGGTGGAGAACCAATGGTATTCGAGCGACTTCACCCAGTAGATGGCCGCAGCCGTGAGCGTGAGGGCGCCAATCGGGATGCCGAAGGCCGCGGTCTTGCGGCTCATGAAGGTCCACTTCAGGTCGCCGTCGGAGTCCTGCGAGAATGATGCTTTGCGCAGCCGGGCCGAGAGCCACATCCAAAGCAGGAAGAAACCGATCGTGCCGAAGACGAAGGCCCACTTGTTGAGGAAGCCCGCCTTCTTCAGATACAGCGGGTCGTGGCCGACCGTGTGGCCGCCGTGAATCTCGCCGTCCAGGTTCATCCAAGGCCAGACCAGATCGCCATGGGCGATCCAAGGCGTGATGAGCAGCGGGATGAAAAGGACGAGCAGCCACTTGAACGACGCGAGGCCGTGCTCAAACTGGCGGCGGATCACCGTGGACCACGAGGCGTCGAAGATGTGGTGAATCATCACCAGCATCAGCATGCCGATGGCCATCGCGGACCAGAAGGTGAGGCCGACGAGCCAGGAGGTCGCGACGACCTTGGCGCCCGCGCCGGGGACCAAGAGGCCGATGGCGGTGAGCGCGATGCCCACGATGCCCACGGTGAGGGCTTTTTTCGCCGAAGCGTCGCCAGACTCCGCGGGGAGCGCCACGGGGGCGGTTGTAGCTTGGGAAATCATGGGAGGCCGAGGGTTTGTTTGCCGGCCGCGTCGGTCACATCCGCCGCTGTGCCTTGCTGAGCCCGCTGGAGTGCGCGCAGGTAGGCGACGACGGCCCAGCGGTCTTCGGGCGCAATCTTGTCGGCGTAGCCCTGCATGGTGTTTTTGCCGTTGGCGATGGTGTTGTAGATCTCGCCTTCCGGCATCGTGCGGAGGCGCGGATCGTGAAACGTGGGCGTGGCGCCCATGCCGTAGCGCTTGGTGATGCCGTTGCCGTCGCCGGTCGCACTATGGCAAGGGGCGCAGTAGATTTGGAACTGACCCTGGCCGCGGCGCACGAAATCGAGGTCAATCTTGCCGGCGAGCGCAGCCGGGAAGCCGGCCGCAAACGCGCCAGCCGCGGTCTTGCCGAGGTGCAGGTGATCGTCGTCGCGCAGCATGCCACGCGCGACGGTGTGCGCCGGCGGCATGCGATCAGCACGGCCATCGGCGAAGAAAGCGCTCTCGGACTGCGGGCGCAGCTTCGGCTGGTATTTCATGCCCGGGAAGGCCCACTCGGGAAACACATCGAGCGGGGGCGCGGTGAATTTCGTGTCGCGGAATCCGAGCAAGGAAACCGTGAGCACGCAGACGAAGAAGGTGGCGAGATAGACGTGGCGCATGGCTCAGGGCTCCAGCTCCGTGACGGCGGCGCCGCCGATTTTTTCCAACATCGCCTTGGTGTTGGCCAAGTTGAAACGCGGATCGCGCGCCTCGATGACGATGAAGAACGTGTCGTCCATGCCGCGCACGATGTGGTCGTATTTCAGCACAGGGTGGTAGTGGCGCGGCAGGCCGTTGACGAGGAACATGCCGATGATGGTGGCAAAGGCCGTGAAGAGGATCGTGAGCTCGTAGCTCACCGGAAACGCGAACATCGGGCTGAAGAGCGGCTTGCCGCCGACGATCAGGGGATAGTCCACCGCACCGGTCCACCAGATCATGGTCATGCCGGTGATGAAACCGGTGATGCCGCCGGCGAGCGAGATGCGCGGCACGATCGAGCGCTTCAGGCCCATGGCTTTGTCGAGGCCGTGCACGGGGAAGGGCGTGATGCAATCCCAGTGGCGGTAGCCCGCGTCGCGGACCTGCTCCGCCGCATGGTAGAGCTCAGGAGCCGTGTTGAAGGTGGCGATGACGCCGTAAGGTTGGACAGCCATGGCGATCAGTGCTTGCCCTCCGCGCCGTGCCCGCCGTGGACGTCAGCCTGCGGCGTGACGGCCTTGAGTTCGGCCATCGGCATGATCGGCAGGAAGCGGATGAAGAGGAGGAAGAGGACCGAGAACACGCCGAAGGTCCCGAAGAACGTGAAGATTTCCACGATGCTCGGCGAGTAGTAGCCCCAGCTCGAGGGCAGGAAGTCGCGGGCGAGCGAGGTCACGATGATCACGAAGCGCTCGAACCACATGCCCACATTGACGAAGATCGAGAGGATCCAGACCAGTGCGGTGTTGTTGCGGACAGCCTTGAACCAGAAGAACTGCGGCGTGATGACGTTGCAGCCGATCATGATCCAATAGGCCCAGGCGTAGTGGCCAAACGCGCGGTTGATGAAGGCGAAGCCCTCATACGGGTTGGCACCATACCACGCGATGAAGAACTCGATGCCGTAAGCGTAGCCGACGATGGTGCCGGTCGCCAACGTGATCTTGCACATGCAGTCGATGTGATACTGCGTGATCAAATCCTGCAGGCCATAGACCGCGCGCAGCGGGAGCATGAGCGTAAGCACCATGCCGAAGCCGGAGAAGATGGCGCCCGCCACGAAATACGGAGGGAAGATCGTCGTGTGCCAGCCCGGGATCAGCGAAACCGCGAAGTCGAACGAGACGATGGTGTGCACCGAGAGCACGAGCGGCGTCGAGATGCCGGCGAGGATCAGGTAGGCCATCTCGTAGTTGCTCCAGTGGCGGTTGGAACCGCGCCAGCCCATGGCAAACAGGCCGTAGAGGAACGAACGAATCTTGTTGCCGGCGTTGAAGAACCGGTCCCGGAGCACCGCGAGGTCGGGAATCAGGCCGATATACCAGAAGAGCACCGAGACCGTGCCGTAGGTCGAGACCGCGAACACGTCCCACTCAAGCGGCGAGCGGAAGTTCTGCCAGATGACGTTCGAGTTCGGGATCGGGAAGAGATACCACGCATACCACACGCGGCCGACGTGGAAGACCGGGAAGATCGCGGCGCAGACGACCGCGAAGATCGTCATCGCCTCGGCGGCGCGGTTGATGGATGTGCGCCATTTCTGGCGCAGCAGGCAGAGGATGGCCGAGATGAGCGTGCCGGCATGACCGATGCCGATCCAGAAGACGAAGTTGACGATGTCCCACGCCCAGTTGACCGGGTTGGCGTGGCCCCAGACCCCGACGCCCGTGATGACGAGGTAGGTGATGCCGGCGACCGTGAAAGAGGCGACAAAGCAAGCGAGGATGAAGCAGACCCACCACCAGGTGGGAGTCTTGCCCTCGATGATGCCGCAGATCTTCTCGGTGATCCAATTGAAGCTGCGGTTATTCTCGACGAGGGTGGCGCGCGGGAGGACCGCGGGCTTCACTTCGCTGAGGATCGCCGGGGCGTCGGCGGCGTGATCGGATGCGTGGGCCATTAGCGGAGCCCTCCGAGGTTGGATTCAGCGCTCATCTTAATGCGCACCTTTCTTGGCGGCGCCGTGGGCGGCGGGGGCGTGGCCGTGATCGTGGGACGGCGGCACATTCTTGCGGTCGTATTCCGTGCGGCTGTGGGGCAGCGGCTTGTAGTCGGGCATCTTCGGGTTCGGATTCCGCAGCTTGCCCGAATACGTGGTGCGCGGACGGACGTTGAGGTAGCCGAGCACGGCGTAGTCCTGCTCGCGGGCCTTCGCCTTGGAGACGGCGCTGTTGGGATCGAGGATGTCGCCGAAGGTGATCGCACCGACCGGGCAGGTCTGCTCGCAGGCGGCCTTGATGGTGCCGTCCGGCACTCGCACGTCGCCGGGCTTGCCCTCGCGGGTCATCTTCACCTTGTGCTGAATCTTCGCGTTCTGGATGCGCTGCACGCAATAGGTGCACTTCTCCATGACGCCGCGCATGCGCACGCTGACCTCGGGGTTCTTCGCCATCTTGACGAGTTCCGGGGTGCCGAAGTCGGCGAGCGGCCCGAGGTAGAGCTCGTCGAGTTTGCGCTGGTTCCAATCGAAGAAATTGAAGCGCCTGACCTTGTAAGGGCAGTTGTTCGCACAATAGCGGGTGCCGATGCAGCGGTTGTAGGCCATCGTGTTGATGCCTTCGTCGTCGTGCACGGTGGCGTTGACGGGGCACACGGTCTCGCACGGGGCGAGCTCGCAGTGGACGCACGTCATCGGCTGGAGCGAAATCTGGGGCTCCTCGGGGAGCATCTTGTTGCCCTCGCCGCCAAACGCAGAGCCGTCGATCTGGCCGTCCGAATAGTAGCGGTCGATGCGGATCCAGTGCATCTCGCGACCGCGCATGACCTGCTCCTTGCCGACAATCGGGATGTTGTTCTCGGCTTGGCAGGCGACGACGCAGGCGTTGCAACCGATGCAGGTGTTAAGGTCGATCGACATGCCCCACTGGTGGTGGCCGTCGAACTTGGGGGTGGAGTAGAGCGAATTGCCGCGCGGGATCTGCACGGCGCGCTCCTGCGGCGTCATCTTTTCGCCGACCGGGCCGATGTTGCTCGGCGCGTGGGACTCCATGCCGATCGTGTTAACGAAGGCCGGATTCTCCTGGTAGCTCTTGCCGTCGGGGGTCGCCGCGGGCTCGTAGTTGGCCTCGCGAATGATGTCGCGGCCTTCCATCGACCAGTGCTCCTGGGTGTTGGCGAGGAGCGCGCGGGTGCCGGTGTTGGTGAGCGTGCCGGAGGCCACGTGCATCGCGTCCGAAGCGCGGGCGGGATAGGCATTGAAGCCGGCGTCCTTCCCGACGCGACCGGTGACCGAGCGGCCATAGCCGAGCGGGACGATGACGGTGTAGTTGGCGAGGCCGGGCTGGATGTGGACGGGGCCGCGGATCTTGCGGCCGCCGACCGTCAGTTCGAAGACGGGCGCGCTCTGCTTGCCCATGGTGAACTCCGCCTCCTCCTTGCGCGCCACCTGAATCGCTGAGCCCTTGGGCTCGATATTCAGATCCTTGGCGAGGCGGGGGCTGACGAGAATCGCGTTGTCCCACGAGATCTTGGTGATCGGATCGGGGCACTCCTGAAGCCAGCCGTTGTTGGCGAAGCGGCCGTCGTCCATCTTGTGATCGGCGACGAATCGGACCTCCACGTTGCCGGCACTGAATTGGATGACCGGCTTGGGCGCGCCGAGCAGTTGCCTCACGCCGTTGACCGAGAAGCGCACGGCCACGGGGCGCGGGGCGGACTTGGCGAGCACACCGTCGTGGAGGAAGCGCGCCATCGTCTTCTCCGCGGTGGCTCCGGCACCCGCGAGGCCCGTGATGGTGGTGGCGACCAAGGCGTAGGAATCGGGGGTCTTTTCGCCGGTGATGCGGGCGATGATTTCGTTGTCGGTAAGGCCGCCGAAGAGCGGCTGAATCATCGGCTGCACGGGCACGACCGTGCCGTCAACCGTGCGGGCATCGCCCCACGATTCGAGGTAATGCGCCCGGACAACATGCACGACGCCCTGGCTGGCGGCGGTCGTCTCGTCGACGTGGTAGCCCACGCGAACGACTTCGCCCACGGATTTCTGCAGCGCCGCCCAGCCGAGATCGGCGGGGGCGTTGTAGGCGGGATTGCCGCCCAAAATCACGAGCGTCTTGACCGAGCCGCCCTTGATGGCGGTGGCGAGGGCGCTGATCGTCGAGACCCCGGGTGTCGTCTCGATGGGGATGAACTCCACCGTCTGACCCACCGCGCCGATGGCGACGTTGATGCCGTAGACCAGCGCATGGACCTCGGCCGGCAGATGGGCTCCGGCGACCACGAGCGCGGCGCCCTTCTGGGCGAGGAGATCGTTGGCGCACTCGTTGATCCAAGCTTGGGAGACGCCGATTTCGTGCACGTAAGGCACGAGCTGATCGACGGCCTGCTGGTAAGTCGCCGCCGCGAGGCGGGCCGCAAACGACAGCATGTGGCTCGACGACAAGCGCAGCCGGTGATCAGCCATGCTGCCGGTGAGCGTGAGACCGCTCTCCACCGCATAAAGGCGGTTCATCGGATCGCTCTTCTTCGCGACGCGACGCCCTTGGGCAAAGCCGCGGGCGTGCGCGAGGCTGCCGGCCTCGGTTTGCAGGAAATCAGCGTCGATCGAGACGATGCGCTTGGCCTTGGCGAAATGATAGACGGGCTTCACGGCCGCGCCGAAGGCGGCCTGGGCCGCGGCGATCGGGGCTTCGTCGGTCACGGGCTCATACTCAGCCCAGACGGAACGCGGGAACTTGGCCCGGAGCGCGGCGACGAGGCGGCGGCGCGTGGGCGACGAGGATTCCTCCGCGAGGAAGGCCAGCCCGGCGCCCTGCGTCGCGGCGTAGTTCTGCGAAATCGTATCAAGGATCTGATCGACTTGCTCACGGGTGACCGTGGCGCCGGCCTTGGTGTGCGCCGTGGCGCGGTCCGGATCGTAGAGATCGAGGATGGAGGCCTGCGCGGCGAGCGAGGCGGCGCCACCGTGCGGCTCGAAGCTGGCGTTGCCCTCCAGCTTGGTCGGGCGGCCTTGGTGCGTCTCGGCCAGCAGCGGGATCGCCCATTTGCGCACCGGCATCGCGGTCGCGTAGCAGGAGGGCAGGCCGGGGATGACACCCTCGACCGATTTGCCATAGGGCAAAATGAATTTCTCCGGACGGCGGCAACCCGCGAGGCCCGCGCCTCCGAGCGCGAACGACGCCGCCATGATCTTCATGAAGTGGCGGCGATCCACGCCCTCCAGCGTGTCGGCCCCCTCGGGAAACTCGCGCTCCATCTGCGCGCGGAAGCCGGGCGTAGACTGCAGCTCGTCGAGGCTGCGCCAGTAGGCCGGGCCGGTGAGCTGCTCGCGTTCAGACGGAGCCGGATGTTCAAATTTGCGTTTCATCGGTGGCAGCCGGAGCAGCTCTGGGGAGGCGTCACTTTCCAGTCGTGGACAAACTTCTGGGCGGTCTTCAGACCTTCGGGCCCCTTGTCGGCGAGGCGGGGGGAATTGAGATTAAAGACGTCCTTCGGATCGCGCAGCCGGGCCGCCGGATCGCGGTGGCACTCGATGCAGAAGGCCATGCTGAGGGGCTTGGAGTGGGAGACGACGTCCATCTCGTTGACCTTGCCGTGGCACTCGACGCAGGAGACGCCGCGGTTCACGTGCGCTGCGTGGTTGAAATAGGCGTAGTCCGGCGTGGTGTGAATCCACACCCAGGGCACCGGCGTTCCCTTCTCGGCGCTCTCCCGGACCGGGGCGAGCAGCGGACTGTTGGCCTTCACCACACTATGGCAATTCATGCACGTCTGCGCCGAGGGAATGTTGGAATGGCCGGACTTATCGACGTTCGAGTGGCAGTAGCGGCAATCGAGCCCGATCTCCTGCACATGCTGGGCGTGGCTAAACGGCACCGGCTGCACCGGGGCATAGCCGACCCGCGTGTATTTCGGCGTCATGTAGTAGGTGACACCCGCGGTGGCGATGCCCGCCAGCACGACCAGATAGATGACGATCTGGAAGGGAAGGGTGTTGGCCGACTTCGGAAACAGTTTCGACATGAGCGTGGTATTTAGTCGGTCGTCGCCAACTAGACCATGTCGCGCCGGGCAACGGCACGCGCATCGGCGCGGATTTCAATCTTCCGGGCCGACCGGCCGGGGGCGGCAGCCACCGCCGCACCGGGTGAACTCGCCATCGCCCCGGGAAGCGCAGCGGAAGCCGCAGCGGCCCCGAGCAGCTTGGCGAAGAATTGTTTTCGCGAGGAGGGTTGGTTCACGGGAAGCGGTGGGAAGAAGCCAGAGTTGCGCCCGAAACAAGGGAGCGCCGTTTCGCTTGTAAACCCTTTTTTCCGCGCGGTTGTTTTCAGCGCGCGGGGAATTAGCGCCGACGCGCCGCGCGCGTGCCCGTGCTTATTGACGCAACGGCCTCAGACAAAGACCCCGTCGCGCATCGGGCGCGTAAAATCGCAGCGCTGCGCGATCTCGGGGTTGTGGGTGACGAGGACCACCGCTTGCCCCTGCTCCTTCGCGAGGTGCGTGAGCAGATCGAAGACGAGGCCGGAGTTCTTGCCATCGAGATTTCCCGTGGGCTCGTCGGCCAGCAAAATGGCGGGCTGGTTGGCGAGGGCGCGCGCGACCGCGACGCGCTGCTGCTCGCCGCCGGAGAGCTGGGTGCCGAGGCGGTGGGTCTTGGACCCGAGGCCCACCGAGTCGAGGAGCGCATGGGCGCGCGCCTGCATCGCCTCAGGCGCGAGGCGGCCGAGCTTGCGCATCGGCATCATCACATTCTCCAGCGCCGTGAACTCGAGCATCAGGAAGTGAAACTGAAACACGAAGCCGATGTGCTCGCCCCGCGCCCGCGTGCGCGCGAGGTCGTCGCTGTTGGACATGAGCGCGCCGTTGATCTCGATCTGGCCGTCGTCCGGCTGGTCGAGCAGGCCGAGGAGGTAGAGCAGCGTGCTCTTACCGCAACCGGAGGGACCGACGATCGCGCACACCTCGCCGCGCCGCGCCTCGAACGTGACGCCCTTCAGCACATGCACCCTCCCCTCGCCCTGGCCGAGTGAGCGATGGAGGCCTGTGCACCGCAGCGCGACCGCGCCGGGATTCTGTTTCGCCGCGCTGCTCATTGCGCGGTGCCGCGGACGATGTCGCCCGGCTCCAGCCGCGCGGCGCGGCGGGCGGGGATGAGACTCGCAACCATCACCATCACCACGGCGGTGGCGATCGCGGCGAGGTAATGGTTCACGTCGCGCACGACGATGAAATGGTCCGTCTTGAAAATCCCGGTGATCGACAGCGGCACCTGCTCGACCATCCACGTCACGACGTAGCCAAAAAGCGCGCCCAGCGCGGCCCCGATGCCGAGCACGATGCCGGCCTGCCAGAGGAAGACCTGGGTGATGTCCTTCCGCTCGTAGCCCATCGAGCGGAGGATCGCGATGTCCTTGGTCTTCTCGAGGACGATCATCGCGAGGGTGTTGAACATCGCGAGGCTGGCGATGAGCGTGAACACCGAGACCGTGATCATCGTCGAGATGCGCAGCGCCCGGAACACATCGAGCCACGTCTTCTCCCGCTCCTGCCAGGGCTTCGCATCGTGCCGCAGGATTTGTTTCATGCGGGCGGCGTCGCGTGGCGCGCGCGTGGGATCGTGCAGGCTCACCTGCAGGAAGGTCGCGCCCGTGGGCCGCCGCAGCAGCGAGCGCGCCTCGGGCAGGAGCACATAGACGTTGGCCTTGTCCACCTCGCGGTAGCCGGTCTCGAAGATCGCCGAGACCTTGAGCGCCCGCGACTGCCCGCGCGCGGCGACGGAAAACGAATCGCCCACGGCGAGCTGCAGGCGATCCGCGAGCACGCGGCCCACCAAGGCTCCGCCCGTGGCGCTGCGAAACGTCTCCAAGTCCCCGGCCGTGATCTGCTCCTCCAGATCGGAGACGCGCACGTGGTCCTCGAGCTTGATGCCGAAGACCTGCGCATCCTCGGTCTTGAACGAGGTGGTGATCTGCACATTGCCGCGCACGACAGCGGAGACGGCGCGGACATTGGGAAACTCGCGCACGGCCTCGGCCAGGCGCTGCGGCTCCTCGACCCCTTCGATGTATTTCACGCCCTCGCGGTTCACGATGTAGAAATCCGCCGAGCCCGCGGCGGCCATGCTCGTCATCGTGTCCTGGATGCGGTCCTCGATGCGGATCGCGCCGTTGATGCCGAGGATCGTCTTCGTGAAGAATTTCTCGAAGCCGCTCGTCGTCGCCTGCGTGACGATGAAGAGCCCCACGCCGAGGATCGTGCAGGCGAGGCTCATGAACATGGCCCGCTTCTTCGCCGTGAGGAAGCGATAGGCGATGCGGAGGTTCGGCGACATCACGGGACGAGGCGGCGCGCCGCGGGTCAGGGCACAACCTCGGTGCGGACGCGCTGCCCGTCGCGAAACGTCTCGAGGTTGTCGAGGATCACGGCCTCGCCGACAGCGATGCCCTTGCGCACCTCGACCTTGTTGAGCGCGACGTAGCCGGTCTCGAGTTCACGGCGCTCGACGCGGCCGTCGCGCACGACGAAGGCCTTGTTGCCGTCAAACAGCGCGCGGCGCGGAATCGTGACGGCGTTGGGCCGCGAATCGATCGTGATGGTGACCTCGCCGGTGCTGCCGGGCTTGAGCAGTTCGGCATCGACCTTCACGTCGAGATAGACGGTGAAGCGCTGGGTCTCGTCGGCAGTGGGGAGGAGTTCGCTCACCGTCGCCTCGTAATTCTGGCTGCCGTAGGTGAGGAGCCGCAGGCGCGCGGCCTGGCCGACCTTTACGCGGCCGAAGCTCTCTTCGCCAATTTTGGCGGCGACGACCCGGCGGCTGGAAATGACAGTGACAAGCGTCTGGCCTGCGGTCACCAGCGCGCCGTCCCACGTGAGCGCGCCCTCGATCGTGCCGTCGATCGGCGCGAGAATCTGCATCTTCTCGCGCAGCAGCTTGAAATCCTCCTCCGCGACTTTGAAGTCTTCGTCGGCCTTCTTGTCGTCGAACTCGGTCAACTGATATTTCGTGTCGATGGCGTCAATGGCGCGCTGGAGGGACTTCACGTCTTCCTCGGAGGCGGAGCCCAGTTTGAAGAGCCGTTTCGCGTTTTCGAGTTTCTCCAGGGTGATTTTCTTCTCGGGGTTGTTCTCAAGGGTGATTTTGGCGCGGGCCTTGTCGCTGTCGTATTTGCGCCTCGCCTCGGTTTGCTGGCGGTCGAGTTCTTTGGTGTCGAGGCTCACGAGCACGTCGCCTTTTTTGAAAGGGGTGCCGGGCTTGATGTTGGTCGTCGCGACCTTGCCGAGCACCTGAATCTTCAGTTCGCGCACGCCGCCGTCGGCAAACACCGTCACGCTGCCCGTGACGGCATCGACCGCCGTGTCGCGGGTGGCGAGCTTCACGAGCGCGGTGGATTGGAGATTGCGGAAGACGAAGTAGCCGCCCGCGGCGAGCACCACGAGGAGGGCGCCGAGCACGGGCAGGACGCGGCCGTTATTTTTTTTCGCGAGCATGGCGGGCGGAATGAGTGTTCAGGAGCGGATCCTCGGCGGCGAGCGCAACCAGCTCGCTCCAGCGGCCCAGGAGCACGGCGCGGGCGGCGAACATCGCGGCCTCGGCCTGGCCGATGTTGAGCTGCGCGCGGTCGATGTCGCCGGGAGGCAAATTGCCGAGCGCGGCCTCCTCGGCCACCCGCTTGCGGCCTTGGAGGGCGAGCCCGTGATGGAGATCGCGCAGCTCGGCCTCGCTCACGTCGATCTTCAGGGCGCGCTCGAGGATCTGGGCCTCGCGGAGGATTTCATCCGTGCGGGCGGCGAGCGTGCGCTCGGCGAGCCGGCGGGCGGCGAGCGCGTCGCGCTTGAGGCCCGTGGTGGCGAAGCCGTCGAAGATATTCCAGTTGGCGTTGATGCTGACGGTGCGGCGCTGGATGCCCTGCTGGTTGACGGTGTTGCCGTTCACATCGGTGGAGTTTTCCAGGCTCAGGCCGGCCTCGGCGGAGAATTTCGGGAGCAGGCGCACCTGCTCGATTTTTTGCCGCCGCAAGGCCTCCCGGACGGTGAGGTCGTGAATCTCGTATTCCAGCGTGCTCTTGGCGCCGTCGCGCAGCAGGACGGCGGTGAGGGCGGTGGCCAGGTCCGGCGAGACCTTCGGCGCCGGGATGTGGTCCGGCACCGCGGACTCCGGCAGATCGGCGAGGCCGGCAAGCCGGGCAAAGCGCGAGCGGTTGGCCGCAAACTCCGCCTCCGCGCGCTCGGTCTCGATCGCGACGCCGCGCGCGCGGAGCTCCTCGGCGGCGAGCGAAGCCTCGGAGATCGCGCCGGACTGCTTGCGCTCCGCCAGCACCACGAGGTCGGCGCGCAGCAACGCCAAGGAGGCGCGAGCATAGCGGAGACGGGCCTTCTCGACGATGAGGGCGAGGTAGGCCTTGCGCAGGACGACGGCGAGGACGCGGTAAGCGACGTCGAACTTGCGCTGCTCGATCGCCACGCGGATGCGCGCGATCTCGCTCTGGTTCTTTAGAGCGCCCCAGTGGAAGAGCGCCTGGCTGACGGAAAGGTTGTAGAAAAAGCCGGTGGCCCGGCTTTGCGAGCTGTTGGTGCTGGAAATCGACGTGTCGTTGCTGGCGTAGTTGAGCCGGCCGCTCACGCCCGGCAGCCGGGCCGAATCGTCGATTAGCACGCGCGCCTCGCGCTCGGCGCGGCGATACTCCGCCTCAAGGAGATGCGGCGACCGCTCGAACGCCGTCGCCAGAATCGCGCGCAGCCCGGGGAGGTGATCCTCGGGCATTGTGCCCGCGATCTCGCTCCCCTGCCCGCGCGCGCCGGCGACAGGAAGCAGGAGGCAAAGCGTGAGCGCGACACGCGGAATCACGCGCGGAAACCAGAGACCGGACGACACCATGTAGGACGCGAAAGTTGGAGGGCCAGAGCGCCGCGATCCGCCGGCGATTGCAACCCATAAGTCTTGAGGCTCGACGCGGGCGCGCACGGCGCTGAAAAACTTCCCCGCCTCGCGCCCGCCCAACCCATGCCCCCCACTCTCTCCGCCCTCGCCCGCGAACACCTGGATCGCGTCCGTGCGTTCTACGATGCGGCGCCGACGGAGCCGCAGGCCGGGGCCGGCGCCTACCGCGCGCTGCTCGCGCACTACTACAATCTCCTCCTCCCGCCCAACGCCAGCGTGCTCGAGATCGGTTGCGGTTCGGGCGCGCTGCTCGCGGGCCTCCGCGCCGCGCGCAAGACCGGCGTCGATTTGTCGCCCGCCCAGATCGCCGCGGCCCAGCGGCGCCTGCCGGAGGCGCGGTTCTTCACGCAGGCGGGCGAACTGCTGGAATTGGCGGAGACGTTCGACGTCATCATCGTTTCCGACACGCTGAACCTCGCCGCCGATGTGCAGCGCCTCCTCGAGCGCTTGCACACCGTGGCGCACGCCGACACGCGGCTGATCCTGAATTTCCAAAACACCCTCTGGCGGCCGTGGCTCTCGCTCGCGCGGGTCCTGGGGCTCAAGGCGCGACAGCCGCAGAACAGCTGGCTCGCTTCGTCGGATGTGCGGAATCTGCTCCGCCTCTCGGGCTGGACGCCCGTCACGCGGCAGAGCCGCATCCTCGTGCCGTTTCAGCTGCTCGGCCTCGGCTCGTTCATCAACCGCTGGCTCGCGCCGCTCGGCCAATGGTTCTGCCTCACGGTGTTCTTCGTCGCGCGGCGCAGCCGCCTGCCGCTGGCGCGGCCCGCCGTCGTCTCCGTGATCATCCCGGCGCGCAACGAAGCGGGCAACATCGAGGCCGCCGTCGCGCGCACGCCGGACATGGGGGCCGGCACGGAGCTGATCTTCGTCGAAGGCCATTCGCGGGACGAAACCTGGGCCACGATCCAGCGCGTCGCGGCGGCGCATCCGGAGCGCAAAATCAAAATCCTCCAGCAGACAGGCAAGGGCAAGGGCGACGCCGTCCGCGCGGGCTTCGCCGTGGCGACCGGCGACATCCTGATGATCCTCGACGCCGATCTCACGATGCCGCCGGAGGAGCTGCCCAAGTTCCACGACGTGCTCGCGAGCGGCGGCGCGGAGTTCGCCAACGGCGTGCGGCTCGTCTATCCGATGGACGAAAAGGCCATGCAGTTCCTGAACCTCTGCGCGAACAAAGCCTTTGGCCTCATCTTCACCTGGCTGCTCGGCCAGCCGGTGAAGGACACGCTCTGCGGCACCAAGGTGCTGACGCGCGCCCACTATGAACGCATCGCCGCGAACCGCGCCTATTTCGGCGACTTCGATCCCTTCGGCGATTTCGACCTGCTCTTCGGCGCCGCCAAGCTGAACCTCAAGATCGCCGATGTGCCGATCCGCTACCGCGAGCGCACCTACGGCACGACCAACATCCAGCGCTGGAAACACGGCTGGCTGCTGCTGCGCATGGTGCTGTTTGCCGCGCGCAAGCTGAAGTTCGTGTAGGAGCCCGATTGCGGGCGATTTTTTATCCGATGTTCGCCGACCTCACACCCCATCGCTCGCCAGCGAGCTCCTACCTCGGCAGATGAAAGTCCCAATTCTCGAACTCAAGCCCGCCTACGAAGAGCTGCGCCCCGAGCTCGATGCCGCCTATCGGCGCGTGATGGAGTCGGGCTGGCTGCTGCTCGGGAAGGAGCTGGAGGCGTTTGAGTCCGAGTATGCGGCGAGCGTCGGCGTGAAACACTGCATCGGCGTGGCCAACGGCCTCGAGGCCCTGCAACTCGTGCTCATGGCCCGCGGCATCGGCCCCGGCGATGAAGTCATCGTGCCCTCGCACGGCTACATCGCCACTTGGCTCGCGGTCACGCACGTGGGCGCCCGCCCCATCCCCTGCGAACCCGATCCGCAGACCTACAATCTCGACCCCGCGCAGATCGAGCCCCTCATCACGAAGCGCACCAAGGCCATTCTGCCGATCCACCTCTACGGCCAGACGGCCGACATGACCGCGATCAACGCCATCGCGGCACGGCACGGGTTGTTCGTGCTGGAGGATGCGGCGCAGTCGCACGGTGCGCTGTGCCACGGTCGCGCGGCCGGCGCCTTGGGGCACGCGGCGGGTGTGAGTTTTTATCCGAGCAAAAACCTCGGCGCGATGGCCGATGCGGGGGCCGTGACCACCAGCGACGACGACCTCGCCGAGAAAATCCGCCATCTGCGCAACTATGGCTCGAAGGTGCGCTATCAAAACGAATACCTCGGGATGAACTCCCGGCTGAGCGAATTGCAGGCCGCCTTCCTGCGGGCGAAACTGCCGAAGCTGGCCGAGTGGAATGCGCGGCGCGCAACGATCGCCGCGCGCTACCAAGCCGAGCTCGGGGCGCTGGCCGGTCTCACCCTGCCCCACGTCGTCCCCTGGGCTGATCCGGTGTGGCATCTGTTTGTCGTGCGCACGGCACGGCGCGACGCGCTGCAACAGCATCTCGCCGCCGTCGGGGTCGGCACGCAGATCCATTACCCGGTGCCGCCGCATCGGTCGCACGCCTATGCTGGCACGGGCTGGAATCGCGGTGATTTTCCGCTCGCAGAAAAATTCGCCGACGAAGTGCTGAGCCTGCCGATCGGCCCCCACCTCTCTCACGATCAGGTGGACCACGTGTGCGCCGCAGTGCGGACATTTTTCACACGGGCATGAGCGCGACGCCGGCCGAGTGCATCGTCTTCGACGCGGCCGCGCTGCTGCCGGAGACGTGGGCCAAGTTTCCGGCCGCCGGACCAGTGCGGGCCTTTAACCCCGGGCTGCTGCGCGACGGCGACGGCTGGATCTTCGCCTACCGGGTCGTCGGCCCGGATGGGCGGCGGCGCATCGGCATTTGCCGGCTCGACGGGGCCTTTCGAGTGGTGCCCGGATCGCAGCAGCCCTTGACCGATCGCGTGCGGTTCAGGCGCGGGGCCGACTATCCCGCGGTGGCGACGACATGGTTTGCGGACCCGCGGCTCTACCGCCTCGGGGCGCGCGTCTTCGTTTACTGGAACTCAGGCTGGCACGAACCGTGGAACCACCAGTTCCTGCAGGAACTCGATCCGCGGTCGCTCGAGCCGCTCGGGCTGGCCCGCGAACTCCTCCTGCGTGGCGAACGCCAGAAGCTGGAAAAGAACTGGACGCTGTTCGCCGGCACTGACGGCCGCATCCTCGCCACCTACTCGATCACGCCGCACCGCGTGCTGGAACTCACCCTGGAGGGCCACGGGGATATCACCTGCGTGGAGATAGCTCGGACCGACTGGACACCTGCCGCCTATCCGCGCTGCCATGGGGGCCTGCGCGGCGGCGCGCCGCCGGTGCTCGCGGAGGGGAAACTGTGGTCGTTTTGCCACTCGGTGCATGATGGCGACGACGGCTACCGCTATGCGGCGGCGGTCTTCGCCTGCGAGGCCACCGCGCCCTTTGCGCCGGCCTGGCAGCCCGCGGAGCCGCTCGCGCTGGGCAATCCGTTTGGCGCCGAACGCGCGCATGGCCGGCTGAATCCGGCGGTGGGCGAGGTAATTTACCCTTGTGGCGCCGCGCGAGACGGCACTCGCTGGGTGGTAAGCCATGGGATCAACGACGAGCATTGCGCGATTTCGTTCGTGGAGCACGCCACCGTGCTCGCGACACTGCGCCCGATCGCCGCGCGTTGAAGGGGCGCGGCAGCAACCCACGCCCGCTTCGTTGCACCGGACATGAGCGCACTCGTGCGAGGCTTGATCGTCGATCCGGTGCGGATGGTCGCCGGCCTGTGGTCGCGGCGTGATCTGATCGCGCAGTTTACGCAGCGCAGCATCGAACTGCGCCACCGCGGGAGCCGGCTGGGGGCGGTTTGGGCGCTCATCAACCCGCTCTCGATGCTCGCGCTCTACTACGTGCTCTTTGGCGTCATCTACGGCACGAAATTCGGGGTGGTGCCGGGCGAGACGGGCTTCGATGTGCTGCTGGCGATGTTTCTCGGCCTGAGCCTGTTTCACGCCTTCTCCGAAACGATCTCGTGGGCGCCCAACGTGATCGCGAGCAACCCGAATTTCGTGAAGAAGGTGGTGTTTCCCCTCGAAGTCCTCCCCGTCGCGCAGATCGGCGCGGCGGCCTTCCACCTGGGGGTGGGCATGGTGCTGGTCTTGATCGGCTGCTGCTTCGCGACGGCGGGAATCTCATGGTCGGCCTTGTGGCTGCCGGTGCTGATTCTGCCGCTGCTCATGCTGGCGCTGGGCTGCGCGTGGTTCCTGGCGGCGGTGGGGGTGTTCCTGCGCGACATCGGGCAACTCAGCGGCTTTGTGACGACCGTGCTGCAGTTCGCGAGCGCCGTGATGTTTCCCGTGGAGATGATCGCGCGGCGGTCGCCGGAGTTGTGGACCGTGCTGCGGTTCAACCCGCTGCTGCAAATCGCCGACCTCGCCCGGCGCACCGTCCTATGGCACCAGCCGATGGCCTTCGACAAGCTGCTCTACGTATATGTCTGCGCGGCCATCGTGCTGGCCGTGGGCGCGGTGTTTTTTTCGCTACTGCGGAAATCCTTCGCCGAAGTCATTTGACCGCGCGCGGTCGCGCGACCCGGATTTCGTAAGGCAGCCGGGCCAGTCCGTGGATGATCTCCTGGTCGGGTGGATTCGAAACCTCGATGACGGCGGCGTTGAGCACGCGGTCCCACGTATTATCGACATCGGTGCCAGCGCCGCAGCCGAGATCGAGCGTGTATTGGCCCGCCTGGAGCTCCAGTTGGAAACGGATCGTCACGAGGCAGGACTCGCCGGCCGACAGATCGTGGATGAGTTTTTTTGTCACGCGCAGGCCCGTGGCGAAGACCACTTGACCATGCCGGTTGCGCACCTCGCATCCTGCGCTGATCGCCCGGGCTGGGCGCGTCGCCTCGATGAGCAGGGAGACGACCGCCCAATCACCACTGCGAAACGATCCTCCGCTCCCCCCATCGGCATGCTGGAGCCAGGCGCGCGCGACGCGCACGCCTCCATCACCCAGCCGCTCCTTGTCACTGAGTTCGAGTGCCTGCACCGCGGGCAGGTCCGTTTCCGCGGCTGCTTTAAGATCGTCCGTGGGCGTCAGGGTATTGCCCGAGATGGCCGCCATCGCCGCGACATACTCCCGCACGCAGGCCCCCGCATCGCCGAGGAAGCGCACGCGGCCCTGGTCGAGCCACAAGGCCCGCTGGCACATGTTGAGGACAAACGAGAGATCGTGCGTCACCACCAGCAAGGTGACCCCCGCCGCGACGAGTTCCTGCAAGCGCCGGCTGCATTTCTGTTGAAACAGGATGTCGCCGACCCCGAGGGCCTCGTCGATGATGAGGACGTCGGGCTCGACCGCGATGGCGACGGCAAAGGCGACCCGCATCATCATGCCGGTCGAATAGGTCTTTACCGGCAGCTCGATGTAGGAACCGATGTCAGCGAAACGGACGACCTCGTCGTATTTGGCCTCCATCTCGGCACGACTGAGGCCTAGGATAGCTCCGGCCAGGAAGATGTTCTCCCGGCCGCTGAACTCGGGGTTAAAACCTGAACCCAATTCGAGCAGCGCGGTGACTCGGCCACGGACTGTGGCATCACCCGACGAAGGCCGAAGCGTGCCCGCGAGAATCTGGAGGAGCGTGCTCTTGCCGGCCCCATTGCGTCCAATCACGCCAAATGACGCCCCTCGCGCAACGGCGAAGCTGACGTCAAGCAGCGCGACGGAAGGTTGATCGGCGGATGGCGCGAGGTTTTTATTAAGGCCGAGCCCCGTCAACAGCCAAGAGGCGAGCGAGCCGTCGGGTTGATAGCGCTTGGTCAACTCCCGCACTTCAATCGCGAGCGAATCGGAACTGGAAACAGATACAGACATTGGGCCGTGGCGCGCCCAGAAAGGTTGCCACTCACAAAGTGGCAAAGAAAAAAAGGGCGACCGGTCACCCGGTCGCCCTTTGCGGCGTAATTTCAGTCAACAACTATCAAGGCTGAGGCGGCAGATACGAGCCGGTGCCGAGGTTCACAGGCGCCTGACCACCCAAGTCGCCTGGGATGCTCAATGCGCTAAGGTCCTTGGTGCCCGGAGCGTTTACCGTAAGCACACCCACCGACTGGATGAGCTTCGGCAGGGTGATGTTGCCGCCGGCGGAAATGATGGCGGTATTGCCAAAGGAGACGACACCGGAACCGGTCGGATTGATGGTCACGGAGCCCGTCGAGGACGCGAGCTGCGCGGCACCAATCGCCGTGGAACCGCGGATGATGCTCATGTCGTTCACTTGGTTAATCGCGATTTGGTTGCCCGTGAAGCGGACAGAACCGAAACGATTGCCGGACTGGCCGAGCTGGATGTTGCCATTGCCCGTCGTGAAGACCGCGGCACCGGCGATGTTGAGGTCACCGGCGTTGGCAATGCTGCCGATCGCGGAGGTGGCCGTGAGGTTGCCAGCGACGGAGGTCACACCGGCCGCACCGAGGACGAGCTGGGCATTGCCGAGCGGCGCAAGGGTGACGTTCTGGGCGTTGAACACGATGCCGCTGTTGGAGGCAAAGTCGGTCGTCGGGTCATCAAGGACGATGTTGCCGCTGGCCGCCGTGAGGGTAATGACACCCGAGCCAGGGCTGGCGATGCTGCCGCCGGGGATAACGCCACCGAGGCCCGTGTCGATGATGTCGCCGGTGAGCGAGGTCAGCGTGACGGTGCCGTTGCCAGCGCCCGCCATCGTGATCTTGCGGAGGTTCAGCGTGCCATTTTCGCTGACCGCAATGTTGTTGTTGGTGCTCGTGACGTTAAGCGAGACCGGGCCGAAGTTATTGGTGCTGTTCGTGAGCGTGATGTTGCGACCCGCCGTGAAGCTGGCGGTGCCGAAGATCCTCAGACCGTTGGTCTGCGTGATGTTGTTCGTCACGTTCACGATGAGCGAGTTGGCGTTCACCGAGTTCAAGGTGATGTTGTTGTTCGACATCACCGCAACAGCGCCCGTGGGGGCCGAAGCGATGAGTGTCGCAACATTGGCCGTCGTGCTAAACGTGGTCTGGGTCGTGTTACCAAGCAGGATGCTGCCGTTCGGCGCGGAGACATTGAGCGTCGCGCGCGAATTGTAGTTCGAATTCGCATTCGTGTCCTCAATGATGCTGCCGAAGCGGCTGGTCAGCGTGATATTGCTGTTGCTGGCGACGTTGCCGAGGCGGATGGTGCCGTCTTCGGTGTAGCTAATCGTCGCTGTGCCGTTGGAGGTGCCACCGCTGGTGAAGAACTCAACGCGGCCCGCGTTGTTGCCATTGTTAGCGATCACAATGTTACCGTTGTTGGTAATGGCGCGGAAGGTGCCGAAAGAGGAGACTGACGTGCCAGCGGCCTGCGTGATCGTGCCGGAATTACCGCCGCCACCGTTGGTCGCCGTCGCGTTGAGCGAGGCAACGGAGAGGTTGCCCAGCACAACATTCCAAGGAGCATCGACCGCGAAAGCAGTCGCACCCGCCTGAACATTTAGGTTACCACCCGTGCTGCCGGAAATGGTGATGTTGTTGTGATCATTGACGACGATGTCGCCCGTAGTGCCAGCTTGGTTAATAATCACCGCACCGACGAAGTCATTGCCCTGGTTGAGGCTGACATTGCCCATTGAGGCAATGGTGGTCGTGCCATTGACGAGAAACCGGCCGGATGCGTTCTGAATGATGGAAGAGGCACCCGTATTCGCTGCTGTTAGCGAGAGATTGCCACCGACCGTGGTCAGTGTGCTGGCCGCGTTGGAAATGAGGTCCGACGAGTTGACCGTAAGGTTGCCAGCGATACTGCCGCCGCCGAAGATCACATCGCCACCATTGGTGGTGTTGATCGCAACATCACCGGAGGTGACGTTGGTGGTCGCACCGAGCGTAACGCTGCCGCCGCCACCGTTGCCAACTGTCACTGCACCACCGGAAACAAGGAAGTTGACCGTGCCGATAGCATTCGTGCCATTGGTAATCACGCTCGATTGACCGGCGGCAGAGGTGAAGGTCGCCGCACCAGAGATGGTCAGATCACCGGTGTTGATGATGCCACCCTGCGTGCTCGTCGCGGTGAGGGAGGATGCGGTGATGTTGCTGAGATTCAAGGTCGTGCGCTCGGAGACGGTCACCGCACCGGCGCCCGCGTTGATTTTCACCTGACCCAGCAGCACGCTGGGCGCGAGCACACCATTGGCCGTGGCGGCATCGAGCGTGACAGCCCCGCCACCCGTCGTGAGGTTAAGACCGCCAAAGATATTGAACACGGTGTAATCACCGTCGGTGATGGTGCCCGTGCCCGCAACGATCGCGTTAAGGGTGCCGCCGACGGTGAGGTTCTGCGCCGCCGTGCCGGTGCCGACACCGAGGACGACGCTATTGTTAAGCGCATCATTGAGGATGCTCAGGTTACCGGTCACATTGGAGGTGCCGATTTGCAGCGTGTTGGCGGCCGCGGTGTTGTTGATCGTCGCCGTGCCAGCCGTGATCTGCAGGATGGAGTTGTTGGCATACTGGTTGGCGTTCGTCAGATTGGCGGTGCCGGAGGTCGTGACATTTACCGTCGAGGTCTGGCTCGAGGTGTTGGTTGTGACGATCTTGGTGCCGACATTTTGGTTAATAGAGCCACCCGCCGTGCGGAGGCCGATGCCACCGGTGCCGGAGTTGGTAACGTTGCCGAGGGTGATGTTACCCGAGGTCGCATTCAGGGTGATGGTGCCGTTGCCAGAAGCGCTCGTGATATCCGCGTTCTGAACGATACTGCCGCCGTTGAGCGTGATCACGCCGTTATTGCTGGTAGCAGCGGTAACGGAAACCGTGTTGCCAATCGTCAGGACACCATTGGTTGTCACCGTGAGGTTGGAACGAACGCCCGCTGTAAGGGCCGCGCCGACCACCGTGCCATTGCCCAGCGTAAGATTGCCGACACCGTTGTAGGTGACGCTTGAATTCGAGGCGGCGAGGAGAAGGGCCCCGGCGACAGTCGAGCTGTTGCCGATGTTGATCGCGCTGTTGCCAGTCGCAGTCTGCGAGAAGCTCGCGTTGCCGCCAATCGTCAGCGTGCCGTTGTTCGCAATCGCCGTGCTGCCAGACGTGCCACCCGCGATGACGGTGAGGTCGCCACCGATGTTGGATGCCGCCAGGGTGAGGATGTTCGCATCCGTGATAGAGACGTTGCCGGTCAAGCCCGTGGTATTGGCGCCGACCGTGTTGAAATTGTTCGTGGCAACCGTGAGGCTCGTCGCGCCCGTGCCGGAATTCAACTGTGTGTGACCATTGGCCACCAACAGGGCACCCGCACCTTGGCCGATGGCCAGGTTGTTCGTGGTGACGGTAAGGTTCCCGCCGACCGTCGTGCTGTGGGCCGTAGTGAGGGCAAGTGCGCCACCCGTGTTAGCCACAATCAAATCACCCGAAACGGTAAGATTGTTCGGGACGACGAGGCCAGCGTGGGCGTTAAGATTACCGATCACGCTCGCAGCAGCCGCACCCGCGCCTGACCCGAGGTAGATGTTGCCTTGAGACGCACCCGTGCCAGCAATGTTGCCGGTCGCGGTGAAGTTGAAATTGTCTTCGTTGAGCGTCGAAAGCACCAAGCCGCCCGCCGTGCTGATCTGCGCGCCTTGGCCAACGACGATGTTGCCATTGGCGAGCACGACGACACGTCCATTGGAAATGAGCGTGCCGTTGATTACAGCGGCCGAGGCAAGGTTGCCGTCGAACGCGGCATTGGTTGTGTTGGTGCCGGCGGTCACGCGATTCAGAATCGCACCACCCGAGGGGAGCACAAAATTGAAGGTCTCACCCGCAGCGACGACGAAGTTAGTGATGGTCGTGGTATCACCCAAGGTGGTGCTACCCCAAGTAATGACAGAGCGGTCGGCCGCGCTCACGGTGCCGATGGAGCCGGAGCCATTCCAAGTCGCGCTACCGCTGGAGACGGTAAACGGCGCGGTGGTTCCCTGCGGAACGGCCGCCAAGAGGGGAGCGGGCAAAATTGCGATGGGCCCAACAGCCAGCATCGCAATGAAGAGCTTGCGGAGAGACAACCTAACGGGAGGTGTATTTTTCATTTGTGATATCTCTAAACAGTTTGTGACTAGATTACGCCTAACTTGAGCAGCAGAACGGGGAGCAATCGGGGCTGGCAAGCAGATTCTTTAGGCCTAGTTTCGCTGCCTTGCGGTTCAGTTTCGTCATTCCCGGCAAAAAAGGAGCCCATCTTGGTTAGGCCAATCGCCCTTGAGTTCCATGCACTTGGTCAGGTGGGCGGGCACATCCCCGGGGCCCGCATGCGGTCACTTTGCGGCGCATCAAACATGCAGGCACGGGGACGTGCCCGCCCACCTCGGTCGCTTCGCCATGCCCACCATTCTTGGGCCGTTGGCATTACAGCCCAAGGCCAGCCAGCCCCGGGGATTCGGCAGCCCAAGCATACCGCACCATTAATACCAACGTCCCGTGACAAGCAGACTATTCCGCGGCGGGGCCGGCTCCGAGCCGGCCGGGGTGATAGGGCGCTACACCAGTTGGCACCCAGGCCGCTGGCGGCCCCACCGACAATCGCCAGCCGTCCAAACTTCAAGGGGCGTAGATATAATATCTATGGAGCCACGTTTCGACTCCCGTCTTGGAATTGCACCATCGGGCTACTTTTCACTCGGCAACGGCCCCCTGCTCTGTTCATGACTTCCGGGCTATGCAAATCAGCCAGGAAAGCTATCGCACCCGATGGTTCGTGTTGGTCGCCATATGGTCGGTCGCAGCTTTTACCCTTTTTCAGCAAGCGACACTGGTCCGGGAGTATCTTACGATCGTCGGACAGTTGGGGCTGCGGGGCGCACCGGCGTCCCCGACTCCGCTGAAGCAGGCTTTCCCGGCATTCGCCGCCGACGCCGAAGTTTGGGTTCGGCATGCGATCGCCTTGCTGGAAGGGGACGATGTTCGCCTGCGTTACACCACCATCGACAATGCGCCTCAGGGCCGGGAAGTGCACTGGAACTCGGCGTGGGCGTGGACGATCGCCGGCGCGGGGAAAGTTCACCACCTCTTTACCGGCCAGCCCATCGCCAACTCGGTCGAGCAGGCCGCGATCTGGCTGAATCCCGTGGTCCTGCTCGGCCTCATCATTGCGCTGTCCACCTGGGCGACCCGCCGGGCCGGCGTCATCGCCGGGGTGTTTGTGGCGGCCGCCATGCTCTGCAATGACCGTTTGTTCGAAGGCTTTTTCCCGAGCTACGTCGACCACCACGGTCTGCTTTCCGTTTCCGTCCTAGCCATGGTTCTTGGCGCGGTGATGATGGGAGGCGGATGGTGGCAGGCAACGACGGGAGCTAGATCGGCGCTGCTGCCCGACTCTCCCGAAGCCAGCCGAGCGGCCGCCCGGATGTCGGGCTTGGCCGGAGCGTTCGGACTTTGGGTAAGCGCGGCGTCCGTCATCCCACCCATCGCCATCGTCGGGATCGCGGGGTTGGGTGCCGTGCTGTTGCACGGCCGGCACGCCCAGGCGCAAGGGGCGACGTTCGATGGCGACACTTGGCGGACTTGGGGACGGGTGGGCGGCATCGCCAGCGTCATTTTCTACCTGCTCGAGTATTTCCCCAACCACCTCAGCCTCCGCATGGAGCCGAACCACCCCTTTCACGCGCTGGCTTGGTGGGGCGGCGCCGAATTGATCGCACAGTTCGGCGAGCGCTGGCTCGGGGCGCGCCCACGCTTCTGGGCCGAGCCTCGCCGGCTGATCACGCCGCTGCTCGCCGTTTGCGTCGCGCCCCTCACTATAGTGATCGGTGGCGCGCGGGTTTTCTCCCCCGTGCTCGATACCTTCATGGTGAGGCTGCACAATGACTACATCCAGGAGTTCCTCCCGCTTTGGAAGACGTTGCGCGTCTTCGACGGAAAGATGGCCTTCCAGATTCTGGTGGTCGACAGCCTTCCCCTCCTGGCCGCCCTCGCCACCCTGACCTACCGGCGCCGGCAGAGCCCGATGGTGCTTTGGTTCGCGACCCTCGCGGCCCTCCTGCTCAACGTCATGGCTTGGGGGCAGTCGCGTTGGCTGCTGAACGCGGCGGGTGCCCAGATGTGCGTCTCCCTCGTCGTCTTGGCGTGCTGGACGGTCTCCTATCGCCCGATGGTGCGCTGGATCGCCGCGCTCGCGTTCGTCAGTGCGATCTTTCTGCCCAGCGCGGTGATGCGCAACGTGAACTCCGCCGCCGACGTCAAGGCGCGCCGCGTTTCGCCTGCGGATGCCAAGGGTTCCCTGGCCCGCGACATCGCTGCGACCCTGCGCGCCACGCAGCCCACCGGCGACATCGTGATGCTCTCAAGCCCCAATGCCTCGACTCAGATCGGCTATTATGGGCGCTTCAAGACCTTGGGGACTCTCTACTGGGAAAACAGCGCCGGTCTCAAGGCGGCCGCCGCGATTTTCAGCGCCCGCTCGGAAGTCGAAGCGGCCGAACTGATCAAGAAGCACCAAGTCACCCACATCGCGCTCCTCGGCGAGGAGAACTTCATCGCCCAATATTTCCAGTTGCTGCATCCGAAAGCGACGGCCGAAGAGATCAAGCAAGGCTTTGGCTACCGGCTGCTCGCCGACAAAGTCGTGCCCCAATGGCTGCAAATGATCCCTTACCGGGTGCCGGAGGACCTGGAGACACTCAAACCCCTGGTGATGCTCTTCAAGGTGAACTTCACCCAGAACTTGGCCGAAGCCCTTTACAACGTCGCCCTCTCCCAGATTGCCAACGATGCGCTTGATGATGCCGACCGCACCCTCGACGTCCTGACCAGTCAGGCTCCGCACCTTCATCAGCCGTGGCTGCGCAAGGGTGAGCTGCAAATGACGCGGCTCAACTGGCCGGTCGCCTTTGAGCACATGATGAAAGGCATCGCCGCCGCTCCTGAAAATGAGCGGATCGGACTTTGCATCGCCACCGCCGGCACCTTCTACAACCGCGGGCAGCACGCCTGGGCGATTCGTCTCTACCGGCACGCGCTCACCCTCAGACGCACGCCGGAAGTGCTCGCCTACCTCTCCTGGATTCTCGGCAGCAGCTGGCACGACAACCTGCGCGACGGCAAGGAAGCCCTGGAACTCGCCCAGGAGGCGCTGCGCGCGGATGCGAACTCCCCCACCGCGCTCAACGCCCTCGCCGCCGCCCTGGCCGAGACCGGCCGATTCCAGGAGGCGATCGAAGCGGCCGAGCGCGCGACCGTGAACGCCCGGCTCCGCGGCGAAACCGCCGCCGCCCAGATCTTCGAGCAACGGCTGCAGCACCTGCGCGGCGGCAAGCCCCTGCGCAATTGAAGACCGCCCGCGGCCCGGTGAGACGAAGCCAGGGGATTCTGGCGTTGTAATTGAACATTCCGGTGGTCAAAGGGTCTCGCTTGCCATAATGATCCCGTTGATCTGTTCCCGTGTTCGAGCCCTCATGCCGGGCTTGCTGGCGTTTGCCGTGGCCGCCCTCTCCCATGGCGCCGAGCCCGCCACCCCGGATCCCGCGCCGACCAGCGGACGGCCGCTCCTCCGCATCATTGTCACCGATAGCCTCGAAGCCGCCAACACCTTCGTGCCCGCGCCCGAGGCGGAGTTTGTCGTGCTCTCCCCCGGTCTCGCTGCCTTCAATGCCGCCGACCTCAACACGCGGCTCGCCAGCGGCCTCAACCGGATCATTGATGAGCGCCTGCTCGCGGCCATCGCGCAAGTGATCGAAACCTTCCTTCGGCAAAACAATCACCCGAACGCGACGGTCGTCATTCCGACCCAGAGCATCGCTGAGGGCGTGGTGCGGGTGATCGCCCAACCCGGGCCCGACACAGCCACGGTCGTATCCCAAGCCAAATCCACCAACTGGAAGATCAGGAACATCAACATCCCGCAAACCCGGTGGTTCAGCGAAAGCCTCCTGCGCCAGAAGCTGCGGATCGAGCAAGGCGGGCTGGTCCGCTTCGATGAGCTGGATCGCGCGATTGACTGGACCAACAACAATTCCTTTCGCCGGATCCGCGTGCGCATCGATCCCGTGCCCAATACCGACGAGGCCGATCTCACCATCGCCATGCAGGAAGCGCTTCCCCTGCGGCTTTCGCTCACCCTCGATAACGCGGGCAACGCAGTGCTCGGCCAGCACCGCTTCATCCTCGCAGCGACCTACGCCAACCTGTGGGGCCTCGATCACCAGCTCTCGTATCAGTATATCACCACCGAGACGCCCAATATTTACCAAGGCCACGGATTGGACTACCGCGTTCCCCTCCCTTGGCGCCACTATTTCCAAATCAGCGGGACCTACCTCAAGGCCAAGCCGGAAATCTATGACGGGCTCTTCCTGCAGGAAGGTGAAACCATCACCACGGATCTCCGCTACACGATGCCCGTCCGGACGGGCATCAACCCCATCGACCTCTTCGCTTCGATTGGCTTCAAGGAAACCAACAACAACCTCACCTGGGATCCGCGGGCCAGCAAACTGCTCGTCCAAAGCAGCAAGACCAACATCTTCCAGTTCACCTTGGGCGGCTCGGCCGTCCGACGCGACAAACTCGGCGCCTGGGCGCTGGGGGCCAGCGCCACCTTCAGCCCCGGCGACGTAAACTCGCGCAACCGCGCCGCCGCCTTCGGCGAAACCCGGCCGGGCGCCGACCCGCGCTACGTCTACGGCAGCGTTTCGCTCCAGCGTCTCATCAACCTGAAGGGCGGCTGGGATCTCTCGTCGCGACTCATGGTGCAGGCGTCCGACGACAATTTGCTGCCCAGCGAGCAGTTGAGCATCGGCGGCGGGGCAAGCGTGCGGGGCTACCCGGAGAACCTCTACGCCGGCGATCAAGCCTTTGTCTTCGTGACCGAGCTTATCAGTCCAGCTTTGAAGCGAAGCATACCCCGTCTTTCGAAGACGCTAGGGCCTCTCGAAACCCGCGGCCTCATCTTCTACGACGCCGCCAACAGCGAGGCGAAGACACCCGCCCGATTCGACCCCGTGCGCCGGCCGCTCGCCAGCGCCGGTCTGGGCGTGCGCATGGCCTTGGCCACGAACTTCTCCCTCCAAGCCGACTACGGTTGGCGCCTAGCCAGCCTGCCTTATCAGGAAATTCCGGGTTCGCGCGGGCACATTCGGGTTTCTATCGCCTACTAGGCCAGATGGCGCTCTTTTCGAGCGGTGCGGATCCATCTCGGACACCATTTTTACGGCGCCGGTAACCTCGGCGACGACTTCATGCTCGCCGGCTTCCTCGCCGCGATGAAGTCGCTCGCGCCCGATGCCACCTACACCTGCTGCGTGCCCTTCGGCCTAGTGCCCCTGCGCCTGCGCTTTCCCGCGGTGCAGTGGTTCCCGCATGAGGATGCCGACCGCGCCCGGTGCGTGGCGGAGTGCGACGTGTGGCTGGGCCTCGGCGGCGCTCCGTTCCAAAGCGCCCTCTCGCGCTGGTTCCTCGACCACCTCGTCGGCGAAATGGATCTCTGCGAACGGGAGCGGAAACCCATGTTCTACCTCGGCATCGGTATCCAGACCGCCGCCGACCTCGCTGAGGCCGACGTGCGCCACCTCGTCGGCCGCGCCGCCCACATCTGGACGCGCGACTTCGGTTCCGCCGAAAAACTCCGCGCCCTGCCCTCGCGCCCGCAAATCGATTCCGCCGGCGATCTCGCCCACATTTTCTTCTGCGATCACAACCCGCCTCCGGCCAAACCCAAGCGCCTCACCCTCGTCGCCAATTTCGACTACGACGCCTGGCCCGGCCAAGCCGAATGCCTTGATGCGGTGAAAAAGCTCCCTGCCACCGAGCGCGTGTGGCTCGCGCAGGAAGGCCGCGATTTGCCCGGCGCGGAACGCAGGCTTTACGCCACGCTGTCCGCCGCCGAAAAAGTCTGGTGGACCTTTGCCTCCCCTGAACAGCCCGGTGCGCCTCTCGCCGAGGTAATCGCGGGCTGGCCCAGCGGCGAATGGCTCGTCACCGCCCGCTACCACTCCGCCGTCGCCGCCGCCTGGGCCGGCTCCAAGATCGCGGTCATCTCGACCAACGAAAAACTCCGCTCCGTCGCCCACGACCTGCACGCGCCGCTGCTGCCGCTCCGCGCCGACGAGGGCACGGTCTTCCGCGCACTCTCCGGCGCCCAGCCGGCCAAGCCCCCCGTCCACCTTGCCGACCGGGCGCGCACCGCCTGCGCGGAGTTCGTGCGCTCCGCGATTGCGCACCGGCGCTGAAGTCGCGAAACCCAAGCGGCTCATGCTGGCGCTCGCGCTCTCTTTCGCCTTCCTCGTCTTTCTCGCCGCCACCGGCCGCGCGACCCTCGCGCTCTGCGGCTGGCGCAGCGGGGTGCTGCGCGCCTGGCTGCTCGCCCCCGCGATCGGCCTCGCGGTCGCGGTGCTCGCCATCATGGCGCTCAGCCAAGCCGGTTTGCCCGTGCGCGCGTTTGCCTGGCCGCTGGCCCTCGGCCTCGCGGTCTTCTCGGCCGTGATCTTCTGGTGGCGACGGCCCGCGCTGCCCGCACGCGCGTTGTGGCCGTTTTTAGCCATCGCGGTGTTTTCGCTGCTCTGGACCGGCTGGCCGATGCTGCGCTTCGGGTTCGGCTGGCTAAGCTACGTCAACGACGACTACGTCAACTACTGCCTGGCCGCCGAACGCTTCAAGGACTTCTCCTTCTGGCGCGTGCCCACGCCTGAGGAACTCGCGGGCCGCGACATCGCGCAATACTACTGGTTCATGCATGTGCCGGGCCTCATGCGCTTCGGCAGCGAGATCATCCTCGCGTGGATCTCGGCGCTCACCGGCGTGAAGTCCCTCGGCATCTTCATGCCGGTGATCATCGGGCTGGGGCTGATTCAGCTCTTCTCCACCGCGGCGCTCGTGCTGCACCGCGGCCGCTGGCGGCGGCGCGCGCTCGTCGCGATGGCGCTGCTAGCCGCGAGCCCGCTGTTCATGCTGGGCTCGCTCTACCAGCTAATCGCGCAAGTCGGCGGGCTCGCACTGCTCCTCGCGGCCACGGCGCTCATCACAGCGCCCATGCCCGCGCGGCGCTGGCGCGTGGTCCCGCACATCCTCGCCCTCGCGCTCGTCGGCGCGGCGCTGGCCGTTTTCTACCCGGAGGTCTCGGCCTTCGCCGTGCTCACCCTGCTGCTCGTGGGGGCCGTTGATCTCGTGCGCACGCGGCGGTTCCCGGCGGTGCGCGCCACGCTCGTCGTCTATGCGATCGTCGGCGTCATCTTCCTGCTGCGCTACAACCTCCTCTCCTACGTCTTCACCATCATGCTGCAGATGGGCTCGGGCTTCCGCAGCGTCGATCTCTCGCTGTCGCTGTTCCCGTATTTCATGATCCCGACAGGCCTGGCCAATCTGTTCGGGCTGATGCCGCTGGCGAAAAACTGGTCCGATCCCCTGACCACGCTCACGATCCTCGCCGGCCTGCTCGCGCTGGTGACGGCGCTGGCGGTCGCCACACGGCAGGCCCTGCGCGCCACGCCCATGGCGGCCCTGCTGATCGTGCAGTTCCTCCTCGCGCTGCGGCTCATGACCTCGGGCAACGACTTCGGCCTCTACAAGCTCGCGATGTTCATGCAGCCGGCGCTCGCCGCCGCGCTCGCCTGCGCGCTTCTGCGGCTCCCGTGGGCGCGGCTGGTCGCGCCGCTGGGGGTGCTCACCGCGATCGTCTGCTGCGCGCCCACCGCGCTCTACTACACCCGCGCCTCGCTCGGCGAGAAGGCCGGCGGCATCACCGAGGCCAAGCTCGCCTCCATCCTCGGCACACAGCCGCCCGCCATTCCGCCCGGCACACGGCTGCTCACCGACATCAACAACCTCGTCGCCGCCAAGGTCGCCGCGCTCCACCTGCGCGGCACCGATCTGCGCTTCCTCTCCCGCGACTACTACCAGCAAATCGCGCCCATCGAGTTTGAGCGGCTCGGCGACACCGCGCTCGCCCTGCACCCGCACTTCGAGCTGCTGCAGCAGACGCGCGCGATGCTCGAACAGCGCGACGTCGACGGCATCCGCTCGCATCAGCTTTTCTACACCTCCTTCCGCGCCCCGATCCTCAGCCACGAAAAAAACGATCCGCGCGACGGCTACCTCCTCCTCGACGAATCGCTCGGCCTCTTCAACAAGCTCCGGCTCACGACCGCGCCCGGCGCCGTGGCCCCGTCTTACTACAAATATCTCCCCGCCGCCGACGCGCGCAACCACCTCGTCTTTGTCCACACCGGCCGCGGCAACCACTACTACCTCGGCGATCGGAACCGCATCGCCATCTTCCAGCAGGAAGCCGATCCCTACACGCCGAGGCAGGACATCACCGGCCTCGGGCGCTTCCTCCTCCTGCGCGTCGAGCAGCCGGACGAGGAGTTTTATCTGCGCATCTCCGCGTCGAAAACCTTCATGGGCCGTGGCCACACCTCGTGGTCACCCGGCTCGCGCGTGCTCGGCGCGGCCGATGTGCCGCTCGCGTTCCCCGGCCACGGCGCGGTGAACCGCATCGTCGGCCCCATCCGCCCGGTCATCCGCGACGGCGCCGCCTACCTCGCGATCGACTTCAACGAGACGCCCGTGCAGTTTCCCTTTGAGCGCACCGGCCTGCAGGCGCTCTACAACACCGAGGTGCCCTTTGACTCGCGCAAACTCGTCGCCTACGGCCGCGACATCTCCGCCCTCTCCGCCGCGCAACTCGCGGCGCTGCCCCGCCCCGCGAAGCTCACGCATTTCCCCGACGACCTCCTCTTCGCCCGCGGCCTCGAATTTTCCGGCATCTACGAGGACGGCTGGCTGTCACCGCAAAGCGAATTCGTGCTCGGCGGCGGCGGCCCCGCCGCGTGGGTGCGCGTGCGCGGCTTCGTGCCCGAGCTGCCCGGCCAGCCGCTCGGCCGCGGCACGCTGACGTTTTCCCTGCCCGGCGGCCCCGTCGAGGTGCCCGCCGAGGTCGGCTCCTTCGACTGGCTGCTGCCCGTCGGTTCGACCGACCAGCTGGCGCGCCTCGGCCTGCGCTTTTCCGCGCACGCCCCGCTGCCCAATCGCGACGACCGCCCCGTCGGCGGCAAACTCGAGTGGCTGGAGGTTTTCCTCTCGCTGCCGACCTACACCTTCGAATTCGGCAAACCCACCTCGGCGCGACTCGCTTCCACCGGCATCGATCAGGACGGTTGGTTCGCCCGCGCCGCGACGATCCAGCTCCCGCCGTTCGCCACCGCGCACGACATCGTGCTCACGCTGGAATTTCCCGCATGGAGCACGGCCCAGGAAATGGCGCTCACCGCCCACTGGCCGGACGGCGTGCCTGCCAGCCGCCTCACGCTCAAGCCCGAGGGCGCCTCGACGCTCCATGTGCGCCTGCCGCGCTCGGATGTGGCACGCACGCTGCGCCTCGAGGCCGCGGCTGATTTCTCGCTCGTGGCGCCCGACACCCGCCGCCGCGCCGGCCGCCTCGTGCAACTGGAAGTCCAGCCCGCCGCCCCGTGAACGCGCCCGCCGCCGCCCTGCTCCTCAAGATCGACACACTCGGCGATCTCGTGGTCTTCGCGCCGGCGCTTCGCGCACTGCGTTCCGCGTGGCCGCAGACGCGCCTCGCCGTCGTCATCCGCCGCGCCTACCTCGATCTCGCGCCGTTGCTGGCCGACAACATCGAGTGGCTCCCCACCACGCTCGATCCTTTCGCCCAGGACCCCGAGGCCGATCCCGCCGAGGTGCAGCGGCTCCGCGCCGCCGTCACCGCGCTCGCGCCCGAGATCGTCGCCGCCGCGACGTCGCGCCGCAACTGGCTCGAAGCCGCCATCGCTTCCGCCGCGCCCGCCGCCCGCCGCGTCGCGCTCGGCTCCGCGGCCGACGACGAACATTTCGCGACGCGGCTCCGCGTCGCCCTCGGCCTGAATGCCGCCCACGTTTTCCCCGAGACGGTCACCGCCCCCGCCAACGAGCCCGACTGGCTCGCCAACTTCTCGCTCGCCGATGTGCTGCTCGGCCGCCCCGTCGAGCGCGCCGCGCCCACCCTCGCCGCGCCTGTCTCCACCGGCCTGCCCGCCCAGCTCGGCCTCGTGCCGGGCCGCTACGTCGTCTGTGCCGCCGCGGGCTTCGCCAACGTCCAGCTCAAGACTTGGCCCGCCGCCCGTTTCGCCGCCGTCCTCGATCATCTCCGCGCCAAGCACGGTCTCCCCGCCGTCCTCATCGGCCATGAAAGCGAGCGCGCCCACTTGGAAACAGTCGCCGCCGCGTCAGTAGGGCGGGTCTCTGACCCGCCCTCGTCCACCCCGCGCGTCCAAGGGCAGGTCAAAGACCTGCCCTACCCCGCCCTCTGGCTCGGCCGCGACGGCGATCTCCCGCGCCTCGCCGAACTCATCGCCGGCGCCGCCCTCTTCCTCGGCAACGACACCGGCGCCATGCACCTCGCCGCCGCGCTCGATGTGCCGGTCGTCGCGGTCTTTGGCGGCGGCACCTGGCCGCGCTTCGTGCCCGCCGCGCGTCGCGGCGTCGCGCTCGTGCATCCGTTACCCTGCTTCGGCTGCGGGTGGGATTGCGCGTTTGGCGACGCCCCTTGCCTCGGCGAAATCACCGTCGATCACGCCATCGCCGCCGTCGATCACGCGCTCGCCCACGATAGCTTCGATGTCATGGAGGTCCAGCGCCTCTCCGCCGAAACGCAGGCCCTGATGGCCAAGACCGCCACGCGCCACCGCGCCGCCGCCGCCGGCCACCTCGCCCGCCAGCACAAGCTCGAGGAGCTCACCGCCCTCGCCCGCGAGAAGGACGCCGAGATCGCCTCGCTCAAGGCCGTGTGCGACGAGCGCGAGAAGACCATCTTCATCCTCGACGGCCATGTGCGTTTTTTTCAGACGGAGAACGCCACGCTCCAGGCCGAGCGCGCGGTGCACGAGCGGACGCTCGCCGGCTTTCCCGCCGATGCCGCCAAGGCCGCGCAGACCATCGCCGACCTCGTCGTCCACAACCGCAACATCGAGTCGCTGCTGAAGCACCGCGAAGCCGAGATCGCCGAGTTGAAGAACTCCGCCGCCAACCGCGCCGCCGGCCTCCACGATCTCGAAAACGCCAAGCACTACGGCCGCCTCCTCGCCGAGCACGAGCTCGCGCTCCAGTTCCACCGCGAACGCCTCGCCGAGCGCGACGCCACCATCGCGCGCCTCGGCGACGAAGAGACCGGCCCGTTGCACAAAGGTTGGCTCGCCGTCCGCTCTTTCTGGTCCGCGAAAATCGCCGAGCCCTTCGGCGCGTGGCTCTTCCGCCGCGTCGTGGAAAACTACTGGATGCAGATCGGCGTCCTCCGGCATTACGCGCCGCGCCCGTTGCAGTGGGACGAAAAACTCAGGGCGACAGGGTCTTCGCTGGCCGAAGCCCGCGCCCTGCCCATCGCGATCGTCACACCCAGCTACGGCCAGGAAAAATTTATCGAGCGCACCCTCCGCAGCGTGCTCGATCAAAATTATCCGCAGCTCGCCTACGTCGTGCAGGACGGCGACTCCAAGGATGGCAGCCCCGCGATCATCGCGCGCCACGCCGCCTCGCTCCGCCACTGGGAATCCGTGCCCGACAAAGGCCAGGCCGATGCCATCCACCGCGGCTTCGCGCACATCGAGTCCACGCTTCCGCCCGATACCATCATGGCGTGGCTCAACTCCGACGACCTGCTCGCCCCCGGCGCGCTGCATTTCGTCGGCGAGTATTTCGCCGCGCATCCCGAGGTCGATGTGCTCTACGGCCATCGCATCATCATCGACGATGACGATCGCGAAGTCGGCCGCTGGATCATGCCCCGCCACCGTCCCGCCACACTCGAGTGGATCGACTACGTGCCGCAGGAGACGCTCTTCTGGCGCAAGCGTGCCTGGGACCGCGTCGGCGGCATCGACCCCACGTTCCAGTTCGCGCTCGATTGGGATCTGCTCGCGCGCTTCCACCAAGCCGGCTGCCGCATGGTGCGCGTGCCCTATTTCCTCGGCGCCTTCCGCGTCCACGCGGAGCAAAAAACGTCGCAGGCCATCCACACCACCGGTGCCGAGGAGATGCGCCGCATCCGCACCCGCTTCCACGGCGAACGCCAGGACGACGCCCTCACGATCCACCGCCACGCCCGCCATGCCCGCTTCTGGGGCGCCATCACCGCGCGCCTGCACGCGGTGGGGATTCGGTGGTGAGTGTTACTTTGATCTGTCGGCCATTGCACGACACGACGATTTCGGCCATGAATTAGGTCGAACGATGCAACGAATCACCGGGCTTTTTCTTGGCTTCGTGCTGCTTTGCAGCGTCGGCTGCACCTCGGTCAAAACCGATCAGCTCATGGGGCGCTACGTGTTGACCGAGGGTGGCTACAACGAGCGCCTCCTCTTGGTTTTGAACCCCGACCAGACCTATACCTTGCACCACTCGGTCATTTTCCACGATATTGATGGCCGTGATGAGGGTTCTTGGGCGTTCAACGATGGCATTGTCGTGCTGGCCCCAAAAGTTCGCGGCACTCCGGAAGGAGAGATGTTTCTGCCGTATCACTGCGCGAAACTCAGGATCGAAAAGAACGGCAACGAGTTCTTCTTAGTGAGCGTTTCGGTGCCCATGATCCCGTTTGCGACTCGAACACGCGCAGTGCTCGTGAGGGAACTCAAGAACGGCCTTAACTCCGATATCGGAGTTAAGCCCGTTATCCCGACATGCCGATAACTCCGACATGATCGAGAGGCGCGAAAGAGCTTTCGAGTAGACCACGGCACTCGGGGTGTCTGCGATATCGGGATTATCGGACGGCTTC
>JAUYAK010000074.1 GCA_030693515.1 Opitutaceae bacterium
GTGCCTCGGCAAGATGGGCGAAGTCTCGAAGGCCGGGCGCACCGTGCTGTTTGTGAGCCACAACATGGCCGCGACCCGCGCCCTGTGCACGACGGCGATCTGGATGGACCAGGGTGCGGTGAAGGAAATCGGCCGGGTCGCTCCCGTGGCCGACCATTACCTCGCCCGCCTGCACGCCAACCCTTCGCTCGACACCGCGCTGGGCGAGCGGCCCCGGGCGCAACACTTCGGCTCCAAGCTCAAGCTCACCCACGTGCGCCTCAACCAGGGCCGCGGCCTCTGGCACGGCCAACCCCTCGAGGTCGAATTTCACTTCGAGTGCGCCTCCGCCGTCGAGGAGGTCGCGTTCGGGATCGGATTCTGCAACCGCGAAGGCGTGCGCATCCTTTCCCTCGACACCGATCTGCCTGGCCCCCGCTGGAAATTCCCGGCCGGGCACAAGGGCCGCGCCAAGCTCACCATTCCGACCCTCATGCTTGAGCCGGACCTTTACACGCTCGACCTCGGTTCGCGTTCCGGCGACGGCCACGGCCTCGACTACCTGTCACAATTCGGCCAGGTGATGGTGACGCCCAGCGACCAGACTCCCGCCATGATCGCGATGCAGGAATCCGGCCGCGGCGGCGTGCGTCAGCCGACGGAATCCGCTCTCGGCTGAGATCGACCCAAGCCAGATGAACTGCCCGATCTGCCAGGCTGCGACCGCTCACTTCGGCGACGCCAAGATCATGGGCAAGCACCCGGCGTCGTTCCGCCGCTGCGCGGACTGCGGCTTCCTGTTTGCCCCGGATCCCTATTGGCTCCCCGAATCCTACCAGTCGGCGATCAACCAAACGGACATCGGCTCCGTGTCGCGGGCCGACACCTTCTCGCGCTCAACCAAAGCCGTCATCGAATTCTGCCTCAAGGACGCCAGTCGCTTCCTCGACTACGGCGCTGGCTACGGGATTTTCGTGCGCAAGATGCGGGACAACGGCTACCCATTCCTCGCCTACGACCAATACTGCGAGAATCTCTTCGCCTCGGATTTCAAGCTGGAGGCGCTCACGGACCAGCGTTTCGATCTCGTGACGGCGTTCGAGGTCATGGAGCACCTGATCGACCCGCTTGAGACCTTCGCCACGATCTTTCGGCATGCGGACGCCGTGCTGTTCTCGACCCAGCTCGTGCCCGAGCCTGCCCCGGCCGTGGGGACGTGGTGGTATTTCGGCCTCGATCACGGCCAGCACATCTCTCTCTACACGCGGCGCACCCTTGAGCTGATCGCGTCCCGGCACGGCAAGTCTCTCGCCTCCGACGGCTCCAGGCTCCACCTGATAAGCAGCCGCCGGATATCCTCGCGCTGGTTCCGTTGGCTCACCGGCAAGAAGGGCGCGAAGCTCATCGAGCTGGCCGTGCGGCGCCCGTCGCTGCTGATGACCGATTTCGAGCAACTGCGCCAGGCGCAGTTGAAAAAACTCGGCGTGCCCGACAACTGAAGCCATTCCTCGTTTTTTCGTGAGCACCCAGCCCGCCACACCCCCGTCCGGACCACAGACCGGCTGTCTGGTCTGCGGCGAGGCCGCGACCAAGCCCTGGACCGGGCGCCACTGGCACATCCCAGGGCGCGACCGTCAGTTCACCTACGTCGCGTGCGCCCGCTGTGGCTCACTGTCCTGCGCCCCGGTGCCGACCGAGGCCGAGCTCGCCTACTATTACGGCACGCACTTCGACTACGGTTGGTATCGGCAGCGCGCGTCGTTGAAAAAGATCCAAGCCAAGGCGCGGTGGCGCCGTGCCGGTCGGATTCTGAAAAACTACGGCGCATCCAAAGGCCGGCTGCTCGACATCGGGTGCGGGCACGGCCATTTCGTGAACAGCGCGAAACGCGACGGATGGGAAGCTTGGGGGGTGGATTTCGCTTCGGATGCGACTGCCTATGGGCGCGAGACCCTGAAACTTAAGATCGTCGAGGGCACGCTCGGCACCGCCGTCCGCTCCGGTCAATTGCCAGCTCGCACATTCGACTTCATCACCGCATGGCATTGTGCCGAGCACGTGAGCGAACAGAGAGAATTTTTCGACCTCATCGCCGGCCTTCTGGCGCCGGGCGGACTCCTGTTGATTGCCGTGCCAAACGCAGAAGCCACGGGCATGAAGTCGCGCCGCGAAGAGTGGACGTGGTGCCAGCAGCCTTACTTGCATGTCGTCCACTACACCGCTCGCGGCCTGACCGCCGCCGTCGCGCAAAGCGGCCTGACCGTGGCTGCCACTTGGTCACGCGACACATGGGATGGAAACTGGCTGAGCGATGAAGTCTTCGGCGACGCGCCTAAGGTGGTTGCGAAACAACTGGCGAAACTGCACTGGCGGCTCGGATTTGGCTTCGAGGAAGGAGTGCGGTTGGCCTGTTACGCCATCGGTGGCATCCGTCACTGGGCCTTTGGCCTCGAAGGCCGCGGGCTGGATCGCGCCGAGCTATCTCTGCTCGCGAGCTCCCCGCCTCATGCGGCAGCCAACCAACCTGAGGGAAAAAGCTGATCCGATGCCTCCCTCCTGCAGCGCGAACAACCAGGCCCACTTCCGCTCCGCCAAGCTCGGAGCCGTCCGCCTCATCGCCCGGCTGGCCCTGCTGCGCATCGCGGCGTGGCTGACCCGGCGCAAGTTGATCGTCGTGACGCTGACAGAGCATTTCGGCGACATCGTGGCCTGCGAGCCTGTCGTTGGTCATCTGCGCCAGGCCCATCCTCGCGTTTGGCTCGTTTGGGTGTGCAGCCCGCGCTACGTCGAACTGGTTCAGCATCACCCTGGCATCGATTCCGTCGCGACCGTGCCCTGCCTCACCAGTTGGATCATCGCGCGGCGCTATCATATTGCCGCGCGCCAAATCGATCTGCACGTCAACGGTCGCTTCTGCCCCGTCTGCCTTCGGGCCTTGGAGAACCCGGCCAATCCTGCCATTACGCTTAACAATTATTATCGATTCGGGTCGCTCCAGCAGGCGCTCGCTCAAGCCGCGGGCCTGCCTCCTTTGGACGAACAGCCCGCCCTGCACTTTCCAGAAGGGATCGACGCCCGCATCGCCCAACTGGGTTTGCTGCAGGACTACGTCGTGATTCACGCCAAGTCCAACGAGGCCGTGCGCGACTGGCCACTGGAACGCTGGCCGGAAGTTGCCCGTCGAATCCGAGACGACCTCGGGCTTACAGTAGTCGAAATCGGTCTAAAGAGCGTGCTCGCGACCGGCAGCGTGCCCTTCGTGGATCTGTGCGGAAAACTCAGCTTCCTGGAGACCGCGCGCGTCATCCAACATGCGCGGCTCTTTGTCGGCATCGATAGCGGCCCCGCGCAACTGGCCAATGCGGTCCGCTGCCCCGGCGTGTTGCTGCTGGGCCAGTATCGCGGTTTTGACAATTACCAGCCTCACTCCGGCTACTACCGCGCGGGCGGCGCGACCATTTTGCGCGCGGCCGGCACCTTGCAGCAACTGGCCGTCGACGAGGTCGCCGCGGCCGTTGAGGCCCGTCTCGCCGATTCCAGCGCGCATCAGGCCGGGACCTCTTGAGTCTGGGGCTTTTTTCCGTTTGAAAAAAGCGCCTTCGCGCCCGTCCACGTCGTCTTAAGTTTGCCCGCCGCCGAGCCGTTTGTAATTTCCTTCACCATGCCACGCAGACTCTTGAGCCGAATGCTGGACCGTTTGCTGCACCCCTTGGTGCGCCGGCTCGATCAAGCCCACCACGGGCACACCCTCCGAGTCATGGACGGCATGGAACGCCACGCCTTTCTCATGGCGGACCTGCTGATTGCCCAGCGCCGCGCGCAACCGGAACTTACGCCGCGCGACTGGGAATTCCGCGTCTGCTCCCAGTGGGGCCAGGACGGAATCATCCAATATCTCCTCCACCACGTGCCGATCGCGCACCGCACTTTCGTCGAGTTCGGCGTGCAGAATTATCGCGAGTCGAGCACGCGCTTCCTGCTCATGCACGACAACTGGTCGGGCCTGATCATCGACGGCGACGCGGACGCCATCGCAGACATCCAACGTGAATCCTACTACTGGCAGCACGACCTCGCGGCGCTCAATGCCTTTATCACGCGCGAGAACATCAACGAGTTGATCGCAAAAAAATTCACCGGCGATCTCGGCCTGCTGGTGGTCGATATCGACGGCAACGACTACTGGGTCTGGGAGGCCATCGACGTGGTGCGGCCGCGCATCGTGATCTGCGAATACAACAGCGTCCTGGGGCCCGACCTTGCCGTCACGGTGCCCTACCGGCCGGACTTCACCCGCGAAGCAGCGCACCACTCCAACCTTTATTTCGGGGCGTCCCTCAGCGCGCTCCACCATCTTGCGCTGCGCAAAGGCTACGCCTTTGTCGGCTGCAATTCGCATGGCAACGACGCCTTCTTCGTCCGGGCCGACATCGCGCACGATGTCCCCGCCGTCGCGCTCGACGACGGCTACATCGAGTCGCAATTCCGCGAGTCGCGCGATGCGCAGGGCCGCCTCACGCATCTCGCCGGCCGCGCGCGCTTCGACGCCATCGCTCACCTTGAAGTCTTCGACCTGGCGGATGGAAAGGTGCGCCCACTCCGTGAAGCGAAGCCGCTCTGACCCTCTTTCCGCGCCTAGGCGCAGTCCGCAGCCGCCTCCGCGCGTTCCATGACGCTCACGATCTTCACCCTCTGTTCAGCCAACTATCTGGCCCATGCCAAGACGCTGGGCGAATCCGTGCGCCGGCATCACCCGGAAGCGCGCTTCGTAATCGGCCTCGTCGATCGCGTGCCATCGGATCTCCCGCCGGGCTTTCTGCACGCCTGCGAGGTGCTGCCGGTGGAGCAGCTGAAGCTTCCCGGATTCGCCGACATGGCGGCGCGCTACAACGTGGTCGAGCTCAACACGGCGGTGAAACCCTTCTACCTTGAGCACCTCTATGCCGCGCCGGAGCCGCCCGCGGTCGTCATCTACCTCGATCCCGACATTGTGCTGTTCAGCCCGATGACCCGCGTGCTCGAACGGCTGCGCACCCACCACCTGATCTTCACCCCGCACAGCTGCACGCCCGACGACAACCCAACGGTCGTCGATTACGAGCAGGCCATGCTCAGCACGGGCGTGTTCAACCTCGGCTTCCTGGCGACAAGCCGGTCCGATGAAACGATGCGTTTCCTGCGCTGGTGGCAAAAGCGCCTGTTCGCCTATTGCTATTACCGGCCGGGCACCGGGCTCTTCGTCGATCAGATCTGGACGGTGCTCGCCCCGGCCTATTTCGAGTCTTCCTTCATTGAGCGCGATCCCGGCCACAACACCGCGTATTGGAATCTCTTTGAGCGCAGGATGACGTGCGACGCAGGTCGCTGGATCGTCAACGACCGCCACCCGCTCGTTTTTTTTCACTTCAGCAATTACAATCCGGACAAACCCGAGAAACTCGCGAACCGCGCGTGGCCGGCGGTCCCCACGTTCGCCGAGCGGCCTGAGCTCGTGCCGCTCTACGCCGCGTATCGCGCGGCCCTGCTGCGCCACGGCTACCCCGCCGTGCATGGCATCAAATGCCAGCTCGGGTTGCCGATGGGCGGCAAGGTGCCACCACCAGCGTCAGCACCCAAGCGTTTCGCCGGAAAAGTCCTCGCCACGCTGCCCGCGAGCCTGCGCGGCGCCCTCGGCCGCACCGCCGGCTTTGTCTCCCGCCACTGCGGCGCCGCATCATGAGCGCCTCGATCATCATCTGCACCTACAACCGCGCGCGCGACCTGGATGCCACGCTCCGGGCTTTGCAGGCGACTGAAGTGCCGGCCGATTTTCCGGTGGACACACTCGTGGTCGACAACGGATCGACGGACGAGACCCGACACGTTGTCGAGGCCCACCGTGGCGGGCGGCTCGGTGTCTCCTACACGCATGAGCCGCGGCGAGGGAAGGGCCACGCCTATAACCGCGGCCTCGCCGAATCGCGCGGAGAGATCGCCATCTTCACCGACGACGATGTCCGCCCCGCGCGGAACTGGATCGCAGCGATCTCCGCACCCATTCGGGAAAATCGCGCCGAAGCCGTCGCCGGAACCATCACGATCGCACCGCATCTGGATCGTCCGTGGATGAAGACGTTTCACCGCACCACGATGGCCGCGACCACAGGCTGGGACATGCGCAACCCCGGCGGGATGAACGGAGCCAACATGGCCTTTACGAAGCGCGTGCTCGAAAAAGTGCCCGGCTTCGATCCGGAACTCGGGCCCGGCGCACTGGGCTTTTGGGACGAGGCGCTTTTCGGCAACCAGCTCCTCGCCGCCGGCTACCGAATCACGGGCGCCGCCGAGGCCATTGTGGAACATCACTTCCAGCCCTCGCGGCTCAAGCGCCAAGCCTTCCTGGAGCACGCAGCCAAGGCGGGCCGATCCGTCGCCTACCTCGCTTGGCATTGGGGCCACTCGCCGCGCGATCCTTTCGTGCGCTTCCGAGCGCTGAGAAAAAGGATCAAACTCGCCCTGCTCCGCACGTTACATCCCCGCGATTGCACAATCGAGGAAGGCTGCGCCGAATGGGAGTTCAACGCCGCACGCACGCTCGCATATTTCGAGCAATTCGCGCGTGAGCAGGAGCGCCCCCGCGCCTACGCGAAGCATGGTCTCCGCAAACTCGCTCCGGCCGCGCCGCGGTCCACCACCCTCCAGCCTGCCACGCCATGAACCTCGCCTACGACGGACATATCTTCCGCTGGCAGAAAGTGGGCGGCGTGAGCCGCTACTTCCGCGAGGTCATCTCCCGGCTCCCCCGCGACTGGACCCCGGCAATCCTCGGCGAGGCCGCGCCGCAAAACCTGCCGTCCCATCCGCGGCTCATTGCCTCGGGCCTGAGTTCGCTGCGCCCGCGCAGCCTGAGCCAGCCACTCAAGGTCCGGTGGTGGGAACAACGCCACCTTTCACGCGCGCATGTTTTTCACCCCACCTACTACGGCCTGACTGGGGGCCTCAGCTATGCGCGCATCAAATGCCCCGTGGTCGTGACGGTCCACGATCTCATCTCGGCCACCTATCCGCAGCTGGAGGATGATGGCGCTGCCACGACTCAAGGCATGCGCGTGGCGCTGGACCGGGCCGACCACGCGATTTGCGTGTCTCGTGCCACGGAGCGGGATCTGCTTACGCATTTTCCGCACATGGCAGGCAAGACCTCGGTCATTTATCACGGCACGTCGTTCGAGGTCTTTCGCGATTCCCCCCCCGCCTCGATTTTCGAGGTGCCGGTGTTTCTCTTCGTCGGCCGCCGCTCGACCTACAAGAATTTTGCCCTGTTGCTCCGCGCGTTTGCGAAGGCCTGCCAGTCGCACCCCACCATGCGGCTGTGCGCCGCCGGCGGCCCGCTGACCGAGGAGGAGAAATGGCAGATCCATTTTCTCGGCCTTTCCAGCCGCGTGGACGCGGTGACCTACCCTTCCGAGGAAAAACTGGAGCAGCTTTATCGCGACAGCGTGGCGCTGCTCTATCCTTCCCGCCACGAGGGTTTCGGCATTCCCGCGCTGGAGGCCATGGCCTGCGGCACCCTCGCCGTCACCGCCAACACCACCAGCCTGCCCGAAGTGGTGGGCGACGCCGGCATCATGCTCGATCCGGCGGATGAGGCGGCGTGGACGGACTGCATGCTCGCCATCGCCACGGACCAGGTCCGTCGTTCGGAATTGCTGGAGCGGGGCCGCCGGCGGGCCACGGGGTTTTCGTGGGAGGCCACGGCCGCCAAGCACGCCGCCGAATACCGCCGGCTCGCGCTGGCCCCCCACCGTCCCTGAACCTCATGAACGCCCAACCCAAAGAGAAACCCGTGTGGATTTGCGTCTCGCCCACCAAGAACGAGTCGTGGGTCATCGATCGTTTCCTGGGTGCGGCGGGCACGTGGGCGGATCACATCTTTGTCGCCGACCAAGGCTCGACCGATGGCACGCGCGAGATGATCGCCCGCGCGCCCAAGTCCAGCCTGCTCTCCAACGAGGCCCAAGGTTTCTACGAACATCACCGCCAGACGCTCCTGCTTTCCGCCGCGCGCAAGATTCCCGGCAAGCGGATCATCGTGAGCCTCGACGCGGACGAGACCCTGTCCGCCCACTGCCGCACCTCGCCCGAATGGGCCAAGATCGAGGCGGCCGCGCCGGGCACGATCCTCCGCTTCCGCTGGGTGAACATCCTGCCCGGCTTCGAACGCGCCTGGGTTTGCCCCGGGCACGTGCCGCTCGGCTATGTGGACGACGGCGTGGACTACGTCGGCGGCACGATTCACGGCCCGCGCCTGCCCCAACCCAAGGATGCGCCCGTCCTGGACCTGAACGACATCGTCGTCCTGCATTTCCAATACATCCTCTGGGATCGCATGGCCAGCAAGCAGCGCTGGTATCAGGCGTGGGAGTTCACCCGCGGCAAGTCCGGCCCGCTCGACATTTTTCGCCAATACAACCACATGCACGGCGGCTGGGAAGAGCGCGACCTCTGCCCCGTCCGCCCGGAGTGGCTGGAGGGTTTCGACCGGGCGGGCATCGACTACCGTTCGCTCACGTGCGAGCCCGTGACCTGGTGGGATCGCGAGGTCGCCGGGATGTTGAAGGAACGCGGACCGGAGTATTTCCGGCGCATCGCCCTGTGGGACTACGATTGGAACGCTTTCGCCCGGAAGGTTGGCATGACGGGAGTGGATTTCAGCGACCCGCGCTCGAAGTTCGAACGCATCGCCCACAGCTGGCTCAAGCGCACCCAAAAACGCCGCGGGGATCTGAGTGTGCGGGCCTTCGAAAAACTCCTGCGCCTCCGCGGCTGGTGACCCAATCTGCGCCCGTGATGAGTCCCGCCACAACCGCCACCTCCGCGCCCAACCCGGTGCTTGCCGGCATCACCGAAAGCCGCGAACAGGGCTTGCTCGTGCTCGCCCCGTCGGCGCGGAAGCACGGACGCCGCGTGCTGTTCATCAATTCCTACGGCGGTTCGGAAGTCTGGGCCAAGGTGAAGCAGGGCCTGCTGCCCCCGCACCACATGTGGGGCTGCATCGAACTCGTCCGGCTGGGCTACGAGGTCGCGCTCGCCGAACCGCTGCATCATTTCAACTATCGCCGTCCCTTCCCGCACGATCTGCGCCTGCTGCGCGTCGTGCGCTCGTGGCTGCGGCCCGACGACATCGTCTATTGCGGGCACACGCTGCTGTTCTGGGTGCCACTGCTCCGCGCGCTCCTGGGCCGCCGGCGGCATCTCGTTTCGATGACCTATGCACGGGAAGAACTCGATTTCGCGAGGGCGCATCGCGGCATCATCGCCCTCACGCCGGCCGCCGCCGACCAGGCGCGCAAAATCGCGCCCCAGGCCAAGGTCGCCCATCTCGCCTGGGGTTGTGATCTCGGTTTTTTTCCGCAGCTGGCCTATGACCCGCGCTGGTTCCTCTCCTGCGGCATCACCCACCGCGATTTCCCAACCCTGAGCCAAGCGGCGCGCCAATCGCCCCATGCTCTCCGCCTCATCTGTCCGGGCCTGCCGCCCGGCATTGAGTGGTCGCCCAACGTCACCGTGATCGACGGCGGCAAAGGCTGGAACCACCAGAAGTCCGCCGTCAGCTATCAGGAGTTATTTCACGAGCACTATGCCGGCTCCATCGCCTCGCTCATCATCCTCAAGCACGACCCCGTCCAATATACCGCGGTGGGCTTTACCAACCTGCTTGAGGCGCTCGCGCTGGCGCGCCCCGTGATTGTTACGCGGACAGGCGCGATCCCCGGCGAGATCGACGTCGAGGCGGCCGGATGCGGGCTGTTTGCGCCGCCCAATGATCCCGCGGCCCTCGCCGCCCTCATCACCCAGCTGGGCCGCGACCCGGCGGCGGCTCAGGCCATGGGGCAAAAAGGCCGGGCCCTGGCGGAACGGCATTACAACATTGGCCGCTATGCCGAAGGGCTGCACCAGTTTTTCGCCTCCTTGTAAGCCCGGCCGTGAGCACACTTGATTCCACCGCCGTTCGGACGGAAACAGCTGCCCCCCTGCTCGGCGGCCACATCCGGGCCTTGGATGGGCTGCGCGGCGTCGCGATCGCGCTGGTCCTCATCGGTCACTTCTACCCCAAGATCCTCGTGATCGATTCCTATCCGACGATCGCGCTGTTCCTCGGGCGCCTCGTGAGGCCTTGCGGCTATGGGGTCGAGTTGTTCTTCGTGCTCTCGGGTTTTCTGATCACGGGCATTTTGCTCGATACCAAGGGCGAACGCGGTTTCCTCGGAAAATTCTACGCGCGGCGCACGCTGCGTATCTTTCCCCTCTACTACGGGGCGCTGGCCGTCGTCCTGTTTGTGCTCCCTCACTTCGTAGCTTTCGACGAAGGGGCCCAAGCGATCGTCGCGCGCCAAGCTTGGCTTTGGACCTACTTGGCGAACTGGCCCACCGGCTGGATCTGGGATGACTCAAATGTTTTCCGGCTTGGCCACTTCTGGTCGCTCTGCGTCGAGGAGCATTTCTACATTTTCTGGCCGCTGATCGTCGCCTTCACCTCCCAGCGGCGCATCATCCTGGTCGCCCTCGGGCTGATTGGGGTTGGACTGATTTGCCGCACCGCTCCGTTGCTGGGAGGTGCGGAGACGCCCGTGATCTTCACTTGGCTCACGCTGCAGAAGCTCGATGGCCTCGCGATTGGCGCGATGCTCGCGACAGCCCTGCGCGATCCTGACCTGATGCGGTTCGTCCCATCAGGCCGCACCTACCGCCGCCTGCTCGGGGCCTTCGTCTTTTTGAGCCTCACCTACGTCATGCTGCCTCATCGCCTCCACCATCAGGCTCTCGATATCGCGGGCGAAACCGTGATCGTGATCACTTTCGGGCTGATCTTGCTCGGCACGCTCAAACTGCGGAAGGGCGCACTCTGGCACCGGGTGATGACGTCCAGTTCCCTGGTCACACTCGGCAAATACAGCTATGGCCTCTACGTGATCCACGGTATTCTCCGTCCCGCCTTCGAAAGGCTCTTCGATTTTCGCCACCTCCCCACATCGCATGGACTCTCGTTCCTTTGGATGCTGCTTTACTATGGGCTGGCGATCAGCGCCAGCCTCGCACTCGCCTACCTGAGCTACCACGGTTTCGAAAAATGGTTCCTCAAGCTGAAGCGTCATTTCGATTACTCGGCCAAAACAGTCGCTTAGCCGCCTAGACGTGACCCGCATCCTCTACCTCTGCTCGTCCTGGCCGCATGGCCGCAGCTTCGGCGGCCAGCTCCGCGCGTTGCACCTCGGGCGCGCCCTGAAGGCCGTGGGACAAGTGACGGTGCTGGCCGTGAGTTCGGAGGCGGACGATCGAGCCGCCGCCGAAAAAACCGCGGCCGAGTTTGAGGTCCTGCCGCCCATTTTACCCCGCCCGACCCCCAGCGGGGGCCTGCCCGGAAAACTCCGCCGCGCGTTCAGCCCGCGCTGCATGGAGGTCCACGGAGTCGCGGCCTCGGTGGAAGACGCCCAACGGGTCGCGGCGCTCGTCGGCGATTACGATCTCGTGTGGGTGCTCAATTCGAGGACGCCGAACATCCTCCGGCGCTGGCACTGGCCCCGCAGCCACCTCGACCTCGACGATGTGCCGAGCACCTACCTGCGCACGGTGGCCCAAAGCGGCGAAGCACCAGCCCAGCGCTGGAAAGCTCGCCTCCAACAGCGCCTCATGCATCGCCGCGAGCGACTGTTCGCGGAGCGTTTCTCGACGCTTTCCGTCTGCAGCCAGCCGGACAAGGACTACCTCGGCGGCGGTGACCGGATTCACGTGATCCCGAACGGATTCGAACGCCCGGCGATCGAGCCCACCTACAATCCCCCCGCAGGCCCGCCGCGGATCGGGTTCATCGGGCTCTATTCCTACGCGCCCAACGCCGACGGGGTGCAGTGGTTCCTGCGCGAGTGCTGGCCGCAATTGCGCCAAGCGGTCCCGGGCATCCGGCTGCGCCTGATCGGTAAGGACACCGACGGACCGGCCGGTCCGCAGGGTCCGGATGTGGACGGCCTCGGCTGGGTCGCCGACTCCGCCGCCGAGATCGCAACCTGGTCGGCCATGATCATTCCCATCCGCTTTGGCGGCGGCACCCGCATCAAGATCGCCGAGGCCTTTTCCAGGAAATGCCCAGCCGTCTCGACGCGGCTCGGGGCCTTTGGCTACGAGGTGCAGGACGGCCGCCAGCTGAGACTCGCCGACCAACCGGCCGATTTCGCGCAAGCCTGCGTCGAACTCGTCCGCGACCGAAACCAGGCCCGAGCGATCGCGGAACAAGCCTGGAGCGAATTCCTCACCACGTGGACGTGGGATGCCATCGCACCTGCCGTGCAGACGGCCGCGGCAAATTGCCTCGCATTGCATCGCGCCTCGCCATCAATCACCCGCCATCACGCATGAAACTTTTCTTCCAATTCTGCGGCCCGGCCGCACTGCGGAAGCCGTGGGAGACGGAGGCCATGCTGGACTCCTTCCGGCAGTCGCTGCGGGCCGCGGATCATCCGCGATACCGCGTCGCGGAATCTGAACGCGCCGCGGACGTCATCGCGTTGGTGGAAAGTGTCGCGCCAAAGGACTGGCGCTATCTGGCGGCCCTGGCAGCCGAACCGGTGATTAGGCGGCGGCCCGAGAGCTGTTTCACCATCAATTACGACGACGATGCCGCGGGATTCCTGCCCGGGCTTTACGCGGGGCTATCCGCCGGCCGCTTCCATCCGAAAAAACACCGGGCCACCGGCTACCTGCTGAAGCGAACCGACCGCGTGGACGAGCACGCCGCTAAACGGGACCGAGTTCCCCCACGATTGCTTTTTTCCTTTCGCGGCGCCAACAGCCACCCGGTGCGAGCCCGGCTGTTCGACTTGGACGCGCTTCGAACGCCACACACCAAAATTCTCCGCATCGATCGGTGGTTCGATCATACGGCCCAGGAGGAGATCGACTATTTCGACGAGATATTGGAGTCACATTTCATTCTGTGCCCGCGTGGCATCGCCGCCACGTCCCACCGGATTTTCGAGGTGATGCAGCTCGGGCGGGTGCCGGTGATTCTATCGGATGACTGGATCGCCCCGGCCGGACCAGCTTGGCAGAAATTCTCCATCCGCATCGCCGAAGCGAAACTCGACGCACTCCCGGAGGTGCTCCGGCTTCGCTTGCCCGAAGCCCACGAAATGGGGCGGTTGGCTCGCCTGGAGTGGGAACGGTGGTTCGCACCCGACACCAAGATGCTGACCGCCGCCACCGCGATCGAGGATCTCGCCCTGACCCGCCCACCCAGTTTCACTGCGCTCTCGGCTCTTAAAGAATGGCATTCTTTCCGCAAACGCTGGGAGATGGGCTGGTCCTTGCCTCATCGCTTACAGCGCAGAGTCCTGCGATTCCTGCCTTTATAACGAAAACCTCCGGCTGGCACACCACCCAAATTACTCGTATCGCCAGCTTCAAGCTTGAGGACGAGACTTCGACCCCGGAACATTTCAATCTGCATAATACCCGGCTCTTCGCGCTCGGTTTCCAAAGAAGACCGAGCCAGAATAAAAAAGCCAAATATCGGAAAACCCCCACAAACCATGAGCTTTGCAAGCCGCCTCATTCCATTTAAACTACGTAAATCCATTTTCAAATTACTGAGCACGCGCAGCCTATGGCTGTCACAAGCTGGCCAGGATTTCTGGGTTTCAGGGGAGGCGTTTAACGGCAAGCGCGGGGGATATTTTCTAGACATCGGAGCCCATGACGGAATCACGATCAGCAATACGTTCATCCTGGAGCGAAAATACGCCTGGAAAGGCATTTGCGTGGAGGCCAATCCATCAAGCTTCTCGCTTCTGCTCAAGAACCGTGAAGCAAAATGCCTGAACATTTGCCTAGACAGCAAAAATGGAGAAGTTGAGTTTGCACTTGGTGACAAGCTGAGCGGCATCGTTTCATCGGATACCGACAATCCCGACACCAGCGACTTCCCCAAAATCCGCCTGCAAACACGGGTGATAAATGACATACTGGCCGAGCACAATGCCCCTAGTGTGATCGATTATCTCTCAATCGACGTGGAAGGGGCAGAAGATCGGGTGCTGTCTGGCCTCGACTGGAAAGCATATCGATTCAACTGCGTGACCATCGAACGCCCTTCCCAAGGGCTGCGCGCCAAGTTTAGCGACGAAGGCTATGTTCTGGTCAAAGACTTGCCAGGCCTTGATGCTTTTTTTGTCCACAAGGAATTCATCCCGACCTTTCAGGAGAATTGTTATGGATTTTGGAACAGCACACGGATTTTCGGCTTCCGCTGGAGCTAGCCTCCATCACTTAGTAATCTCCGAATCCGATCTCAATTCGCTCCTGCGCCACGACATGTATTTCGCCATTCGTCCGCTTAAAGTCTCGATCCTGTGTCAAACAATCAGGCGAGTGATATAGCAATGATTTTACCTTTTGAGTTTGGCCCAAAGCTCGATCTTTCCGTAGTAATACCGTCTTCCCTCCTACTTTATGAAAATCTGTGTCGTCGGCCTCGGTTACGTGGGGCTCCCGCTCTCCCTTCAATTCGCGCGTTGCGGCGCCACGGTGCTCGGTCTCGACATCGACCGGGGCAAGGTTGACGCCCTCAATCAAGGGAAGAGCTACATCAAGCACATCAGCCCGGAGTCGATCAAAGCGGCCATCGACGCCACGTCGTTCAGCGCCACGACCGATTTCTCCCGCGCCCAGGAGTGCGAGGCCGCCATCATCTGCGTGCCGACGCCGCTCAACAAGAACCGCGAGCCCGACATCTCCTACATCACGGAGACCGGCAAGGCCCTCGCGCCGCATCTCAAGAAGGGCGCGCTCGTCGTCCTCGAATCCACCACCTACCCCGGCACGACCGACGAGGATTTGCGCGCCGTGCTGGAAGCAGGCTCGGGACTCAAGGCGGGCGTGGACTTCCATCTGGCGTTTTCGCCCGAGCGCGAAGACCCGGGCAATCCGAGCAGCGTCGTCGCGACGATTCCCAAGGTCGTCGGCGGCTACACGCCCGAGTGCCTCAAGAAAGCGATCGCCCTCTACTCGATCGCGATCAAGACGCTCGTGCCCGTGTCGTCGTGCCGCGTGGCCGAGGCGACCAAGCTGCTCGAGAACACGTTTCGCAGCGTGAACATCGCCCTCGTGAACGAACTCAAGGTCGTTTACGCCGCGATGGGCATCGACGTCTGGGAGGTGATCAACGCCGCCAAGACCAAGCCGTTTGGCTTCATGGCCTTTTACCCCGGCCCCGGCCTGGGTGGCCACTGCATCCCGATCGATCCGTTTTATCTGACGTGGAAGGCCCGCGAATACGGCCAACACACGCGCTTCATTGAGCTGGCTGGCGAGATCAACACCGCCATGCCGGAATACGTGGTGCACAAAGTGGCCGACGCGCTCAACGAGCGGCAGAAATCCGTCAAGGGCAGCCGCGTGCTCGTGGTCGGCCTCGCCTACAAGCCCAACGTCGACGACGAGCGCGAGTCGCCGAGCTACATCCTGATGGAGCAGCTTAAGGCCCGCGGAGCCGAGGTCGCCTACTACGATCCCTACGTGCCGATCATCCGGCCCACGCGCGAACATGCGCACTGGACCGGCGTGAAGTCGGTGGCGTGGAACCGCGAGACGGTGCAAGGCTTCGACCTCACGCTCATCGCCACCAATCATGCCTCGGTCAACTACAGCGAACTGGCCGACTGGTCGCCCTGCATCGTGGACACGCGCAACGCGATGCACGGCATCACAGCCAAGCCGGGCCAAGTGCACAAAGCCTAGGCGGCCTGCGGCCCCGACGCCTGTTGAGCCCACCCAATCCTCTCGGCCCTAGCGGAGCGGCGCCTCCGCCGGGCGAATGAAGAGAAATTTTAATCGTGCCTGAGACCACAAACCACCCGATTGCGATCCCTGCCCGGTTCGATGACATCGCCGTGGAGCAGAGAGGCGACATGACTATTCTCCGCTCCAAGACGCGGAAAACGCATCGGCGGCTTTTCTATCTTAATTCCTACGGCATGGCGCAGGCCTGGCGCACGCTGGAGGATCCGAATCCGGGCCAGCACCTGTGGGGCTGCATCGAACTCGCCCGCCTCGGCTATGAGGTCGCCATGCCGGAGGAGCCGGTGCGCGGCCGGTTCTTCAACTACCGGCGTCAAGATTTCAACCAACTGCGTTTCATCCGGGAGTGGCTCGGCCGCGACGGCATCCTCTACAGCGGGCATACCGTGCTTTTTTGGGCGCCGATGCTGGCTGCTGCAGGATTGTTGCGCTGCCCGGTGGTGACCCTGCTCTACGCGGCCGGGGAGAATCTGCGTTTCTCCTCAGGCTACGCCGGCGTGATCGCCATGACACCCGCCGCCGAACGGCGCGCCCGCAGTCTGGCACCCGGCGCGAAAATCGCGCACCTCGGCTGGGGCGTCGATCTGCCGCTCTACCCCAGCTCACGCCACACGCCGGGCTGGTTCCTTTCCTGCGGCAAGACCCGCCGTGATTTTTCCACGCTCGCGAGTGCCGCTGGGAAAGTGGCAGAAACCGTGCGTGTCATCAACACCAGCGCCCCAGCGGGACTGGACTGGCCCGCTAATGTCCAGTTTGTCGGCACGGCGCAGGCCGGGACCTGGGAAGCCGTTTCTTTCCGCGAATTGATCGACCGCCACTATGCCGGCTGCACCGCCGCATTAGTGCTGCTCGAGACCGATACCGAGGAGCGCTACGCCGCTGGCTTTACCCAGCTCATCGAAGCCCTGGCCCTGGGCAAGCCGGTGATTGTCACGCGCACCGGAGCGATTCCCGGTGAGATCGATGTCGAAGCGACGGGCTGCGGAATCTTCGTCCCGCCGAAGGACCCGGTAGCGCTGGCCGAAGCGATGATCACCCTGGCAAAAGACCCGGCTCGCGCCGCCGCCATGGGCCAGGCGGGGCGGCGGTTGTGCGAAACCGACTACTCCATGGAACGCTTCGGCACGCGGCTGCACGGCTTTTTCAGCCAGCTCTGACGGTCCCCGCGGCTCGCATCCACCCGGGATTTCTCTGGCTCCAGCACGGCCTCAAGGCTATCAGCTTTTTCGTCTGTCAAGCCATCACGACCATGAATCCGCATCCTCAGATTTTTCCCATCCGCGTGTTGCCCGCAGTCATTGCCTGCCTTGCAATCGGTCCCGCCCTCATCGCACAAACGCTGATCATGCCGGTGCCGGGCAGGTCATCCCCCCTTGATGTCGCGCGTGATCTTTCCACCGGCACGAAGCGCAGCGCACCGACCTCAAGCTTCGAATCAGCCCTGGCCTCAGGAGCCCCCCTGCTGAAGACGGGCACCTTCGTTTACTCGGGCGACTTATCTTACCGCTACATCGACGGCACGCGCCTGCGCTCGGAGACGGGCAACGACCGGGACACGGCGATCCAAGCCTTTATTTTTGCCGGCACCCTCGCCGTGGGACGGCACTGGAGCATCAGCCACTCCACCACCAAGAGTTACTACGAAAATGATGAATTCCGCGATCCCCTCGACTACAATGCCTCGGTGTCCGCCGGGTATATCGTGGGCGAATGGAACGTCGCAGGGGCGCTCAGCTATTCCCTGACGAACGACACCATCCTGGAAATCGGCGCCCAAACGACACGCGAGTCCTACGGCAGCAGCCTATCGGGATCCCGACAAATCGGCCCAAAAACCACGATCGATCTTTCGGGCCACTACAGTTTCGGCACGGCTACCGGCTTGGTGAATGGTCGCAGCATCTCCGTCAACGAGTCGATCAACTACAAGGTTTCACCGAAATTGAATATGGGAGTCGGCCTTTCCCATGGCATCTCCTTGCGCAGCGCCGGTGCGGACAGCGACTTTTTCCGCCCGCAGCTCAGGGCCTCATGGCAACCGACGGCAAAAACCTCGCTCAGCGCGTCTGCGGGCTACGAATATCGACACTTCGATGTGAACGGGCGGAACCGCCTTGAAAATCCCGTTTACAACCTGTCGCTCGGCTACAGCCCGGTGGCACCCACCTCCTTCACGGTCTCCGCGAGCGCGTCGGAAGGCGATTCTTTCTTCCTCAATCGGGCGACCCGGACGACCGGCCTGACCTTCGGCGTAGAGCAGCGTTTCCTCGGACGCTTTTTTTTCACGGGCAGCTATTCCTCCGGCAAGACCGACTACGTCGCGGTCGACCGGGGGCTGATTCTGGACCGGCGGGACAAAAGCGATGCCTTCGGCGCAAGTCTCAGCACGGCATTTTCGCGCCGCGCCTCGCTATCGCTGTCCTACACTCAAATCAAAAACACGTCCGACACCACGCGCTTCTCCCAGTCGAGCCATCAGTATACCCTAAACCTTGGCTATCGCCTGTGAAAAACCACGTGTATTCGCGTCGAAAAGTGACGATGGCATCATCCGGATGAACCGTCCTTTCTCCAAATTGCACGCTGACAATCCGGCCACCCCCAGCAGGTTTATTTTTGCCTACGATCGATGACCACCGAGACCCGACAGATGGGGGAAAAGCACACCGGCCCGGTTGCAACCCCGGCAGTCGTCACTGAAACGAATCCGCCATCCCGCCTCGCCGGCTTGCGGGGTATCCCCCCGCTGCTCGGGGCCACGCTCGCCGCCCTCGCCGCCGCCTACGCGCTGCCGCTCGTCGACCTCGTGCAGTTCGCGCTGCAGGGCGAACTGTATTCCTACATCATTTTGGTCCCGGTGGTCAGCGGCTATCTCTTCGCGACCGCCCCGCGCTCGCCCTTGCCGGCCGGATCGCCCCACCGGCTTCTTGCGGGCGTCTTCGCGATGCTCGGACTCGTGGCGATGGTCTCGCGACTGGCCCTCGGTTCGGCGCTGCAGCGGCAGGATGCGCTGGCGCTGGGCACGGTCTCGTTCGTCGCGTTCGTCACCGCCGCCGCGGCGTTCTTCCTTGATCGCGCTGCGTTTCGCCGGGCGCGGTTCCCCCTGGCGTTTCTCGTCTTCATGGCGCCCTTCCCCATCGCGATGGAGCAGGCCATCGAGGTCGCGCTGCAGCATGGCTCGGCGCCGGCGGCCCACGCGATGTTCCTCCTCGCGGGCACGACCATGCACTATCACGATTTGATTTTCGAGCTGCCGGGCATCGCCCTGCGCGTCGCGCCGGAATGCAGCGGCATCCGGTCCACGCTCGTGCTGTTCATGGTGAGCCTGGTGGCGGGGCATCTCTTCCTCCGCACGCCGTGGAAACGCGCCGTGATCACCCTCGCCGTGATTCCGCTCGCCCTCATCCGCAACGGCTTTCGCATTTTCGTCATCGGCCAGCTGTGCATCCACCTCGGCCCGCATATGATTGACTCCATGTGGCACCACCAGGGCGGGCCGATCTTCTTCGCCCTGTCGCTCGTGCCTTTTTCCATCCTTGTTTTCTATCTGGTGCGATCGGAGCGCGGTGCGCTCCGCGCCTCAACCCCCGCCGTCAAGTAATTCCCCGCCATGTTCCGCTCCGCTTTGCGCCATTCCTTACTCATGTTCGCCGGCGGTCTCCTCGCCGCCGTGCTGGCGGGCTGCTCACGCCAATCCGGACCCGAGGCCGCGATCAAGCGGGCCGACGCCTTCTTCGCGCAGGGCGACTACGAAAAGGCGGAGCTCGAATACAAGAACGCCCTCCAGCGCGGCGCCACCGGCGGCCACCCGATTGGGCGCCTGGGGATGATCTATTTCGACCAAGGCCGGATCAGCGTCGGCTACCGCTTCCTGCGCCGCGCGCTTGAGCTGAGCCCGGACGATTTGGCGGTGCGCATCCGGCTGGCGCATTTCGATTTCAGCAACGGCAAGCCGGGTGAGGCCCGGCAGGGTGCGCTTTTCATCCTCGGCAAGGATCCCGCCCACACCGAAGCCCCCATCATCCTGGCGGAGACCGTGGCCAACCTCGAGGAGGCCAACGACGCGCGCTCCCGGCTCCGCACGCTCGCGGGCGGCGCCAGCGACCGCGCGCCCGCCCTCGTCGGCCTCGCCTTGATCGACCTGCGCGAACGCAAATTCAAGGACGCCGAAGTCCTGCTGGATCGCGCCCGCCAGGCCGACCCCAAGTTCCATCTCAACGCCGCCGTGGCGGCCCAGATCCACATGGCGCAGGGTGAAACGGCGCGGGCGGAGACGGCGCTCGCCGCGGCGGCTGAGCTTTCCCCGCCGCGCTCCCAAGTCCGCGTGCAATATGCCCGCTTTCTCTTTCAAAACCAGAAATTCGAGGCCGGCCGCCGCCTCCTTGAGGATCGCATCGCTAAAACGCCCGATTTCATCCCCGCCTACATTGCCCTGGCCGACGCGCTGAACACCGCGCAGAAATACGACGAAGCCGTCGCTTTGCTCGACAAGGTCATCAACCGTGATGCCGAGCATCCCGAGGCGTTGATCCTTATGGGGCAGGTCCGGCTGCGCATGGGCGACAAGGAGCGCGCCGTCACCACCCTGGAACGCGCCATCGCCCTCTATCCTCGCTCGGCGCCGATGCATTTCCAGCTCGGTGCCGCCCACGAATCGGCCGGTAACCTCCCGGCCGCCAGCGCCAGCTTCTCGCAAGCGCTGCGCATCGCCCCCAACTACGTCCCGGCCGCCCTCTCACTCGCGCAGGTGCAGGCCCGGCAGGGCGATTTCGCCAACGCGGTGAAAACCATCGAGCCGCTGGCCCGCCGGGAACCGCCCATCCTCGAGGCCCGCACGCTGCTCGCCGCGTCCCTGCGTGGCCAGGGCTCGCTCGACGAAGCGCTGCAGCTCTACCGCCAGCTGGCCGAGGCCAATCCCAAGATCGCGGATTTTCATTTCCTTGTGGCTTCCGTGCTTGAGCAGAAAGGCCAGACGGCCGAGGCCCGCTTCGTGCTTGCGGCCTTGCATGAGCACGCTCCGGACTACCTGCCCGCCCTGGAGAAGATGGTGGGCTACGACATGGCCGATAAGAAATTCCCCGCCGCGATTGCCCGGCTCGAGGCCTATGTCGCCCGCCACCCGGCCGCCGCCGTGGCCCACCTGATGCTCGCCAACATCTTCCTCCAGCAGTCTGACACCGCCAAGGCCGAGACCGCGCTGAAGAAAGCCATCGAGCTCCAGCCCGACGCCCAAGTCGCCTACGGCCTCCTCGCCAAGCTCTACATCGACTCCCAGCAAACCGACAAGGCCATCGCTACGCTGCGCGCCACGGTCGAGAAGAACCCCAAGGACTTCGGCGCCCACTTCGTCCTCGGCACCCTCCACGAATCGCAGAAAAACTATCCCGCCGCCCGCGACGCCTACGAGGCCACGGTCGCCGCCAACCCAAAGATGGGCCACGCGCTCAACAACCTCGCCTACCTCTACGCCGATCAGCTCGTCGATCTCGACAAGGCGCAGGATGTCGCCCAGCGCGCCCGCGAGGCCCTGCCCGGCCAGGCTGAAATCGCCGACACGCTCGGCTGGATCCTTTACAAGAAGGGCCAGTATCCCCGTTCCGTCGCCCTGCTCGAGGAAGCCATCGAGAAACTGCCCGACAATGCCGACGTGCGCCTGCACCTCGGCCTGGCCTACTATATGTCCGGCCAGGAAGCCGCCGCCCGGACCAACCTGGAAAAAGCGCTCAAACAGCAACCGGCCGTCGCCGGCGCGGCCGAGGCGCGGCAATGCCTCGCGGTGCTCGCCACGGACATCGGCAACGCCGCCGCCGCGCGGCCCGTCCTCGAGCAGGCCGTCGCCGCCCGCAAGGATGATCCCGTGGCCAATCTCCGCCTCGCCGCGATACTCGAGCGCGAAGGCAACGCCGGGAAAGCTCTCGCCGCCTACGAAATTGCGCTCAAGACCAACCCCAGCCTCGTCCCCGCCGTCGTCGCCGCGATGCGCATCCACGCCTCGCGCAACGAGACCGCCAAGGCCCTCGCCCTCGGCCGCGAAGCGCGCAAACTGGTCCCCGCCGACACCCAGCTCACCCAAGCCCTCGGCCGCCTGACGTATCAGGCCGGTGATTTCCCCGGTGCGCTCGCCCTCCTGCAGGACGCCGCCCGCCGCCAGCCCGACGACGCCGAGATCCTCTTCGACCTCGCCGACGCCACCTACGCCCTCGGCCAGCTCACCCCCACGGAGAATGCGCTCAACGACGCGCTCCGCCTCGCGCCAACCTCCCCGCGCGCCGCCCAAGCCCGGCAACACCTCGCCCTCCTCGCCTTCGCCCAGAATCCGGCCGATGCGGCCGCCGCCACACAGGCCGCCGACACCGCGCTCAAGGCCGACCCAGGCAGCGTGCCCGCGCTGATGGTCAAAGCCGCGCTCGACGAACGCGGGGGCAACGCCAAGGCCGCGCAGCAAACCTACGATAAGATCCTCACGCGCTGGCCCGACTTCCGGCCCGCCATGCGCCGGCTCGCCATCCTCTGGTCCGCCCAGGCCGAGCTGCCGAAAAACGCCGCCGAGATCGCCGGCAAAGCCCGCGACACCTTCCCCGGCGACGCGGAGCTCACGCGCGCGTTTGGCCTGATTCTTTACCGCCAGGGCAACTTCACCCGCGCCGCCACGCTCCTGCAGGAGAGCGCGCGCACCCTGACCAAGGACGCCGAGCTGCTGTATTACCTCGGACGAGCCCAGATCGAAAACAAGGACGCCGATGCCGGGAAGAGCTCCCTGGAGCGCGCCCTCACCCTCGGTCTCAAAGACGAATTCGCCCAGGAAGCCCGCCGCCTCAGCGCGCCCCCGGCGAAGAAGTAATTCCGCTCGCCATCCCGCGCCGCTCGCAGCGCAGGACCCAGCGCCAGAGAACAAGAAACACGCCGGCGACCGCACCCGCGGCCGTCGTCACTGCAAACGATTCTTCCCCTCCCTTCGGCCAAGAGATCGACACGGCCGCGGCCGGCCGTCCATCCTTCGGCCCATGCCCACGCCTGTCGCCTCTGCCGGATTCCTGCGCCACCGTCCGGTCATCCGCTGGGGCATCATCGGTTGCGGCGACGTCACCGAAGTGAAAAGCGGCCCCGCCTTCCAGAAAGCCGATGGTTCGCAACTTGTCGCCGTCATGCGTCGCGACTCCGCCAAGGCTGCCGACTACGCCCGCCGGCACGGCGTGCCGCGGTCGTATGCGGACGCCCGCCAGCTCGTCGCCGATCCCGAGGTTGATGCCGTTTACATTGCGACGCCACCCGACGCGCACCTCGACTGCGCGCTGCTCGCCGCCGCCGCAGGCAAACCCGCCTATGTGGAGAAACCGATGGCGCGCCACACCCCCGAGTGCGATCGCATGATCGCGGCGTTTGCCGCGGCCGGGATTCCGCTCTTCGTCGCCTACTACCGCCGTGCGCTGCCGCGCTTCACGCTCGTGAAAGACCTGCTCGATCGCAGCGAGATCGGCACCGTCACCGCGGTGAACTATGCGCAGGCCGAGCCTTTTCACCGCAAGGATGCCGGCTGGCGCATCGCTGCGGCCATCGCGGGCGGCGGGCATTTTCTCGACGTGGGTTCGCACACGCTGGACCTGATGGATTATCTCTTCGGGCCGTTGCACGACGTCACCGGGGCGGCCACGAACCGCGCCTCGCCCTATCTGCTGGAGGATACGGTCGCGATGTCGTTCCGCACCGCTGGCGGCATCGTCGGCGTGGCGACCTGGAATTTCGCCTCGGCCGTGCGGCGCGACACGTTGCGCATCGAGGGCACGAACGGCTTCATCGAGTTTTCGGTGCTGGAAAACGCCCCGGTGCGGCTCGAGAACGCCGCCGGCGTGCAATCGATCGTGCGCGATCATCCGCCGCATGTGCAGCAGCCGCTCGTGCAATCCGTGGTGGATGATCTGCGCGGACGCGGGGTGTGCCCGAGCACCGCCGAATCGGCGCGGCGCACGACCGTGGTCATGGATACGGTGCTGCAAGGCTACTATGGCGGGCGCGCCGATGCGTTCTGGACCCGCGAAGCCTCGTGGCCGGGCCGCCGTCGCGAGGGAAACGCTTGAGGCGCCCGCCCGATCGCGCACCGTCGCGCTCGTGTCCCAGAGCCCCGAACGCGCCGCCCCCACTCCGCCGCTCCGGCGCTCGCTGGAGCAGTTTCGCGCCCCGGCGCGCCGCCGGCCGCTGCCCGCGCTGGAGATCGCGGCGGTTGCGATTGTGGGGGTGCATCTGGTGTTTCTGCCCTGGGCCATTGGCGGGATGCCTGTCTGGGCGCAAATCGCCAGTGCCGCGCTCGCGGTGGCGGGCTTCGTCGTCGCGCTGATCCCGCGCGCACCACGCGACGACACGGGCAGCCCGGCCGGAATCGCGATGTGGCCGCGGCTGATCGCGTTTCCCGTCTTCTGGATCGGGCTGGCGCTGCTCGGTTACATCACGGCGCAAGCGCTCAACCCGGCCTGGGTCTTCCGCAGCGACGCCGCGAATTTCTGGATGGAGCGCATCCCGCACCTCGAGTGGCTGCCGGCCGGCGTGAGCGCGCCCTTCGACCGCTGGAATCCGTGGCGCTCGCTGCTCGTCTATGGTTCGGCGTGGCTGACGCTTTGCACCGTGTGGGTGGCCTGCACGCGGCGCCGCAGCCTGCAGCTGCTGCTCATCGCGCTCGTCGCCAACGGCGTGCTGCTCGCGGCCTTCGGCGTGCTGCAAAAACTCACCGGCACCGCCAAACTCTACTGGTCCCTGCCCTCGCCCAGCCTCTGGTTCTTCGCGAGTTTCGTCTACAAGAACCACGCCGCCGCCTACCTGAACCTTGCACTCACCGCCGCCGGCGCGCTCGCGGCGTGGTATCACGTGCGCGGGCTGCGGCGGCACGAGAAGTCCAACCCCGCCGGGCTCTTCGCCTTTTTTGCGATGGGCATCGCCGTGGCCGTGCTGGCGAGCTACGCGCGCGGCGCGACCCTGGTGATGATGGTGCTGGTCGTCGGCTGCGCCGCCGTGCTCCTGTGGCACCGGCGCGCCGTGCCCGCGGGCAGCCGCCACCCCGCCGTCGCGTTCGCGCTCCTCGTCGTGTTTGCCGTTTTCCTCGTGACGGGTTTCCGCGCCCTGCGGTCGCACGACGCGTTCACCCACCTGCGCCAGGGTTTAACCCAGCAGGATCGCGCCCTCGAGGTGCGCGGGGTGGCCACCGCCGCCGCGCTCGAGATGCTGGCCGAGCACCGCCTCACCGGCGTGGGCGCGGGAGCCTTCCGCTATCTTTTTCCGATCCATCAGGCGAAACACCCCGCGCTGACCATGTCTTTGGGCGAGCGCCGGCACTGGGAACACGCGCACAACGATGTCGTGCAGTTTCCCATCGAGCTGGGCCTGCCGGGCGTGGCCCTTGGCCTGCTGGCCCTCGGCTACGCGCTGCTCACACTGGTCAGGCATCATTTCTGGGATCATCCGCTGGGGGCCTGTGGCGTGCTCGGACTGCTCCTGCTGCCGGTTTACGCGTGGTGGGATTTCCCGTTTCAATCCCCGGCCATTCTGATCACGTGGTGCGCGCTCTGGCCGGTGATCGCGCTGTGGGTTAAAGTTGAGGAGCTGGCCGCATCGGACTGAGCCCGTGCCCTCTCACTCGAGGTAGGGCGTGTATTCCGGCACCAGGCGTTTGAGCAGGGCCTTCAGTTGGTTCGCATCCATCGCGTGGAGCGTCTGCTCCAGATCGCGCAGGCCGGAATCACCGGCTCCCGCCTCACTCGTGAAACGCATGATGCGCGGGTGCGCCGTGGTCGCGTAGCGCTCGGTGTGGTGCTGCAACTCCTCGTAGAGCTTCTCGCCGGGCTTGAGCCCGGTGAACACGATCTCGATGTCCTCGCCTACGCGATAGCCGCTCAACTCGATCATCTGCCGCGCAAGATCGACGATTTTTACCGGCTGGCCCATATCGAGGACGAAGATCTCGCCGCCGTGACCGAGCACGAAACTCTGCAGCACGAGCCCCACCGCCTCCGAAATTGTCATGAAGTAGCGGCTCACGTCGGGATGCGTCACGGTCACCGGCCCGCCCTGCTCAATCTGGCGCTTGAAGATGGGGACGACGCTGCCGGAGGATCCGAGGACATTGCCGAAACGCACGGCCATGAACTCCGTCGTCGCACCCGCGGCGAGCGCCATGAGCTGGATTTCCGCGAGGCGCTTGGTCGCGCCCATCACGCTCGTGGGGTTGATGGCCTTGTCGGTCGAGATGAACACGAACGCATCCACCCCGTGCGCCATCGCGAGGGTCGCGAGCCGGCGCGTGCCGAGCACGTTGTTGCGGATCGCCTCGGCCGGCTGCCGCTCCATGAGATAGACGTGCTTGTGCGCCGCCGCGTGGAAGACGACCTCGGGCCGGTAGCGGGTGAAGAGAAATTCCATCCGCTCGCGATCGAGGATGTCCGCCACGAGCGGCACGATCACGCCGGCGAAGCCGAGTTCGTTCAACTCCTGCTCGATCACGAACAGCGCGCCCTCGGCCTGCTCGACGAGGAGCAGTCGCTTCGGGTTGAGCGCGACGATCTGGCGGCACAGCTCGGCCCCGATGCTGCCGCCGGCACCCGTCACGAGCACCACGCGGCCCGCGATGCGCTGGCGGATGCCCGCCGCGTCGAGGTTCACCGGATCGCGGCCGAGCAGATCCTGCACCTCGACCGGGCGGATGCGGCTCGCCCTCATCCGCCCCGAGGCCAGCTCCTCCAGCGAGGGCATCGTCTCGACCTTGATCCCCTGCTTGGCCAGCAAGAGCACCACCTCGCGCACACGCTTCGCCGGCGCCGAGGGCATCGCGATCACGGCTTTGGCGATCGTGGTAATGCCCTTCGCCGTCGCGATGGCCTCGGGCCGGCCGATCACGGGCACGCCATGCACGAGCCGGCCGTGCTTGGACGGATCATCGTCGAAAAACATCACCGGGCGGAAGCCGCGCGAGGGCGAATTGATGAACTCCTTCGCCAACGAGGCGCCCGCATCCCCCGCCCCGATGATCGCGAGACGCTGCTCCTGGACACCGGTGGTCGCCCGCTGCGCGCCGCTCAGGCGTTCGCGATACATCCGCGCCGCGACGCGGCCGAGACAGAGGCCGCCGAGGCACAGCATGAAATCACTCAACAGCACACCGCGCGGCGGCGAATAATGCGCCGAACCGAGCAGCCGGGGCAGCAGCAGCAGCGCGCTCGAGCCCAGCGTCACCCAGATGATCCGCATCAAATCCGGGATGCTGAAAAACGTCATCAGGCTGCCGAATTGCCGCGCCAGCACCAGCGCCACGAGCTTCACGCCCACCACGGCGGGCAGCAGGCGCAGCCGCTCCGCCCGGTAGCCCTCAGGCACGGCGAACTCAAAACGGATCTCGTAGGCGAGCCAGAAGCTCGCCGCGATCACCACGCCGTAGAAAAAACCCAAAATGAGCACGCGGCTCTTTTGCGCGAGGTCAGCGAAGGGGGCGTGGATTTCCTCGGGCATCAGCGGCGGGAGTCGGACCGCGGGGCGGCGGGATTGAATTCGGACATGGTGGCCTCGCCGGACGCATTCACGCCGCCGCGGCCCAGCACGGCCTTGAACGTGAGGAGGATGATTTTGGCGTCGAGCCAGAAGCCCCTCGTCTCCACGTAGCGCACGTCCCATTCGAATTTCTCCTCCCAGCTGAGCGCATTGCGGCCCATCACCTGCGCCAGCCCGGTCAGGCCGGGCCGCACTTCGTGGCGGCGCGCCTGCCGCGGCGTGTAGCGATCGAGATACTGCACAAGCAGCGGACGCGGCCCGACGAGACTCATCTCGCCGCGCAGGACGTTGACGAGTTCGGGCAACTCATCAAGCGAGGTTGAGCGCAGCCAGCGGCCAAAGGCGGTCAGCCGCTCCGCATCGGGCAGCAGCCGCCCGGCGGCATCCCGCGTGTCGCGCATCGTGCGAAACTTGATGAGTTCAAAAATCACGGCATCCCGACCCGGCCGCCGCTGACGGAAAAACACCGGCGCGCCCAGCTTGGCGCGCACCAGCACCGCCACGATCGCTGCCAGTGGCATCCACAGCGGCGCGGTCCCAACGACCGCCGCCAGATCAAAAATACGTTTGAGCATCGGCTACTCCACTCTACCCGCGGCGCGCGACCGCCTTGACCGCGGCGATCACGCGCTCGCGATCCGCCAGCGTGAGGTTGGAGCCCGAGGGCAGGCAAAGACCCCGCGCAAAAAGATCCTCCGCCACCGCGCCGCCGTAGCATTCGCTGCCCGCGAAGACCGGCTGCAGATGCATCGGCTTCCACACCGGACGGACCTCGATGTTCTCCGCCTCGAGCGCCTGGCGCACAGCCTCGCGATCCGCGCCAAACTTTTCCGGATCGACCAGCACGCACGTGAGCCAGCGCGTGCTCCGGCCCCATGCCGCCTCCGGCATGAACTCGATGCCGGGCGTGTCCGCGAAACCCGCCTGATAGGCCTCATTGTGCGCACGCCTCGCGGCCACACGGTCATCCAGCACCCGCAGCTGCCCGCGCCCGATCGCGGCGAGCACGTTGCTCATGCGGTAGTTGAATCCGATCTCGGAGTGCTGGTAGTGCGGCGCCGGATCGCGCGCCTGCGTCGCCCAATACCGGGCCTTCTCGATCAGCGCCGCATCGTTGGACACCAGCATGCCGCCGCCCGAGGTCGTGATGATCTTGTTGCCGTTGAAGGAGTGAATGCCGCAGAGCCCGACTGATCCAGGCGCCCGGCCGCGATACGTCGCGCCGAGGGCCTCCGCCGCATCCTCGATCAGCGGAATCCCGTGCCGCGCGCAGAGCACCACGATCGGATCGAGGTCGGCGCTTTGCCCGTAGATGTGCGCCAGCACGACGGCTTTGGGCACCCGCCCACGCTTCACGCGATCCGTGATCGCCTCGGCCAGCAGCGCGGGCGACATGTTCCACGACTCGCGCTCGCAATCGACAAACACCGGCCGCGCGCGCTCGTAGAGGATCGGGTTGACCGTCGCCGAGAAGGTGAAGGTCGAGCAGATCACCTCGTCGCCCGGCTGCAGGCGCAGCCAGCGCATCGCGAGATGGAGCGCCGCGGTGCCCGACGACAGTGCCGCCGCGTAGGCGGTGCCGACCCGCGCCGCAAACTCCGCCTCAAACGCGTCCACACTCGGTCCGAGCGGCGCGATCCAGTTGGAGGCGAAAGCCTCCGTGACGAACCGCAGCTCGTCCCCGCCCAGGTGCGGCGACGAGAGGTAAACGCGGGGTTTGCGGTCGGGCATCGGAGTTAAATCGGTTTGGACGGAGCTTTCTTCAGGCCCCGGGGGCGGCGGCCAAGCCTAGACCCGCGAGTGCCTCCACCATGGTTTTCCAACCGGCCTCGTCATGTAGCCGCTCGAAGGGCACCGAACTCGTCACCCGCACGAAGAGCTGCGCACGGCTGCCGGCGAGCGCATACGCCAAGGCGTCGCGCCACCAACCCACGATGCCGGGACTCGTGGCGAGCTGCCCACCGTAGTCATGGACCTGCGCGCCGACGAGGTGCCAGTAGAGCACATGCTCCTGGCGTCCATCGCGGCCCGGTGCCTGGAAAATCCGCCACTGTGCGGACTGGAGCCGCGTGTCGCTGGTGGTGATTTTCTCGGCGAAGCGTTGGTCGAGGCAGGTCCAGCCGTTTTCAATCCAGCAGCGGTCGGGCGTGTGCGAAGCGACTTTTTGCACCGGCATGCGGTTGGGCGCCCAATAGGCGGCGTAAAGGCCGACGGTCACACCTCCACGGCGGTAAAGCCGGTAAACGTAGTCGTCGTAGTTCAGCGTGCGCTCGATGGCGCCGCGCACCGCCTCGTTGGGGCCGAGCGGCTCGTCGCTCACCACCCAGCCGGCGAGTTGCGCCGGAATCTGATTTTTCAAATCGATCGGGCGTGCGGCCACCGCTCGCTCGCCTTCGGTCATGTCACGGAAACGGATAAATTGCAGCGCCAGCGCCGTCAGCAGCACGACCGCCGCAAGCATGAGGACCGCGCGAGTCTTCATCATCATTCGATGCGCCGCGCGGGCACACCAAAGACCTTGGTGCCCGGGTCCACGTCCCGCATCACCACCGCGCCCGCGCCGAGGTAGGCGCCGTCGCCCACGCTTACGCCGGGGGCAATCACCACGTGGCTGCTAATCCATACGGACCGACCGATGCGCACGCCGCCGGTGAGATCGCTGTGGCAATTGATCTGCGTCCAGTCGCCCACCTCCGTATCGTGATCGACCGTCGCGTGGAGATTCACCGCCACCCCCCGGCCGATCCGGTTGTTGGCCGACACGACACTGTGCGGACACAGGATCACACCCTCGGCCAGCTCGACCTCGTGGCCCAGCACCGCGGTGCGATGAATGATCCGCGTGAAGCGGCCGCCGCGCGTGGCGATGAGCTCCGAGCAACGCTGCTTCACCGCCGGCACACCGACCGCACAGACAAACACCTCGTCGTCCGCCGGCTGATGATCCGTGAGCCGGCCGATCAATTTTCCCGGCGAGCGCTTGTGCGTGAGCGCCTCAAGGTTGTCGTCGATAAACCCCTTGATCGTCCAATCGCGGCCCATCTGCTCCGACTGTTCCGCCCACGCGAGCACCTCGCGGCCAAAGCCGCCGGCGCCGATGATGATGAGTCCGGGAAGTTTTCCCATGGTCAGATCGTGCCGGAATCCACGAAAAGATTCTGGCCCGTAATCGACGCCGCGCCATCGCCGAGCAGGTGCACGACGGTGGCCGCGACGGAGTCCGGGCTCGTCGCCCGCTGGAGCGCGGTGCGGCGGTGGATTTTCTCGCGCTGCTCAGCCGTGAGGCCCGCGCTCATCGCCGTGTCCATGAAACCGGCCACGACGCAATTGGAGCGGATGCCGCGCTCGCCCCACTCGCGCGCCGTGCTTTTGGAAAACGCCTCCAGCGCGCCCTTGGTCGAGGCATACATGGCGAGCCCCTTGTAGCCCGTGTGCACGCTGATCGAGGAGATATGCACGATCGAGCCGGCGACCTGCTTCAGCAGCATCTGCCGAATCACGTGCTTCGTGATCAGCATCGGGGTGAAGACGTTCACCTCATACATCGCGCGCAACCGCGCGGCATCCAGGTTGGCAACCAGATCGTCATAGGCGACGGCGGCATTGTTGACGAAGCCGTGCAGTGGCAGAGCCAAGGGCAGGAAAGGCTCGCACAACTCCGCCTTCACCGCGTCGACCCGGCCGAGATCGAAGGCGTGGAAGTGCGCCCGTCCCGCGTGCCCGCGCTGCAAAGCCGCGAACTCCGCCGAGAGCCGGCGGCTCACGCCGTGAACGTTCCATCCCGCGGCCAGCACCGCGCGCGCGATCGCGAGGCCGAGACCCTGCGATACGCCGGTGATGAGGATGTTCTTGCTCATGCGCGGGCCACCTTACCCGTGCGGGTCGACGCGATGTTGTCCACGAAGCGGATCATTCGCGGGACCTTGAACGGTTGCAATTGCGCTTCGGCAAATTCGCGCAGCGCGGCCTCGGCCGGGGCGGCGCCGCGTGCGACGACCTCCGCGCAGAGCACCTGGCCGAGCACGGAGTTTTTCCGGCCGAACACGCGCGCCTGCACGACAGCCGGATGCGCCGCCAGCACCGCCTCGACTTCATGCGGGTTCACCTTGCGGCCACCCACGTTGATCCAGTCACGCTCGCGGGCGACGATGCGGAAGCGCAACGGCGCCGCGCGCTCCACGACGACCGCGTCGCCCGTGTCATACCACTCCCCGCCCGTCGCCCCACCGTCGAACTCGCCGAGCAGGTTGCGATGCACGTGCAGCGTGCCGCCGCGCACTACGACACTCCCCTCCAGCCCGGGAGCGATCCCAAAAAGGTCGCCGTCTGAGGTCAGCAGCGTGCCGGCCTCCGTCGAGGCATAGACGTTGTGCACCCGCGCCGCGGGAAACAGCGCCTTGAGCTTTTCGATCAATCCCGCATCCGCGCTTTCGCCGCCCAGCGTCACCGATCGCACGCCGGCCAGCGCACAATCAGCGGGCAAAAGCAGCCGGTAGAAGCTCGGCGTGGCCGAGAGGTGCGAGACCCCATGCCGCTCAATCGCTGCAAACACCGCCGCACGTTCAAGGTCGCGCACATCGACGAGCGTGCAGCCATTGGCGAGCGCCTGGAGGCAAACCTGAAGGCCCGCGACATGCGTGGGATTGTAGGCCAAGGCCCAGACGGCCTCGGCGTGGCGTGGCGAAACCTTCACGGCGCGCGCGAGATTCGCGGCCGGCTGCCAGACGCGCCTGGGCAGGCCGGTCGAGCCAGAGGTGAACAGACCCAGCCGGGCGCGCGATCCGCCGGCGGCCTTTTCCTTGAGCGATTCGAGCGAAATCGAGGCGTCGCGCGACAGCGTGACCGTCCGCTGAAGATCGCTGGGCAAAAACCCCAGCGCCTCGATCTCGCCTAGATTGAAGTCGGCGTCGAATAGCGTCTGCTCTGCATCGCACGCGATCGTGGTGGCGCAGGCGATGAGGGCCTCGCGCGCCGAGGCGGGCTGGCAGCACGGCCGATGCGCCGCCGCGCGCGTGCGAATCTGCGCGAGCAGCGTCGCGTAGGTCTCGCTCGCGCCGGAGCGGCCGTCGATCCACCAGGGTTTTTCCAAGGCCGCGTTCATTTTTTTCCCGCGCGCGTGATCTTGTCGTCGAGTTCGCCCACGGTCTGCACAAGCCCGTCGGCAAACACATCGACGCCGAACCGCTCCTCGATCCGCACCGTCAGCTCCGCAAGATCGAGTGAGGCGAACCCGAGCTCCTCGCGCAATCGGGTGGCCCGCGTAACGCCACTGGCCGGCGGCTGCTTCTTGTTGGCGCGCACCTCGTCGATGAGCCGGAGGAGATCAGAGTGCATGATAATAGGCCGCGAGCCCATCGGTGATGCGTTGCTCGGGAAACAATTTCTCCACGCGCGCACGCGCGTCGTGCCCCAGCCGTGCCGCGAGCTCGCGATCCGCGGCGAGTTGCTCGAGGCACCGACGCAGGGCCGCCCCATCGCCCGGCGGATGGAGCAGTCCGCCGCGCCCTGCTTCGACCGCATCGGTCACGCCGTAGATCCGCGACGCCACACACGGGCAGCCGCACGCCGCCGCCTCGATGATGACGCTCCCGAAGCCCTCGCGATGGCTCGGCAGGCACAGCACATCCGCCGCCGCCATGAAGCGCTCCGGGTTCGGTGTCTGCGCCACAAATCGCACCTCAGACTCGCGGCCAGCCAAGGCACCGCGCACCTGCGCCTCCATGCCCGCCTCGTCCGGCCCGACCAGCACCAGGCAAACCGGCCCCGATGCCTTCATCGCCGCAAACGCCCGCGCCAGATCCAACACACCCTTGTCGCGATTGAGCCGACCCACGAAAAGAAACAGCACCGCGCCGTCGTCGACCCGGAGTTCCGCCCGCAACGCCGCCCGCGCCGCGGCATCGGGCCGAAAGCGCGCGAGGTTCACGCCGCAGATCGAGCCGTCGCCGATCACAGTGGTCCTTCCGCCGGCAACCACGCCCTCCGTTGCGAGAAACCGCGCCTGCGACGCGCTGTCGGCCAGCAAATGCGTGGCAGAGCGCGCGAGGACCCGATCGAGATTTTTCAGGAGCCAGCGCTTCGGGCCGCGCTTCGTCGCCCAGACTTGGCCGGTGAACGTATGCAGCCGGCGCGGCACGCCCGCAAGCCGGGCGGCAAGCATGGCGAGCAGGCCAGCTTTCGGCGTAAACGAATGCACGAGGTCGAAACGCTCGCGGCGGAACAGCCGGCGCAACGCCAGCAACGCGCCCAGATCGCGCAGGGGCGCGACCGCGCGCTCAATGCCCACGGCGTGAAATTTCGCGGCCACGTGATCCGCGCGACGCGGCCGGCCATGGCATACGACCGACACGTCGAAGTCCGCGCTCAGCCGCACCGCATGCGGCCGCAGGAAGGCGTCAAACGTGGCTGGGGCAGCGCACACGAGGCAGAGGCGTTTACGCGGCATGGGCGGCGCCGGTCGGGGCGTTCAGCGGGAACAGCCGCGCACCCTCGGCAATGAAAGCGCGGCCGGCGTCATCCATCGGTTGCACGCCAGCGCTGAAGTTCGCCCGACGGCGCAGTGTTTTTTCATAAGCCCGCGGCCAGAGCAGAAACGGCAGCAGACCGATCAGGCTCGCCCAGCGATCTCGTTTCAGCCGTCGCAGGCCCGGGCTGCGCCGCAGCACGCCCGCACGGACGAGCCCGCGGATCTGGGCGAGTGCCGACCAGTTGCTCCGCCACGCCGCGGCCGGGGTGATCCCCGCGGCCTCGTGATAAGCATAGAGCGGCTCCGGGCAGAAGACTCCGCGCGCCGTGTTGGCCAAGGTAAGCACCATCGTCTGATCCTCCGCGCGTCGCAGCGGCGGGTAACCGATCTTTCGGAGTGTCGCGAGATCCCCGCAGAGCGTCGCGTGGGGAAACATCCGCGGTTCGCTGTCCCCGGCGCAACCGCGCACCCCGCCGATCCCGCCCGCCGCATCGATCAAAACCATGGCGGAGCAGAAAAACAGATAACCCTCCGCGCGCGCAGCGCTCGCCCGCGCGAGCCGCCCGGGCAGGGAGAGATCATCTGCATCCATGATGGCGGCCCAGCGCCCACGCGCCTGCCGCAGCGCAAACTCGCGTGCGCGACCGCGGCCGACATTTTCCGGCAGCCGGTGGTAGCGGATGCGGGCATCGCCCAGCGCCGCGATCACATCCGCCGTGCCATCAGTCGATCCGTCGTCCACCACCACCCACTCCCAGTCGGTCACGCTTTGCCGGGTCAGCGACCAATGGCAGCGCGGCAAAAACGCCGCGCCTTGGTAGGTGGGCGTGATGAAGGAAAACTCGGGCGCGGCACTCATGCGTTCTTTGTTCCGGCTCCGGCACCCGCGGTGAATTCATCCAGCAGCCCGCGAAAGCGCCCGCGAAACGCCTCGTAGGTGAAATGGCTGCGCCACCGCTCGCGCCCCGCGAGCCCCAGCCGGCGTGCCTCGGCGGGGTTCGCCAGCAGGCGGCAAATTTTCCCCGCGAGATCGCCCGGCCGATCGAGATCGGCGAGCAGGCCGGTGCGCTCGTCCTCCACGACTTCGCCGCCGGCGTCATGCACCGAGGCCACGACGGGCAGGCCGTGGCGCATCGCCTCGATGTAAACCAGCCCGAAGCCCTCGCCGCGGCTCGGCAGCGCAAAGGCCGTGGCCGTGCGGTAGCACTCGGCCAGTTTTTCTTCGGGCACGAATCCCGCGAAATCCACCCGGTGCGCGACCTTCCGCGCCGCGGCGAACCGCACCAGCTCCGGCACTTGTCCGCCCTGTCCGACAATCCGCAGGCGCGCCTCAGGATGCCGCGCCAGGACCGCCGGCCAGGCCTCGATGAGTTCGCGGTGCCCCTTGTAGCCTTCGCGCGCCTCCATCCGGCCCACGACGAGCACAACCGGCGGACCATCCGCCATCGTGGGCAGCGGCGCGGGCTCGGAGGTCTCCGTGCCGAGCCAGCACACACCCGCGCGCGCGAAACCGCCGTGGCAACGGTCCGCGCGATCGCGCGTGAAGCGGGAGTTGGCCGCGAGCAGACTGGCGCGGCGGCACGCCGCCACGCTGCCAGGCCGCGCCCGCTCCCAGATCTCAATGCCGTGCAGGAAAACCATGAACCGGCGGCGGGCCCCCAGCGGCGACCACCGGTGCAGCTTGGCATAGTAGGCCGCGTCGTAGAGCACCGCGCCGGGCCGCAGCATGGCCCGCCAGAGGCCGAGCGAGAAACGCAGCCGCGAGCCGCCGTAGCAGCGACGCGGCGCCCCGGCGCCGGCCGGCGGTTGGTCCGCATCGCGATCGCAGAACACATGGATTTCCGGCTGATAGCCCGAGACGCTTTCCTCCATCACGCGCGCCATCAGGCGATCGACGCGGGCGATGCCGCCGTTGCCGGCCACGAGCGACTCGCAGGCGAAGATGATGCGCCGGGGTGTCATGGTTGGCATCAGCCGCGGCGCGGCCGCGAGGCCGGCATCGCTTCAGGCGGCGCAATCGCGGCCGTGAAGACGGTCTTCGATGCGAGGTAGAACAACCCGCCCCACAGCGCCGCCTGCATCACGAGGTAGCGCAGATTGTAGATGAATCCGTAGGTGCTCATCTTCTCATAGGCCGAACTCATCAGGATCACGAGCAGGGCCAGGGCGAGGTGCGGCTTGTCGACAAACAGGCGCCGGATGCCTCGCTCCAAACCGCCCCACAGCAGGCACAGGCCGCCACCGAACACAATCACGCCCCAGATGCCGGCGCGCGACCAGCCATCCGCGAGGACCGGAAATGGCACCGAGCCGCCGACCGAAATCGAAAACCCGTAGCGCCGCGCCGCGCCGAGGCCAAACTCGCGGTCGAGGCTCTCGTCGAGGTAATCGTTGGCCTCGCGGAACAACGTCGACTGATTCATGAACCGGAACTCGTCGGTGAAGTCATCGAAACCGCGGTAGGGCACGCGCTCAGGGGAATACCCGAGGGCGACGAAGTTGCTCCAGATGATCATGCGCTCGACCCCGCGCGTGAAGTTGGAGAACACGCCCTCGCCCCGCGACGACTCGCCCACGAGGCGCCCGATCTCGCCGGCTCGGGCCAGCAGATCGCTTTCGCGCTCGACCGTCCCGTCCTTGCGGACCGTTTCGATCCGGGCGCTCAGGTAGAACACCGGAACGACGAGCAACACGCTGCCCAGCGCCGCCCACACGCGCATCAAGCGGCTGAGCGTCAGCCACACGCCAAGCGCGAAGAATGCCAGCGGCAGGAACAACAGGGCCCGCGAGCCGGCGCCGAGCGCCAGCATACCCCCGCTCACCACCGCCACCCCGAAGAGGGCGACCGCGATCGGGTAGCGCCGCCAGCACAGCCCGATGAGCAGCGGCGTCATGAAGAACGACAGGTGCAGGTAGCTGATCGCCTGCGTCACAATCGGCACGCGCACAAACACCGTCCCGATGAAATAGAGCACCAGTCCGGTCGCGAAGATGCACAGGATCACCTCAAAGCCCGGCACACGCTGCCGGTTGATCTGCTGGATTTGAAAAAACGTGCCCGCCTGGCGCCGATGGGTGAACAACCGGCCGCAAGCCAAGGCCACGAGCGGCATGATGGTCTGCCCCAGCGTCACCGCGTAGGGCGTGTCGTTGAGATTGGGCGTGAGATCGGGACCGATGTAAACGACTGCCGAGCCGGTCAACCCGAGGTAGAGCGCCATCCAGCCGCATTGCAGCAGGAAGAAAAGCGCCACGCCACCGAGGAGCACCTGGTCCTGCATCCGCCGGTAAAAATACCGCACGATTCCGCCGTTGATCGCCACCGCCATCGCGAGGCCGAGCCAGAGTTGGGCGGAGGGTGTGTCCATGCGGATGGAGTTAGCGCGGCAACAGCCCGGATTTTTTGACCACGGCTAACACGGACAAACCCGGATTGATTCTCTGCTTCATCCGTGCCGATCCGTGAAATCCGTGGTCACGTTTTTTGAGTTGGATAGACTGGCCTTCATCCGCGCGCTCACGGCGGCCCAGTCGCGCAGCATGATTTCTCGCCAGCTATAGCCGGAGGTCGTGCAGCGCCGATGGCCGCGCGCTGCAATGGCGCTGCGCGCTGCGTCGTCGGCGAGGTAGCGACGCACCTTGGCCACCAACTCGGCCTCGCTCCCGAAGAACTCCGCCTCCTCGCCCTCGCGATAGTCGCGCTGATGTTCCCGTGTGCGCATCGCCAGCAGGAAGGTGCCGCACGCGGGAATCTCGTAGCTACGGCCCGCCGTCTCGTTGTAGTTCCACTCGGAGACGAAACCGAGGCCGATGAGCGCGTGCTTAAGTGCGAGCACATAGTCGCGATCATTCAGGCTGTCGAACACGTGGCCGGCGAGGCGCGGGTTGCGCCGCGCCCGCGCCAGCCAGGGCCGGCCATAAACCTTCACGCGCACCCCCGCCGCGAGCAGGGCCGTGATGCCGCGCTCCGTGCGCGGCTCCCAGTGGCCGATAAATATCGCGTCATGGGTCCAGCGCGCCGCGAGTTCGGAATCCCGCCCGGGCTTCGAATCGAAACGCCGCTCGTCGTAGCCGAGTTGCGTGAGGGCGACTCGACCGGGCATCGTGGCCTGGAGACGGCGAAAATCGGCGGCGTTGCTTGTGAGGTAATGGTCGTAGAGCGGCGCGGTGGCGGCGAGCCGGCGGCGCGTGAACCTCAGGCGCAACGGCCGCGGCCAGAGCGCGTCGGTCACATGATGCGCGAGCCGCACGCCACTGCGGCGCAGCTCCCGCAGCGTCGCGGGCGCCACCCAGGTGCCCTTGTCGATCCAGAGGAAATTCAGGCGCTGTTCGCGCACGAGATGGAGCACGGCGGCGTTGAGCCGCCGCGGGCCCGCGCCCACGCACGGAACTTGATTGAGCCAACGGGCGAGGCGTCCACCGTTCAGATACCGATCCGGATCGAGCGCCACCACCCCGGGCTCCACGCTCCGCAGCGCCTCAAACCGCGAGAAGCAGGTCCCCCCTGGATCGAGGGTGCCGACATAGCCAAGACGGAGCGGGAGCTGGCTCACGGCGTTTTTTCCGGCCGGCAGGCCGAGATCAGATAGACGCGCGTGTGGATGCGCGCCCCGGGGCTGCCGGTCTCTATCACATCCAGGATCATCCACCTGAGGCGGACAAACTGCCAGAGCACCCAGCGCACGGGCCCAAACCGCCAGCCCAAGCGCGGCACCGGGCCCAGCTCGCGCGCCTCAATTTTTCCGTAGCCAAACAGATCCAGCAGCCGCCCCGCGGCCTCCGGCCCGAGCGCAATCTCGTGCGTGAGATCACCGTAGCGCACCTTCATGCCCGCGCGCGCATCGGGGTTGGGCATCTGCACGATCAACCGCCCGCCCGGCTTCAGCGCCGCGTGGGCCGCGCTGAGAAATTCCAGCGCCTCGCCCTTCTGCAAGTGCTCCAGGATGTCGATCGCAAGGATGAGGTCCCAGCGGCCGGGGCTCTCGCGCAACGCCGCCATCGCATCGCCCGCCCGCACGTCGAGGCCGGCCTCGCGCGCCCGCCGCACCTGCTGCTCGCTCGCATCCACGCCGTGCAGATCGGAGTAGCCCAGCCGTTGTAGCGCTTGCAGCATCTGTCCGCCGCCGCAGCCGACATCGAGAATCGCCGCCTGCGACGAAGCCGGCAGCCAACGCCGGAAATACCACCGGTAGGCGCGCGTCCAGTGCACCACGAGGTCGGGCCGCTGGTAGCCGCTGGCCTGAAATTTTTCGGCGTAGCGACGGTAGATGATTTCGCGGTAGTCCATGATGGAATCGGATCGCTGGGTCACCAATCGCTTGCTGTGTCGGCGTCGATTCTAATGACTGCGCTGAGCGCCGCGAAATCGCGTTCGTTCACGGCGAGCCAGTTCGAGTAGCAGAAGCTGTCGAGCGCAGGGTGGTAGCGGGCATAGCACAGGAGGCCGCGCGGGCGAATCTTGCACAGGCGGTAACCGGCGGGTCCGAGCAGGCCAAAGACATCCTGCAACGAGGTGCGCGCCGGAATCCACGTCTTGTTGTATTCCCACTGGATGAAGCGCACGCGCCGTTCCGCAATCGCGCGGCCGAACCCACGCAACACCGCAACCTCATGGCCCTCGACGTCGATCTTCAGGAAGTCGATCGCGGCCACCCCGCGCTCGCCGAGAAACGCATCGCCGGTCGTCAGCGTGGCCGGCTCGGTGCGCTCGCCGGACTCATCCGGCAGGGCGTGCAGCGAATTGGAGCCCGAGCATGAACCGCTCACGCGCATCGTGGCGGCACCGGCTCGATCGGAGAGCCCGAGCGCGAGGCACTCGACCCGCGGCTCGCCGGCAAATCTACTTTGCAACGCGCGATAAGTCTCCGCCACGGGCTCGAAGGCCAAGACCCGGCCGCCGGCACTGACCGCCAGAAAACGCGCCGTCCAGTCGCCGACGTTGGCCCCCGCATCCAGCGCCACTGCCCGCGGACCGAGCACGCAACGCGCCACGAGATCGAGCGTGCGGTTCTCGCCGTTGCGCTCGGGATCATCGAGCTGCTCCCCGCGCGTGCGCCAATAGACGAAGCCGCCGAGGCGGTTGAGTGCGCGTCGGCCGAGCACGGCCTCAAACCCGCGCAGCGTCGCGTCGATCAGACGGGCCTTGAACTGGTTTTCCGTGCGCATCGTTCAAGTCGCACCGGCACCGGAAAAACCGCGGAGCATCGCGCGCAACCGATGAGAAAGCGCCCCCAGCACCAAGGCGTAGGCGAACAGGCCGACGAGGCCGCGCAGCCCCATCCCGCCGGGCACCAGCCACGCCGCCGCAAGCCCCGTGCCCGCCGCCGTGACGGCTGCCGCCAATTCCCCGGCGATCATCCGACGCTCCGGAGCGGCCACGCACAGCCGCTCCAGCGCGAGCCGGGGAAACAACCAGAGCGCCACCAGCGCGCGCGGCAAAACGGCCCCGATCATGAGACCGGCGAGGCCGGAAACGTGGAGCCCGATGACCATGCCCGCGATCGCCAGCAGGCTGAGCGCGCCGTTGATCTGGTAATAGGCAATGGTCGCGCCACTCGCAAAGTAGAGTTGCGCGAAAAGACCCGAGAAAACATTCACCGCGAGGCCGATCGCGAGGATGCCGGCCGCATCCCGGCCCAAAAACTGCGCTGGACCCACCCACCAGCCGACCAGCGGCTCCAACCAGAGGATGGTTCCCAGCGTCGCCGCCCCCAGGAGCCACGAGAGGCGCATGGCCGCCACCGCCACCAATCCCGCCAGTTCGCCGGTGCGCGCCCCGCCGCGCAGAAAACCCACCGTCGGGGCCAAGGCCACTCCTGGCCGCTGGAATAGGCTCAGGAGCAAATCCACCGGCCGTTTCGTCAACGCATAGGAAGTCACCGCCGCCGCCTCAAACCGGCGTCCGATCAGGAGAAGGTCCGCACTCATGGCGACGGTGCCGGTGATTTTGTCCCAAGCCGCCCAGGCCAGCACGCGGCGATCGAGCGACAAGGAATCGACAGACGGGATTTCACGTTCAGAAGGCGGCAGCGTTGCGAGATCACGAAGCACGAAGGGCGTCGCACCCAGCAACTGCAGCACCCAACGCACGACGACGCCCAGCGGCAGCGCCAGCACGCCCCAGCCCAGGGCGAGTCCGCCGAGGGTCGCCGTGAGACCGGCCAGGGCGCTGCCGATCGTGACGAGCGTGTGCGTCCGCGCCGCGCGCAAAGCCACCCCGAGGCAGGTGATCGCATTGGCCATCAGGCCCGCCGCGACGCCGGCTACGGACAGAAAAACCAGCCACCAGCCCGTGCGCGCCGCCACCGTCGCCCCCGGATCGATGAGGCGCGCGATCCAGCCCGCCGTGACGGCGCCCGCGACGATCATGACCGCGGCCAGCACCGCGTTGAGCCGCAAGCCGCGCCGCGCCAAGCCCACCGCCCGTCCCGGCCGATCGCTCCCCAGCGCCAGCGACACCCGCTGCTGCATCAGCGCCGAGATACCCGGATCGAGGATGCCGATCCAGAGCGCGACGCCGCCGGCGATGAGCCACAACCCAAACTCCGCGCTGCCGACATGGCGCAGGTAGATCGGCACCAGCACCACACCCTGCACGAGCATGAAGCCAAGGCCGGAATACTGGAGAACGAGGTTCCACGTTACTTCGCGCCGAGTGGTCGTGGCGGCGGCGCTCAAGCGGTCGCGGCCTCCCCGACATTGGTTTCCGGCATGGCTTCGCCCCGTCGCTTCCCCGCGGAGGCGACCGGATTGGCAAACAGGGTTTTCGCGTTCATCGATCGCGGCCGAAGCCGACTGGGCCACGCGCGCAGCCTCGGTTCCGGCCAGCGTGAGCGGCGCCCTCCCCCCCTACAAGCCCGCCATGGCCGCACCGAAAAACTCCGCGCTCGTCACCGCGTGGCGCGGCGTTTCATCGTGGGCGGCGTGACCGTCCCCGCTTCCGCCCCCGATGTCATCCGCCGGCTCGCCGCGAGCCTGCCGGCCGGGCGCGTGCTCGCGGATGCGGCCCCGCTGGCCGCCTACGAGAGCGACGGGCTCACGGCGTTTCAGGCCAAGCCGCTCGCCATCGCCATGCCCGAGACCCAGGCCGAGGCGATCGCGATCGTGCGGTTTTGCCACGCGGAGCAGCTGCCCTTCGTCGCGCGCGGGAGCGGGACGAGTTTGTCGGGCGGCTCGCTGCCCTTTGCCGGCGGCATCGTGATTGCGCTCAACCGGCTCAACAAAATCCTCCGCGTCGATCCGGCCCAGCGCCTCGCCGTCGTCGAGCCGGGCGTGATCAACCTTGCGGTGACCGCGGCGGCGCAGCCGCACGGCCTCCACTACGCGCCCGATCCCTCCAGCCAGTCGATCTGCACGATCGGCGGCAACGTCGCCTTCAACGCCGGCGGCGCCCACTGCCTCAAATACGGCATGACCTCCAACCACGTGCTTGGCCTCAAGGCCGTGCTCGCCACGGGCGAGGTGGTCGAGTTTGGCGGCGCGAGTCGCGAGCAAATCGGGCCGGATTGGACCGGGCTCTTCGTGGGCAATGAGGGGCTCTTCGGCATCGCGCTCGAAATCACGCTGCAACTCCTGCCCCGGGCGGAGATGTTTCACACGGTCCTCGCCGGCTACCGCACGCTCGAAGAAGCCGGCGAGGCGGTGTCGGCCGTGATCGCGAGCGGCCTGCTCCCCGGCGCGATCGAAATCATGGACGCACTCGCCCTCGAGGCCGCGACGGCCGCCGTGCATGCAGACTACCCGCCGGGCTGCGAAGCTGTGCTCATCGTGGAGCTGGAAGGCCCGCGCGAGGTCGTTGCCGCGGACCGGGCGCGCCTCGATCACATTCTGGCGGCCAGCCGGCCCGTCGAAGTGCGCCCCGCCCGTGACGCTGCGGAGCGCCTCGCGATCTGGAAAGGGCGCAAGAGCGCGTTCAGCGCGGTGGGGCGGCTCTCGCCTGATTTCATCGTGCAGGACGGCGTGGTGCCGCGAAGACGCCTCGGCGAAGCGCTGCGCAAAATCGCCGCGTGGTCGCGCGAGTCGGGCGTGCGCTGCGCCAATGTGTTTCACGCCGGCGATGGCAACCTGCACCCGCTCATCCTCTATGACGGCCGCGAGCCCGGCGCGCTGGAACGCGCGGAGAAACTGGCCGGAAAAATCCTGCGCCTGTGCATCGAGATGGGCGGCTCCATCACGGGCGAGCACGGCGTGGGCATGGAGAAGCGCGATTACCTGCCGGAGATGTTCAACGCCGAGGAAATGGCGTGCCTGAAGCGGCTGCGCGCCGCCTTTGATCCGCACGGCATCGCGAACCCCGGAAAAATGTTTCCGGTCGAGGGCGCGCCCGCGCTCGCGCAGCACGGGCTGCATCCGCTGGAGAAGGCCGGCGTGATTTCGCGGGAATGAAAAAATCCCGGATTAGTCACCGAGGGCACAGAGGCCCAAGCCGAGGGCACGGAGAGTTTCTCTGTGATCTCTGCCTCTGCGCTCCGTGAACTCTGTGACCCAAAAAGACCGATGAGTTTGCCTCTCACGCCCACTTCACCCCAAGAACTCGCCGACGCCGTGCGCTCGGCGCCGCGCGTGATCGTCGTGGGCGCGGGGACCAAACCGCGGCTCGCGCGCGTCGCGGACGATTTCGTGCGCATCGCGACGACGCGGCTGCGCGGGATCGTGGAGTATGAGCCGAGCGAGTTCACCTTCACCGCGCTCGCCGGCACGCCGCTGCGCGAGATAGCGGCCGCGCTGGCGTCCCAGGGCCAGTATCTGCCTTTCGATCCGATGCTCGCGGAAGCCGGCGCCACGCTTGGCGGCACGGTCGCGGCGGGACTGAGCGGGCCAGGGCGGTTCCGGTTCGGCGGGCTGCGCGATTTCATCCTGGGCGTGCGCTTCGTCGATGGCGAAGGGCGGCTGCTGCGGCTCGGCGGCAAAGTCGTCAAAAACGCCGCGGGCTTCGACGTGCCCAAGTTTTTTGTCGGCGGCCTCGGCCGCTTCGGCGCGCTCGCCGAGCTCACGTTCAAGGTTTTCCCGCGGCCCGCCGCGCTCCGCACGCTGCGGCTCGATGCGGCGGACGATGCCGCGCAGCTGAAAATCCTCACCGCCGCAGCCGGCGCGCGCTGGGAGTGCGACGCGCTCGACACCGCGCTCGACGAGCCGGCCGTGCTCGCGCGGATCGGCGGACCGGCGGCGGCGCTGGATGCGCTCTGCGCGGAAATCCTGGCCCGGTTTCCGGGTGCGATACTCGCCGACGGCGAGGCGTCGTCCCATTGGCGCAGGGCGACAGAATTCCTGTGGGCGCACGACGGCGGCAGCCTTGCGAAATTCGCCATCACGCCCGCCCAGGTGCCGGAGTTTTCCGCGTGGGCGCGCCGGCGGCCCGGCGGCCGCGGCTGGATTAGCGCGGGCGGCAACGTCGGCTATGTCGCGGCGGAAAGCGGCGCGGCGCTGGCGGACGCGCCGTGGCCGGGTGTGATGCTGCGTGGCACCGGGCCGCTCTGGATCGGACCGCAGCGCGCACCCGCGATCATCGCCGCCGTGAAACACGCGCTCGATCCGCACGGCCGTTTTCCAAGCCTTAACGACTGAACCATGCTCCACGCGATTAAACCCCAGGAACACGGCCCGCTCGGCGATCCGATGGCGCATGCGGTGCAGGCCTGCGTGCATTGCGGCTTCTGCCTCGCGGCATGCCCGACCTACAGCGAACTCGGGCAGGAGATGGATTCGCCGCGCGGCCGCATCGTGCTGATGAAGCAGGTGCTCGAGGGCACGCTGGCACCGGAGGCCGCTGCGCCGCATATCGACCGCTGCCTCGGCTGCCTCGCCTGCGAACCCGCCTGCCCCAGCGGCGTGCCCTACCGCGATCTCATCAGCCCGTATCGCGCGCAGGTGCAGGAAAAGCTGCCGCGGACCTTCGGCGAGAAGCTCCGCCGCTGGCTGGCGGCCAAAACCATTCCGTTTCCGGCCCGGTTCCGCCTCGCCCTGCGCGGCGCGAAGCTCGGCCGCGCGCTGGGCGCGCTCGTGCCGGGCGTGCTGCGCCCGATGCTGGCGCTCGCCCCGCGCGAGGTGCCGCCGGCCGTAACGCTCCCGGTCGTGACCCCCGCCCAGGGCGAGCGCCGCGCGCGCGTGGCGCTGCTCGCCGGCTGCGCGCAGCAGGTGCTCGATCCCGACATCAACGTCGCGACCATCGACGTCCTCGCGCGCAACGGCGTCGAGGTCCTCGTGCCGGCGGCGCAGGGCTGCTGCGGCGGCCTCGCGTGGCACACGGGTGACCTCGCGGCGGCGCGGGCCTTCGCGCGGCGCAACCTCGACGCGTTTCCCGGCGACGTGGATGCCATCCTCACCAACGCCGCCGGCTGCGGCTCGGCGATGCACGAATACCACCTCATCCTGAAGGGGACGCCCGACGAGGCCCGCGCGGAGGCGCTGCGCAAGCGTGTCGTCGATGTGAGCGTGTTTCTCGCCAAGCTCGGCTTGCGCGAACTCCCCGCCGTTGGACGCGCCGCGCAGATCGTCGCCTACCACGATGCCTGCCACCTCGCCAATGCCCAGGGCGTGCGCACCGAGCCGCGCGGCCTGTTGCGCGCGATTCCCGGCGTCGAGCTGCGCGAGCTGCCCAACGCGCACCTCTGCTGCGGCAGCGCCGGCACCTACAACCTCGACCAGCCGGCGATCGCGGATTCGCTCGGCGCACAAAAAGCGCAGGCCGTCGCGGCCTCGGGCGCGACCGTGGTCGCAAGCGGCAACATCGGCTGCCTGACGCAACTGAAGACCCATCTGGAAAAACTCCGCTCGCCGGTGCAGGTGCGGCACACGATGCAAATCCTCCGCGACGCCTATCGCTCCAACCCTTCTTCGAAATGAAAACTTCCCGTCACCTTTTCGTTTTGCTCCTCGGCCTGCTGGCGAGCCCGGCGCTCTGGTCCGCCCTGCCGCCCGCGATCGCGGTGGTCCAGGCCGACCATGCCCGCGTCAAGGCGATGATGGCGGGCGATGCCGCCACACTGGGGGCGCTGATGTCGGATCAACTGCGCTTCGCGCACTCCGACGGCCGCGTCGAATCCAAGGCCGACTACGTGAAAAATCTCCTCGCCGGCGACACCGCCTACGCCGACGTGAAACTGCGCGAGGTCGAGACCAAGCAAATCGCGCCGGATGTCGTCTATGTGCTCGGCGCCCAGCAGATGCGCAAGCGGCTCGGCCCCGACTGGTCGGACGTGTTCCTCCGCTATCTCGCCGTGTGGCGCAACGAAGGCGGCGTTTGGCGACTCGTAGCCTGGCAGTCCGCGCGCCCCGCGGGCAACAGCGTCGTGCCGCCGAAGAAATAACCGGCCGTCAGCGAGCCGGAATCGGCCGCGCCCACAATCACCGTGGCAGCAAAGCGGGGTGAGGGCACCCCGCCTACATCGAAAAAACGAATCTTGACGGATCGGCGCCCTACTTCGCTCCCGGGATCATCCACGGCCAGAGGTAGGCCTGCAGCATGATAAACACGCCCATGAGGAAGGCCAGTGCCACACTGTGCCAGAACACGGTGCGCAAAATCGCGCCGGCCGTCGGGCTGTCGGGACGGCCGCCGGTAGCGACGCTCGCGACCACAATGCTCTGCGCGTCGATCATCTTGCCCATCACGCCGCCGGAGCTGTTGGCGGCGGCCGTGAGGAGGGGCGGGAATCCGAGCTGCTCGGCCGTGACTTTTTGGAGGTTGCCGAAGAGCACGTTCGACGACGTGTCGCTGCCGGTGAGCGCGACCCCGAGCCAGCCGATGATGGGCGAGAAAAACGGAAACAGCCACCCGGTGCCGGCCATCGCGAGGCCCATCGTGGTGTCGGTGCCGCTGTATTTCGTCGTGAAGCCGAGCGCCATCATTGCGGAAATCGTGAGCAGCGAGATGCGCACCCGCCAGAGGGTCTGCCCGTAGATGCGGAGCGCACGGCCCACGCTCACGCGCAGCGCGACGACCGAGGCGAGGCCCGCCAGCAACAATGCGGTGCCGGTGGCGGAGAGCAGGTTGAGACTGAAGACCGCTTTTTCGAGGGTCGGCGTGGGCGCGACGGGCGGCACCTTTTCGATCGCGTTGTGGAGCGCCGGCACCGGGATCTGCGGGGCAAACCAGGCGTTGAGCTGGCTCTTCACCTGCGGCATCCCCCACGCGAAGACGAAGACCGTGAGAAAAATCCACGGCAGCCAGGCCTTCCACGCGGGCCCGGCGCCCGCGGTGGACGCATTCGAGGCCGCGGCAGCCGCCGCCTCGGCGTTCACCTGCTCCTCGGCCGGTTTCCAAAATTGCATCAGCACGACGACCGACAGCATCGACGCTGCGCCGGCGATGATGTCGACCAGCCACGGCCCGTGGAAATTGCTGACCAAGTATTGCACGAGGCCAAACGACCCGCCCGCGACCAAGCACGCCGGCCAGACCGCGACCATGCCGCGCCAACCCACTTGCGCCGCCACCAGCCAGAACGGCACGATGAGCGAGAAGAACGGCAGTTGCCGCCCCACCATCGCGCTGAGCTGGAGCAGATCGAGACCCGTGAGCGGCGCGAGCGTGACGAGCGGCGTGCCGAGCGAGCCAAATGCCACCGGCGCGGTATTACCGATAAGCGCGAGCTTCGCGGCCTCGAGCGGCTTGAAGCCCAGCCCGATCATCAGCGCGCCCGAAATCGCCACCGGCGCGCCGAAACCCGCCGCGCCCTCGATGAAGGCGCCAAACGAAAACGCGATCAGCAGCGCCTGGATGCGACGATCACCCGAGACGCTGGCGATTTGCCGTTGGAGCACGGCAAACTGCCCCGTTTCCACCGAGAGCTGGTAGATGAAGATGGCGTTGAGGATCAGCCAGCCGATCGGCAGCAGGCCGAAGGCCGCCCCATAGCCGGCCGCCGCCGCCGCGAGCGACAGGGGCATCCCGTAAACCAACACCGCGACCGCCCCGGCGACCGCGAGCGCGATGAGCGCCGCGATATGCGCGCGCACATGCCAGAACGCGAGCAGGCCGAGCAGCACGACCACCGGAATCGCGGCGACGAGCGCCGAGAGACCGATGCCGCCAAGGGGAGCGTAGTTTTGTGACCAGGGCATGGGAGGGTCGGAAGAGGGGGAGATGGAGAGACAGGGAGACGGCGAGAAAGCGGGGCTGGGCGCTACCATGCACGCGAGGTGCGTCGCACCATGATGGCGAAGGGGCGGGTCGCAGGGAGTCAGGCGCGCGTGCAGGAGGCGAGCGGTTTTTTGAGCCTCGCCGAATACCAGCGTGATTGGAGTGTGCCGGCGGGCCGTCAAGCCGGCTGCACAAGACCACAAGAGGAATTTCGTTGCACGGAGGCAGGGGCCCGCGGCGAATCGCCGGAACGCTTTTCCGCATGAAATTTCTCCCTCTCACCCTCACCGGTCGCGCCGTGCGGCTCGAACCGTTGGCCGAGGTCCATCATGCTGCGCTGGAGCGCAACGGCGCGGACGCGGAGGTGTGGCGATGGATGACCTTCGCCCCTGCCGATCCGCGGGAGAAGGTGCGCGCGTGGTGCGCGAAGCTCGGAGCCATGCAGGCGCGCGGCGAGGCGGTGGCGTTTGCGATTGTCGATGCGGCGCGCGGCGAGGCCGTGGGCGGAACCGTGCTCTTCGACTACGCGGAAGCGCACAAGCACGTGGAGATCGGCTACACCTGGCTGGCGCGGACCGCATGGCGGACCGCGATCAACACCGAAGCAAAATACCTTCTGCTGCGGCATGCCTTCGAGACCCTCGGACTGAATCGCGTGCAGTTGAAGACGGATGCGCGCAACGAACGTTCGCAAGCTGCCATCGCCCGGCTGGGCGCGGTGCGCGAGGGCGTGTGGCGCGCGCACATGGTGCTGCCGGACGGACATGTGCGCGACTCGGTCGTGTTCTCCATCATCGCCGCCGAGTGGCCGGCGGTGAAGACGCGACTGGAGCAATCGATGGATCGGTAAGCCGCGTCAAAGCCCCTGCGTGTCCACGAGCCACACCAGCGCGGCGAGGGCGCCCGCGCCGAGATGGAGTTCGCGGGGATGCACCTTGTCGATCGAGTCGGCCGTCGTGTGGTGGTAGTCGAAGTAGCGCTGCGAATCAGGCGTGAGGCCGGCGACCGCGATGCCTTGGGCGAGCAGCGGGCCCACATCGGCTCCGCCCGTGCCTTTGACGAAGGTGTTCAGGCCATACGGCGCAAAGAGCGGCGCCCAGCGCGCAGTGGCGCGTTCGTGCAGGTCGCCCTGGGTGCTGCCGAGGTTGAAGCCGCGGGGCTGGAAGCCGCCGTTGTCCGTCTCGATGGCGATGAGGTGCCGCTCCTTCCTCTCGCGCACGGCCGCCGCGTAGGCGAGCGAGCCGCGGAGGCCGTTCTCCTCGTTGGTGAAGAGCACGCAGCGCAACGTGTGGCGCGGCCGCAGCCCGAGCGCCCGGAAGATCCGCAGCACCTCGATCGACTGCACGACGCCCGCGCCGTTGTCGTGCGCGCCGGGTGACACATCCCACGAGTCGAGGTGGCCGCCGACCAAAATGATGCGCTCGGGAAACTCCGTCCCGCGGATCTCGCCGAGCACGTTGTGCGAGGGCGCATCGGGCAGCCAGCGGGAGTTGATCGTGAGAGCGACGCGCACCGCCGCGCCGCCGGAGTTTTTCGCCGCCGCCAGCGCGGCGCTGAGCTTCTCCGCGGCGAGCGTCGAGATCGCAGCGGCCGGGATGCGCGGAGCGTCGGGCGCGTAGGTGGTGCCGCCGGTGTGGGGAAGATCGTCGAGGGCGTGCGTCATCGAACGCACGATCACCGCGACGGCACCGAGGCGCGCCGCCGCCGAGGGCCCGCGGCTGCGCACGCCGACGCCCGTGCTGTAAGCCGTGCCGGGCCGGATGATCGCAGGGTCCATCGGGCGGTTGAAGAAGACGATTTTGCCGGCGACCTGCTCGCGGCTGAGCGCGGCGATCTCTTCGAGCGACTTTACCTCGACGACCCCCGCCTCGATCCCGCCGGCGGGCGTGGGCACGGAACCACCGAGCGCGAAAGCCGCGAGCGGTTGCGCGGTGCCGCCGGCGTGGAGCGTGACGGTTTCCTTGGCACCACGCTCCCAATGCGGAACCATCACGTCCTGCCGGTAAACCCGATCCGCGCCGGCGCGCTGGAGCGCGCCCTCCGCCCACACGACGGCGCCGGCGAGATTTTTCGAACCGGCGAGCCGACCGGGGTGATTGGTGACGAGCGTGCGGAGCTCCTCATAGGCGCGACCGCGCACGATCGCCTCCTCGAAAATGGCGCGCACGCGCACGGCCTCGTCGGCGGGCGCCTGGGCACGGACGGCGGAGACCGCGGCGAGAACGGCCACGGCAAGAGGAGGCAGGCAGCGCATGGCGAAGGTTCTTCGCGCGTCGCCGCGCGGACACAAGCGGGGAGTGGCGGGCCGGCGGGCCAGCGCGGGTGCGCCGGAGCGGATCAGGGTTTGAGGTAGGGCGGGGCTGTGACCCGCCCATTCGCGCGCTGAGTATTCGAGGGCGGGTCACAGGCCCGCCCTACCCCGGAATCACTTCGATCGGAAGAGCTCGCTCTGCACGATGGCGTGGACAATGGAGCGCACGCCGTGGCCGGAGCCCGCGGTCTCGCGCACGAGTTTCTCGATGGCCGGGCGGTCGCTGAAGCGCACCGGCGCGCCGGTGGCGTAAATCATGAGCTGGCTCGCGAGATTGCGGGCGACCTCGGTCTCGCGATCGAGGAGGAGGCGCTTGAATTCGCGCACATCGGCGAAGGCCCGCCCATCGGGGACGTGGCCGGCGGCATCAACGGGCAAGCCGTAATGCCACTCGAAGGGCTGGCCATTTTTGCCGAGGCCTTTTTCCCCCGGCTTGTCCTCCGCAACCGCGCGGTAGCGGTCGCGCCAGGCGCCCATGATGTCGAAGCTCTCGAGCGCAAAACCCGGCGGGTCGATTTTGTCGTGGCAGGCGGCGCAGCTCTTGTCGGCCCGGTGCTGCTCCAGCTGCTGGCGGATGGTGACGGCGCCGCGGATATCGGGCTCGACCGCGGGCACGGGCGGGGGCGGCGGAATCTCGAGGCCGAGGATGCGCTCGACGATCCATTTGCCGCGAAGCACCGGCGAGGTGGTGGTGCCGTTGGCCGTGACCTTGAGCACGCTGGCCTGCGTCATGAGGCCGCCGCGCGGCGAGCCGGGGGGCAGCGCGACGCGGCGCGGGGTGCTGCCGGTCACGCCCGGGATGCCATAGTGGTCCGCGAGCCGCTCGTTGAGAAACGTGAAGTCGGAATCGATGAGATTCCGCGCGGGCAAATCCCGGTCAATCAGCTCGGCGAAGAAGAGCTGGGTCTCGAGCACGGCGGCCTCGGTCAGCGCATCGTCGAGGTAGTAGTCGTTGTAGAGCGTCGTGGAGGGCGTGGTGTCCTCCATTTTCCGGAGATCGACCCAGTAATCGAGAAACGCATCCGTGAAGCGCCGGGCCTTCGGGTCGGCGAGGAGGCGCTCGGTCTCGGTGCGGAGCCCGGCCGGTGTGCGGAGTTCGCCGCGCGCGGCGCGGACGCGGAGCGCGGCGTCGGGCTCCGAATTCCAGAGGAAGAACGCGAGCCGTGAGGCCAGCGCATGATCGTTGAGCAGGCCGGGCTGCTCATCGAGGAAGATGAAGGCCGGCGAGGCGAGCACGGCCGTGTAGCACGCGAGCATGGCCTCGGTGAAACTGAGGCCGGCCCGGGTGCGATCGTCGAAGAGCGCCACGAAGCGATCCGCGTCCGCGGCGTCCACGGGGCGGCGGTAGGCACGCGCGATGAAGCCACGCAGCAGGCGCGCCGCATCGGCGCGGGGGTTTTGCGAGACGACCTCGACCTGCGTCTCCTCAAGCGCCACCACGCGCTGGCCAGCGTTACGGCCCGTGTCGCGACGCTCGCCGCCGGGCACGGTGGCAATGGGAATGCCGCCGGTCTTTTTTTGCGCAGCCCGCAGCGGCAGATCGCCAAAGAGGAGACGGTAGCCGGCGGCGGTGGACTCGTCGTAGAGCGGACCCTCGACCTCCATCCAGCGGAAGGCGACGGCCGGCGCGCCCTCGGGTGTCATGTGCGGGTTGCGGAAATTATTCGGCCGCGAGCGGTAGAGGCGCGAAGCGTCGGGCACGAGTGTCTCATTGGCGAGCAGCCAGACCTCCCCAAGATCATGGACCGCGGGCTCGGGAGTGAGATCGAATTCGCCGATGCGGCGGTTCAGGACGCCGTTGCGCGTGTAAACCGTGATCGGCTCGTGGCGGCGGCCGGGCTGCGGATGGTCATAGTCGCCGACATTTTTGTTGGGCGGACGCGGCGTGCCTTTCTTGTCCTGCTCGCCTTTGAACGACATCGAAATGCCGCCCGGCGGCACCCACAGCGTGTAGCCGCTGAAGCGCACGCGGTAGCGGCCGGCGACCGGCGCGCGAAACCCGTCCCACCGGTAGGTGAAGCCCGTGACGTAGTTGCTGGAGACCCAGCCGATCGCCTCCTCGTCGCGCCGCGCGGGATCGCTGAGCGGTTCGCGCAGCCAGCGCACCTCGGGCTGCGCGGTGTGCAACCCGACCACGGGAAAGGTCATGCGGTCGGGCGAGGAGTTGAAGATGCTGCCGGTGAACTTGCTCGTGAGCGTGCGCTGATCGCGGGCGTAGTGGCGCACGGTCGTCGTGGGCGGCTGCGCAAACTGCACGCTGAGGACCTGCCGCATCGCATAGTCGGCCGCGCTCATGTAGCGCGACAGGTGGACGTGTGAGACGTCGAGGGCGCGACTGAGCTTGTTGAAGCGGTGCGACTCGCCGTCCTCGGGAAAGAGGCCCTTCACCTGCAGCCACGGCGCGGCGAAGAGATCGCGCAGGGTGTTCTCATATTCGTAGCCGTTGAGGCGGCGGGCTGTGGCGCGGCCTTCGCGCGCGGCGACCTCGCGCTCATACGCGGTGAACGCGCCGGCGAGCGAACCCTGGACCGACGACAGTTCCGCGGCCTCCGGGCGCGCCTTGTTCTTCGGCGGCATCTCGCCCGCCTCCAGGCGATCATGGATGCGAATCCACCGATCAAAGTTAGCGCGGTCGGCCGGTTGAAACGCGAGCGACGTGAGGTCGAGGCCCGCCTCCTTGTCGGTGTCGTTGTGGCAGTTCGCGCAGTGTTTTTCGACGAAAGCGGGAGCGAGCGGCGGTCCGGACGCAGCGAAAAGCGGCGCGGCGGAAAACAAGAGCGCGAACAGCCCGCCTCGCGCGAGGCGGGACCGAAAGTTGCGAAGCGTCCCTGCTCTCCCGAGCAGGGCTACCAATCCGGGGCTCATGCCAGCTCCAAGCCGCGCATCGTGCCGGTCGAGGAGGCGAACTTCTCCTCCTCGATGCCCATGCGCTGCAACATCGAGACGAAGAGATTCGGCAGCGGGTAGTTCTGGGTCGTGCTGAACGCCAGATGCTGCCCGTGCTTGAAGCCGCCGCCCGCGAAGACCACGGGCATGTTGAAGCACGTGTGCTGGTTGGCGTCGCCGAAGTTGGAACCGTAGAGGACCATCGTGCGATCGAGCATCGTCTCCTCGGCCTCGCGCACCGCCTTGAGGTCGGCGAGGAGGCCGGCGACGAGCTGCATGTGGAGCTCGTCGATGGTCTTGAGCTGCGAGCGCTTGTTCTCCGATTTGCCGTGGTGCGAGAGGTTGTGGTAGCCGTCGGTGATCTTGGTGTCGGGAATCTCGAGGACGGGCGTGGAGACGCTGTCCAGCATCAGCGTGATGGCGCGGGTGGAGTCGGTCTCGAACGCGAGCCGCGCGAGATCATACATCACCTTCACCTTTTCCATGTAGGCAGCCGGGCTCGCGGGATCGACGGGCACGGGCGCCTTCACGACAGGCTTGGGTCTGGTCTCCCAACCCTGCGAGGCCTGCAACCGGTGCTCCAGATCGCGCACGCTCGTGAAATATTGATCGAGCCGGTCGCGGTCGCGGGCGGTGACGCCGCGTTGCAGCTCCTTGGCCTGGCCAGCGACCGTGTCGAGGATGCTGCGGCCTGTGTCGAGCCGGCGCATCTGCGCGGCGACCTGCTCCGGCGTGCCTTGGAGGAAGAGCTGCTTGAAGACCTCCGCGGCCTTGTCCTCGGGCGGGATCGCGACGCCGGTGCCCGTCCACGAGAGCGAGCGCGTGCGGGTGTTGACGCCGAGTGTAATGGACGGAAAACGCGTGAGCGTGCCGATGCGCTCGGCGATGTGCTGGTCGAGCGAGATGGTGTTGCGAAATGAGCTGCTGCCCGGATGCGGCGCCGCAGTGAGGAAGCAGATGTCGGCCGGATGCCCGCCATCGACGTTGGGATGCGAGACGCCGCTGAAGACGCTGAAATCGCCGCGGTGCGCCTGCAGTTTCTCAAGGTAGGGCGAGGCTTGGTAGCCGCGGCCCGCCCCCGTGGGAAAAAACTGGTCGCCCAGCAGGCCGAGGTTGTTGCAGATGGCAAACATCCGTCGCGGCTTCGCGCCCGGCGCAAGCGGGGACGATGGCGCCGCGGCGCGCGCAAAGGACGGCAGCATCGACTCGAGGAAAGGCAGCGCGAGCGCCGTGCCCGCGCCTTGGAGGAACCGGCGGCGCGACACGGGCCGGCGCGTCGAGACATAAGGGGCGGCAGGGCGGGCGGGTGATAAGGGGTGGCGCATGGCGGGCGGGGATTAGGCTAGACGCTGGCGAAGCCCAGACGATGCGAAGCGGCCGCAACGAGTCGAGCCTCCCGACGCCAGAATATGGCGAAGATACCCCGTTCCGCAGGCAAACGCGCCGTTGCATTCTACAGCCGCCCGATCACGCTCCGGCCCGTCCCCCTTCCGCTCAGCGTCACACGCGCCGCCGCACCCCCGGCCGGCGCAGCGTTCAAGATGGCTCCGCCCCGCCGCTTCCTCCCGCCCCCGCCCGGCTGCACCGCCGTGCGCGCAGGCTGAGCGTTCCCCCCGCACACAGCCCCCGTTTTTTGCCAGCAACCAACCCGCACGATCCCTCGTTCCCATGAACCCACACGACATCGCGTCCAATCCGCCGGCGGCCGCGCCGGCTTCGTCAGGCAGCGTCTCCGGCCAGGCCAGCGTCACGCATCTCGGCGCCGATTCCGGCGCGCAGATCCGCGGCTTCGATCCCCTCAGCCACTCCCCCCGGGGCGCCGGCACGCCCGCCTCGTCGGGCTTCGTCAGCAGCACCCTCCTCGGCGATTACGTGGGCCGTGCCCTCGGCTTCGTGAGCGCGGTGCTCAATCCCGGTCTCGTCGAAAACACCCTCGGTCTCGCCAAGCGCGGCGGCCACTATGCGGTGCTCGCCGGCGGCGCGTTCACCCTGGTCCTCGCGATCGTCGAGGCCATCCGCGGCAACTCGTTTCAGATGTTCGCCCTGGGCCTCGGGCTCGTGGCCGCGATCGGCGTGGCGCAGTTTGCCGCGACGCGCTTCCTCGACGCCGCCGGCACCGTGATCGCCGGCACGCCGGGCCGCGTGTCGTCGTCCGCGTTTCTCGACTGCGCGGGCCTGCTGCTCGTGATGCTCGCGATCTCGTCGCTGCTGGGCGGCATCACCGGCGCCATCGCGGAGGGGAGCGCCATCCCGCTCCTGCCGGCGGTCCTGAGCACCGCGCTCTTTGGCTGCCTGGGGGCGCTCGCGCTCCATCCCGCGGTGGTCAACACCCATCCCGGCAACGGCAGCGCCGGTGAGGAGGGGATCGGGCTGCTGTCGTTTGCGGCCAAGGCCGGGCTCAAGGTCGCGCCGCTCGTCTTCGCGCTCTTCTCGATCACGGGCGCGCTCACGCTGCTCTTTGGCTTCTTCTCGCGCGACGGCGCGCTGGTGGTGATCGCCAACAGCGCCCTCAGCCTCGTGCCGCTGCCGGTGAGGATGCCCGTCGCCGGCCCGATGATCGGCGCCGTGCTCGTCGTCGTGGCCTGCCTCGTGCCGATCCTGGCCTACGCGGGCTTCCTGCTGCAGCACCTCTTCATCGACCTGCTGCGCGCCGTGCTGAGCGTGCCGGGCAAGCTCGACGCGCTGCGCCGCTGAACCGGCCACGGCCAAACCACGACGCGGACACGCCCTCCGGCGCGTCCGCGTTTTTTTTGCGCCCGCCCCGCAGCCACCGGTACGGCCGCGCCTCCGGGCGCAGCGCTGTTGCATGCCCGCACGACAACTCCGCGCTTTCGTTTTCGGCGCCGCACCCTTTCGTGGACGAGCCGTGCTTGCGCGGCCATTTTTCCGCCCTGTCCCATGGCCAAGTTCTTCGACGCCCTCACCCCTGCGCACCTCGAGTTCATCGCGGCGCAGAAAATCTACTTCGTCGCCTCCGCCCCGCACGCCGGCCGCGTGAACCTCTCGCCCAAGGGCATGGACACCTTCCGCGTGCTCTCGGCCACACGCGTGGGCTACCTCGACGGCACCGGCAGCGGCAACGAGACCGCCGCGCACCTGCTCGAGAACGGCCGCGTGACGATCATGATGTGCTCGTTCACGACGGCTCCGCTCATCTTCCGCATCTACGGGCGGGGCCGCGCGGTGCATCCGGGCCGCGCGGACTGGGCGGAACTGCGGCCCCGCTTTGGCCCGCCGCTGCCCGGCGAACGCCAGCTGATCATCGCCGAGGTGGAAAGCGTGCAAACCTCGTGCGGGTTTGCAGTGCCGTTCTTCGACTACCGCGGCGAGCGCGAGACGCTGATCGACTACTCCGTGAAAAAGGGCCCCGCTGGCATGGCCGATTACCGCACCAAGAAGAACCAACGCAGCATCGACGGCCTGCCGACCGGGCTGCCTGTCCCCGTCACCCCATGATCCATGCGCCAGGCCTTGTCATCGCGAGGAGCGAAGCGACATGGCGATCCAGCTGGAATCCCATCCCATGATCCGCGCCCTCATCTTCGACTTCGACGGCCTGATCCTCGACACCGAGACGCCGCTCATCGACTCCTACGCCGAGGTGCATCGTGTGCACGGCGTGGCCTTCGACCGCGCGATCTTCATCCGCAGCGTGGGCCACGCCGACTACGCCTTCGATCCATGGCACGGCTTTTCTCCCCACGCCGATCGCGCCGGGCTCGAGGCGGAGCGCAAGCAATGGAAAGACGATCTGCTCCTGCGCCAGCCCATCCTGCCCGGCGTGATCGCGCTCCTCGACGCCGCGCGCGCGCACCAGCTGCGCGTCGGCCTCGCGTCGAACTCGGAGCATTGGTGGGTGGACGCACACCTGCAGCGCATCGGGCTGTTCGAGCGGTTCGAGTTCATCGCCTGCCGCGAGGATGCACCCGCCCCAAAACCCGCGCCCGACCTCTACCAACTCGTCCTCGCGCGCTTTGGCCTGCGCGGCCCCGAGGCGATCGCCTTCGAGGATTCGCACACCGGCTCGCTCGCGGCCAAGCGCGCCGGTCTCTTCGCCGTCGCCGTGCCCAACCCCTCGACCGCGCACCACGATTTCGCGCACGCGGATCTGCGCGTGGCCTCGCTGGCTGAGATCGACCTCGCGGGGCTGACGGCTCGGTTGGCCAAAGGTGAAGCGCGTTGACCCTCGATCGTCACTACCACCGTCCGCGCACGCCGAGGGTCCAGACCGGGCCGTAGAAGAAGTTCGTCCGCATCAGGCCGGGTTCATTCACATAGGTGCGGATCGGGGAGTTGAGCACGTTGCGGCCGCTGAGCGTCAGTTCGTAGCGCCGGCCCAGCTTATAGCCGCCGCTCACGTCGAACATGAGGCGCTCGTATTGCCACTGCGTCTGCGTCGCGGCGATCGCGGTGAGCCGCGCACTCGCCCACGTGGAGCGCACCTGCAGGTTGAAGCGGTGGTTGCTGAAGCGCACGCCGCCGTTGACGGCCTTGGGCACGACACTCACGAGCCTGATGTCCGGCACCGCCCGCGTCAGCGATCCGAAGACGCTGAAACCGCGCGCCCAGCCCGGCAGAAACACGAGCTGCTGGGAATACTCCACCTCGACGCCCTTGATTTTGCGGATGCCATTGAGGTTAGCGGGCCGGAAAAACGTGTAGCCGACATACTCGGGATCATCGGCCAAGCCAGCCTGCTCGGCGGTGATCTGCGTGCTGCTCACGCCCATGTTTTTCACGTTGAGCGTGTAGGCGGAGACGCTGAGCGTGCCGGCGGGCTCCATGTAATACTGCACGCTCGCGAAGTATTTGTCGGAGGTCTCCGGCTTCAGGTCGGGGTTGGGCAGCGTGACGGTGAAGTTGGTGTCGTTGATCGCCAGCGCACCGGCGAGGTTGTTGTAGTCGGGCCGGCCGATCGTCTGGCTGGCGGCGACCTGCACGACGAGGTTGGGTCGGATTGAGTATTTCGCGCCGCCGCTGAGGAAGGTGTTGTCGTAGCCACCGTAGCGATCGCTGCGCTGGAAGCCGCGGTATTGGTAAGTGATGTAGGGAATCGTGCCCGCCGTGTAGCCGGCGGCGCGCACGAGGGCGTTGGGGATGAGATCGAACACGCGGCCGACTGTGCGCGTGCGCTCGTGCCGCACGCCGGCATTGAGGCGCAGGCGCTGCCAGCGGGTGTTGAATTCGACGTAGCCGGCGTCCACCTGCTCCTTCACGGCGCGCGGACTGGCGTTGAGCGCAGTGAAGTTTCCGACGGTGTTTTCCGTGAACTGCGCGGGGTCGCGCTGGAAGAGCTCATACATTGTGGTCGCGTTCGAGATCGGGATGCCGAGCGAGGGCACGTTGTCGCCCTGCCTCGGATCGAAGACGGGCTGCGTGTGCACAGCCATCACGGTGGAGGCCGCGAGCTGGTTGCGCGCGGGACCGACGTAGGTCCAGGTGTGCGCCCCGGTCTTGAAGAGATCGTAGACGGTGAGGCGCGACTTTACTCCAGCCTGCACGGTGACAGGCAGGCCGAGGTCGAAGGTCTTCTTGCCGTCGAAGTTGCCCTGCCACACCTGACTGCGGCCGGTGCGCTCGGAGGTGCCGATGTTGTTCGCGTTGGCATCGTCGCGGTTGAAACTCGCGATGTCGTTCCACGGCCGCCCGTTGGTCTGGCGGAGCTGCCAGCTGCCGTCGCGGGTGTTGTCGCGCGTGGCGCCCCAGCCCATGCGGGTGACGCGGTTGTTGGTCGTAGCCCAGTAGCCGGTGCGGCGGTCCTCGTAATGGGTGCGGCTGCGCGAGTAGCCGCCGCCGAGCGTGAGGAGGAGATCGCCGCGCTTGAACTCAAGCTTGGGCGTGTAGGTCGAGGTGTCGTTCCACTTGTGGCTGTGGCCGATGATGGTCTCGAGGCGCGTGTTGATGTTGGCGGTGGGGCGCGCGACGAGGTTGAGCAGCGTCGAGGCCGGATCGAGATCGGCGGTGTTGGCGCGGAAGATCACCTGCCGGGCGTTGATCTCGTCGTTGAAGTGCGAGCCCTGCGTGCGCAGCGAGGCGACGAGGCCGGGGAGAATCTTGAAGTCGAGGTTGAGGCCGAAGGCCGCGCGTGTGGTGATCTTCGGGTTGTCGCGGAAGGTGAGGTTGTTGATGATCGGCGCGCGCGGCACGGCGACGGTGCCGGTGTCAAACGTGTGCGTGATGCCGGCCTGCTCGTTGTAGAGGCTGTTGTGCGAGAGACTGAGCTGCACACCGAAGCGCTGGCGGAACGAGTCGGCGTAGGTGAACACGAAGCCGGGGCGGATCTTGCGGTGCTCGCCGTCGCCGGGGCCGGGCGTGCGCGCGGTGGTGAGGTCGTAGGGGTTGGCCGTGAGGGTCGTGGTGGCGGTGATCTCGCGGCCGCGGCGCTCGAAGGCGTTTTTGCTGCGCATGTTCAGCGTGCCCGCGGGCGCGTCGGCGTCCATCGAGGCCGTGAGCGTCTTGTTGATCTCGATGGACTCGATGCTGGTGATGGAGGACTGCTCGAACTCGAACTGCCGCGTCGCGCCCGTGAACAGCGCCGAGGCCGCGCTCGCCGCCCTCATGCCGTCGATGCTCACCGCCGCGTATTTCGGGTCGAGGCCGCCGAGGCGCACGGCGCGCGCGTCGGCATCGACGTAATCGAGCACGACGCCGGGCAGGTATTTCACGAACTCGCCGACGTTGCCCCCGGTGATGTCGCCGAAGTTGTCGGCGGCGACGACGCTCTTCATGTTGAGCGCAGCGCGCTGCTCCATGATGGCCTTGGCGTTGCCCTCGCGCTCGTTGGAGACGACGAATTTCTCAAGCGTCACGACCTCGCCCGGTGTCGGCGTGCCCGCGCGCGTGCCGGGGGCGAAGACCGCGCCCTTCAGCTCAAAGTCGCGCGTCGCGGTCGCGCCCGCGGTCACGGTGAGCGCGGCGGTCGCGCGCTCGTAGCCGGTGTAGGCGATGGCGAGCGTGACGGCGCCGGCGGGAACGTTGGGCAGCACGAAGGAGCCGTCGGCGTCGGAGAACGCCACGATGTCGGTGCCGACGACGGCGACCTCCGCGTTACGCACGTATTCCTGAGTGGCAGGGTTGAACACGCGGCCGGTGATGCGGCCGGTGCCGGCGGATTGCGCGAGCGCGATCGTGGCGGCGACCAGCGCGCAGAAGGCTTGCAGAAGACGGCGTGTGACACGACGGCCCGAGGAAGTAGCGACAGCATTCATGGTGGGGAAAAGACTTGGCAGGAATCTGACTTAAGGAGCCTCTGAAAAACTCACTGTTTAATCCGGCCGATGGGTGCGAGGGGATTTTTTTGCGAATGGAAACGGGCGAGTGGCATGGGCAGGGAAGTTGCGGGGGTGGACTTGGGCCGGGTGGAACGACCGGCGGGG
>JAUYAK010000079.1 GCA_030693515.1 Opitutaceae bacterium
GCCCCTTCGCTTTTCCGCCGCTGGCGGTGGCCGCTTGCCGCCGCCGCGGCCGTCGCGCTGAGCGTGGCGACGTATCATTTCGGGACGCTCTCGGCGCCGCAGCCGCTCGCACCCGGCACGCGGGTGCTGGCCGATGGCACGGTGGTGGAGCTCAACGGCGACGCGGTCATCGTTTCCGACTACACCGCCACCGCGCGCCGCGTGCGACTCGAGCGCGGCGAGGCGCATTTCACCGTGACGAAGGACACGGCCCGTCCGTTCACCGTCACGGCCGCCGGCGTCGCCGTGCGCGCCGTGGGCACCGCCTTCAACGTCCGCCTCGCCGACTCTGCCGTCGAGGTGCTCGTCACCGAAGGCCAGGTGCGCCTGCAACCCCAGCCCTCACCTGTCGCTCCCGGCGACACCCGTGCGACCGAGCCCCCCGTGCCAGCCGCAGCCGAGCACGTGTTGACGGTCCGCCAGCGCGCGGTCGTCGCCACCACTCCGACTGCAGCCGCGCCGGAGATCGCCACCCTCACTCCGGGTGAGATCGAGCGTGTCCTCGCGTGGCAGCACCGGCTCATCACTTTCACCGCGACGCCGCTGCGCGAGATCGTGGCCGAGTTCAATCGCCGCAACGCCACCCAGCTCGTGCTCGCCGATCCGGAGCTCGCCGCGCTGCGCGTGAGCGCGTCGCTGCGCTCCGACAACGTCACCGGTTTCGTGAAACTGCTCGAGACCGCCTTCGGCGTGCGGACCGTGCGCCGCAGCGAATCCGAGATTTTGCTTAGCCGCCAACCCTGACGCTTCCGCCCCGCACCTTTGCTCCTGCGCGCCACCCATCCCTCCCGCTCCCCCTCGCTCGCTCCCCGCGCGCGCTTCGCCGCCGCGTGGCTGGGCTGGCTGCTGCCGCTCACCTTCGCTTTCGCCGGCCCCGACAACTCCGCCCGCGCGTTTCGTGTTTCCGCCGGCCCGGCGAGCGAGACGCTCAAACAGGTCGCCGAGCAGGCGCAGCGCGAAATCCTGTTTCCCTCCGAGCCGGTGGCCGATGTGCGCACGCACCGCGTCGTCGGCGACTACACACCGCGCGAGGCGCTGGACCGCATGCTGGCCGGCACCCGCCTGCGCGCCCTCGAGGCGGCCGACACCGGCGGCATCGTCATCGCGCCCGCCGCCGCCGACTCACCCGCTTCCCCGAACCCCATGAAAACCAAATCCACCCTCGCCGCGATCGCCGGCTGGTTTGCGCTCGGTGCCGCCACCGCGGTTCCCGCCCAGCCTCCGACCATCGCCCCCGGCACTGGCTCCGGCACCATCGCCGGCCGCGTGTTCAATCCCGACAGCGGCGAATACGTCGAGCGCGCGCGCATCACGATTGACGGCACGACGCTCGAAACCTTCACCGATGCCGAGGGCTTCTACCGTCTCGGCGCGGTGCCCGTCGGGGCGGCGCGTGTGCGCGCCTTTCGGACCGGCACGGTGTCGCAGACGCACGTCGTTTCGGTCGCGGCCGGGCAGATCGCCGAGCGCGACTTCACCCTCTCCGCGCACGGTGGCGGCGACGGCACCGTCAAGCTGGCCGAGTTCGTCGTCGGCACTTCGCGCGAGATGAGCGGTGCCGCCATCGCCATCAACACACAGCGTTTCGCGCCCAACGTGATGAACGTCGTCGCGGCCGACGAGTTCGGTCCCGTCGCCAGCGGCAATGTCGGCGAGGTGCTCCGCTCCGTCCCGGGCGTGACCGTCGAACTCGGCGGCCTCGGCGCGCCCTACACGATCTCGCTCAATGGTGTTCCGCCGGGCAACGTGCCGGTCACGATCGGCGGCATGAACGTGGCCGACTCGGCGCAAGGCACGTCGCGCACGTCCGGCGTGCACCAGCTTTCGATTAACAACATGGCGCGCATCGAGGTCGCCTACACCCCCACCCCGGAGACCAGCGGCTCCGCGCTCGCCGGCTCGGTCAACTTCGTGCCGCGCAGCGCGCTCGAGCGCTCGAAGCCCAGCTACAATGTCACGGCCTCGCTCCTCATGCGCGATCGCGAGCGCAGCTTCGCGCGCACGGCCGGGCCGCGGCGCGAGCCCACCCGCAAGATCACGTCCGAGCTGAACCTGTCGGCCGTCGTGCCGCTCACACCGCGGTTCGGATTCACCTTGTCCGCGAGCACCTTCGAAACCTACGCGCCGAATCACCTCCTCCAGCGAACGTGGCGCGGCGCGAACGCCGCCACCAACGGCGGCACGCTCCCCGACACCACGCCCGACCGCCCGTATCTCACCGACTTCGCCATCCGCGATCGCGTCGCGTTCATCCGCCGTTCCACCGCGGCCGGCACGCTCGACTTCAAACTTTCGCCGCGCGACCGCATCTCGCTTTCGCTCCAACACGGCGCCTTCCGCTCGCCGAATGAAAACCAGACGCTCACGTTTCTGGTCAACCGCGTCGCGCCGGGCGAGTTCGGTCCGGCGTTCACGCGCGGCTTCGTCGGCGCCGGCGAAATCCGCCTCAACAAACAGGCCAACAATCAGGACGACCAGTTGTGGATGCCCGGCATCAACTACTGGCATAAAGGCCCGGTCTGGACGGCCGAGGCGGGCGCGGGTTTCTCGGACTCACTCCGCTGGACGACCGACATCCAGAACAGCCACTGGGGCACGGCGCTGGCGCGCCGGCAGAACGTGACCGTCTCCTTCGACGACATCACCGCACTCGGCCCGCGCCGCCTTACTGTCACCGACGGTGCGACCGGCGCCGTCATCGATCCGTTCTCGCTTGCACCTTACTTGATCCAGACGGCCGGCGCCAACACCGGCCGCCGCCACGCCTTGCAGCAGAAAATATTTGGCCACGCGAGCCGCCAGCTCCTGGGCCTGACGGCGAAGGCCGGCTTCGACGTGAACCGTGCGATGCGTGACGTGCGGGTCTATCAGGCCACGTTCACTTTCGTCGGGGCCGACGGTCGTGCCGGCACAGCCGATGACGCCGCGGCGCCCTTTCTCGATGCCGGGATGTCGCGGCGCGCCGGCGTTTTTGGATATCCGCAGATGGAGCGCGTGAGCTCGGACCGGCTTCACGATCTCTACCGCGCGCAGCCGGGGCAGTTTCAAGTCGGCGAGGCCGCCGTGCATAACACCACGGTGGCGCAGTCGAAGCACGCCGAGGAGACGATCGCGGCCGCCTATTTCCGCGGCGATCTCGCGCTGATGCAGGGCCGCCTCAAGCTCGTCGGCGGCTTGCGCGCCGAGCAGACCAACGTGAAGGGCGAAGGCCAGTTGATCGATCCCACGCGCAATTTCCAGCACGACGCCGCCGGCCGCATCGTCACCGTCGCGAGCCCGACGCCCGCCGATCCCAGCCGCCGCGTGCCCGCGCTGCTCAATCCCGCGGGCAGTCTCGCCGCCGTGCGCCTCACCAACATCGACCGCGGCCTCCGCGCCGAGAAGGAATCCCTCCGCTGGTTCCCGAGTCTCAACGCCAGCTACAACCTGCGCGAAAACCTGATCGCCCGCGCCGGCTACTATTGGTCCGTCGGCCGCCCCGACTACGTGCAATACGCCGGCAGCCTCACCCTGCCCGACACGGAGCAGCTGGCCTCGCCGGCCAACCGCATTGTCGTCAACAACGCCGGGATCAAGGCGTGGTCCGCGCAAACCTGGAAGGCGACGCTCGAATACTACTTCGCGGAGGTCGGCCTGCTCTCCGTCGCCGGCTTCGCGCGCGAGATCGAAAACTTTTTCGGCGCGACCACTTTCCGCCCCAGTGCGGACTTCCTTGCGCTCTACGGCCTCGATCCGGCGGTTTACGGCTCCTACGACGCCCAGACGCAATCCAACCTCCCCGGCAAGGTGCGCATGTCCGGCGTCGACGTGAACTACAAGCACGCGCTCACCTTCCTGCCGCACTGGGCGCGGGGCCTCCAGGTTTTCGCCAACGGCAGCGTGCAGCGCGCCACCGGCGAGGCGGCGGACAACTTCTCCGGCTACCTTCCGCGCACCGCCAACTGGGGCGTGAGTCTCACGCGGCCGCAGTTCGCGCTCCGGGCGAAATGGAACTGGCATGATCGCGCGCGGCGCGGGCTCGTCGCGACCGCGCGTGGCCTCGAGGCCTCGACCTACAACTGGCGCAGCGCGCGCACGCTCCTCGACCTGAGCGGCGACTACGTGCTTAGCCGCCACTTCACGTTGTTTTTCAACCTGAGCAACGTGAACGACAACCCCGTGGTGAACGAAATCGCCGGCCCGTCCACGCCGGACTACGCCCGCATTCAGCAATACGAACGCTGGGGCTCGCTCTGGACCTTCGGAGTGAAAGGCACATTTTGAACATCATGACCCGTTACCCCGCCCGGCTTTTCTCCATCGTGCTCGCGTTGCTGGCGCCCCTCCTCGGTGTCGCTGCGGAGCCGCCGACGAACATCATATTCATCCTCGTCGACGACCAGGGTTACTACGATCTGGGCTGCACCGGCGCCACGGAAGTGAAGACGCCGCGCATCGACGCGCTCGCCGCCGCCGGCGTGCGCTTCACCGACTATTACGCCGCTGCTCCGATCTGCAGTCCGTCACGCGCGGGGATTCTCACCGGTCGCTACCCGCGCCGATCGGGCCTCGAAGCCTGGGTCCAGCGCGCGGACTCGACCCGGGGGCTGCCGGCTTCGGAGCTGACCCTCGCCCAACTCCTGAAATCGCGCGGCTACGCCACCGCTTGCATCGGCAAATGGCATCTCGGTTTCACGCCGGAGCTGCGTCCGCAGCGCAAAGGCTTCGACCACTATTTCGGCCTCCTGCACAACCTCGACGGGGTCGAGACGGTTTATTTTCAAGGCGAGGGCGGCGTGCCGTTGTTGCGCGGCGACACCGTCGTCCAGCGTCCTGCCGTCGCCGCCGAGCTCACACGCCGCTACACCGACGAAGCCATCGCGTTCATCGAGGCGCAACGCTCGCGCCCGTTCTTCCTTTACCTCGCGCACACGATGCTGCACGAGCCGCTCGGGGTGAGCGACGAGTTCAAGGGCCGCTCCGGCTGGGGCCTCTACGGCGATGCCACGATGGAACTCGATCACCACACCGGCCGCCTCGTCGATGCCCTCGAACGCCTCGGCCTCGCCGCGAACACGACCATCGTCTATGCCTCCGACAACGGCCGCGGCCCCGGCCGCACTCCCGCGCAACCGCTGCGGGGCACCAAGCTCACCACGCTCGAAGCCGGCATCCGCGTGCCGGCCATCGTCGCCGGCGCCGGTGTGCGCGGCGGCCGCGTTTCGTCGGCCCTGGTGCACGCGATGGATTGGTTTCCCACCCTGGCCACGCTCGCCGGAGTCGATGTGCCGGCGGATCGCATCCTCGACGGCCGCGACCTCGCCCCACTGCTCGACGGTCGCGTCGAGACGGTGCCCGACCCCGCGGCCGGCCTCTCGCGCAACGCCGCCGTGCCACTGCGCCGACCCTGGCAGCCGCCCGGCGAATGGGCGCCGCTCATCACCCGTGCCGACTATCTCAACGCGTTTTTCTACCACGGCGCCGAGGGACAGTTCGCCGCCGTGCGCTCCGGCAAATGGAAACTCACCCTCAGCCCGAACCTCCAGCTCTTCGACCTTGAGGCCGACCCCGGCGAGCAACGCCCGGTGCGCGACGCCGCCACCACGCGACGCCTCCGCGGCATGGCGGTGATGTTCCAAGAGGAGATGAACGCGGCCCGGCAACGCTGACGATTCTGGCCAGAGCCTCCCGTCGAATCGCGCCTCCCGCTATCGCATGATCACAACCTCCCGCCACGCCGCCGAACTCGACGAACTCGGCTACACGTTGCTGCCGAGCTGGGTCCCCGCCGACCTGCTGGCCGAGCTGCGTGCGACGGTTGCGCGACTTTACGAGATCGAAGGCGAGAAGGCCGGCAGCGAATTCCGCTTGGAGCCCGGCTGTCTCCGGCTTGCCAACCTCGTCGACAAGGCGCCGGTTTTCCAGCGCGTGATCGCCGCGCCGGAACTGCTCGCACTCGTCGAGCATGTCATCGGTCCCGATTACAAGCTCAGCAGTCTCAACTGCCGCACCGCGCTGCCGGGCTGCGCGCCGCAGCCGCTGCACGCCGACATGGGCGGCATCGCCGATGAACGCGGCTACTGGGTGTGCAACATCATCTGGATGCTCGACGCCTACACGCCCGACAACGGCCCGTTGCGCGTCGTCCCCGGCTCGCACCGTTGGCGGCGTCTGCCCGCGAGCGACCTGCCCGATCTGCGCGCGTCGCATCCGGCGGAGAAACTCGTCACCGCACCGGCCGGCTCCGTCGTCGTCACCAACGCGCATGTCTGGCACGGCGGCGTCGCCAACCGCACGAACAGCAATCGCACGGCGCTGCATGCGTTCTACTGCCGGCGCGACAAACCCCAGCAGCAATACCAGAAAAAGCTCCTCCGTCCTGAGGTGCAGGCGACCCTTCCCCCGGACGTGCGCCACCTCCTCGCCCTCGACGATCCGCTCAACGACGAGTTGGCGAACTCGAATATCGCGCGCAGCGGTTTCCTGCCCGCGCCCGAACGGCCGCGCGCGTATTGATTCACGCTGATGTCATTTCCTTTTCAACCCAGCCGGACGAAATCCCCGGAGTGCGCGGCGGCCGCGAGGTCTGCGCCCATGCTTCCGCGCTCGGCCCGATCTCCGGGCGTCGATCGCCTGAGTTCAAGGAAACCGGCGCTCTCTTTCGCGCTGGCCGCCTTGTTCGCGACCGCGCTGATCGCTCAGCCCACCGGGGCGAAAAAAACTCCCGCGCAAAAGACGACGATTCCGGCGGCTACGCTCGCCGCGCTCGAGTCGCACCCCGGCCTCACCTACGCGCGCTACGGTGCGCGTGAACTGCAGCTCGATCTCCACCGGCCGAAGGAGCACGCCCAGCCGCTCCCGGCCATCATCTGCCTGCACGGAGGCGGCTGGTTTCAAGGGACCCGCGGCGGCATGACGCGGTTCGCGCAGGCGCTCGCGGCGCGGGGTTTTGTCGCCGTGACGATGAGCTACCGACTCTCGGGCGAGGCCAAGTTTCCTGCCGCGATTCAGGATGCCAAGGCGGCCGTGCGCTGGCTCCGGGCCAACGCGGCCACCTACGGCATCGACCCGGCGGCGATCGGCGTCACCGGGCATTCGGCGGGCGGGCATTTGGCGGCTCTGCTGACGACGAGCGGCGGCGTGCCGGAGTTGGAAGGCGACGGCGGAAACGCCGCGCAGAGCAGCGCCGTGCAGGCCGGAATTGGGATGGGCGCACAAAGCGATTTCGAAACCCCACGCATCCGCGACCTTTCCCTTCGACCGGAGGATCCCCATTACCGGCCGTTTCTCGGCGCGTCGCAGACTGAGATTCCCCAGATCTACGCTCTCGCCTCACCGCGTCACCATTTCGACAAAAACGATCCGCCCCTTGCCTTCGTGACCGGCGAACTCGACGACCCCAGCACCCGGGCCGACGCGCTGCGGCGTGATCTGATGAGGCACGGAATCGGCAGCGGCCTCACCGTCATCCCCCGGGCTCCCCACGCCTTCCTCGGCGAGCAGCCCACCTTCGACCTCGCCGTCAACGCGTGCGACACCTTCTTCACCCTTCATCTGAAGCATCGCGGCCGGCCGCCCGTGGTGAGTGGCGTGCCTGGCCTCTTTGCGGCGGATGCGAAGTGGCGGCTGATCGGCGGCGGCTATGGCGGTTCCGAAGGCGCCCAGTGGATTGGGGAGAAACTATACTTTGCCGCCCACCACGATCGCTTCGCCTTCACGTGGACCGCGCAAGCCGGCCTCGCCGTCTGGCGCGACGATTCGCCCGAAGCCACGTCGTTTCGCCCCGACGGCAGCGGCGGCTTCTACGTCGTCGAACAAACGACGCGACAACTCACCCGCTGGAACGCCAAGGGTGAGCGCACGGCGGTTCTCGCCGACACGTTCGAGGGCAAACGCCTTAACCGCCCCAACGACTGCGCCGTCCGCTCGGACGGCACCGTGTGGTTCACCGATCCCGACTTCCTCTTCGCGCAACGGCCCGACGAAAAAAAGGAGCTCACCGAGCAAAACCTTTACCGCTACGACCCGCGCACGCGCCGCCTCACTGCCGCCGCGCGCGGCTTGAGCAAACCCAACGGTCTCGCGTTCTCGCCCGACGAGAAATTTCTCTATGTCACCGACAGCGCCGGCGCGGACATCCTGCGCTTCGCCGTGAACGCCGACGGCACGCTCGGCCCGCGGGAAGTCTTCGCCACGCTCAAGGTCAAAGGCCTCGACGGGCTCGCCTTCGATCCCGCCGGACGGCTCTGGTGCGCCGCGTTCAACGGTGTCCACGTCATTGATCACACGGGTCGCGATCTCGGCGTGATCGCGTTACCGTCTAAGCCCACCGCGATCGCGTTTTCACCCGCGTCCTCACACCTCGTCTGCGTGACCACGCGCGACGACGCCTTCGTCGCGGTGCTCCGCTAGCCTCTCTGCACGCTCGCCCTCCTTCGCCGCCCACCCATGCCTTCCTCCGCTGTCACACTCAAACTCGTCGTCACGCTCGACGTCTTCGCCCAGGCGATTACCGGCCCGACTCCGTTCAAGACCGACGGCGCGACGGGTCGACGCGACATCCGGATCATCGAGGCGGTATATGTCTCGGTTGCACCGGGTGGAGAAATCGTTTCAATCGTCGCATGAGCCCGCTGCATTTGATCACTTCTGCTGCGTTGCTCGTCGCGCTGCCGTCCGCGGCCCTCGCCGCCCAAGCTACGGACGCCGAGGCGTTGTTCGTCCGGCGGGTGCTGCCGCTCATGCAGGAGAAGTGTCTCGCGTGCCACGGCAAGGACGAGGCCAAGATCAAGGGCGGCCTCGATCTCCGCACGCACTCGGAGGCGCTCTTCGGCGGTGACAGCGGCAAGCCCGCGATCGTCGCGGGCCAGCCCGATGCGAGCCCGTTCTACCTCGCTGTCACACGCCAGCACGACGACTGGGAGCCGATGCCGCCGAAGGAAGCAGACAAACTCTATCCCGACCAAATCGGCTGGCTGAAGGAGTGGATCATGGGTGGCGCGCCCTGGCCAGACGCCGAGAAACAAAAATCCATCGCCGCGGCGAACGCCGAAAAATGGTCCGCCGAGGACGGCGTCATGATGAAGACGAGCGGCGGACTCTCGGCCGACTGGACGAACCGCCGCTACAAGCCCGCGGGCATGTGGGCCTATCAACCGGTCACGAAGCCGGCGGTGCCGGCGGCATCCGGATCAATTGTAAATCGGAAATCCGAGATCGGAAATCCGGTGGACGCCTTCATCGCGCAAAAACTCCCCGCCGGACTCACGCCTGCTCCCGCCGCCGACGCCCGCACGTTCATTCGCCGCGCCACATTCGATCTCACCGGCCTTCCGCCCACGCCCGAGGAAGTCGCCGCTTTTGAGTCCGATTCAGTCCGCGATCCGCAATCGGCAATCCGCGGTCTCGTGGACCGTCTCCTCGCCAGTCCGCACTACGGCGAACGCATGGCGCAGCACTGGCTCGACGTTGTGCGCTATGCCGACAGCAGTGGCTTCGCCAACGACTTCGAGCGCGGCAACGCCTGGCGCTACCGCGACTACGTCGTGCGCGCCTTCAACACCGACAAACCCTACGACCAGTTCGTGCGCGAGCAGATCGCCGGCGACGAACTCGCGCCCGCGGATCCCGAGAAGATTGTGGCCACCGGGTTTCTGCGCATGGGCCCGTGGGAACTCACGGGCATGGAGGTCGCCAAGGTCGCGCGCCAGCGCTTCCTCGACGATGTGACCAACAGCGTCGGCGAGACCTTCCTCGCGCATTCGCTGCAGTGTGCGCGCTGCCACGACCACAAGTTCGACCCGATCCCGACGCGCGACTACTATGCGTTGCAGGCGGTCTTTGCCACGACCCAGCTTACCGAGCGTTCCGCGGCCTTCCTCCCGGTTGAGAACACCGCGGGCTTTGACGAAAAAAAGTATCTCGAGCCGCGGCGCGAAGACTACCTCGTCACCCTGCGCCGCCTCGACCTCCAGTTGTTGGAATCGGCGGAAAAGTGGTTTACGGAAAAAGCCATCGACCCGGCGAAGTGGCGCGCCGCCGTTGGACAGGCCCGCACCCAGGAGCGCACCGGCAAACGCCGCGAATTTGAAGGCATCTTCAATTCCGCCCGCACGGCCATGGCGCGCCAGAAGGTTCCCGAGGATCAGTTTCCGCCGAAGCTCGTTGGCTTCAGTCCCGAGGACTACGGCAACGAGCGCGTCGCCCGCAAAGGTCTCGAGCGGCTCAAATGGGAGCTCGACCGCTACGAGCCCTTCGCGCTGGCCGTTTACAACGGTCGCACGCCGGACGTCAAAGGCGTCTTCGCCCCGGTGCGCATGCCAGCGAACCGCATGACCGACGGCGAACTGGAGGAGACGTGCATCCTGACCAACGGCGACCCATTCGCGAACGGCGAGAAGGTGAAACCCGGGGTGCTGAGCGTGCTGGGAGTCAGCCTGAAAGCTCCGTTGCCCGACGCCATCGAGGGCCGCCGTGCCGCCTTCGCGCAGTGGGTGGCGAGCGCGGAGAATCCGCTCACGACCCGCGCCATCGTGAATCGGGTCTGGCACTGGCACTTCGGCCAGCCCATCGCGGGCAACCCGAACAATTTTGGGAGCACGGGAAAAAAGCCCACGCACCCCGAACTGCTCGACTGGCTGGCCGCGACGTTCGTCGAGCAGGACTGGTCCTTCAAGGCCCTGCACCGCGTCATCATGACGAGCGACGCGTATCGTCGTGGCAGCATCCATCCCGATCGAAAGTCCCTCGCGGAAAAGGATCCCGCCGGCGAGAGCTACGCCGTCTTCGCGCCCCGCCGGCTCACGGCCGAGGAACTGCGCGATGCGATGCTCGCCGCCACGGGTGAACTCAACCGCACGATGGGCGGCATCCCCAACCGGCCCGAAATGAATCTCGAAGCCGCGCTGCAGCCGCGGCAGGTCATGGGCACGTTCGCCTCCGCGTGGATTCCGAATCCGCTCCCGGCGCAACGCCACCGTCGCAGTCTCTACGCGCTGAAAATCCGCGGCCTGCCCGACCCGGCGATGGATGTGTTCAACCAGCCGGGACCCGATTTCTCCTGCGAGCGCCGGGAAGCATCCACGGTGACGCCGCAGGTTTTCAACCTGTTCAACAGCGCCGCAAGCCACGCGCGGGCCCTCGCCCTCGCCGCCCGCGCCGTGAAGGAAACGAAGACGGACGACGACGCGATTGCGCGTTGCTTTGCCCTCGCGTTCTCGCGTCCGCCCACGACTGCCGAGCGCGCCGCCTGCCTCGCCCACTGGCGCGCGATCACCGCGATGATTGCGGACGACAAGCCGGTCGTGGCGGCGCCCGTGCGCGAGGTCCTCCGCGAAGCCGTCGAGGAGAACACGGGCGAAAAATTCGCGTTCCTCGAAAAACTCCACGCCTACGTCGACTTCGTGCCCGATCTCCAGCCCGCCGCTGTTCCCCTGCGCACACGCGCCCTGGCCGACGTGTGTCTCGCGCTTCTCAACGCCAACGAATTTGCGTATGTCGACTAAGCCCTATTTCCCCTGCGCCGGTGCCCGCGCGCTGCACGCGCCCACGCGTCGCGATTTTCTCTACAGCCTCGGTGCGAGCCTGGGCAGCGTCGCGTTTTCCGCCCTGCTCTCGTCCAATGCCAGCGCGGCCGAGAAAACCAATCCGCTCGCCCCGCGCCCCGGCCATCTGCCGGCGAAGGCGAAGAACTGCATTTTTCTCATGATGGAGGGCGGTCCTTCGCATATCGACACCTTCGATCCCAAGCCTGCGCTCGCCAAACTTCACCTCGAGGAATTCACGCGCGAGGGAAAACAAAAATCCGCGATGGAGAGTGGCAAACGCTACTACGTCCAAAGCCCCTTCAGCTTTCACAAAGTCGGCCAGAGCGGCGCCGACATGGCGACGAATTGGGAGCACCTTGCCCGCGTGGCCGACGATCTCTGTTTCTACCGCGGCTGCCAGGTGGACAGCGTGAACCATCCGACCGCGATGTATCAGATGAACTGTGGCAACCGCTTTGGCGGCGACCCCGGCCTTGGCGCGTGGGTCAACTACGGCCTGGGCACACTCAACCAGGATTTGCCCGGCTTCATCGTTCTCCCCGAAGTGAGTTATCCGCAGGGCGGCGCCGCCAATTGGAGCAACGGTTACCTGCCCGCGAGTTTTCAAGGCACGCCCCTGCGCGCGAAGGGTTCGCCCATCCTCGACCTCACACCGCCCGCCGGAGTCACCACCGCGCGTCAGCGCAAGAACCTCGATCTGATTGCGCAGCTCAATGCCACCCATGCGGCCCAGCATCCAGGCTTCGACGAACTCGCCGCGCGCATGGACAACTACGAACTCGCCTTCCGCATGCAGATGCAAGTGCCCGAGACCCTCGATCTCTCCAAGGAGAGCGCGAAGACGAAAGAGAGCTATGGCATCGGTAAGGACGCGACGGACTCGTTCGGCCGCAAATGCCTCCTCGCGCGCAAACTCGTCGAAAAAGGGGTGCGCTTCGTGCAGCTCTACAACGGCACCTGGGACAGCCACGACTACATCGAGCGCGCCCACGGCAATCTCGTGCGCGGCGTCGATCAGCCCATCGCCGCCCTCATCACCGACCTGAAGCAACGCGGCCTGCTCGACAGCACGCTCGTCGTGTGGTGCGGCGAGTTTGGCCGCACGCCCGACAACGGCGTGCGCGGCGGCACCGCCTACGGCCGCGACCACAACCCCAACGCGATGACGATGTGGTTTGCCGGCGGCGGCGTGAAAGCCGGCCACACCATCGGCGCCACCGACGAGACCGGGATGGTGGCCGTGGACAAGGTGCACCACGTGCGCGACGTCCACGTCACGCTCCTGCGTCTGCTCGGCCTCGACGACAACAAACTCACCTACTACCACGCCGGCCGCTTCAAGCAGCTCAGCCAGTTCGGGGGGCAGGTGATCAAGGAGCTGATCGCATGATGAGGCCGCCATGGTCGTCCCGCTCTCCATCGTAATCGCTTTTGGTGCCAGTGCGCTGGCCCTGTGGATTTACCCCCTCGTCGACATGATCAGCAACGAGGTGTTCACAGGCGGCAGCCGCATCGCCTGGCTCGTGATCATTGTCCTGGCTCCCGTTGGCGGAGCCATCGCCTATCTGTCGGCCAAGCGCTACGTGTTGAAATACTCCCAGCCCGAATCACAGCGGATGGAAAGGCTGCTTCCCAAAGTGCGATAGGCCACCGCGCGCTTGCCCACAATAGGAATTCACCCACGCTCCGCGTATGGTCACACTCCGGCTGCCACCCGCGCTTGAGCGCAAACTCGCTCTCGAAGCGAAGAAGCGTGGACGAACCAAGACCGCGCTCGCCCATCAGGCGGTCATCGAGCTGTTGCAGGACGCCGAGGACGCCCGTGACGCCGATGCCGTGATGGAGCGCATCGCCCGTGGCGGGGAACGGATCCACACTTCCGCCGCGGTTAAACGTGAATTGGGACTACAGCTTCGCTGACTCCGCGCGTGAAGCTCTGCGGAAGCTGGATCGGCAGGCTCAAACGCAGATCGTGCGCTATTTGGATGAGCGCATCGCCGGGGCGGGCGATCCGACGCGTTTTGGGAAACCGCTGCGCGGCGGTCAGCATGGCTACTGGCGCTACCGCGTGGGCGACTACCGCATGCGACTACCGCATTATAGCGTCCATCGAACGCCAGCGAGTGCATGTGCTTGTGGTCAAGATTGGCCACCGTTCCAAAATTTACGATTGAACCGAACTGCCCGGCCCGAACGCAGGGCCGTCAGGATTCCCCATTAATCCCCCATCCAATGAAAAAATTCTCCCTGCTTTTCCTTCCGCTGGCTTCGCTGATCACCGCCCACGCCGCCACACCCGCGCGTCCGCCCAACATCCTCCTCGTTGTCGCCGACCAGTGGCGGGCGCAGGCGTTCGGCTATGCGGGCGATCCCAATGTGCGCACGCCGCATCTTGATCGATTCGAGCGCGAGAGTGTTCATTTCACGCAGGCCGTCTCCGGCATGCCGGTCTGCACTCCGATGCGCGCCACACTCATCACTGGCCAGCGGCCGCAGACGCATGGGCTTTTCCTAAACGACGTGCCGCTGAATCCGCAGGCCGTCACACTCGCGAAGGAACTCAAGGCCGCCGGCTACGCCACCGGCATGATCGGCAAGTGGCACATCGACGGGCACGGCCGCTCCAGCTACATCCCGCCCGAGCGCCGGCAGGGATTCGACTACTGGAAGGTCCTCGAATGCACCCACGCCTACAACAAATCGCCCTACTACGCCGACGGACCGGAGAAACTCATGTGGGAGGGCTACGACGCGCAGGCCCAGACGCGCGACGCGCAGCAGTTCATCCGCGACCGCGCGAAAGCGGCGCCCGCGAAACCCTTCTTCCTCCAGCTCTCCTGGGGCCCGCCGCACAATCCCTACGAGACCGCGCCCGCGAACTACCGCGCGATGTATGCCGCCGACAAAATCCAGCTCCGCCCCAACGTCCCGCCTTCGCACGCCGTGCCCACGCGGGCCGCGCTCGCCGGCTACTATGCGCACTGCACCGCGCTCGACGATTGCTTTGCCGATCTGTTGCGCACGCTCGACGAGGCCGGTCTCGCGGACAACACCATCGTCGTCTTCACCTCCGACCACGGCGACATGATCGGGTCTCACGCGCAGCAACGAAAGCAGCGCCCGTGGGAGGAGTCTGTGCGCATACCGATGCTGTGGCGCCTGCCGAAAGCCCTCGGCATCGCCCCGCAGCGCACCGCGGCGACCCTCAACACCGAGGACATCATGCCCACGCTCCTCGCTCTCTGCGGCCGGCCGATGCCGAAGACCGTCGAGGGATTCGATTTCAGCGGCCACCTGCGCGGTGGCGCCGATCCCTCGGGCGGCGCGACGGTCATCCGCTGCACGTCGCCCTTCGGCGAATTCCAGCGCGACAACGGCGGCAAGGAATACCGCCAGATCCGCACCGCGCGCTACAGCTACGTGCGCGATCTCACCGGCCCGTGGCTCCTCTTTGACCACGAACGCGATCCCTACGAACTCGACAACCTCGTCGGCAAACCCGAGCACGCGAAGCTCCAGGCCGAACTCGATGCGCGGCTGAAGCAAAAACTCGCCGAGCAACACGACGAATTCCTCCCCGGCCCCGCCTACGTCGCGAAGTGGGGCTACCAGGTGGATGCCCGCGGCACGGTGCGTTACGCGCCTTGAGCCACGCGCCCAGCGGGAGCACGCGCAGGAAGTTTGCACGGAGCGGAAGCGTTTCCCGTTCCGCTCCGCCTCGCCGGCAAGCCAGCCGCAACGGCAACGCTTATACCAACGTCTCGTGACAAGCAGACTATTCCGAGGTGAGGGCGGTTCTCCGAACCGGCCTGGGTTGTAGGGCAATGCGCCGGCTGGAGCCCAGGCCGCTTGCGGAGAAGCGGCCCCACCACCAATCGTTCGGAAGTCCAAACTTCAAGGGACGTTGGTATTACGCTTTCCCGCCTCCGCCGCCGCGGATCACACTGGCGAGCAGCGACACGATCAGGAGGACCAGGAAGATGTAGAATAGGATTTGCGCGATGCCGGCAGCCGTGCCGGCGACGCCCGTGAAGCCGAGCAAGCCGGCGATGAGGGCGATGACAAGGAAGGTGATAGTCCAGCGAAGCATAGTAGGGATGGGTTGAGGTTGATGGATTTGTGGGTTGACGGGTGCGGACTGAAATAAATCGAAAACCGGGAATTCTTAGTAGGCGCGGGACAGGGTCACCGATCCGAAGCGGTTGTAGTTGCCGCGCTGCTTTTCGAATTCCTTGGTGTGCCACACCTGCGTGTAGGTGAGCTGCCATGGGCCCGCAATGAGACCGGCACCGGCGCTGAGGTCGGCGACGTAGGGTTCCTTGTTCACGGAGCGGCTGGCGCGAAACGTATTCCCGTCGAGAAAAATATCACGGGCCACCGCGCGCCCGTCGGCAGCTCCGAAAACGAAGAAACTGAAGTTGCGATGGAGCGCGACCCGCGGATCGAGATCGTCGGTGGGGCCGCCGCCCACGCTGCCGGCGCGGGCGAGCTGCACGCCAAAGTCACTGGGCAGATTTACGCCGAGGCGCAACGTGCCTCCGGCGTTCGCATACGTCTGGACGTTGCCGAGGCTCGCGCCCGCGTGCGGCACAAGGTCGATGCCGAGCGTCTGATACAGCGCGCGGCCATAGAGCCGCCAGCGGCGCTCGTAGACCAGGTTCACGCCGATCTCGTCGCGGAGCTGGTAGTCCCAGCCGCGGGGTTTCGCGCTGCCGGTCCACTGATGGACGAGACGCTGCGAATCCTCTGCCAGGCTATGAGGTCCGATCAACCCCGCCTGCAAGCTGAGCGTGTCGGCAACGCCTGCGGTTTTGCTGACGAAGGCGAGTTCAAGATAGCTCCACCCTGCATAAGGCCGGTCGTTGCGATTGGGATTCGGCGACCGGGTATCTTCCGGCGTGTAGATACTCTGTCCCAGAGCCACTCCTAGGTTTTTCTGGCTATCAGGATGATTTACGAAGGGCAGTGCCTCAAGGAACGACTGACGCCAGCCGGTCTGACCCCAGTTATTCAGATCGGCGGATAGCCATGATAGTTTGATCCCACTGCTGTAGTTCCGGTCGGTGCCGGCGAACGTGTCGTTCTCAAAATATAATGTGAACACCGGGGCGGAGCGCGCGCGACCTGTCGGACGTGTTTCCTGGGCGAAGACGCCCAAGGGCGCGGCCGATACGGCGAGGAGAGCCACGACCACGCGACGCCATGCGCGGGAGCGAAAACAAAGGGAGCTGAAGCCGGAAGATTTCATGGCGGAGTCACAAACATCTGCGGCGGCCGCGCGGCAGGACGATGATTACGGGCAAGGTCATGATTGCAGCCAGCGGTGTGACCGTGAATGGGCGGGAACTAGCGGGTGCCTCGGCTCGGGATCTTGCCGCCGGCGGCAAGGGCGGCGGCATTCACCACGGTGGAGATGTCAGTGAGTTTGCGGTTCGTGGCCCCCTCCTCGTCGAGGCTGGAAGTCAGCAACGCGACGATGCGGGTCTCGCCCAAGGCCTGGGCAAAGGCGCGCGCGGTGCCGTAGCCAGCCATCTCGTAGTGCGCGACGCGCTGGGCGGCACCGATGAGCGCGGCGTCGCGCACGGCGTCGGGCCCCTTGATCTTGATGGCTCCTGCTCCTTCCTCGATCAAACCCGCCATTGCGTGGCACGTCCTGCCCTTGGGCGGCAGGCCGAGGATCTTGAGGCCCTGGGCCAGGCGCGCAGCCTGTTCGCGCGTTTGCGCGAGATGCGCAGTGAAGCCGGCTTTCAGGTCGGGATGGGTGGCCGCGCGCGCCATCTTGGGCAGCGCCTTGATCAGCTGGTTTTCGGCGTGGAAGAGATCCTTCAGCTCATCGACAAGCAGGGCGTGGAGGGTGGGCAGGGAAGCCATGGGAGGAGAGAAGATGGGAGAGTGAAATGGGCGATCAGGGGCGTCTCCCCGTGGCAAGGCCAGGGGACCGGCAGATTGCCACGGGGAAGACGGAGCATTAGGAGCGCTTCGCCGGTTCGCCGTAGCGGACCGCCGATTTGTCGTTAAACTTGGACTGGTTCAGCGGGCGGCCGTAGTCGCCGCAGTCGCACGAGTCCTTCAGGGCGTTTTCGACGGCATCACGGCTTTCACCAGTGCGCTTTTGAATGCGGCCGATGAGTTCATCCTCCTTGCCCTCCGCGAAGGTGAGGTCGTTGTCGGTGAGATTCGCCCAGCGCTGCTTGAGCTTACCCTTGGCGATGTTCCAGTCCCCCTTGATGGTCAGTTTATTCATGATTTTTCTGGTTTTATTTATGTGGTGTCTGCTGGAAATTCTGCGGGCGCCTCACACCTCAGGACGCGGCCTCCTGGTTGAGCCGGCCGCGTCGATGCCCGGTGATGGGAATTGAGCGCGCCGGGAGGGAACGGGAGGCGAGGTCCGGCCTGCCCGTTTCGTCCGGCTGTGCTCGGGAGGCGTGGTCCCGCTGGGGCAGCTCAATCGACGAGCTTCTGCCACTCGGCCTTCACATCGGCCATGACGGAGTCGAACCGAGCCTTGCGGAAATCCGAATTCAGCTCTCCGCGACGATCCTTCAAGGCCTTGACGCGGAGTTTGGCCGCATCGCGTTGCGCGCCCTTGGGCAGCTTGTCCACGCGCTTTTCAACGCGCTCGATCTCGACGTCGAGCTGGGCGAGCGAGGCCTTTACTTCCGCCTTCGTCACGTCTGTGGGATCATTTCTGTAAGCTGCGATGTCGGCGTTGACGTTCACAGCAGCAGGATTCGCGGCGGCCGCGGCGGCGGCTTTTGCCTTGCGGGCGGTTTCGTCGGCTTCGCGAGCTTCGTCGATCTGGCGGTCGAGCTTGGCCTCGGGACTGCTGGAGAAGGTTTTCTTGGTCCAAGCCGAGAGCTTGTCGTATTCGACTTTGATGTCGGCCTTCAGGCTGTCGTAGCGGGCCTGGACGAAGTTTTTGCGGAGTTCGCTGCGGCGTTCTTTGAGCACCTTGATACGCTGCTTCGCGGCGGCGCGTTCTTCGCGCGTCGGGGCGTTGTCCTCGAGCTTGTCCAAGGCATCAAGCTGGTTGTCGATGTCCTTGAGCATGGCCTTGAGCATATCGCCGTTGGCCTCGGCGACCGCGCCCTCCACCGACTGGGCGTGTAGCACCGCGGTCAGAGGCAGGCTGAGCAGGAGAGCCGAAACCGGGAGGAGGGATCGGAGGAGGGTCTGGGATGTTTTCGTTTTCATGGTGATGGATGCGGGAATGATCGCGGATGAATCCGCGATCGTTACGTGATGGTTTTTTCGATGGTTGGTTTTCGTTCGAGTGGCCCAGTGCCACTTCGGTCAAGTCCCGCTGCCTACGCTCATCCTATGCCGAGAAATTGACTGGCATCCTAACGGCGTCCGCCCAATTGGTTGCGCGATATGAACACCCGCAGGCCACCCACGGAATCGGGCGTTTTGCAAAGCCAGCGACGACCCAACCCGGCAATTCGCGAGTCTCGCCTCCGCTCCCGCTCCGGGATTGTGCACGTGGACGGGAGCGAATGCCCACAATCCTTGTCCACGCTCGGCCTTCGTCTCGCCACCTCCCCCCTCAGCACCACCCTCCTCCCGTGCGCATCCTAATCGTCGACGACCAGCGCACCGTGCGCCTCACCACCGCGCAGGCGGTCAAGGCCGAAGGCCACGAAGCGGACACGGCTGACAGCGGCCGGGTGGCGCTGCTGAAACTGCAGGAGGAGCGGTTCGATCTTGCCCTGCTCGATCTGCATCTCGACGGGGCGGCCGACGGGCTCGACTACGTGGCGAAGCTCCAAAAAGTCTCGCCCGGTCTCGGCGTGGTCATTTTCACCGCCCAGGCGAGCATCGACACCGCGGTCGAGGCAATGCGCCGCGGGGCGCTCGACTACCTCGAGAAACCCTTCACGCCGGAGCAGCTCCGCACCGTGCTCGCCCGCGTCGAGCGCGCCCAGCGCCTCCGACAACGCGCCGAGGGCCTGGCCGATCAGGTGGCGCGCACCGCGCCGCCGGCGGATTTCGCCACGGAGGAGCCCGCGATGCGGGCCGTGGTCGAGGTGATCGAGCGGGCCGCCGACACCCGCGCGACGGTGCTCATTTTGGGAGAAAACGGCACGGGCAAGACCCAGCTCGCCCGCCATGCGCACGAGCACAGCGCCGTGGCCGACGGCCCCTTTGTGACTGTGAGCTGCCCGTCGCTCTCGCGCGAGCTGCTGGAGAGTGATCTCTTCGGCCACGTGGCGGGCGCCTTCACCGGCGCAGTGAAGGACAAATGGGGCAAGGTCGAGGCGGCGCGCGGCGGCACGCTCTTCCTCGACGAAATCGGCGAGCTGCCCGCCGAACTCCAACCCAAACTCCTGCGCCTGCTCCAAGAGCGCACCTACGAGCGCGTGGGCGACACCAAAATCCGCCACTCCGACGCCCGGGTGATCGCCGCCACCAACCGCGACCTCGCCGCCGCCGTGAAGACCGGCGCGTTCCGCGAGGATCTGTTCTACCGGCTCAACGTCATCACCGTGACGGTGCCCCCGCTGCGTGAGCGGCCGGCGGACTTGGCGCGGCTGGCGCGGAGCTTTCTGAAGTTCTTCGCCCAGGATGCCGGCCGCGCCGCGGGAGATTTCAGCCCGGCGGCGTGGGCCGCCATCCGCGCGCACCCCTGGCCGGGCAATCTTCGCGAGCTGCGCAACGCCATCGAGCGCGCCGTCATCCTCTCGCGCGGCGCCCAGATCGAGACCAGCGATCTGCCGGCGGAACTCGCGGTCACGCGCGCCGCCGCCGTGGAGCTGGGCGCCCTCGTCTCGCTCGATGCGCTGGAACAGGAGCACGTGCGCCGCGTGGTTGCGCGCACCGTCAAACTCGAGGAGGCTGCGACCGTGCTCGGCATCGACACGGCCACGCTCTACCGCAAGCGCAAGCGCTGGGCGGCGGAAGGCTCCCCCAGCGCTGCGCCAGCGGATGGCTCCCCGTCATGAGACGCTGGAATTTCATCAGCGGCCTGACCGTGATCCTGCTGCTGCTGCTCGTGCTGTGCGGCTTCTGCGTGTGGACGGCGCGCACCCTGAGCGGCGAGATCAATCAGATGATTTCCGGCAATTTCGACACGCTGCGCGCCCTGCGCGGGATCCGGCTGGCCGTGTCACGCATTGATGCGCAATACCGCAGCAGCACGAGCACCGGCGAGATTCCGCGCGCACTCGGCCTCTACGAACTCGCCCGCACGGACGTCGAGCAGCATCTCAGGCTCGTGCGTCGCACCTCCTCCGAGGAGCCGGAGGAGGTGAAGGTGGTCGCGCGCCTGGAGGCCCTGGTGCGGGATTATTTCACCTACTACGACGAGTATCTGGCGCTCGGCCGTTTCGAGGGCGACCGGTTCAAGGCCCTGACCCGCAACCTAGCGCAGAGCGCGGCGGAAATCACCGAGGCGACCGCCGTGCTCTCGGACATGAACGAACGCGACGTGCTGCAACGCCGGTCGCAGGCCACCGCCAAGGGCCAGCGCGTGGTCTACGCCGCGCTCGGCATCGCGCTGTTTTCGATCGGGATCTACGTGTGGACTTCGATTCGGCTCACGCGCGCGATCTTCGATCCCCTGCGCCAATTGCGCGACTCGATCGTCAAGGTCAGCCAGCGCCAGTTCGATGTGGCCGTGCCCGTGAAAAGCGGCGATGAGCTCGCCCAGATCGCCACCACGTTCAACACCATGGCGTCCGAGCTGCGCGCCTACGTCGCGGAAACCGATCAGCGCGTCGTGGAGGCCAACCGCGTGAGCCGCGCCATCCTGGAGGCCCTGCCCTACCCGATTTACATCGTGGACGACAGCTTCGCGGTGCGCCTGATGAATCCCCGCGCGGAGCAGCTCTCCGCGGCGCTTGAGATTCCGGGCGCGGTGCCCGGGGCCGTGCGCCGCGCCATCGACGACGCGGCGGCCATCGGCGGAGAACTCATCGGCGACGATCTGCATCGCGCTGTCGAGGTGGCCTTGCCGGCCGCGACGGGCACGCCCGCCACTTTTCTACCCCAGGTCTTTCGCATGGCGGGCGCCGCCGGCGTCAACGAAGGCTGGGCCGTGCTGCTGATAGACGTGACGAAGCTCCGCCAGTTCGACCTGGCGAAGTCGAAGGCGCTTTCGATCATCGGCCACGAGGTCAAGACGCCCGTCACCAGCATCCGCATGACGCTGCACCTGCTCCTTGAGGAAAAGATCGGCGCGCTCACGGCCGATCAGCGAGAGCTGGTGCAGGCGGGGCGCGACGACTGCGAGCGCCTCCTCACGGTGCTCCAGGCGCTGCTGGAGCTGGCGCGCTTCGAGAGCGGCCGCGTCACCATGCGCCTCGTCCCGGTGCCACCGGGCGACCTGCTGGCGCAGGCCGATGCCATGCACGGCGACTACCTGCGACGCCTCGGCGTGGCGATCGTGATGGAGCCCACCGCCCCTACCCTGCCCGCTGTGCAGGCCGATGCGATCCACGTCGTGCGCGTGCTGGGCAACTTCCTCACGAACGCCGCAAAATATGGCGCGCCCGATCAACCCGTCACCCTGCGCGCGGAGCTGCGGGCCGATGCCTTCGTGCGCCTGAGCGTGCGCAATCGCACCCCGCGGCCGCTCACCGAGGCGGAGCAGACCAAGGTGTTCGAGCCTTTCTACCGCCGGGAAGGCGAAGGTTCCGAAGGCACGGGCCTCGGCCTCACCATCTGCCGAGAGATCGCCGCCGCGCACAGCGGGCGCGTCGGGGTATGGGCGAGCGGCGACTGGGTGGATTTTTATCTGGATTTGCGCATTGTGTCTGTGTCTCAAAACCATGCCGCCGGACAACCCACTTCCTGACCCACCTCCCGCTCCTGCGCCGCGCGTGCTCGTCGTCGATGACGAGGCCTCGGTGCGGCTGGGCTGCGTGCTGGCGCTCCGCTCGGATGGCTGGGACGCGACCGGCGAAGGCTCGTCGCGTGCCGCGCTCGAACGACTCACGACCCGCGCCGAGCACTATGACGTGCTCGTGCTCGACTACGCCATGCCCGGCCTGAACGGGCTCGAACTCATCGCCGCGCTCGATCCGAAGACCCGGCCGCCCATCCTGCTGGCCAGCGCCCACGCGGACGGCGCGGTGGCGTGCGCGGCCCTGAAGCTGGGCGTGTGGGATTTCTTGGCCAAGCCCCTCATGCCCGAAGAGCTGCGGCGGCGCGTGCGCCGGCTCCTGACGCGGCGCCATGACGCGAAAGCCCCCGGCGCCTGGCTGGCCCGCGCCCTCGGGCATTGCCAGAACTGCGCCTGGGATGATGCCCTGCGCGAACTCGACACTTGGCCGGAATCGGAGCGGCAGCAGCCGGCCTACTTGGTCACGGGACTCATCCATCAGATGACGGAGGGCCAGGAGCCCGCCGCCGCGGCCTTCAAGCGCGCCCAATGGTGGCCCGGATGGGAGACCCAGGGCGCCGAAATCTGGCAGGAGCTGGCGCGCCGGCTGGGTTAAGCACTGCTGGCGCGCGCGCCGGAGGCATGGCGCCCTAAAGCTAGGCGGCGACCGCCGGGAGAGATTCCTCGAGTGTCACGACGCGAAAGTGCCGCAGCAGGTGCGGACCGAAGCTCGTGGTAAACGCGACATCGGCGGCATCGCGGCCGCGGGCCATGGTGAGGTGGCCGATGCGGCGCGCGTTGTGCCGCACGTCGAAGATGTGCCAGCGCGAGTCGAGATAGACCTCCATCCACGCGCTGAAATCCATCGGCGCCGGATCGGGCGGCACGCCGATGTCGCCGAGGTAACCCGTGACGTAGCGCGCCGGAATGTTAAGACAACGGCACAGCGTGATCGCGAGGTGGGTGAAATCGCGGCATACGCCGGTGCGCTCCTCGTAGGCCTGCGCCGCCGTGCGCGTGAGGCGGGCCTGCGCGTAATCGAAGCGCAGATGGCTATGCACCCAGTCGCTCACCGCCTGCACGCGTGACCAACCGGGCTTCACCGCGCCAAAGCGAGACCAGGCGAACTCGCCCAGCAGGTCCACTTCGCAATAGCGGCTGGGCAGCAGGAACGGCAGCACCGAGGACGGCAGCGCCATCACCGGCACCTCGGCGGCCCCGGCCTCGATCCGCTCCGGCAGATCCCCCCGGCGGATGAGGCCCTCGCTGCGCAGCTCCAGCAGCCCAGCCGGGGCCAAGAGCCGCGTGCAGTGATTGCCAAAATCGTCGCGGAAAGTCCGGACCGGCACTTTGGGGAATATTTTGAACTCCTCCGGGACCGCCAGACATGGCGTCAGCTCGGGCCGCAGGTGCAGCATGAGCACGACCGACGTCGGGACGGGAAAATCGTAGGCGATGTCGAAGCCGAAACGGATGTGCATGGGTGGGGAGCGCGCCTCAGCGCGAGAAGGGATTGAGCAGATTGATGAAGTCCGCCCCCAACGCGGCGCCACGCGCCCAGCGGCCGATTTTACCCGGCAGAAACTGGGCGAAGGAAAACGCCTTGTTGAGCACCGAGAGCGGCACCCCGCCGAGCACCGCTCCGGAGCCGCGGGCGGCCGGCCGAAGCGCGAGGCGGAGGTGGAGCCGATCAAGTTCGCAGATGAGAGCGAGCCGGCGACGGCGTTCCTCGAGGGTCAGCGGGGCGGCGGCGTTCATGGTTTGGCAGCCGGAAGCATGTCCCGCACGCAGGCGCAGTCTTCCCCAAGCTGGTGGCGCGTCTCGGCCAGCGGACGCCACGCGCGGAGCCGGCGCGCGGCGAGCAAGCCAAGGCCCGCCGCACCGAGCGCGTAGGCTAGCGTCACCAGTCCGAGGATGAGACCGCGGTCCTCGCGTTGCCACACCAGGGCGGCGATTGCGAAGGTGCCGGCAAACCCGGTGAGCAGTGCGCACGCCGTGGCGCCCAGCATCACCGCGGCGGATTTCGCCGCGTGATCGCGCGCCTCGGCCAGTTCCAGCGTCGCGAGTTCGCCCCGGTGCGCCAAACCTTCGATGACAATGCGGGAGGCGGGACCGAGGACGGATGTGAGAAGCTCAGTGGAGGGGGCATTCATGATTAAAGCGGGAAGCGATCAGCAGCTTCCAAGAGAACCACCGCCGCTCCACCGCATGACTCAGACTTTGAATCACGCAGTGGAGCAGTGATGGGTTAGGCAAGTGGACTTGGGCTGAGACAACCCAACCCGTGCGCGGCCGTCGATCAGTTGCGAGTGCAGCAACTCCGCGAAATCAGATAGCCGGCCAGCAGGCCCAGGCCGGTGGCCACGCCGATGGCGGCGTAGGGATTGGCGCGGATGACTTCGTCGGCCTGCGCGGCCTGGCGGCGCGCGGTGGAGGCGATGTCCTTCATGACGTCTTTGCCTTCGGCGAGCGCATCGCGGAGACGGTCGCGCAAGGCGACGACTTTGTCGGAGGCCTGATCGCCGGCTTCGCTAAGGGCCATTTCGGCCTCGCGCAAAAGGTCATGGAGATTGTCGGTGGTGGTGTCAGCCTGAGCGCGGGACTTGGTTGTGGATTTGGACATGAGGATGGATGGAGGTTGAGGGCTGCGGGTGAGGAGGATGGACAGACTAAAAGAGGCGGTGCCTTCCTTCAGGGTTTGCGACCGAAGGCGAGGCCGGCTCCGCCGGCCAGAATACCGACGGCGCCGAGGACGATCAGCCAGATGCTCTTGTTGGTTGGCGCACCGGTGAGGGCGTTGCTCACCTCGGAGCTGACGGAGTCGGCGGCATTGAGCCCGAACACGAGCAGGATGACACCGACGATGAGGAAGGCGATGGAGGGAATACGGGACATGAGGGTGGGATGGTTATGGTTGAGCTGCGACGGGAAGGCGGAGAACGGAGGACGAGAGAGTGAGCCGTAGAGTGAACGTAAACGTGTGAGCGGCTCGAACTCCTCACCGGAGAGGGTTGCGACCGCGGATGAGCCGAAGAATCACCGCGATCAACGCGATGAGGAGGAGGAGATGGATGTAACCCCCGATGGTGTAGGAGGAGACCATTCCGAGCAGCCACATAAGAACCAGGATAATGGCGATTGCTTCGAGCATGGTGAGGGTGAGTTCGGTGGTTGCGGTTGATGGAGCTGGAAGTGTTGTGCGGCGTATGGATCGCAGGTGCGGTGCCATGGCGGAATTCCGCATGCAAACCGATGTCATGTGAGCGCTTAGGGACAAGATGCCGCGCCAGCCCTCCAACACCGGCGGGCAATATGCAATGCGCCCAGGCTCACCTTTCGCATATTGCAGGTCCGCACAACCTGCCTGCAGTCGGCTCTACCCCAAATACGGAATCGTCATCGGCCCCTCGGGCAGCACGGCGATGGGGGCATCGCGGCCGAGGCGTTTCAGCTCCTCGGCCACACACGCGGCGAGGTCGGCCACGGGTTCGAGGTGGGCCCGACGGATTTCCGCCGGGGCCATCCGCGAATGCACGCCCACGCGGGCGCGCACGAGAATCAACGCGAGGAGCTGCACCTGCCACTGATCCTCGATGGGCGTCGTCGCGTGGTTGATGGTGTCGAGCATCGCCTGCGCGGAGGCGTGCGAGAAGAGGAAATTCTTGAAGCTCCCGTGATCGGGAAAACCGTCGCCGCACTCCGCGGCGGCGAGAATGAGGCCGCCTTCCGCCACGATCTGCGCGGCGGCCGACATGCCCTTCACCGTCTGGTAGAGGTTCTGATCGAGCGGAAAGCCGCTGTTCGACGTGATCACAATCGGGAACGCCTGCGGGCACGCGACCATCGCCGTCTGCTTCGCAAAGGCGCAGCCCGCGTCGTGCGCCGCGAGCGGCTCGCCGCAGAAGAAGCCCGTGATCTCGCGGCGGCGGTTCTGCGTCACGTTGACGAGCAGGTCCACGGGCAGCAGGGCGCCATTGGCGCGGACCTGCGCCTGCGTGGGGTTGCCGGCCAGCACGCCCCACGTGCTCCGCGGATCGGCGATCACCTGCGCCCGGTGGTAGTGCTTGATCGACTCCAGGTCGGCGACAGCCGGGAAGACGCCTTTGTAGCCGCCGGAAAACCCGGCCATGAAGTGCGGCTCGATGAAGCCCATCACGATGCGGCGGTCGGCCTCGACGTAGGCGCGGTTGAACCACACCGGGCGGCCGTCCGCCGTCGTGCCCGCGCGTGCGAGCGTCGCCGGATCGCGCGAATCGTGATTGATGATCCGATAGCGGCCGAAAACGGCGTCGCCCACCATCTGCCGCAGCTCCTCGGGCGTGTTGGCGCGGTGCGAGCCGGTGCCGTTGATGATCGTGAAATTCTCCGCCGGCACGTGCGCGAGTTCCTCGAACAGCCACGGCAACAGACGCTCGCGCGGCAGCGGCCGCGTGTGATCCGGAATCGCAATCGCCACCCGATCGGTCGCGCGCACCGTCTCGCGCAGCGGCGGGCGGCCGATGGGCGCGCGCAACGCGGCGCGGAAGGCGGCGGCCTCGTCGGCGATGCCCGGCACAAAGCGCGGCTCGACGAGCGTGACGTTGGCCGAGGGCAATTCCACCGGCAACCCGGTGCGCCCGTATTGCAGCGTGACACGCGTGGTCTTCACGCCTGTTTCCCCTGCCGCAGGCGATCGACCAGCACCGCCACAATGATCACGAGGCCGATGATGATTTCCTGAAAATAGGTGGGCCAGCCCATCTGCTGGGAGCCGTTGCGCAGCACCGCCATGATGAGAGCGCCGATCATCGAACCGAGCACGGTGCCGATGCCGCCGCTCAGGCTCGCGCCGCCGATGATTACGGAGGCGATGATGTCGAGCTCGAGGCCGACGGCGACCGTGGGATCGCCTTGGCGCAGGCGCGAGAGTTGAAAAACTCCGGCGAGACCGAAGAAGCAGCCGGCCAGCGCGTAGATGCCCACTTTGAGCCGCGTGGTCGGAACGCCGCAAAGCCGCGCGGTGGACTCGTTGGAGCCCAGCGCAAAGACGTGCCGGCCAAACACGGTGTTGCGCAAGAGAACAGCCGTCACGACGGCCAGCCCGAGCGCCACCCATACGCCCACCGGCAGCGCGTAGCTGAACGGATCCGCCGTGGTCATCCAGCCATTGATCGGCGACGCCTCGTAGTTGACCGTCTGGTTGTCGCCGAGCCATTTGGCCGATCCGCGCCACACGCCGAGCGCGCCGAGCGTGATGATGAATGGCACGAGCCGCAGCGCCGCGATGGCCGCGCCGTTGACCAAGCCAACCAGTCCGCCCGCCCCGATCATCGCGATCACCACCGCCACCGGTCCCCACCCCTTTTGCAGGAGCAGCGCGCCGACCACGCTCGTAAACGCGATGCTCGACCCCACCGAGAGATCGATGCCACCGCTGACGATAATCATGGTCATGCCGAGGGCGCCAATGGCGACGATCACGGTCTGCGTGAAGATGGTCTTGAAATTGTGGTAGGAGAGAAAGAACTCCCGCGTCTCGCTGGGGATGGAAAACAGGACGACGACGACGATCAGTCCGAGAAACGGACCGCCTTTGGCGAGAAGACTACGAACGGTGGGCTTCATGCTGAAGGAGCTACGTCAGAGTCGACCACGCTGCCCGTCGCGACGCGCATGATCTCAGCCTCCGTCCACTCGGTGCGCGAGCGCACGGCGGCGAGTTCACCGCGGCACATCACGCCGATGGTGTCGCAGAGGCCGAGCAGCTCGGGCAGGTAGCTGCTGACGACGACCACGGCTTTGCCGGCGGCGGCGAGCCGGCCGATGAGTTCGTAGATCTGGGCCTTGCTGCCGACGTCGATGCCGCGCGTCGGTTCATCGAGCAGAAAAATCCGCGCGGGGTGCTCGAGCAGGCGCGCGAGCGCGACTTTCTGCTGGTTGCCGCCGGAGAGCTGGCTGATGGGCTGCGCGGCATCGCGGCATTTCACGCGCAGTTCGTCCACCCAGCGCTGCGCGGCGGCGCGCTGGCGGCGGGCATCGATCCAGCCGAAGCGGCCGAAGGCGGCGGAGTTGGTGAGCGTGAGGTTGTCCGTGATGGACTGCGTGAGCATGAGGCCCTCCTCCTTGCGGTTCTCGCTCAGGAAGCCGACGCCCTGCGCCCAGCGTGCGCGCGGCGTCGCCGCGGTGGCGGGCGGGCCCACGATGGCCACCTCTCCAGCATCGAGGCCGTCGAGCGCGAAGATCGCGCGGAGCAGATCGGTGCGGCCCGCGCCGATCAGGCCGGCGAGGCCGAAGATCTCGCCGGCGCGGAGCTGAAGCGTGGCGCGGCGCAGGCGCGGGGCGCTGGCGACGGCGCGCACCTCGAGCACGACGGCGCCGGGCGCGTGCGCGGCGCGGGGATAGAGGTCCTTGACCTCGCGGCCGGTCATGAGGGTGACAATGCCGTCGAGCGTGGCGGTTTTCATTTCGCCGCGACCGACGGTCTCGCCGTCCTTGAGCACCGTGTAGCGGTCCGCGATGCGGCGGCACTCCTCAAGAAAGTGGCTGATATAGATGATGCTCACACCCTGCGCGCGGAGGCGGCCGATGGCGGCGAAGAGCTTCTCGGTGTCAGCCTGCGTGAGGCTGCTCGTGGGCTCGTCCATGATGAGCACCTTGGGCTGGGTGAGGAGCGCGCGCGCGATTTCGATGATTTGCTGCGTGGCGATGGAATACGCGCCCACAGGTCGATCAAGATCCAGCGACTCGTGGCCGAGCTGCGCGAGCGCCGCACGGGCGCGGGCGCGCGAGGCGGTGCGGTCAATCCAGCCGGCGCGGGCGGACTCGGCGCCAAGCAGTATATTTTCCTGCGCGGTGAGATGCAGCGCGAGATTGAGCTCCTGGTAGATCATCGCGACGCCCTGTCGGCGCGCATCATGGGGATCGGACGGGGCGTAGGGGCGGCCGGCGAGTTCCATCGTGCCGGCGTCAGCGGTGTGCGCGCCGCTGAGGATCTTCATCAGCGTGCTTTTACCCGCGCCGTTTTCGCCGATGAGGGCGTGGACTTCGCCGGGCTCGATCGCGAGGGAAACGCCGCCCAACGCGCGGGTCGCACCGAAGGATTTGAAAAGGCCGGTGAGGCGGAGGACGGGGGCGTTCATGTCATGAAAGCCGGCGGTCATGGGTAGCGGCGGGCGTCCCTGCCCGCCGAGGTTTGGCGAGCGTCCTGAACGGGCGGGC
>JAUYAK010000083.1 GCA_030693515.1 Opitutaceae bacterium
GCGGCGGTGGCGCAGGCCGGCGTGCCGCACGGCTCGCGCGAGGGCGGCTGGCTGCCGGATTTGGTTTACACTGGGGAAAAATTTGAGAGCGGCCTCGCGTTTTTTGCCGATGCGAACGGGCGTCTCACGCGATTCTCGCGCGAACCCGCCGATCTCACGGCGGCCCGCCGGCTGGAGGGGCAGGCCGCGCTGCCCGGGCTCGTCAACGCCCACTCGCACGCCTGGCACCGCGCGCTGCGCGGCCGGGCCGAGTCGCTCGATCGCGCCTTGGCGGGGCTCGGTGACGAGGAGGTCTTCGACACGGCCCGGATGGTGTTTCTCGAAATGCTCACCGCCGGCATCACGTGCGTGGGCGAATTCCATTTTCTCCGCGCGCGGCCCGATGGCTCGCCGTGGCCGGAGCCGCACCACCTGGTGGCCGAGATCATCCGCGCGGCGCACGAAGTGGGTCTGCGCATCGCCCTGCTCAACACCGCCTGCGAGGACACCGTGCCCGGGCGCTGCCGCCACGCGGGGGCCGAGGCGTGGGTGCGCGAGATGGAGGCGTTGCGCGGCGTGGTGGAGAAAAACTATCTCGCCGACGAGGTCTGGCTCGGCGCGGGCGTGCATGCGCTCGGCGCGCTGCCGCCGGATCAGCTCAAGGCAATCGCGGGCCACGCGAGGGCGCAGCGCCTGCGGCTGCATGCGCACGTGGCGGTGGCGACGGCCGCGGGCCGCACGCCCTTGGCTGAACTCGCTGAGTTGGGATTTCTCGACAAGCGCTTCACGGCCGTCGATGCGGGGCAGTTGGGTGACGAGGAAGTGAAACTGCTCGGCACCGCGCGCGCGCTGGTGTGCGCGTGCCCCGGCGGCTCGCTGGCGGCGGGGCAGGGCGTCGCGCCCGTGGAGAAACTGCTCGCGGCCGGCGCGGGCGTGGCGCTCGGCACCGACACGCACGCGCGCACCGACCTCATCGGCGAGGCCCGGCTGCTTGAGCTGCTCCTGCGCGGCGCGACCGGGCGGCGCAGTGCGCTGGCGGCGCCGGCGCTCTTTCATGCGGCGACGGTCGGCGGGGCGCGCAGCCTCGGCGCCACCGGCGGCGCGCTGGAGGTGGGGCGGCCGGCGGATTTTTTCACCGTGAACCTGCACGACCCCTCGATCGCGGGGGCCGACGCGGCGTCACTCTTGGCGGCGCTTGTCTTTGGCTTCGAGCGTCGTGCGATTCGCGACGTGTGGATCGGCGGGCGCCAGCGCATCGCGGCCGGCCGCCATGTGATGCACGGCCCGATCATCGGGCGGTTTGCCGACGGGCAGAAGAAACTCTGGGGCGGCTGAAATTTAGGAACGAATCCGGCCGCCGCGGTTCATACCGCGTGCCTGCCATGTCCGTCGTCCCGCGCGCCCTGCCCCTCGCGTTTTGCCTGATATCCGCGATTGGGCCGATCCAGGCCCAGACGGCGGAGCTGCCGCCGATCTTTGCGCCCCGCCCGGTGGCAAAGGAGAGCGCGGAGCCCGTTGCGAACCGCGCGCCGTCGCGGATGCGTGCGCAGCTCAACGAGGCGATTCTCGCGCTGGTGGCGGTCACGCCCGCGCCCACTGCGGCAGCGGACGAAGCGGGAGGATCACCGACGGTGACGGCTGACGGCGTGGTCATGATGAAACGTTTTCTCGTGAAATCAGTGGCGCCCAGCGCAAACGAGATTTCGCCGCCGCCGGCGCTGCGGCTACTGCATTTCGCGCCCGTCGAGCGCGCGGCGCGGCGGACGAAGCCGGCCTGGCAGATGCCGCTGCTCCATCTCGCAGGCGGCTATCTGCACCTGGACGTGGTGAACGGCGGCGGGCAGGGCTTGGATCACGGCCGGGATTTCACGCGCGCGGAACTCGGTTTCACGAAGCGCTTCTAGCGCCGGTGGAAAATGGCCCGGCCGGCGCGGCGTTCCTTGACCGCGGCGCAGGGCCCGGCTTTTTCTCGCGGCGCATGTCCCTCACACTCGTCGTCCTCGCCGCCGGCATGGGCTCCCGCTACGGCGGCCTGAAGCAAATCGATCCGGTCGGGCCGGGCGGGGAGACGGTGCTGGACTATGCGGTGTTCGATGCCGTGCGGGCGGGCTTCACGCGCGTGGTCTTCGTGATCCGTCGCGATTTCGAGGCGCTCTTCCGGGCAAAAATTGGCGCGCGCTACGCGGGACGCATCGCGGTGGACTACGTGTTCCAGTCGCTGGACGCGCTGCCCGCGGGCTTCACGGTGCCCGCCGGGCGCGAGAAGCCCTGGGGCACGGGCCACGCGGTCTGGTGCGCGCGCGACGCCCTCGGCGGAAACTTCGCCGTGATCAACGCCGACGATTTCTATGGCGCGGACTCGTTGGCGCAGCTCGCGCGCTTCCTCGGCGCGGCGCGGGGCGGCGAGTTTGCCATGGTCGGCTTCCGGCTGGCCAACACCCTCTCGGAACACGGCCTCGTATCGCGTGGGGTCTGCGCGACGGGCCGCGACGGCGCGCTGCGCTCCATCGTCGAGCACACGGGTATCGCCCCGGCCGAAGTGGGCGCGGGCCGGAAATTTTCCGGCGACGAAGTGGTTTCGATGAACTGTTGGGGTTTCACCCCGGCGCTGTTCGCGGGGCTCGACGCGCAGTTCCGGGAGTTCCTTGCGGCGCGCGGCGCGGAGCCGAAGGCCGAGTTCTACCTCCCCGCCTCCGTCTCGACGATGATCGAGCGCGGCGAGGCGCGCGTGCGCGTGCTGCCGACGGAGAGCGCGTGGTTTGGCGTCACGTATCGCGAGGACAAGCCGCGCGTGGAGGCGGCGATCGCGGAGTTGGTGGCGCGAGGACTTTATCCGGCGAAGCTATGGGCGTGAGCCGTCAAAGGTCGCACTTCCTGTTTCTCTTCTCCGTGCCGCTGTGTCTCTGTGGTTGAACTCCGTCTCGCCATGAAGCTCTCCCGCCCCGAAGCCGACATCTTTCTCCCCCACGCGCAGCCCGGCCTCACGCCCGCCGCCGCGCTCGCGCGCACCACGAACCTCTGCGTGATCGCCCACCAGGACGACATCGAGATCAACGCCTACCCCGGCGTCGCCGAATGCTACGGCCGCGCGGGCAAGTTTTTCACCGGCGTCGTGATGACCAACGGCGCCGGCTCCGCCCGCACCGGCCGCTACGCCCAGACCACCGACGCCGAGATGCAGATTGTCCGCCGCGAGGAGCAGCGCCGCGCCGCCGAGATCGGGCGATACAACCTCCAGCTCCAGCTCGCGCACCCGAGCGGAGACGTGAAGCAATCCGGCCACCCCGGCGTCGCCGCCGATCTCGCCGCGATCTTCGGCGGCTGCGGGCCGGCGCTTGAGACCGTCTATCTCCACCAACCCGCCGACAAGCACGACACGCACGTCGCCTGTTTCCTCCGCTGCCTTGAGGCGATCCGCGCGCTGCCCGCCGCGCGCCGCCCGCGCCGCGTGCTCGGCATCGAGGGCTGGCGCGACCTCGACTGGCTGGCCGATGCCGACAAGGTCGCGATGGACGCGAGCCCGCACCCCGACCTCGCGCGCGACCTCGTCGCGGTCTTCGACTCGCAGATCGCCGGCGGCAAACGCTACGACCTCGCCGCCCTCGGCCGCCGCGTGGCCAACGCCACCTTCTTCGCCTCCCATGCGACCGACACGGCGACGGCCGTCTCGTTCGCGATGGACCTCACGCCGCTCGTGCGCGATGACACGCTGAGCGTGCGCGACTTCACGCTGGGCCATATCGAGAAGCTGCGGGCGGATGTGGCGGGGCGGTTGGAGCGGTTTGAGTGAGCGAAGGCGCGAAGAATGAAGACCGAATTCTCAAAAGAAATTGCCGACATCCTTCGGAGGAAGCGGGGTTACGCTGACTATTTTCACTTCGGTGATGACAAGCCGGGCACCGAATGTGGGGTCGTTCTCGATTGGCTTCATGCCCGATATGGAAATGGAGAAGAGCGTTTTACGACCATGGAGTTTTTGGCTCCTCCGCTTGATCCGCCGGATGTCATATTAGTCGATCACGAGTCCTGCCGACATGGTTTGGAAGTTACCGAGTTGGTGGATCACTCAACACTTGCCGCGCACATCAAACACCAATCCTTGGATTGGAAGGAATATGAGGAGACTGAGCTTTCCCGTTTGATCGTTGAGCGAATCGGAAAAAAGGATGGCAAGCCGTTTAGGAACGGCCCGTTTTTCTCCAAAACATTGCTCATTTACTCCGATGAACCGGCTATTGCCGGCGGAGAAGGCGCGAAATTCCTTGGCCGATTTCCTCGCGTCTCGTCGGCGTTTTTTGACGAAATCTGGTTTGTCATTCCTCCCGAAACAAGCCCGCGCGGAGCGGTGTTTGGTTTGGTTCCCGAAGAGAACAACTGCCGAATTTATCAGCTTAAGTGACTCGCTTTTGAACTCCATGCCCCGCCTCCTCCGTGCCCGTGACAACCGCAACCAGCCCATCGTCGCCCCCGGCGACGGCGCGATCACGCGGCTCTGCTATTTCAATCTCCTGCGGCTGCGCGCCGGCGAGTCGGTCACGCTTGATGTGCCGAGCTGCGAGCTGCTCTGCGTCGTGCTCACGGGGCGCGCGGACATCGCGGCGTGCGCGCAGGAATTCAAGAACGTCGGGCGCCGCGCGGATATCTGGGACGGGCCGGCGGACTCGGTTTATTGCGGGACTTGTCCGCGCGTGACGGTGCGCGCGGTGCGCGACGGCACCGAGGTCGCGGTCGCGGGCGGCGTGTGCTCGACGCCGTTTGCGCCGTTCCGCATCACGCCGGAGGAGGTCGAGATGGTGGAGGTCGGCTCGCACGACACGCATTCGCGGCGGCGGATTTTTCACATCCTCGGGCAGAATGGCGCGGGCCGCGCGGGCAACCTGCTCGTGAGCGAACTCTACGGCGACGCCGGCTGCTGGTCGGGCTACCCGCCGCACAAGCACGACACCGACCGCCTGCCCGACGAGACCAACCACGAGGAACTCTACCATTACCGCTACCGGCCGGAAAACGGCTTCGGCGCGCAGTTCTGCTACGCGGCCGACGGCGGCGGCGCGGAGCCCGAGGTCGTGATGACGCGGCACGGCGACACCTTTTGCATCGACCGCGGCTATCACCCGACGCTGCGCGCGCCGGGGCACGAAGGCTACATCTTCACCATCCTCGTCGGCGCGCGGCACCGCGGGCTCGTGCAGGCCTTCGAGCCGACGCATGAGCACCTGACGGCAAAGATCCCCGGCATCCAGGCGATGCGGGACAAGTTTAGATAAGTGTCGAGGGTGGGGCCCGCTCTCCGAGCGGGCCTGAGTTCCAGCCGGCGAATCGCCTTACAGCCCAGGCCGGCTGCGGAGAGCCGGCCCCACCTCGATCCATTCCGCGCTCGCGCCGTGAGGAGGAAGATCGTTTTGCTACCGCAATGCCCACCCTGCTTCCCCGCCGTGATTTTCTCCTCTCCACCGGCGCCGTCGCGGCGTTGGCCGCGCTCGCGCCGCGTCTGACGGCAGCAGAAAGCTCCGCCGAGGCCGGCAAACTCCTCCGCGACGCCATCGCCGCCAACGACGCGCAAATCCCTGCGCTCCTCGCGAAGCAGGAAAAGCGCGCCGGCCACCGCTGGATCGGCGGGATGCCCGACGCCAACGGCATCCACACGGTCGCGGGCACGAGCGGTTTTGTCTCGGCGCTCGCCGCGGCGTCGTGCGCGCCGGGCTCGCGTTACCATCGTTCCACGGAACTGGTCGAGCCGATGCGCGCGGGCATCCGCTACATGCTCGCCGCGCAGCATGCGGACGGGACGGTCGATTACTACGCGACCAATTTCCACTCGACACCCGATCTCGCGTTCATCCTCGAGGGCGCGTGTCCCGCGTGCACGCTCCTGCGCGCGAGCCCCGTGCCGGCGGTCGCGGCGGTGGCGGGAGAGCTGGGGAAATTCATCACCCGCGGCGGCGAGGCGCTCGTGGCCGGCGGCATCCACACGCCCAACCACCGCTGGGTCGTGTGCGCGGCGCTCGCGTGGGTGAATTCCCTTTTCCCCGACAAGCGCTACGTCGCCCGCGTGGACCAGTGGCTCGCCGAGGGCATCGATCTCGATCCCGATGGGCAATACACGGAGAAGAGCACCACGGTCTATTCGCCCATCGTGGATCGGGCGCTCATCAACGTCGCGCGGTTGCTGAACCGGCCCGAGCTTTACGAGCCCGTGCGCAAGAATCTCGAGATGACGCTCTACTACGTCCACCCCGACGGTGAGGTCGTGACCGAGGCCTCGCGCCGGCAGGACCGGGACCAGCGGGGCACGATGCACCGCTATTATTTTTCCTACCGCACGCTTGCGCTACGCGATGGCAACGGCCGCTTCGCCGCGATGTGCCGCCAGATCGAGGCGGAGACACAGGGGCGGGTGGGGGAGCTGATGACTTTCCTGCTTGAGCCGGAGTTCAGCCGGCCGCTGCCGCCGAGCGCGCCGCTGCCGACGGATTACGCCAAGGTCTTCGCGCACTCGGCGCTCGCACGCATCCGGCGGGGATCGGCCAGCGGCACCGTGCTCGCAATGAACCCGGCGTTTTTCTCTTTCCGCCGCGGCAGCGCGGCGCTCGGGGCGGTGCGGCTCGCGAGCGCGTTCTTCGGAAAGGGCCAGTTCGTGGGCGAGGCGCTCGAGGTGAGCGGCGGCCGCTACATTTTGCGCCAGCAACTCGAGGGGCCGTATTTCCAGCCGCTCACCGCCGCGCAGATCGCGGACGGCGAGCACACGCGCATGGCGCCCAACGGCACGCTCGCCAACGACAGCCGCGCCAAGCGCGCGCGCAGCGAGATTCAGACGCTCGAGACGACCGTGACCGTGACGGAAACAGCCGGCCGCTTCGCCCTCTCGATCGCGATCCGCGGCACGGCGTTTGTGCCGGTGGCGGTCGAGCTGGCGTTTCGGCACGGCGGGAAACTCGAGGGCGTCGAGCCGCTGCCCGACACGAAGGACGCCTATCTCCTGCGCGGCGCCAAGGGCCGCTACGTCTCCGGCAGCGACGCCATCGAGTTTGGGCCCGGACTCGCCGAGCATACCTACGCGCAGGTGCGCGGCGCGTTGCCCAAATGGGATGGCCAAAGCGTCTATCTCACCGGCACGACCCCGTGCGAGTTCACCCTCAATATCGGCTGACATGAAGACACTCCTCGCCCTGTCCGCGCTGCTCGTCGGCGCCACGGCCCTGTCCTCCGCGCCCGCGACCAAGCCCAACATCCTCTACATCCTCGCCGACGACATGGGCGTGGGCGATGTGTCGGCGCTCAATCCCCAGTCCGCCTGGAAAACGCCGCACCTTGACCGGCTCGCGCGCGAGGGCATGGCGTTCACCGATGCGCACTCCGCCTCCGGGGTCTGCACCCCGAGCCGCTACACACTGCTCACGGGCCGCTACTCATGGCGCTCGAAAATGAAGAAAGGCGTGCTCCAAGGCTACAGCCCCGCGCTGCTCGAACCGGGCCGCGTGACGGTGGCGGAATTTTTGCGCCGCCAAGGCTACGCAACGGCGGCCGTGGGCAAATGGCACCTCGGCCTTGATTGGGCGAAGACCGGTCCGCAGCCCGAGGACGTGGATTTTACGAAGCCTTTTGCCAACGGCCCGCGCGCGCACGGCTTCGAGCGGTTCTTCGGCATCAGCGCCTCGCTCGACATGCCTCCCTACGTGTGGCTGCGCGACGACCGCGCGACGAGCGTGCCGACCGGCACCATCGGCGACAGCCCGGCGCCGAAGCTCTGGCGCGGCGGTCCGATCGCGGCGGACTTCAAGATGGAGGACGTGCAAACGCGGTTCACGGATGAGAGCATCGCCTTCATCGACGCCCACGCCGCGGCCCGCGACGGCCGGCCGTTCTTCCTCTATGTGCCGCTCGCCTCCCCGCACACCCCGGTGCTGCCGACCGGAAAATTCGACGGCCTCACGCGCACCACGCCCTACGGCGACTTTGTCGCGCAGGTCGATGCCGACATCGGCCGCCTGCTCGCCGCGCTGGATCGGCACGGCCTCGCGTCGAACACGCTCGTGATTTTCACCGCCGACAACGGCTTCGCGCCGCCCGGCGGCCTTGAGGCTTTGAAGAAAATCGGCCACGACCCGAGCGCCGGCTTCCGTGGCTACAAGGCCGACGTCTTCGAGGGCGGCCACCGCGTGCCGTTTCTCGCCCGCTGGCCGGGCGTCACGCCTGCCGGCACACGTTGCGCCGAGACCATCGGCCAGCTCGATCTGTTTGCGACGTGCGCGGAAATCCTCGGTGCCAAGCTCCCTGCCGACACCGCCGAAGACAGCGTGAGTTTTCTGGGGCTGCTTCGCGGGCAAAACGCCCCGCGCGCCGCCTCGCTCGTGAACCACAGCGCCGACGGCGAATTCGCGATTCGCGACGGGAAATGGAAACTCATCCTCCACCCTGGCTCCGGCGGCTGGAGCGCGCCCACCGCCACGCCGTCGCAATGGCTCCCGGTCCCCAAGGCCGATCTCTCGAAGCTCCCGCCCTTTCAGCTCTACGATCTCGCGGCCGATCCGGCGGAGACGAAGAACCTCGCCGCCGTCCACCGGGAGGTCGTGCAGCGGCTCGGTCGCGCGATGCGGGAACTCATTGAGCGCGGGCGCAGCACGCCGGGTGCGCCGCAGGCCAACGCCGGGGGCCCGTGGCCGCAGACGGCTTGGATGGAAAAATTCAAATGAGCGGGCGCGGCTCAGAGGTAGCGGCGGGCGTCCCTGCCCGCCGAGGTTTGGAAAGTAGGGCGGGTCTTCGACCCGCCCTCGGTGGCGAGCACTCAACGCGCGAAAGGGCGGGTCACAGACCCGCCCTACTTCGGCGGGCCGGGACGCCCGCCGCTACGCGAGCGATCGGAGCTTTGCTCGCGTCCGTGATCTTCGGGGTTGTCGCCGCCCGTGCGCAGCAGATCGCGGACACGGCGTTTGCGCCGCCCATTGCGTCGCCCGCCTTCGCCGAGGGCCGCGGCCCGGTCGTCGCAATCGACGAGGCGCACGGCAATTTTCACACGGCGACGGGGCGCTATGTGGCTTTCGCCAATCTCGCGCGCCGCGACGGTTTCGTCGTGCGGGCGGCGACGGAAAAATTCTCTGCGTCCGCGCTGCGTGATCTCCGCGTGCTCGTGATCGCGAACGCCCTGCACCCGCGCAACGCCTCCGGCACCTGGTCGCTGCCCACGCCGTCCGCCTTCACGCCCGCCGAGATCGAGGCGGTGGCGGCCTGGGTGCGCGAGGGTGGCGCGCTGTTGCTCATCGCGGACCACATGCCGTTTCCCGGCGCGGCCGAGGCGCTCGCGGCGGCGTTCGGCTTCACGTTCAGCAACGGCTTCGCGCAGGATGCCGCGGGCAAGAGCCGGCTCGTGTTCCGCCGCGCCGATGGGTCGCTCGCCGATCACGCGGTCGTGCGCGGGCGCTCGGCCGCGGAGGCGATCACCGAGGTGGTCGCGTTCACGGGCAGCGCGTTTCGCGGCCCGCCGGAGGCGGTGTCGATCTTCGTGCTGGCGCGGGGCAGTGTGTCGCTGGAGCCGAAAGTCGCGTGGCAGTTTCCACCGGAGACGCCCCGGGCCGACGTGTCCGGCTGGTCGCAGGGCGCGCTCGTGAAAGCCGGCCGCGGCCGCGTGGCGGTCTTTGGCGAGGCGGCGATGTTCTCCGCGCAGCGCGCTGGCCCTGACAAACGCCCGATGGGCATGAACGATCCCGCGGCGAAACAGAATCCGCAGTTTTTGCTGAATGTCCTCCGCTGGCTTTCCGGTGTAATCGAATAGCTTGGCTGTGCTTCCCCTCCGCGCCCCATGAAAACTCCGCTCGCCCTGCTTATCCTCTCGCTCGCATGGGCCGGCACCGCCTTCGCGCAGCGCCCCGCGCCGCTCTATCCGGACATCGCGCCCGTGTGTGCGCCCGAGGATCTGCGCAAGGTCGCACTGCCCCACACGACCATCGAGGCGGTCACGGTTGATCAAGCGGAGGGCTCGGTGCGCATCACCGCGATCGTCACGCACCCGCCCGCGGGCGATCGCGTGAAGGTGTGGATCGCGCTGCCCCTGAAAAATTGGAACGGCCGCTTCATGGGCACGGGCGGCGGCGGCTTCACCGGCGGCAACCCCGGCAGTCTGCGCGGCCCGGTCGCGCAGGGTTTCGCCGCGGCTTCGACCGACACCGGCCACGAGGGCGGCAGCGGAGCCTATGCGCTGAATGCCAACGGCCGGCTCAACTGGCAGGAGATCCGCGACAACGCCTACCTCGGCATCCATGCGGCGGCCATCACCGGCAAGGCGCTCGCGACGGCGTTTTACGGCCAGCCGCCGCGCTATGCCTACTTCGTGGGCAGCTCCACCGGCGGGCGGCAGGGCCTGATGGCGGCACAGCGCTACCCCGAGGACTACGACGGCATCGTCTCCGGCTGTCCCGCGGTCAACTGGGCGGCCATGGTGCCGGGGACGTTCTGGCCGCAGGTGGTGATGAACGAAGCGAAGCATTTCGTCGCCAAGGCCAAGCTCGACGCCGCCACCGCCGCCGTCATCGCGGCGTGCGACGGCGACGATGGCGTGCGTGACGGCGTGATCGATGATCCGATGCGCTGCACTTGGGATCCGCGCGCGCTCGTGGGCACGAAGATCGGCGACGACACGTTCACGGAGGCCGATGCGGACGTGGTGCGGAAAATTTGGGAAGGCCCGCGCGGTCACGGCGGGCGAGTGCTGTGGCACGGGCTCACGCGGGGCTCGAATCTCTTCGCGCTCGCGGGCACCGAGGGCACGCCGCTGACGGGCAAGCCGTTCGGGGTGGCGCATGATTGGCTGAAGTTCTTCCTCGTGCAGAACCCGCAGTGGGACTGGACGACGATCACGCGCGGCGAGTTCGAGCTGCTGATGAACCAAAGCGTCGAGCTCTTCGGCCCGACGTTCAGCGCGGACAATCCCGATCTCACGCGCTTCCGCGAGCGCGGCGGCAAAGTGATCCTCACGCACGGGCTGGCCGACCAGCTCATCCCGCCGCAGGGGTCCATCGCCTACTACGAGCGTGTGCAGCAGCGGATGGGTGGGGCCGGGAAGGCGGCGGAGTTTGCGCGGCTCTTCCTCGTGCCGGGCGTCGATCACGGCTTCCGCGGCGTGGGCGCAACCCCGAGCCCGGCGACGCTGCAGACGGCCATCATCGCTTGGGTGGAGCAGGGCAGGGCGCCCGATCGGCTCCTCGGCGAATCCCGCGACGCCGCCGGCAAAGTGGTGCGCGCGCGGCCGCTGTTTCCTTACCCGCAGTTCACGAAATACCGCGGCACCGGGAGTCCGGACGAGGCGGCGAACTTCATCGCGGCGTCGCCGGCGGCGCACTGACCGGCGCAGCCACAGGCAGGAACTGCACGGCATCGACGATCACGTATTTTCCCTCGGTGCCCGCGGTGCCGAGGCGCACGTGACCCCCGCGGCCGGCCTCGAAACGGAAAACTCCGAGTGTGCGCCACAGCCGCGCGTGCGGCGGCTCCTGCTGCTGGTTGATGCGCAGCGTGGTCTCGCCGTCGGCGTGACGGAGGGTGACCGGGGTGTTGGGGGCGCGGCGGACATTGTAGCAGTGCGCGAGGCGCACCTCATACCAGCCGGCGCGCGGCAGATCGGGCGTGAGCGTGGCGGACTTGGCGCCCTTGTCCTTGGCTTGGTCGTGGAGGTAGCCGAGGCCGACGTAGGGCGGCGTGTGCGTGGAGTATTGCCACGTGCCGGTGAGGACCGCGGCGGTTTCATCGACCACGATGCCCGGCAGGCTCGCGGGATCGGCGACGATGAACGGCACGAGTTCGGGCCGATCGACTTCGCCGGGTGCGTGGGTGTTGGGCACGGCCTCGGGGTGAGGCGTGAGCTTGGTCGCGGCCCAGATGGAGCTCAGCGCGGCAAGGAAGAAAAACGCGAGACGCATGGCGGGGTGCGGGAAACGCCGGCAGGTTCGCGGTTGCGGGCTGCAAGGCCGAGTTTTTTCGTTTCGTCCGCGCCACGGGGGCGTCTTGCTGGCGCCGCCCCATGAAAACCTTCGCCCTGCTGTCAGCCCTCGTGAGTTTTGTTTCCGCCGCCATTGCGGCCGCGCCGGCCAAGCCGAACGTCGTGGTCATCCTCGTCGATGATTTCGGTTACGAATGCGTGGGCGCCAATGGCGGCACCTCCTACCGGACTCCGCACATCGACCGCCTCGCGGCGGACGGCATGCGCTTCGAGCGCTGCTTCGTGCAGCCGCTGTGCACGCCGACGCGTGTGCAGCTGATGACCGGGATCTACAATATCAGGAACTACATCAATTTTGGAAACATGGACCCGGAGGCGGAAACATTTGCGCACCACTTCCGCCGCGCGGGCTATGCGACCGGCATCGCGGGCAAGTGGCAGCTCGGCTCCGACCTCGGGCTGCCGAAGAAACTCGGCTTCGACGAAAACTGCCTCTGGCAACACACGCGCCGTCCGCCGCGCTTCGCCAACCCCGGCCTCGAATACGACGGCGTCGAGCGCGACTTCAGCAACGGCGAATACGGCCCCGATCTCGTGCAGGACTGGGTGCTCGACTTCATCCGCCGGAAAAAAGACGGCCCGTGGCTCGTCTACTACCCGATGATCCTCACGCACGATCCTTTCCAGCCGGTGCCGGGCGGCCCGGGCTGGGACCCCAAGGCGATCGGCGAGCGCGTGAACCGTGATGTGAAGTATTTCGCCGACATGGTCGCGCACACGGACAAGCACGTCGGCCAGCTCACCGCGCACCTTGAGCAACTCGGCCTGCGAGAGAACACGTTGTTCGTTTTTGTCGGGGACAACGGCACCGGTGTGTCCGTGACCTCGCGCATGGGTGATCGCGTGGTGCCCGGCGGCAAGGGCAAGATGACCGCCGCCGGCATGCACGTGCCGCTGATCGTGAGCTGGCCGGGAAAAATTCCCGCCGGCCGCGTGAACGCCGACCTGATCGATTCGACGGATTTCCTGCCGACCCTGCTCGCGGCCGCCGGTCTGCCGGCGACCAAGACCGCGATCGATGGTCGCAGCTTCGCGCCCCAGCTCCGCGGCGAGCCGGGCACGCCGCGCGAGTGGTATTACTCGTGGTATTCGCGCAACGGCGATTTGAAGTCCGCGCGCGAGTTTGCGGCGACGCAGCGCTACAAGCTCTACCGCACGGGTGAGTTCTACGACACGACCTCCGACCCCGAGGAGAAGCGTCCGCTGCCGATGGCGGCGCTCGCCACCGAGGCCGCGGCAGCGGCGAAGAAATTACAGGGGGTGCTTGCGCCATTCACGCACGCGCGCCCGGAGAAATACCGCAGCATCGCGCCGGCGGCAGCCGGCAAGGCCGGGCTGGACGAGTGAGAACGGGCGGCAGCACACAGGGCTTGACGCGCTGTGCCACCCGACCGCTTCTTGGGCCCACCCCTTCGACTGCCTTATGATTCTGCGCGCGCTTTCCGTCCTGCTGTTGCTTCCTTTTGCCCTCCTGCGTGCCGCGGAGACAAAAGCTCCTCCCATGGCCGAAGTCGCCGGCACCTTCTCGGGCCGATGGTCGGCCGACGAAGGCGATGCCGCCGGCGGGTTAGAGCTGACGCTACGGCGCGATGAGAAAGCGATGTGGGCGGCCGAGGCGACGTTGGTCTTCGAAGGCGCCCGTGCGCCGACGTCCATAAAAAGCGTGAAGGTCGAGGCCGGAAAAGTCGTGATCGTTTTCGACTGGCGCATCCAGGATGCTTCCGGTCAAAGCAAGATCAGTGGCGAGCTGGCCGGCGACACTTTGAGCGGCGTCTACGAGTCCAGCAACGCCGAGGGCGTCACGCGGGGCAAATGGACCCTCAAGCGCGCCGCCGGGCCCTCGCCGAAGCAGTCCTGAATGGCGCTCGCGTCCCGGGGCTGCCTTCGCGGCTCCGCGTCCGCGACGGGGCCGGGTTGGTGGCGAAGCGGGGCGGCGAAATGGGGAATAGTTCGCGGTTCCATTCACCGCTTGGGGGAAATTTCGCGCGGGCCGGCAGGCCGCGCGGCGAGAGGTGCGCGGACGATTTTCCCTCGTAAAACGGAGTGCGCCGGTCCGTCGGCGTGGGCATGGCATGATCGATGCGCAAGGCGGCGCGTGTCGCTCTCCCTGCCCACGCCAGCGCCGCAGACCCGGCCGCGCCTGCGATCCGAAGGAACATTTCGCCTGCGGATCCGTTCGGAGTTTTCTCCCGTGACGACACTTATGCAGCGAACTCGCGTCTTGCGCTTTTACATCCGCCGTTCGCTGCTGGGGGCGTGTCGCCTTGGAGCCCCCTCCCCTTCATCGAGTCGCTTCTGAAGAAATTTCTATCGTCATGAATCGCATCCACACCGCCTACGCACAGTCCGCCCCCCATCGCGCCTCCCGGATGAGGCGTTTTGCCAGTCTCGTTGCATGTTTGATGTTGCCGTTCTCGGCTCTCGGCCAAGTCGGAGTAACCACGCCCGCCGGATCGGCCGGCAGCACCGGCACAACCGACAATGCCGACGGCACGTTGGCGCGGTTCAACAATCCCGCCGGGCTCGCGGCTGACGGCACCTATGTTTACGTGGCCGACTCCGCCAATAATCGGGTCCGGAGACTGACCATCTCCACCGGGGCGGTGGCGATTTTTGGCACGACGGTTTTCAGCGGTCCTTCCGGCGTGGCCGTCGACGGCTCTGGCAACGCCTACGTGGCCGACACGGGCAACCATGTCATCCGCAAGATCGACACGAGCGGCGTGGTGACGATCGTCGCCGGTGCGGCGGGCGTCTTCGGCTCGGCCAACTCGACGCTCGCGCTCTCGCGTTTCAACAATCCGCAGGGCATTGCGGTGAACGCCGGGGGCACGGTCATCTATGTGGCGGACACAGGCAACAACCTCATTCGCCGGATTGACGTCTCGGGCGACGCGGTCACGACAATTGCCTCAGGCTTCAAGCCGGTCGGCCTCGCGCTCAACTCCACCACGGATCTCTATGTGACCACGATCGATGGCAGCGGCGAGGGGCACACCATCCGCCGCCTTACGCTCCCCGGTCACGTGCTCTCGACCATCGCCGGCCTGGCCGGCACCTCGGGGAGCACCGACGCCAACGGCACGAGCGCCCGCTTCAACAATCCCAACGGCATCGCCATCGACAGCGCCGGTGATCTCTATGTGGCGGACTCCGGCAACCACACCATCCGGAAGATTGCGACCCCGACCGGGGTGGCGACCGTGACGACCATCGCGGGCTCCGCGGGATCGGTCGGCAACGCCAATGGCCTTGGGTCCGCCGCGCGCTTCAACACGCCTTTCGGCGTCGTGGCCACCGCGGTCAATTCGCTCTACGTCTCGGATGGCAACAACCACACCATCCGCCGCGCGTTGCCGACCGCCGCGCCGGCCATCACGAGCGCGAACAACGCCACCTTCACCCTGAACTCCGCGGGGACGTTCACCGTCACGGCGACCGGCTCGCCGGCGCCGACGTTCTCCATCACCGTCGGATCGCTGCCCTCGGGAGTTTCGCTCAATGCCACGACCGGCGTGATCTCCGGCACCGCCACGGCCGGCGGATCGTTTCCGATCACGCTGCAGGCCAGCAACGGCGTCGGCTCGGCGGCGACCCAAGCCTTCACGCTGACCGTCAACCAGGCCCCGCTCTTCACGAGCGCCAACAACGCGACCTTCTCCCTCGGCGTGGGCAGCACCTTTACGCTCACGGCCAGCGGCACCCCGGCCCCGACCTTCGGCCTCGTGAGCGGGAGTTTCCCGCCTTGGGCTTCCCTCAACACCAGCACGGGTGCGATCAGCGGCACGCCCAGCAACACCACCGGCTCGCCGTTTTCGTTTACGGTCTCGGCGACGAACACCGCGGGCTCGGTCACCCAAGCGTTCACGCTTACGGTGGGCGCCGCGAGCCCGGCGGCGATTGTCATCAACCCGTCCTCGACGGCCGTGAATGTCGGGCTCAACGCCTCGTTCACCGCCGCCGCCAGCGGCAATCCCACCCCCACCCTCCAGTGGCAGCGCCAGCCGGCGGGCGGCGGCGGCTTCTCCAACCTCTCTGAGGGTGGCACCTACACCGGGACGACCACCGGGACGCTCACCGTCGTCGGGGTCACGGCGCCCATGAGCGGCGACCAGTTCCAGCTCGTGGCGTCGAACATCGGCGCCACCGTCACGAGCACGGCGGCGACGTTGAGCATCAACTCCGCCGTGCCGGCTTTTGTGACGCAGCCGCAGAGCACGACGGTCCTCATCGGCAACACCGGCCTGTTCACCGCCGTGGCGAGCGGCAACCCCACGCCTACGCTCCGCTGGCAACGCCTGCCGGTGGGCGGCTTTGTGTTTTCCGACTTGAGCGACGATGCCACCTACTCGGGCACGACCGGCAATGTGCTTTCGGTTTCGAATGCGACCATCGGAATGAACGGCGATCAGTTCCGTTCCGTGGCGACCAACACCAACGGTGTCGTCCAGAGCAACGCCGCCACCCTCACCGTGAGCGCCAACGCCCCGGTGATCACGCTCCAGCCGGTGGCGGTCACCACGAACGTCGGTGCGCTCGTGACCTTCACGGCCAACGCCACGGGAGCGCCCGACCCCGCGTTCCGCTGGCAGCGCCAGCCGAACGGCACCACCGGCTTCGTGGATCTCGCGGACGGTGGGCCCTATTCCGGCACGCAGACGACGACGCTCACGATCCCGGCCGCCACGGCGGGCATGAACGGCGATCTCATCCGGCTGGTGGCGATTAACGCCGGGGGCAGCACGCCCTCCAATGCCGTCCTCCTCACGCTCAATCTGGGCACCACCATCTCGCTTTTTGCGGGCCAGGCGACCGTCCCCGGCGCTTTCGACGCCACGGGCTTGGCCGCCCGTTTCAACAATCCTTCGGCCATTGCCGTGGACACCTCCGGTAATTTCTACATCGCCGACTCGGGCAACAGCATCATCCGCAAGATGACGCCGAGCGGAGTAGTCACGACCCTCGCCGGCCTCGCCGGCGTGCGCGGGGCGGTCGATGGGCCCGCCGGCTCGGCGCGGTTTAATTCCCCGAGTGGCGTGGCGGTCGATGGGGTCGGCAACGTGTATGTCTCCGATACGTTTAACCACACCATCCGCGTCATCTCGTCCGGCGGCAATGTGACCACGCTGGCGGGCTCCAGCGGTAGCAGTGGCACCGCCGACGGCACGGGCGACGTGGCCCGGTTCTTCCTGCCCGGAGGCCTGGCGGTGGATGCGGGCGGCAACATCTACGTTGCCGACTCCTCCAACCATGCCATCCGCCGCATCACTAGCGGGGGCTCCGTCTCCACGCTGGCGGGCACCCAGGGTCTCTCGGGGTTTGTCAACGCGACCGGCAGCACTGCGCGGTTCAACAATCCCCAATCGGTCGCCTTGGACAGCGCGGGCAACGTCTATGTCGCGGACTCCCTGAACAACGCCATCCGCAAGGTCACGCCCTTCGGCGCGGTGACCACGCTGGCGGGCCATGTGGCCGGCTCTCCGGGCTCGGCCGATGGCAACGGGGCCGCCGCCACGTTCTTCCGCCCTTCCGGCATCGCGCTCGATGCCAGCGGCAACGTCTTCGTCTCCGAGACCATCAACAACACGCTGCGGCGCATCACGCCCGGCGGCGATGTCACGACCTTGGCCGGGCTTGCGACCGCGGTCGGGGCCACTGATGGCATTGGCAGCGTCGTGCGCTTCAACCGGCCCTTCGGCCTGGTCGTGGACATCAACGGCAACCTCTACATTGCCGACACCGGCAACCATACGATCCGGCGCACCGGATCCACCACGGCCCCGCAAATCACGACCCAGCCCGCCAACCGTGCCGCGGGCCTTGGGCAGAGCGCGACCTTCACGGTCGCGGCCTCGGGTTCGCCGACGCCGTCGAGCTACCAATGGCAGAGGCAGCCCGCCAACACCATCGGCTTCGCCAATATCGGCGATGGCTCGTCGTATGCCGGCACCGCGACCGCGAGCCTCACCGTCTCCGGCGTCTCGCTCGTGATGGTCGGTGATCAATTCCGCGTCGTGGTCTCCAACGGCGTCGCCCCGATCGCGGTCTCCGAAGCGGCGACCCTGACCATCGGGACCCCGCTCATCATCACCAGTGCGGACGCCGTGTCGTTCCGCGCGCTCCAGGCCAACAGCTTCACGGTCACAACCGACAGCGGCACGCCGGTCGCGTTCACCGCCTCCGGCTTGCCGGCCTGGGCCACGCTCAATTCCAACACCGGCGTCCTCAGCGGCAACCCGCCCGACACCGCTGGCTCGCCCTTCACCCTCACGATTGGGGCGACCAACGGCATCCTCGTCACGCAAACGTTCACCCTCACCATCCTGCCGGCCAATCTGCCCCCCACCATCGCCACGCAGCCTGCCGGCTCCGCGATCGATCCGGGCCAGAGCGTGGCGTTCTCCGTCGGTGTCACGGGCACTGCGCCGTTCTCCTACCAGTGGCGGCGCAACGGCACCGCCCTCGCGGGTGCGACGAGCTCCTCGTTCAACCTCACCGGTGTGCAGGCCGCCAGCTCCGGCGTCTACTCCGTCGTCGTCACGAATGCCTTCGGCACCGCCACCTCGGCGGGCGCGGCGCTCGTCGTCAACTCGGCGCCGGAGTTCACCCTCCAGCCCCAGCCGCAGATCGCGCAGGCCGGCGGCAGCGTCTCGTTCTCCGCGGCCGCCGGCGGCAGCGGCACGCTCGCCTACCAGTGGCGGCGCAACGGTGTCGCCATCGCCGGCGCCACCGGCACGAGCTTCGCCATTGGCGCCGTCAGCGCCAGTGAGGTCGGCAACTACGATGTGCAGGTGACCAACAGCATCGCGACCGTGCAGAGTTCCACCGCCACGCTCGCGCTCGTCACCGCGGCCACGGCGCCGCAGACGACGCTCAGCCCCATCGGCCGCACCGTGCTTGTCGGCGGCTCGGCCACGTTCACCGCGGCCGCGACCGGCGCGCCTACGCCCGCCTACCAATGGCGCAAGAACGGCATCGCCATCCCCGGGGCCAACGGCCCCACGCTAGCGTTCTCCAACGCTCAGGTCGGCGACGCGGCGCTTTACGATGTGGTCTTCACCAACTCCGCCGGCACCGCCACCACGGCTTCCGCTGCGCTGACCGTGATCACGCGCAGCTACGCGGGCACCTACTTCGGCACCTACGGTGGGGGCCTCGGCAGCTGGGCACTTTATGTGCGTGACGACAACACCGGCGTCTTCCTCAGCTACCTGCCCTTCTCTTCTGCGCCGATCATGAGCCTCAACGTGATCGTGGGTGACAACGGCCAGTTCACCTTCTCGCAGTCCGCCATCGCCGCAGTCGGCGAGCCGGGCGGCCCGGCTCGCGCCGCGGCCCTCCAGCCCGTCACCCTCACCGCCACTATCGCCAGCAACGGCAACGTCACCGGCGAGGTGAACGGCGGCGCCGTCGGCGCGCTCAGCGGCACGGTGGCCCCGGTCAACGGCGGCACGCTTGGGGTCGCGGGCTTCTATCAGGCCGGCTCTTCGGCTAACAGCGCGGTCACCTACACGATCGCCGGGCCGAATGGCTTGGCCTACGTCGTGGCGCAGGCCGGGGCTGTCTTTGATGGCGGCGCAGGCACGGTGACCGGCGCGGGTGTGGTCAGCGTTTCCACGGGCCGCTCCATCATTGTGGAAAACATCAGCGCGGATGCGGGCCTCATCTCCGGCAGCTCCACCGGGCTCATCGTGGCCTCGGCCCTCTCCGGCGGTTCGGACGTCGCGCTCGCGCGCCAGCGCCTGCTCAACATCTCGACCCGCGCCCGCGTCGGCACTGCCGAAAACGTCCTCATCGCCGGCTTCGTGATCTCCGGCCAGCAGTCGAAGCCGGTGCTCATCCGCGCCGTCGGTCCCACGCTCGGTCTCTTCGGTGTGCCGGGTGTGCTGGCGACACCGCGGATCGAGCTCTTCCGCGGCAATACGTCGCTCGCCGTTAACGCCGGCATCGCCGGCAACCGCGCCGCGATCGACGCCGCGGGTGTGCAGGCGGGCGCGTTTGCACTCGGCGCCGCCGGCACCGATGCCGCCATCCTCGTCACGCTTCCGCCTGGTGCCTACAGCGCCCAGGTCAGCAGCACCGGGACCACGACCGGCATCGCGCTCGTCGAGGTTTACGATCTCTCGGCGCCCGCGCCGGGCCAGAAGCTGCTCAACATCTCGACCCGCGCGGCCGCGGGCGCTGCCGAGAACCAGCTGACGGCCGGCTTCGTCGTCCCGGGCGGCACCTCCAAGCGCGTGCTCATCCGTGGCGTCGGCCCCGGCCTCACGGTCTTCGGCGTCCCCGGCGTCCTCGCCCAGCCCACGCTCACGCTTACGCGCGGCGGCACGCAGGTGGCGACCAACACCAACTGGAGCACATCGGCGGATGCGGCCGTCATCACCGCCTCGTCGGCGCAGGTCGGCGCGTTTGCCCTCGCCAACAACGACTCGGCGGTCGTCGTGACCCTCACGCCCGGCAACTACAGTGCCACGGTGACCGGTGCCGCCGCCGCGCCGAACGGCGTCGCCCTCATCGAGGTTTACGAGCTGCCCTGATCGGCTGAAGTTTTGTCATCCAGCCCGGGCCTCAAAAAGGCCCGGGCTTTTTTTCGCCTGCTCGCTCAGCGCTTCTTTTGCAAAGCCGCGTTGAACCAGTCTCCGCCCAGCGACTGCGGCGCGATCGGACGATTTGTAGGCGGGGTGCCCTCACCCCGCTTTTGCGGACCGGAGCGGGGTGAGGGCACCCCGCCTGCATTCTGCTTCGGCCCAATCTGTGGATTGCTCCGCATCGAGAGCGCGATCCGCTGCCGCGCCAGATCGATCTCGGTCACGGTCACGCGCACTTTCTGGCCGGGCTTCACCACGGTGGCGGGTTCCTTCACGAAACCGTCGGCCAGTTGCGAGACATGCACGAGCCCGTCCTGGTGGACGCCGATGTCCACAAACGCGCCGAAGGCCGTCACGTTGGTCACGATGCCCGGCAGCTTCATGCCGGGTTTCAGATCCTCCGGCTTGTTGACGCCGGCGGTGAAACTGAAAGCCTCGAACTGTTCGCGCGGGTCCCGGCCGGGCTTGGCCAGCTCGGCCATGATGTCGGTGAGGGTGGGGAGGCCCACGTCGGCGGTGACGTAATTTTCCAGTTTGATCGCGGCGCGGAGTTTTCCGTCGCGCAGCAGGTCAGGGACAGTCGCGCCGCAGTCGGCCGCCATTTTTTCGACGAGGGCATAGCGCTCGGGGTGGACGGAGCTGGCGTCGAGCGGATGCGCGCCGTCGTGGAGGCGGAGAAAACCGGCGGCCTGCTCAAACGCCTTGGGGCCGAGGCGCGGCACTTCCTTGAGATCGGCGCGCGATTTGAACGGCCCTTTTTCGTTGCGGCGCGCGACGATCGCGGCGGCCGTGGCGCTGTTGAGTCCCGAGACGTAGCTCAGGAGCTGCTTCGAGGCGGTGTTGAGTTCGACGCCCACGCGGTTGACGGAGAGCACGACGGTGTCGTCGAGCGAGCGCTTGAGCGCCGCCTGATCGACGTCGTGCTGGTATTGGCCGACGCCGATGGATTTCGGGTCGAGCTTCACGAGCTCGGCGAGCGGATCCATCAGGCGGCGCCCGATCGAGACCGCGCCGCGCACCGTGAGATCGTGATCGGGGAATTCCTCGCGCGCGGCCTCGCTCGCCGAGTAGATGGACGCGCCGGATTCGTTGACCATCACGATCGGGATCGTCGCGGGCAGGCCGAGCGTGCGCACAAACGCCTCCGTCTCGCGCCCCGCGGTGCCGTTGCCGATGGCGACGGCCTCGACCTTGAAGAACTGCACGAAGCCGAGGAGCTTCTCCTTCGCCTCCTCCGCGTGCCGGTCGGGGAAGATCACGTCGTTGTGCAGCAGCTTGCCCTGCCGATCGAGGAGCACGGTCTTGCAGCCGGTGCGGAAGCCCGGGTCGATGGCCATCACGGCGCGCTGGCCGAGCGGGGCGGCGAGGAGCAGCTCGCGGGCGTTGTCGGAGAAAATTTTAATCGCGGCCTCGTCGGCGCGCTTCTTCGACTCGAGGCGCATCTCGGTCTCCATCGCGGGCGAGAGCAGGCGCTTGGCGGCGTCCTGCACGGCGAGCGCGACGTGGTCCGAGCATGTCTTGGGGTAGGGCGAACCGTCCCCGGTGAGCCGCGGCTCGGCGGGGACGCCTCGCCCTACCTTCACAAACAACTGCTGCACTTCGGCGAAGGCCATCGCCTCATCGGGCAATTGCACGCGCATCATGAGAAACAGCTCCTTCTCCCCGCGGCGCATCGCGAGGATGCGGTGCGAGGGCGCCTTGGCGAGCGATTCGCTCCACGCGAAGTAGTCCTTGTATTTCGCGGCCTCGGGATCGGCTTCCTTCCCGGGCAGGACCTTCGACGAGACGACGGCGTCTTTTTGGAAGACGGCGCGGAGCCGGGCGCGGGCGTCTTTGTCGTCGGCGATGCGTTCCGCGAGGATGTCGCGTGCGCCGGCGAGCGCCTCATCGGTCGAGGTGATTTTGGCCGCGAGATTCTTGCCGTCGTCCGGGGTGTAGTCGCGGCCGACGTAGGCCTGCGCGGCCGCCAGCGGATCGGTGGCGGGGTCCTGCGCCCAGAGCAGCTCGGCGAGCGGCTCGAGGCCCTTCTCCTTCGCGATGGTCGCCCGGGTGCGTTTCTTGGGGCGGAAAGGCAAATAGATGTCCTCGAGGACCGCGAGCGTGTCAGCGGCGCTGATCGCCTTCTGCAGTGCGGGCGTGAGGAGATTGCGTTCCTGCAGCGAGGCGAGAATCGAGGCGCGGCGCTCGTCGATGGCGCGCATCTGTTCGAGCCGGTCGCGGATGGCGGTGATCTGCACTTCGTCGAGTTCGCCGGTGACCTCCTTGCGGTAGCGCGCGATGAACGGCACCGTCGCGCCTTCGCCGAAGAGCTGCGCGGTGGCGGCGACTTGGAAGACCTTCACGTTGAGCTCGGCCGCGAGGCGGAGCACGTGGTCGGGATTCGGGGCGGTGGAATGGGCCGGGGTGGCGACAGCGGACATGCGGGAAAAGGCGCCGAGCACAGCGCGCGCCGCCGGCCGCGCAACCAGTAAAATCCTCGCGCGCGCGATTGCACGCGGCGCCGGCCCCCGGCAACGTGCGCACATGAGCCTGTTCCCCCGTGTCGTCCTCCTGCTCGTTTTGTTTTCGTGCCCGGGCCTGCGCGCCTCCGAGTCCTGGCTGCCGATGGAGCGCGAGGTCGCCGAGGCCGTGAAATCGCCGGAGGTCACCATCGTGCATTTCTGGGCGCCGTGGTGCCCCAACTGTCTCGCCGAGCTGAAGACCGGCGGCTGGAAAAAATTCCTCGCCGACAATCCCAAGGTGAAGGTCATCTTCATCACCGTGCGCGACGAGCGGGACGGCGCCGCCGAACTCGCGAAATTCGGCCTCGGGCCGCAGAAAAATTTCCAGCACCTCCAGCACCCGAATCCGTCGCGCCGGCCGGAGACGGAGATGACCTCGTTCATGGGCCTGCGCGTCGGCTGGACGCCCGCGACGTGGATCTACCGCAACAACCGCCAGCGCTACGCGCTCAACTACGGCCAGATTCGCTTCCACATCCTCCAGCAGCTCGTCGACGACACGGATCCGAAATGGCTCTGAGCGCGGCGGCGGCGGTATGCCGGATGGTGATGACGGGATCGCGCCTTGTCTCGCGGCGGCGAATGTGAGCCACTCGCGGGCTCCCGCGCCCATGTCCGCCATCAACCGTTTCCTCCTCGAAAACAACCTCCCCATCGCGACCAACCCGTGCGTGTCGCCGGATTTCTGCCTGGATTGGCCGACGCTGCGTGACGAGCTCCGGGCGGGCAAGCTGCTCAAGGTTTATCCGAAGAGTCGTTTTGAAACCAAAGCCGGCGCGTGGACGCTCGTCGAAAACACCCAAGGCGATTGTGCGTGGCGTCTCGAGGGTGGGGCAGCGAAAACGGACGCGCTGGCCGATGGCATCGCGTTGCCCGACGGCGCGGCGGCTTTCCCCGCGACCTTCGCCAATCTCCTCCGCCTGAAAAATCTCGTGCAGGCGCACAATCCGGCCTCGACGATTTTCGCCACGGCGGCGGAAAAACTCGGCCAGAGCACCCTCGGCATCGGCGCGCGTTTCACGACGCTGCACTGGCCCGCGGTCGATTGGGCGATGAGCGCCCTCTCGCTCGGCGTCACGGCCAACCAAAACTCCATCCCGCGCGAGCTCGTCTACGATGTGGACGTGATGCTCGCCGGCCAGCTCGACACCGTGCCGTTCCCCTTCATCGGCACCAACGTCCCCGAGGGCCACCAGGGCCAGAGCGTCGAGGGCATGAGCCACGGCTGCGTGCTCGCGAAACTGAAGACCGGTTTCCACCGCCGCGGCATCGCGTGGTCGTTCAACGCCGACCATCAGCCCATCGGCGGGAAATTCGACCGCCGCGAGGATGCGCTCGTCGCCGGCTGCGTGCTCACGAGCTACATCACCTTCGACCTCTCGCCCGAGCTGGCGCAGACCAGCGTTGCCGACGATGCGGCCGGCTGGGTGAAACAAAATGTCCCTGCCGCGCTCGTGACGACGGTGAAGGCCCGCGTCGCTTCCGTCGGGCTCGCGCTCAACGAGACCGAGTTCGCCAAGCTCCTCGCCTACGTCTGGCCCTCGTTGCAGAAGATGCAGCGCCGCGACGAAAAATACGCCGCCGCGCGCGCGCAGCATTTCACGACCGACGTCGGCCGCGCCTACCTGCGCGAACTTTCCATCGACGAGCTGCCCGGCCTCACCACGCCCGAGACGACCGCCATCATGCTCGCGCTCTGCGAGGCGCTCGGGATGAAGATCCACTTCGTCGCCCCGGCGTTCGGCTTCCAGAAGAACATGCCGTTCCCCGACAACGCGCAGCTCCGCGTGCTGGCCGAGAAGCAGTGGGCCGTGTGCCGGCAGTTTGGCGCGAGCATCGGCTTCCACTCCGGCTCCGGCAAATCCGCCGAGAATTACCAGGTGATGGGCTCCGTCACCGGCGGCCGCCTCGAGATCAAGACGAGCGGGCGCTACACCTACGAGATGGGCCGCGCGCTCTTCGCGTCGAAAAACCCCGCCGACCAGGCACTGTGGCGCGACTGGTATAAATTCACCCTCGAGCTGGCGGTCGCCGGCGCGTTTAGCGCCGATGCCACCGAGCAGAAGATGGCGCGAGTCTTCATCACCGATGCGCTCGCCAAATCCAGCCAGGGCACGGAAGTCTTCGCCAACCCCACGGTCACCCGCGCCGCGCTCGAGTCGCTGACGCCGAGCCCGGAGCACATGTTCTGGTTCGAGTATAACTTCCTCTTCGTGCTCGCCGCCCAGGGCCGCGCCGAGAAGGCCGCCCTCGGCGACCACACCGCGGCGGGTTACCGCCAGCGCGCCCGCTTCTACAGCGTGAGCGACGAGGGCCGGCTGCATTTCGCGAAGAACATCGCGGCCTACATCGTCTTCCTCGCCGAGCACACCGGCCTCGCCCCCGCCGCCACCTGCGCCGCGGCCGGCAAACTCCTCGCTGGCTACGCGACGCTCGACGCGATGCTCAACGATATCTCGAAATGATCCCAGCTTCCTGTCTCGCGCGCCCATCGTAAATCCTCAATCGTAAATCGAAATGCCCGCCCGCCCCTTCATCCACGCCGACTTCCTCCTCGGCAACAAGCAGGCCCGCGAACTCTACCACCGCTACGCGGCGGCCGAGCCGATCTACGATTACCACTGCCACCTGCCGCCCGATCTTATCGCGAAGAACCACCAGTTCGCCGACCTCTCCGAACTCTGGCTGGGCGGCGACCACTACAAATGGCGCGCGATGCGCACCAATGGCGTGCAGGAGAAATTCATCACGGGCGATGCGTCGCCGCGCGAGAAGTTCCAGGCCTGGGCCGAGACCGTCCCCCACACCCTGCGCAACCCGCTCCACCATTGGTCCGCCCTCGAGCTTAAGCTCTACTTCGGCATCGAGGAGCTGCTCGACGGCAAGTCCGCCGAACGCATCTGGAAAAAAGCCAACGCCCGTCTCGCCCGGCTCCGCGTCCACGATCTGATCAACATGTCCAACGTCGCCGTCATCTGCACGACCGACGATCCCGCGGACTCCCTCGCGCACCATCAGGCGATCGCGGCCCAGCCCGGCAAGCTCAAGGCCCGCGTCTATCCCGCGTTCCGCCCCGACAAGGCTCTCGCCGTCGGCAGCCCCGCCGGCTTCAACGCCTGGGTCGACAAACTCGCCGCCGCCGCGGGTGGCAGCTTCGCGAGCGCCGGCATCAAGACCTTCGATGATCTCCTCGGTGCGCTGAAAAAGCGCCACGACGATTTCCACGCCATCGGCTGCCGCGTCTCCGATCACGGCCTCGAGAGCGCACTCGCCGAGTCCTGCACGCACGCGCAGGCCCGGATGATTTTCGACGCCGCCCGCCGCGGCCGCGCCGCGAACGCCGACGAAGCGGCGCGCTTCGGTTCGTATCTGATGCTCGAGTTCGGCCGCTGGGACGCCGCGCGCGGCTGGACCAAGCAGCTCCACCTCGGCGCGCTGCGCAGCAACAACACCCGCCTGCTCGCGAAGATCGGGCCCGACACCGGCTTCGATTCGGTCGGCGATTTCCCGCAGGCCGTCGCGCTCTCGCGCTACCTCAACGCCCTCGACTCCACCGACCAGCTCCCGCGCACGATCCTCTACAACAACAACCCCGTGGATAATTACGTCCTCGGGACGATGATTGGGAATTTCCAGGACGGCTCGATCCCCGGCAAGGTCCAGTTTGGCAGCGGCTGGTGGTTCCTCGATCAGAAGGAAGGCATGGAGTGGCAGATGAACGCGCTCTCGAACCTCGGTCTGCTCTCACGCTTCGTCGGCATGATCACGGACTCGCGCAGCTTCGTGAGCTACCCGCGCCACGAATATTTCCGCCGCACGCTCTGTAATCTCCTCGGCTCCGACATGGCCGCCGGCCTCGTCCCGAACGACCTGAAGGTCGTCGGCGCGATGGTGAAGAACATCTGCTTCGCCAACGCCCGCGACTACTTCGGCCTCACCCTCGCGAAGGAATTCTCCAAGTAGGGCGGGGTCTGTGACCCGCCCTCGCGTCCGATCGCGCTGTGGCGGTGCAAGGGCGGGTCACAGACCCGCCTTACTCCAAACCTTGCGCGCCCTTCACCGCCCCAACGCCGCCGCCACCGCGCGGAAGCTGGCGAGCCCGGCCTCGATGATCTCATCGGCGAGAACTTCCGGCTCGGGGAGGCGGTCCAGAACGGCGCTGTTACGTGCGCGCGCGCGCGAGGGTGCCGGCGCGGAGATAGACCACCGGTGTGTTGTGCATCTTTGCGAGCTTGACGGCATTTTTCCGGGCGTCGCGCAAGGCGGTGACAATACCGGCGGTGCGGGTGCCGGAGCGGACGCGGGAGGATTTCGAGGCGGTGGCGGTGATTTTCATGGCGTCTCGCTCAAAAGGATTGGCGCTACCCCGCTCACGTCAAACACCCACGAGGCGTCCACCAGCGGCTGGTAGTGGCGCACGAGGTTTGGCCCAACTGCGCGGGAAACGCCGGCGCACATCCGCCTCCGGCACGTCGTGCCCGCCCGCGCGCACGCGGGTGGCGACGCGCTCCAGCGACAGACGCACATCGGTCAGTCTGAGGTAGATGATTTCGACGCGGTAGCCCGCCCGTTTCCACCGGCGGAGGCGGGGCAGATAACCTAGGCCGCTCAACGTGCTCTCGAAGGCGAAGTCCTCCCGTGCGATCGCGAGACGGTCGAGTTCCGACAGAAAGAGGCGGCCGGCGGCGAGCTGCGCGGCGGGCGGGTCGAGTGGAGAGAGGCCGGCCGCAAGCAGATCGGCGTTAACGAAGCGGCGCACATCCACGCGAGGCAGGAAGGTGTGGGCGAAGGTCGTCTTTCCCGCCCCATTGGGGTCGGCGATGATCAAGCAGCGGGGCATGGGGATTTGGTTCGGCGCACGGCTTTAGCGACTGGGATGGTCAGGCGCATCCGCACGGATGCGGCGAAGAATATTGAGACGTGCTCGTCGGTGGGGTCGTGGGGAACAAGACGGTCGGCGAAGGCTTCTTCTGGAGAGCCTGCCGCAGGGGCGCGCTCTTCCGCTCGTTCCGTTTGATCGTCTCAATGGCTTGTTCGCGGACTTCACGGCCCAATCTGTGGAGCGCAGTTGCGCGTCGATGGGGTAGCAGGCGACCAACTCGTGAAAGGGGTTAGGCGACATGTTCTCCCGGCTCTCCGCGTTTTCGCCCTTCCTTGTTTCCGCGATCTTCTGCGCCTCAGAATCCCAGCGCCTTCGGCAGGGCCGTTGAGAGCGCGGGCCAGTAGGTCACGGCCAGCAGCACGACGAGCATCGCGAAGAAAAACGGCAACAAGGGCCGCCACACTTTGGCGATCGTCGTGCCCGCCACGCCGCAGCCGACGAAGAGGCAGCTGCCGACCGGCGGCGTGCAGAGGCCGATGCAGAGGTTGAAAATCAGCACCATGCCGAAGTGCAGGGGTGTCATTCCGAATTTCGCCACGATCGGGAGCAGGATCGGCGTGAAGATCAGCACGGCGGGCGTCATGTCCATGAACGTGCCCACGATCAGCAGCAGCACATTGATGATGAGCAGCAGCAGAATCTTGTTGTCGGTGAGCGCGAGCAGCGTCTCGGTCACGGCCTGCGGGATGTTGGCCGACGACATCACCCACGACATGCCCATCGACGTGCCCACGAGCAGCAGCACGATCGCCGTGGTCGCTGCCGAGTCCGTGAGCAGCCCCGCCAGTTCGCGCCACTGGATTTCGCGATAGATCACGACCGAGAGCACGAACGTGTAGGCCACGGCGATCGCGCTCGCCTCGGTGGGCGTGAACCAGCCGAGGATGATGCCGCCCATCACCAGCAGCACGAGGAACAGGCTCGGGAGCGCCGCGAGGAAGATTCGCGCGCCCTCCGGCAGCGCGATGCGCTCGCCGACGGGGAGTTTTTTCCGTTTCGCCACGACGGCGACGACACCCATCAGCGCGAGCCCGAGCAAAATGCCCGGCACGTAGCCCGCGAGAAACAGCGCCGCGATCGACACGCCGCCGCTTGCCAGCGAATAGACGACCATGATGTTGCTCGGCGGGATGAGCAGGCCAATGGGCGCGGCGGCGATGTTGACCGCGGCGCTGAACTCGCGGTCGTAGCCTTCGCGTTTCATCATCGGCGCCATCGTGCCGCCGATGGCCGCGGCGGCCGCCACCGCCGAGCCGGAGATGGAGCCAAAGAGCATGCTCCCGAGCACATTCACGTAGGCGAGCCCGCCGGGCAGCCGGCCCACCACCACCTTGGCCAGATCGATCAGGCGGCGCGCGATGCCGCCGCGGTTCATGAGCTGGCCCGACAAAATGAAAAACGGGATCGCGAGCAGCGCGAAGCTGTCGAGGCCCGTCGCCAGGCGCTGCGCCACGACGGTCGTCGCCGCCGCGGGATCGAGCGACATGAGCAGGGCCGCGAGCGCCGCCGTGCCGATCGCAAACGAGATCGGCACGCCGGCGAAAAGCAGGACCGCGAAGACGAGCGAGAGGATGAGGGCTTCGGTCATGTCAGTTGAGCCCCGAGGATGGGCGCGCGGTTTCCGTTTCGCCGCGCAGCGCCTCGATCAGGCCGAGCGCGCTGTAGAAGACGATGAACGCGCCCGCCAGCGGCACCGCGAGATAGACGTAGCCGAGTTTCCACTGGAGTGCGGCCGACTGCTGGCCGAGCGTGAGCTGGATATAGACCAGCCGCCCGCCGCCGCCGACCATCACCGCGAGCGCGAAGACCAGCACGGCCGCGTGAATGAAGAGTTCCGAGGCCCGCTTGCGCGCGCCCTCGAGCCGCGCGGTGATCAGGTCGAGCGCGAGGTGGGATTTTTTTCCGGCGGCATAGGCCGAGCCGAGCAGGCCGACCCAAATCATCATGTAGCGGGCGAGTTCCTCGGTGAAGCTCGAGGGCTGCCGTAGCACGAAGCGGGTGAAGACCTGCCAGAGGACATTGAGCACCATCGCGCCCAGCAGCGCACAGATGAAGCCGCCGAGCAGGCGGTCGAGGGTGTGGCGGAGCGCTTTCATGGCGTGGTCTCCGCGATGCGCCGGTCGAGCGGCCCGACGATGGGGTCCTGCTGCGCCCTGGCGTGCAGCTCGGCTACGGCGGCGCGGAAGGCGGCCTTGTCCGGCCGGATGATTTCGACGCCGGCTTTTTCGACGGCGGCGAGGGATTCCGCGGTCGAGGCGCCCCAGAGGTTGCGCTGGTGGACGGCGGATTCGTCGGCCGCCTCCTGCAGCCATTGTTGCTGCTGCGGCGTGAGGCTGTTCCAGAGATGCGTGCTGATCACGAGCACGTCGGGCACGATGGTGTGTTCGTCGAGCGAGTAGAATTTGCAGACCTCGTAGTGGCGCGCGAGGTGGAAGCTGGGCGGGTTGTTCTCCGCGCCATCGACCACGCCCTGCTGGAGGGCCGTGTAGAGTTCGCCAAACGAGATCGGCGTGGCCGAGGCGCCGAAGGCCCGGATGAGCGCGAAGGCCATCGGGCTTTCCTGCACGCGGATTTTGAGGCCGCGGAGATCGTCGGGCGTGCGGATGGGTTTCTTCGTGTAGAAGCTGCGGCTGCCGGCGTCGTAGTAGCACACGCCGCGGAGGAATTTGCCCTGCGGGGCGGCGAGGATCTCGCGGCCGATCGGGCCGTCGAGCACGGCGGCCTTGTGCGCGTCGTCGCGGAAAAGGTAGGGCAGGCCGAAGACTTTGAATTCCGGGGCGAAGCCCTCGAGCACGCTGGCGGAGACCTTGGTCATGCCGAGGCCGCCGAGCTGAACCAGCTCAAGGCACTCGCGTTCGCTGCCGAGCTGGCCGCTCGGATAAACCTCGGCCCGCAACGTGCCGCCAGATTTCGCGGCGAGCCGCTCCGCGAAAAACACCATGCCTTTGTGCACGCTGTGCTGCTGGTCGAGGCCGTGCGCGAGCTTGATGACCCGGCCTTCGATCTTCCGTCCGCAGCCGGCGACAAGCAGCCCGAGGGCGAGCGCGGCGGCGAGGTGGAGGCAGGTGCGGCGAAGCATGGGGGCGGGGTCACGATGCGGAGAAGCGGCGCGTTTTGTCGAGTGTGCGATGCGCGAGCCTTTGCCAGTCACGGTGATCGCGAGCGGCGGGCGGATGGAAAGCCCCAGCCGGTGGGCGGGAGTGCGCGCTACGGGGCGGTGGTATTTACCCGGCATTTGCATCATCATGCTGGACACGGGTGCGAAGCGGGGGAAATTCGACGTCGGCCCCGCGGCCCCGGCGGAACTTTCCCGACCGGATTCCATCCACGATCCCGCCCGATGAAAACCCACACCCGCCTCGCGCTGGCCTTGCTCGCCGGCCTCTCATCGCCGCTTTGGAATTCGTCCGCCCTCGCGGCAGAATACGATCAGCGGCTCGCCAATCTCTCCACCCGCGCCCAGGTCGGCACCGGCGCCAACATCATGATTACGGGCTTCGTCGTGCAGGAGGGCGCGCCGAAGCGGGTGCTCATCCGCGCGGTCGGAGCGCGGCTGGCGCAGGCACCCTTTGGTCTCTCGGGTGTGCTCACGGATCCGCAGCTCCAGCTGTTCAATTCCGCCGGGGTGCTCGTGCTCGCCAACGACAACTGGACCGTGGCCGACGCCGCGACGATGAACTCGGTCGGGGCCTTCGCGCTGACCAACGGCAGTCGCGACGCCGCGATTGTCGCCACGCTCGCGCCCGGTGCCTACACCGCGCAGGTGAGCGGAGTAAACAACGGCACCGGCGTCGCCATTCTCGAAATCTACGACGTGAGCGGCTCCGCCCGCCTGATGAACCTCTCGACGCGCGCGCTCGTGGGCGCCGGCGGCAACGGCCTCTTCTCCGGTCTCTCGGTCGCACCCGGCGGCGGCGCGCGCCGCGTGCTCGTGCGCGCGGTGGGCCCCGGTCTCGCGACGTATGGTGTGACCGGCGCGCTCACGGACCCCGCCGTCGCCATCACCGACACCGCCGGCCGCCAGATCGCGGGCGGCGCCAACGACAATTGGGAGAGCGCCGGCGCGGCGACGCTCGCCGCCGCGTTTGCCCAGGCGGGCGCCTTTCCGCTGCAGGCTGGCAGCCGCGACGCCGCGCTCGTCCTCGATGTGCCGCCGGGCAACTACACCATCCAGGTCACCGGGGTCGCCGGTGCCACGGGCACGGCGCTCGTGGAGGTTTACGACCTATCCGCGGACAATCTCGCGACCATCAGCGTGCGCGCCACGGTGCCCTCGACCGACGCCACGTCTCGCACGGCCGCAGTGTTCACTTTTTCGCGGGTCGGTCTCGTGACGACCCCGGTCACGGTTGACTACACGATCACGGGCAGCGCGGTCGCCGGCGTGGACTTCGATCCGGTGCCGGGCCGCATCACGATTCCGGCGGGCGCGACCTCCGCGAGCCTCAGCCTGCTGCCGCGCGCCAATCCGGAGAACCTCAACAACCGCTCCGCCACGCTGACGATCTCCGCGAACCCGGCCTACGGTGTCGGCGCTGCCGATCGGGCGGGCGTCACCATCTACGCCAATTCCGGCTCGCTCTTCATCTCCACACTGCGGGCGCTGCCGGGCATCACCGCCTCCACGGCCTACGGCACGGCCACGGTCCAGCTCGCGCCCGATGAGCGGATGGCGTTCGTCAACGTCTCCTTCTCCAACCTCAGCTCGCCCGAGGTCGTCGCGCACCTCGCGATCGACGGCAACTACGTCTTCAACCTGCCGCAGGGCCAGGTCACCAACGCGATCTGGACCTTTGCGCCGGTCGGCACCTACAGCACCGCCGATCTCATCGCGGCGCTGAAGGCGGGCCGGGTGACCGTGAGCATCGACACCGCCAACTATCCCACCGGCGAACTCGGCGGCAGCTTCGTGCGCAGCAGCGGAGCGGCGGTTTTCAACCCTCCCGCCGCCCCGCCGGCCCTGGACCTTGCGCGCCCCGGGATCCTGGACGCCGCCCGCTTCCTCGCCCAGGCGACCTTCGGCCCCGATCAGGCCGAGATCAACGCCCTCATGGCCAAGGGCTACGCCGCCTGGATCAACGAACAGATGAGCCTGCCGGCCTCGAGTCACCGCGAGGCGACGATGGCGGATTTTGCCGCGATCAACGCCGGCGGCCTCAACTCGATCAACGGCATGAACACCCGTCCCGGCGGCGCGCACCGCCAGGCCGCGTGGTGGAAGATCGCGGTCACGGGCCAGGACCAGCTGCGCCAGCGCGTGGCGTTTGCCCTGAGTCAGATCCTCGTGGCCTCCGACGCCAACTCCATCATCGGCCAGTGGCAGGAGGGTGCGGCCCATTACTACGACATCTTCTCGCGCCACGCTTTCGGCAATTTTCGCCAGATTCTTGAGGAGGTCACGCTCAGCCCGATCATGGGCATCTACCTCTCGTCGCTGCGCAACGCGAAGGCGACGTTCAACAACGCTGGCCAGCCGCTCACGGTCGCCGACGAGAACTACGCCCGCGAGATCATGCAGCTCTTCAGCATCGGCCTGCACGAACTCAACCCCGACGGCACTGTGCGCCTCGATCCCGCCGGCCAGCCGATCCCGACTTACACGCAGGCCACCATCGCCGAGCTGGCGAAGGTCTTCACCGGCTGGTCGTTTGCCAGCGCCACCCCGGGCGCGACCGCCAACAACAACCTCTTCCGCGGCGCAGCCGGCAACTACATCGACCCGATGATGCTCTGGCCGGCTTTCCATGACGACACCGCCAAGACCATCATCGGCGGCAAAGTCCTGCCCGCCGCGCAGGGCGGGGTGAAGGATTTGCAGGACACGCTCGACGCGCTCTTCGCGCACCCCAGCACCGGGCCCTTCATCAGCCGCCAGCTCATCCAGCGGCTTGTAACGAGTAACCCGAGTCCCGGCTACGTCTATCGGGTCGCGCAGGCCTTCGCCAACAACGGGGCCGGCGTCCGCGGCGATCTCGGGGCGGTGACCCGCGCAATTCTCCTAGATTACGAAGCGCGCTCCGGCGCGGTCGCCGCGACGGCGACATTCGGCAAGATGAAGGAGCCCCTGCTGCGGGCGACGGGGATGTTTCGCGCGTTTTACGCGGGCTCGAATCTCGGCCGCTTCAACATCGCCAACCCGGAGAGCAGCCTCCAGCAGGCCGCGCTGCGCGCGCCCACGGTGTTCAACTTCTACGAGCCGGATTTCGTGATGCCCGGCGACATCGCCTCGGCCGGCCTGTATGCGCCCGAGTTCCAGATCCTCACCGGTATTTCGGCGCTTACGCAACCCAACTTCTACTACACCTACATCTACAACAACCGCTCGGCGACCGATCCCAATCAGCAGACTATCGGCCTGAGCCTGCAGGCCTGGCTGCCGCTGGCGCGCACGCCGCAGCAGCTTGTGGACACGTTGAACCTGCTGCTCGCCAGCGGCTCCGTGCCCAAGACGGCGACAGATCGCATCGTCGCCGCCATCGCCGCGATGCCGGCCGGCACCGCCACCAACACAGCCAACGACCTCGAGCGCGTGCGCTCCGCGATCTACCTGTTCATCACCTCTCCGTTTGGCGCCATCCAGAAATAACCCGCCCCCGCCATGAATCCCAAGAATCCCACGTTCGATCCGAATCGTCGCAAGTTTCTCGGCGCGTGCTGCGCTGCCGTGAGCGCCACCGGCATGCTCTCCACGCTGGCGCAGTTGCGCATGATGGGTGCGGTGGCCAGCTCCGATCAGGGGGCGGTCGTCCCGCCGCGCGCCGGGGCCTTGCCGCCGGACTACAAGGCCCTCGTCTGCCTCTTCCTCGCCGGCGGCAACGACGCCAACAACATGATCGTGCCTTTCGACACGGCGGGCTACAACGCCTACGCTGCCGCCACGGGCCGCGGGGCCATCGCCCTGCCGCAGGGGCAGCTGCAGGGCATCACGCCCGCCACCGGCGATGGCCGCAGTTGGGCGCTGCACTCGAGTCTGAACGCGGATGTCGCCGGCACCAACAACACCGGCCTCAAGTCGCTCTTCGACGCGGGCAAGATGGCCCTCATTGGCAACGTCGGCACGCTCGTCGTGCCCACGACCAAGGCCCAATACAGTGCGCGCTCGGTGCCGCTGCCGCCGCAGCTCTTTTCCCACAACGACCAGCAGGTCGAGTGGCAGAGCAGCGTGCCGGACCGGCCGTTTACGACGGGCTGGGGCGGCCGGCTCGCCGACCTGACCCATGCCTTCAACGGCAGCTCGACCGTCTCGATGTCGATCAGCCTCAACGGCCAGAACTCTTTCCAGGTCGGTCGCAACATCGTCCAGTTTTCCGTGAATCAGAACGGGGCCATCGCGCTGTCGGGCGCCTCCACCAGTCCGACGACCGCCGCCGGCCTTCGCACTCGCGCTCAGAACGACCTGCTGGCCTCGGCCAACGGCCACCTGTTCGAGACCGCCTTCGCGGGCATGACCTCTAGAGCCGTCTCGGACAGCGCGATGCTCTCCTCGATTCTGTCCGGCAACCCGCCGTTTGCGACGACCTTCTCGAACTCCAACCTGGGCCAGCAGTTGCGCACCATCGCGCGCCTGATCAACGCCGCGCCCCAGCTTGGTCTCAAGCGCCAGATTTTCTTCGCCCGCATCGGCGGCTGGGATCTGCACGATGCCCAGCTCGGCGCCCACGCTAATCTCTTTGCCGATGTGAGCCGTAATGTCTCGGCGTTCTACCGCACTACGGTTGAACTTGGTTGCGCGGAACAGGTTACGACCTTCACGGCTTCGGATTTCGGTCGCACCTACAATACCAATGGAGACGGCTCCGATCACGGCTGGGGCTCCAACCACTTGGTGGTCGGTGGGGCGGTGAAAGGCGGGGACATTTACGGCAAGATGGCCGACCTCACCATCCGGGGTCCCGACGATACTGGGAGCCGTGGTTCTTGGATTCCGACCACGAGCGTGGATGAATATTCGGCCACGTTGGCGGCGTGGTTTGGGGTCAGCGCCACCAACCTCCCGGTGGTCCTCCCCAACATCGGGCGATTCGCCAAACCCAATCTTGGTTTCGTCTGACCCGTCGTAATGGGCGGGGGTAGTTACCGTAGGGTTGCCGCCCAGGACTCGACATCGGCGGGATGGGCGGCCAGCTTCCGCGCGTTACCTAGGACCTTGAGCGGCGTCATTGTCGCACCCCAACCCCATTTCTCGTCCGATGAAAACCATGTCTGGCCCGATGAGGGCTATTATTGCCTGCGCGCTTAGCGCGCTCACCGCGGTGCAAGCCGCCGAGTTCGATCAACGCGTGGCCAATCTCTCGACCCGCGCGCAAGTGGGCACCGGAGCCAACGTCGCCGTGGTCGGCTTCGTCATTGGACCCGGCTCGGCCAAGACCGTGCTGATCCGCGCGGTCGGCCCCGGGCTCGGCAGCTTCGGCGTCGCCGGCACACTCGGCGACCCGCGCATCGACCTCTACGACAGCTCGTCGCCCGCGCGGCTGGTGACTTCGAACGATAATTGGCAGACGACTACGGCCGGCTCCATTGCGGCCAACGCCGCGACCTTCGGTTCAGTCGGGGCCTTTTCACTGAGCAACGGCAGCCGCGACGCGGCGCTCGTGGCCTCGCTCGCGCCGGGGGCCTACACGGCGCAGGTCACGGGCGTCGGCGGCACCTCGGGCATCGCGCTGGTCGAAGTCTACGATGTGACCGGCCCGGCTCGCCTGATGAATCTTTCGACGCGGGCGCAGGTTGGCACGGGCGGCGGCATCTTGATTTCCGGCCTTTCGATTGCGCCGGGTGGCGGCCTGAGAAAATTCCTCGTCCGGGCCGCCGGCCCGACTCTGGGTGCCTTCGGCGTGGCCGGTGCGCTCGCCGATCCGGCGATTGCTGTGCTCAATGCGGCGGGCCAGCAGGTCGAGGCCAATGACAACTGGGGCACGGGTAACGCCGCGGCCCTTTCGACGGCCTTTGCCCAAGCGGGAGCCTTCGGGTTCACGGCCGGTTCACGCGACGCCGCGATGCTCTTGGATTTGGAGCCCGGCAAGAACTACACGATTCAAGTCAGCGGGGTCGGCAACACCACGGGTCTCGCGCTCATCGAGGTCTATGATCTGACCTCCGACGGTGCCGCGTCGGTGACGGTCGCCACTCGCACCGCCACGACGGACGCGCGCGGCGCACCTCCGGCGGTCTTCACGATTACCCGCTCTGGCCCGACGACCGCGCCGCTGACGGTCTATTACCAAATTACCGGCACGGCTGTGCCCGGGGTGGATTATCTGGCTCTGCCGGGCAGCGTCACCATCCCCGCCGGGGCTTCGAGTGCCAGCGTCGTCGTCTCCGCCATCGCCGGCAGTGGCGAAAACGCCATCAACAAGGACACCACGCTCTCCCTTACGTCTGGCCCCGGTTACACGATCGGCGACAGCAGCGCGGCGGGCGTGACCATTTTCTACAATTCCGGCACGCTCTATATCGCCGCCCTGCGCCCGCCGCCCTCGGCCACGGCCTCGACGGCGTTTGGCACCGCCACGATCCAGCTCAGCGCGGACAACCGGTTTGCCGTGATCTCGGTGAATTTCTCCAGCCTCAGCTCGCCTGAGACGGTGGCCTACCTGCGCTTCGGCACGGGCAATGAGGTGGGAGCTGAACTCCTCCGGCTCCCGAATGGTCAAGTCAGCGGGGCCTCATGGACCTTCACGGGTTCCGGAGCGCTGAGCGCGGCCGACATCGTGCAAGGCCTGAAAGACGGACGCATCTTCCTCAGCATCGAATCCGCACGGTTCCCTACCGGTGAGCTCCGCGGCACGTTCGTGCAGACGAGCGGATCGCTTACGTTCACGCCGCCTGCGGCCCCGCCGGCGCTCGGCAACGCACCGCTCTCCGCCACCGATGCGGCGCGGTTTCTTATCCAGGGCACCTTTGGCCCGACCAAGGCTGAAATCGACGCCTTGGCCGGCAAGACCCCCGCGGATCTCAATACGTGGATTTCCCAGCAGGTCGCGCTTCAGCCTTCACTGCACCTCACCGCGATCGACGCGGACTACCAGACCTACACTGCCACACTGGACAATCCCCAGTATTCGCAGGCCAATCGCCAGGCCGCATGGTGGAAACTCTCCGTGACGGCGCCGGACCAGCTCCGGCAGCGCGTGGCCTTCGCTCTTAGCGAGATCCTCGTGGTCTCGGATCTGAACGGCATGCTGAACACCAACGCGCGCGCTCTGGCCAACTACTACGACATCTTGGTCAAAGGAGCCTTCGGCAATTACCGGCAGGTGCTCGAGGAGGTCACGCTGAGCCCCATGATGGGCATCTATCTCACGTCGCTGCGCAACGGCAAGGCGACCTTCAACGCCGCAGGCCAGCAACTCACCGCCGCCGACGAGAATTATGCCCGCGAGGTGATGCAGCTCTTCACCGTCGGGGTAAACCTGCTCCAACCCGATGGCACGTTGAAACTCGACCCGCTCGGCGTGCCGATCCCGACTTACGACAACACCACCATCACCGAGATGGCTAAGGTGTTCACGGGCTGGGGCTATTACTCAGCCAACCCGATGCCGAATTTTCGCGGCGAACCGGTGAACAACCTTCGTCCGATGATGCTTTACCCGGCGTTCCACGAAGACCGGGCCAAGACCATCATCGGCGGGCTCACGCTTCCGGCCAACCAAGGCGGTGCCAAAGACCTCAAGGACACCCTCGACGCGCTCGTGAATCATCCCAACACCGCGCCCTTCATCTCGCGGCAGCTGATCCAGCGGCTGGTCACGGCCAATCCGAGCCCCGGCTATGTTTACCGCGTGGCGCAGGCCTTCTCCAACAACGGCGCAGGTGTGCGGGGTGACCTCGGTGCGGTGGTCCGCGCCCTCCTGATGGACCACGAGGCTCGTTCCAACGAAGTCGCCTCGACCGCCGCCTTCGGCAAACTCAAGGAGCCCCTGCTGCGCGCCACCGCGATCCTGCGGGCCTTCAACGGCGGCGCAAACAACGAACGCTTCACCATCTCGAATCCCGAGACGACGCTCGCCCAAGCCGCGCTCCGCGCTCCCACGGTCTTCAACTTCTTCGAGCCTGATTTCGTCCAGCCCGGCGTTTTGGCGTCGGCCGGTCTGGTGGCGCCTGAGTATCAGATCCTGACCGATACCACGGCCATCAGCATGCCCAACTTGCTGTGGAATTATATCTACGCCGGGCGCACGGGCATTCCCGGTGCCACCACGGTCTTCAACCCCGCCGAGGCGACCGTCGGTGTGCGGTTCGATGCTGCGCTCCTCGCCCTGGCCCGCACCCCGCAGGCCCTGGTGGATTACGCGAATCTCGTCCTCGCCGCCGGCGCCCTGCCCAAGAGCGTGACGGATCGCTTTGTCGCCGCTATCACCGCGATGCCGACGAGCACCGCCACCGTCTATGGGGCCGCCGACCTTGAGCGGGTGCGCTCTGTCGTCTACCTCACCGTTTCCGTTCCCCAAGGCGCCATCCAGAAATAACCATCGCCATGAATCCCAAGACGGCCACCCCTGATCTCTCCCGCCGCAATTTCGTGGGCGCTTGCTGCGCCTCCGTCGGCGCCACCGGTTTCCTTTCCGCGCTTTCCCAGCTACGGCTGATGGGCGCCGCGGCCGCCGACTCGTCGTCGGAGCCTGCTCGGGCCGGCGCACCGCAATCGGACTACAAGGCCCTCGTGTGCCTCTTCCTCGCCGGTGGCAACGACGCCAACAACTTGGTCGTCCCCACGGATGATGCCACCTATGCCGCCTATACCGGCGGCCGCGGTGTCCTCTCGTTGCCGCGGAGTGCAGTGCTGCCCATCACACCTAGGACCAGCGACGGGCGCTCGTGGGGTCTCCACCCCGCGCTCGTCGAACTGAAGAACCGCTTCGACCAAGGTAAATTCGCCGTGCTCGCCAACGTCGGCACCCTCACCCGCCCGCTGACCAAGCAGCTTTACCTCACCCGGCCCGACCTGCGGCCGATGCAGCTCTTCTCTCATAACGACCAGCAGGTCGAGTGGCAGACCAGCGTGCCCGACAAGCCTTTCAACGAAGTCGGCACCGGTTGGGGCGGTCGCATGGCAGACCTCATCAATTCGATGAATGCGAATAACCGCATCTCGATGTCGCTCACCCTGAACGGCCAGAACACGTTCCAAGTCGGCAAGAGTGTTTCCCAGTATGCGGTTGGCACCACGGGCGCGATTGCCCTCACCGGCAGTGGCACCGGCACGTCGGTCAATGGCATCCGCACCGCGGCCTTGAACGACGCCCTCGCGGCGCAGAACGCCAACCTCTTCGAGACCGCCTTCGGTGGCCTCACCTCCGGGGCCCTCGGCAACAGTGCGCTGCTCTCCTCAATCATCACCGGCGCGAGTCCCGTGCAGACCATCTTCAGCCGCGTGCCCAATTCCAGCCTCGCGCAGCAGCTCCACATGGTGGCGCGCCTCGTCAACGCCCAGGCCCAGCTCAATCTCAAGCGCCAGATCTTCTTTGTTCGCATCGGCGGCTTCGATCTCCACGACAACCAGGTGGTCCTCGGCAACACGGTCAGCGGCGCCCACGCCAACCTCCTGCGCGACATCAGCCTTTCGCTGAATGCGTTTTACGACGCGCTCACTCAGCTCGGCGCGCAGGATCAGGTCACCACGTTCACCGCCTCCGATTTCGGCCGCACCTACGACACCAATGGCGACGGCTCCGACCACGGCTGGGGCAGCCACCACTTCATGCTCGGTGGCGCGGTCAACGGCGGCGACATCTACGGGCGCATGCCCGACTTCACGCGCGACGGTCCGGACGACACCGGCCGCGGCCGCTGGATCCCGAGCACGAGCGTCGATCAGTTCGCCGGCACGCTCGCGAAATGGTTCGGCGTCAGCGCCACCAACCTCCCGTTGATCCTCCCGAACATCGGCCGCTTTGAACGGCCCGACCTCGGGTTCATGAACAACGCATGACCGCGCGGCGCACTCTCGCCGCCTGCGTCATCGCGATCTGCCTCGGGATCGCCCTTTGGTTTTTTTGGCCGCGCCACGCGCCGCGCGCTTCCGGCGCAGCGTCGGCTCCCTCGACTGCGACGACACCTCCGCCCGGCGCTCCACCCGCCCGTCTCGCGGCGGCCGACGATCGCCCCATCGAAGGCGAAAGCCGGATTGCCGATGCCCTCAACGCTCCCGGCGGCGATATCCGCGCCGACCTTCGGATTCTCAACGAGGTCTTCGAGACGTGGCAGACCAACTTCGCCCAGACCGGCAACCCCGTCGGCGAAAACGCCGAGATTACCGCCGCGCTCACCGGCGAAAACCTCCACCGCTTTGCCTTCATCCCGCGCGGCCACCGCGCCATCAATGCCCGCGGAGAACTCACTGACCGCTGGGGCACGCCGTTCCGCTTCCACCAGATCAGCGGCCAGCAGATGGAGATTCGCAGCGCCGGCCCGGATCGCAATTTTTTGACTGACGACGACGCCTTCTGGCCGCCGCGCTGAGGCTCGTCCTCGCGGGAACCTTCGTGTGCCGCGCGCGTCTCGACAACGTCCCGCGCCTCCGCATCGTTTTTCCGCCATGCGCTTTCATCGAAAAAACTCCCGTCGCGCCGCCTGCACGCGCGGCTTCTCGCTCCTCGAGATTCTCGTGGTGCTCGCGATCATCGGTCTGCTCGTCGGTCTCGCGCTCACGAACGTCGGCAACATCTTCGGCGGCGCGCAGATTGGCACCGCGCAGCTCTTCGTGCGCGAAAGCGTCAAGACTCCGCTCACCGCCTACCGCATTCACATGGGCGATTTTCCCTCCACGGCGGAGGGTTTGCAGGCGCTCATCACGCGTCCGTCCGCCAAGGGTGACAAGTGGTTCGGCCCTTACGTCGATGCCGGCAAGCTCGATAAGGATCCTTGGGGCGAGCCTTACCAATACGCCTACCCTGGCACGCACAACAAGGGAACCTACGACATCTGGTCCAAGGGCCCCGACAAGCAGTCTGGCACCGCCGACGACATCGGCAACTGGGATTCCGCGCCCACGGTCGCGAAGTGAGGGCGCTGCGCGGCGCCGGCCCGATGTCTTGGCCCACCACTCTCCGCGCCGCGCGCGGCTTCTCGCTGCTCGAGGTGCTGCTGGTCGTCGCCATCGTCGGGCTGATTGCGAGTGTGCTCGTCGGCGGAGCCGGAACGCTCATTGGTGAGCGGGCGGTCGCGCCCAACGATGTTTTCTGGAAAGCCGTGCAGGAGGCGCGCAAAACCGCGCTCAAGTCCGGCCATGAAATCCGCCTGAAGTGGGACAAGGAGAAGAAGCGCTTCCTGCTTCTCGATGGCACCGCGTCCGCCACGCTCGCGGCCGATGGCTTCACGCGCGAGGAGACGCCGTTGAAGGAATTTCCCGTGCCGGCGGAGGGCGGCGAACTCGCGGTGGAGTTTCTCGCGCCCGCCTCCAAGGGCGGGGGCGGCAACGCCATCCTCGTGGGCGGCGTGCTGCTCGAGGCCCGCACAATCCCGCACGTCACGTTTTTCCCCGATGGCACGTGCGCGCCGTTTCGCGCGCAGTTCGTCCGCGGCGGCGGGGTGACCGTGCTCGCCATCGACCCGTGGACGTGCGCCGAGATGCTCACGCCGCCCGATCCCTATGCGCTGCCGGCTTTCTGAGCATCGCCGCGCCCGCGGTTTCACGCTGCTCGAGGTCCTCGTGGGCCTCGCAATTGTGGCGATGGCGGTGATCGTGCTCGGCGCTTCCTACCTCAACGTCCTCACCAGCTATGAGGTCGTGTCGCGCGGCATGCAGATTAACGAGGATGTCGCCTTCGCCCGGCAGCAGGTCCTCCGCGAGCCCGATCGCAAGAAGCTCGAGCAGGGCGGCGAATTCGAGACCGCTGGTGGCCGGCGCGCCCGCTGGAGCGTCGAGATCATCTCGACCGGGCTGCCGGATGTCTTCGAGGTCGCCTTCACCTGCGAGATTGCCGAGCCGGCGCGGGCGGAGCCCGATAAGGTCATGCAGCGCTTCACCGTGCTGCGCCCCACCTGGTCCATTGACGCGGCGGAGCAGGGCAAGCTCCGCGAGGAAATAAAGAAACGCATCCTCGAGTCGCAGGTGAAGAAATCCGCATGAGCCCGCGCGCCGCCCCTTCCGTCCACGTTCGCGGTTTCACCTTTATCGAGGTTCTGCTGGCGCTCGCGCTGGTCGGGCTGCTGCTCGTGGCGATGAACACGTTTGTTTTTTCGATGGGCGAGCTCTGGGGCCGGCGTTCCGACGTGCGGCTCTTCGAGCAGCACGTGCGCGCCGTCACGCGGTTTCTCGAGCGGGAGCTGCGCTCCGCCGCGCTCCCGCCGGCCGCCCGCGCCAACTCGGCGCCCATCGCCCTGCAGGAAATCCGTCCGCGTGGCGGCCTCACCGAAAAGCTCCTCACCTTCGAGCTGCCCGGGGGCGGCCGTTTCTTTGACTGGCCGGAGCAGCCGCTGCCCGAGGTCGTGTGCTCGCTGCAAGCGCGGCGCGGCGAGGGGCTCGTGCTGCTCTGGCACTCGCGCCTCGAGCGCGATTTCGATTCCGATTCGCCGCGCGAGACGGTGCTCACGCCGCTCGTCACCGAGCTCGCCTACGACTACTACGATGCCGACACGCGCCGCTGGAGCACCGAGATGCGCCTCAAGACCGACGCGCAGGGTCAGCCCATGACGCCGCAGCGCCTGCGCGTGAAGTTCGCTTACGGCCAGCTCACGCGCGAAGCCATCGTCACGCTGCCTTCGCCCGGGGAGGGGCTGCCCGTTTTTTGACCATGCGCGCGTTCGCGAAAACCTGCCGCGGCTCTGTGCTCGTGATCGTGATGATCACGCTGCTCTTTGCCACGGCCGCGCTCCTCCTGTTCATGGAGAAAGCCAGTGTCGATCTGCTCGTCGAGCAGCGCGAGTCGGTGGCGCGCCGGCTGCGGGTCGAGGCCTACTCTGCCCTCGAGGTCACGCTGGCGGTGCTGCACGAGTTTCGGACCGCCGGCAACGGCCTGCGCAACCCTGCCGAGGGCTGGGCCGACCCGCTGTCCTTTGCCGGTTATCAGCCCGGCGACGACCGCACCGTCCTGATCGAATTTGACGACGAGAGCGGCAAGCTCTCGCTCCCGCACACCAACGCCATCGTGCTTACGAATCTCTTCCGGGGGTGGGGGGTGTCGGAGTCCGATGCGGAGGCCGTCGCGGACGCCCTGCTCGGCTGGATGAAGCACGGGCACGTTTACACCTCGGCGCTGCGGCCGCGCTACGACTCCGCCTCGCCGGCCTTCGAGCCGCCCGGCCGGCCGCTCCGCTCCTATACCGAACTCGCCGCGATCGAGCGGGTGCGCGAGCTGCTCTACGACGCCGACGGCCGCCCCAACGATCTCTGGAAACGCTTCGTCGCGGCCGTGTCGCTCCTCGATTTCCGCCAGCCCAACATCAACGGCGCCAAGCCCGACACGCTCGCCGCCCTCGGGCAGTTCGATCCATCGCAGCAGCAGCGGCTGGACGAGTATTTCCGCGGCGCCGGCGCCTACCAGGGCCGGGGTCCGCAATTCGTGCAGAACGCCGGCGAGGTGCAGCGCATCGCCGGCCCGGCCGGCGACTCCTCCGGCTTCGCCTCCACCATCAGCGCGCTGCGCATCACGGTCACGGTGCGGGACGGTCGCACGGAATTCCGTCTTTCCGCCGTGGTCGCGCCGCCCGGCGGCGCTACTACCGTGCAGAAGACCGCCACCAAAGCCGTGACCACGACCGCCGCCGCCAAGTCCGCCGCCGAGGCCTCGAATCGGGAAGCCGCGGCCGCGGCCCAGCGCGCCCAGGCGGAAAAGAAGGCTGCCGCCAGCCTCCGCTACCCGTTTACGCTCTTGGAAATTAGGGAAAATGATGAAATCCCTCCTCCACCCCCGCCGCCGGCGGGACCCTAGCTTTTCGCCGCCCAAACCATGTGCGCCTCGCCGCTGAGCTTCCTTCGATCCGGACCGCCGCCCCCACGGGTGGCGCTGCTGCCTGACGCGCTTTTTTTCACGCGTTCCGTGCCCATCTCGCCGGGCGCCACCCCCGCCGAGGCGGCGGCCCAGGCCGAGCTGGCGCTCGAGAGCCTCGCGCCTTTCCCGCTCGCGCAGCTTTACTACGGATTCTTCTGGATGCCGGGGGTGGACAACGCCCTTGTGTTCGGCGCCTACCGCCGGCGCTTCACCAGTGAGCAGACCGGGGAGTGGGGCGAGACCGAGCTCGTGATCCCGGGTTTTGCGGCGGCATTAGGTGCGGAGGTTGCGCCGGGCACGACGCTGCTGCTGGCCTCGGCCGAGGCGTTCACCGCCGTGCAGTGGGAAAAATCCCCGGTGCCGGTGCGCGTCTTCACCGAGACGCTCGCGCCTGATCTTTCCGACGACGACCGCGCCCTCGCTCGGGAGCGCCTGATCGGATCGCTGGCGGGGGCCGGCCGCGTCATCGAGGTGGCGGCTCCGCTCACCGCCGAACCGGCGGCGAGCGACAGGGCGATGGGGTTTCGATCGGGGAGTTTTGTTTCCCAGCTGGCAGGGGCCACCGCGGCGCAGCTTGATGTGCGCGACAAGGCCGAACTCGTCGCCCGCCGCAACGCCGCCCGCCGCGATGTGTTTCTCTGGCGCGTCGCGCTCGGCGCCGTCGCGGCCCTCGTCCTGCTCGCCGTGGCGGAGCTGGGGATCGTGGGGGCGCGGAAATTCTGGCAAGTGTCCCGTCTGACCCGGGTCGCCGCGCAGGCCCCGCGGGTGGAGGAAATCAAGAAATCGCACGCGCTCGCCAACCGCATCGACGACCTGGCGACCAAGCGCCTCCTGCCGTTCGAGATGATCGCGCTCCTCACCGAGGACAACCGCAAGCCCGGTGAGATCACCTTTGTCAGCGCCTCGGCCGGCTCCAACACCGGTCTCCACACCCTTTTTGTCGAGGCCGCGACCACGAGCATGGGCCAGCTCAGCGCCTACGTCGCCACGCTCCGCCGGCTCCCGATGATCCAGAGCGTCGAGACGCGCGAAGAAAAGACCCGCAACGACGGCGGCACCTTCCGCCTGATCGTGGTGTTCAAGCCCGGCAGCGTGAAACGCGCCGACTCCATCGCCCCATGATCCCCGCCCTCCGCCTCTATTTTCTCACCCGGCGCCTGCGGGAGAAGTTTCTCCTCCTGGCCTTCCTCGTGATCGGCGTGCTCTGGTGGCTCTCGGCCTTCGGGGCGCGCGCGGGCACGTTCTGGCGGGAGCAGCGCAGCACCGGCGCCACGCTCGTCGAGCAGAAGCTCTGGCTCGATCAGCGTGAAATCGTGCAGAAGAGCGTGCAGGCCTCCGCTGCGCAGCTCGAACCCGGCAAGACGCTGGACCGCACCCAACTGCTCGACGCGATCAGCCAGGCCGCCCACGAGGCCGGCCTGCGCAACAACTACGGGTCCAGCGCCGCGACCTCTGAGCCGAGCGGCCAGTTCACCGTGCATAGCGTGGACTATCAGGTCAACGGGGCGGATTTCGTGATGCTGCAGCAGTTCTATCTCAATCTCCAGAAACGCGCGCCCTACATCGGCATCGAGCGCTTCGGCCTCTCGGCCGCCCGCGGCAACGAGGCGAAACTCAGCCTCCAACTCCGTGTCACTGCGGTCGAACTGCCCCGTTAGCTGGGGCGGACCCGCGGCTGGCCGCGGGGTTTGAATGTTCTGTTACCTTTCACCGGTTGCACCGTCGCCAGTGACGAATCCCCTTTTGGCTCCTTTGCTTTTAATCGTCTGATGAATCTCCGCTTCCGCCCGGCCCTCCGTGCCGCCGCCCTCTCCACGTTGCTCCTGTGGCTCGCGCCGCGCGCCGCCCGGGCCGAGGAATATGTGCGCTACAAGTATCAGGATTACCGTGAGACCGGCGGCCGCGTCGCCATCGAGGTCCACAGCGTCGCCCTCGAAAAAGACCTCGGACCTACGATGCACCTGCGGCTCGAGGGCGTCATCGACGCGATTACCGGCGCCACGCCCAGCGGCCAGCCCGCGCCCGCCGGCAGCGATCAGGTCCCGCTCTCCAAGCTCACGGATCGGCGCAAGGCCTGGAACGGTGCGCTCTCGCGCCAGTTTGGCCGCGTCAACGTCACCCTCGGCGCCGGCAACAGCCGCGAGAGCGACTACGTGTCCGACGGCTGGTCGCTCTCCACGCTCACCGATTTCAACCAGAAGAACACCACGCTCCTCGCCGGCGTGGCCGGCACCCATGACGACGTGAAGGTCTTCTTCCAGCGCAGCCTCGCGCGCAAGCGCACCAACGACCTGATCCTCGGCGTCACGCAGCTGCTCGACCCGCGCACCTCGGCGACCTTCAACATCACCTGGGGCCGCCAGACCGGCTATCTCTCGGATCCCTACAAGCTCGTGCAAAAGGACACCGAGCTTTTCCCCGGCATCTCGCTGCCGCTCACCTTTCCCGAGAACCGGCCCAACGAACGCGACAAGTGGGTCGCCCTCGCCGCGCTCAACCGCGCCTTCCCCGCCGTGCAGGGCGCGATCGACGCGAGCTGGCGCTACTATCGCGACACCTTCGGCCTCACTTCGCACACGATCGAGCTGGCGTGGTTCCAGCGGCTCGGCGAATCCGTCATTCTGCGGCCCGGCCTGCGCCTCTACGATCAAAGGGCGGCCGACTTCTACTACTACCGGCTCGAAGGCCGGCCCATCGTGCCCGTGCAGGGCCCGCCGCGGCCCCACGGGCCGTTCTATTCCTCGGACTGGCGGCTCTCCGCGCTGCGCAGCGTCAATTACGGCGTGAAGCTCATCTGGACGGTCTCGGCCGCGCTCGAGTTCGACGCCGCCTTCGAGATCTACGACATGCGCGGTCGCGACGGCGTGACGCCGCAGAGCGCCTATAGCCGCGCCAATATCCTCACGCTCGGCGCCAAATTCTCCTGGTAAACCGCATGGCCGTCATCGCCCAGACCCGCCGCACCCCGCCGCCGCCCGCCACCACGGAGGCCGACGCGCTGCCGCTGCGTCGCCTGTCGTTTGCCGCGCTAGGGACCCAGTGCGAGGTGCAGTATGCCGCGCCGGGCGGAGACGCGCAGGCGCAGGGCTTCGAGCGTGCCGCGGTCGCGTGGGTGGGCGCCTTCGAGGCGAAGTATTCGCGCTTCCGCCCCGACAGCCTCGTAAGCCGCATCAACGCCGCCGCCGGTCGCGAATGGATCGCGGTCGATGCCGAGATGGAGGGCCTGCTCAAACTCTGCGACACACTCCACTTCATGACGCAGGGCGTGCTCGATCCCACGGCGTTGCCGTTGCTGCGGCTCTGGGACTATAAGGCCGCCGTTCCCCGCATCCCCGCGGCCGCGGAAATCGCCGCGGCGCTCGCGCTCGTGGGCTGGAAAAAAGTGCAGCGGGCGCCGGGCAAGGTGTTTCTCCCCGTGGCGGGCATGGCGCTCGACTTGGGCGGCTTCGGCAAGGAATACGCCGTGGACTTCGTGGCGCGCATCGCGGGCGAGCACAGCATCACGAGCGCGCTGGTGGATTTCGGCCACGATCTACGGGCGCTCGGCCGGCCGCCGGGTCGCCCGGCCTGGCACATCGGTCTCGAGGATCCACGTCAGCCGGGCCGCACCGATGGCAGCCTCGCGATCCTCGGGCAAGGCGTGGCGTCGTCGGGCGATTACCTGCGCAGTTTCACGATCGAGGGCAAACGCTACGGCCATATCGTCGATCCGCGCACGGGCTGGCCGGTGGCCAACGGCTGCACGCAGGCGACGGTCGTGGCTTCGAGCTGCCTCCAGGCCGGCGTGTTGGCGACGACAGCGTTTGTCCTCGGGGTGCCCAAGGGCATCGATTTCATCCAGGCCTGCCCCGGCGCCGAGGGTCTCATCGTCACGGATCGGGTGCGCGCGCAGACGCGCGGTTTTTATCACCATGTCGCCGCTTAATCGAATCATCCGCCTCGCCTCCCTGCTGGCTTTGATCGCCGCGGCCCCGGCCGCCGCCGCGATCAAGGTCGGCGACGTCTTTCCGCCAATCGCGGAGCCCGGTGTGACCGGCTTGCGGGGCATGACGGTGCCCGGCACTGCGGGCAAAGTCGTGCTCGTGGACTTCTGGGCCTCGTGGTGCGCGCCGTGCAAGGCGTCGTTTCCCGCGATGGCCAAGCTCCACGCCGCCTACGCGGCCCGCGGCCTGGTGATCGTGGCCGTGAGCATCGACGAAAAGGCTCCCGCTGCGGAGGCCTTCGCTAAGAAACTCGCGCCGCCATTTGCGACGCTGCACGATCGCCAGCAGAAGCTCGCGAAGCAGGTCGTCGTGCCCGCGATGCCGACGAGCTACCTGCTCGGCCCCGACGGCCGGGTGCGTTTCATTCACCAGGGCTACCGCGGTGAGCCGACGGAACGCGAACTGCGCGCGCACATTGAACTCTTGCTCGCCGAACTGTCGCCGCCGCTTTCGCCATGAAAAATCGCCTTGCTCCTGTCCTCCTGCTGGCCGCGCTCGGCGCGATGGTTTCCGGCTGCACCCATCCCGCCCTCGTGCGCGTGCAGCCGTGGGAGCGCGCCACGCTCGCCGCCTACGAGATGCGCGCCGACCGCGATCCGCTGCAGACGGCCATGGCCGAGCATATCTACTTCTCGCGCGAGGCTGCGACGGGCGGGCGCGGCGTCGGCGGCAGCGGCTGTGGCTGCAATTGATTTTTCCACCATGAAGCGTGTCGCCCTTTTTTTTCACCGCCTCCAAGGCCGGCATCTTTCCGCGGCGGCGCTCATCCTGCTGTTGCAACGCACCCCGGTGCTCCGCGTCGCGTCCGCTGCGGGCGAAGCGTTCGCGGCCTCGCCGCTCGGCGCCTTGCTCCGGCCCGCGCTCGGGACGCTGGCGTCGCTTGGGGCCGTGCATACGCTCGCAGGTGCGACCGAGATCGTTTTCAGCCGGACCCCGCCCATCAATGGAACCGTCGGCACGGCGATTACGCCCCTGCTCTTTACGGTCACGGGCACGCCCGGCGATCCGCCAGCCTCGTTTCAGGTCACGGGGCTCCCGCCGGGGCTGGTGCTCCTGGGGATCAACGGCAATGGCGTCCTGAATGCTTCCTCGGGCGCCATCACGGGAACACCCACCACGGCGGGCACCTTTCAGGCTTCGGTGCAAGCCTGGCGCTCCACCAATGCGCAGGGCGATACGATCGGGCCTGTGCCGCTGGTCTTCACCATCACGGGCAGCGCCAACGTCGCGCCGGCCATCACGATTCAGCCCGGCGACCAATCGGTGGTCGCGGGCGCGCTGGTGATATTTAGTTCGGGGGCCAGCGGTTCACCGTCGCCCACCTTTCAATGGCGGCGCAATGACACCGCCATTTCCGGTGCGACCAGCGCGTCGTTTACCATCGCGAGTGCGCAGACGGCCGATGCCGGCGACTACACCGTCGTCGCCACCAACGCCGCCGGCTCCGCGACGAGCAACATCGCCCGCCTCACGGTCACGCCGCCGCTGCCGCCGCCAATCGATCCGGCGGCGCGGCTCTCGAACCTATCCGTGCGCACCACGCTCGCCGTCGGGCAGCTACTTTCTTTCGGCGTCGTGGTCCGCGACGGCGCGCGCCAAGTGCTCGTGCGGGCCGCGGGTCCCGCGCTCGCGGGCTTCGGCTTGCCCGGGGCGATGGCGGACCCGCGCCTCGAGCTGTTTGAAGGCTCGACCTCGGTCTTCCTCAACGACAACTGGCCTGCGGTGCTCGCGCCTACGTTTTTGAGCGTAGGGGCGTTTCCGTTTGCCAACGGCAGCCTCGACGCAGCTTTCCTTCGCGACATCAGCGGGCCCGTCTCGGTGCAGACGCGCGGCACCGGCGCGGGCGTCGTCCTCGTCGAGGCCTATGACACCGGCCCGGCCACAGCCGCCCGCATGATCAACGTCTCCGCGCTCAATCGCGTCGGCACCGGCGACGACATTTTGATCGCGGGTTTCAACATCACGGGCGCCGGGGCCAAGCGCCTGCTCATCCGCGCCATCGGCCCGCAGCTTGCGGTCTTCGGTCTGGCCGGCGTGCTCGCCGATCCGGTGCTCGATGTTTTCAACGCCGCGGGCGTGCGCCAGACTGGCAATGACAACTGGGACGCGTCGCTCGCGCCGACGTTCACCGCCGTCGGGGCTTTTGGTCTTACGGTCGGCAGCCGCGATGCCGCGCTTGTGGCGATCCTCGCGCCGGGCAGCTACACCGCGCAGGTGCGCGGCGCCAGCAACGGCACCGGCGAAGCCCTGATTGAGATCTACGAGGTGCCTTGACTGGCTTGGCGGTGGGGCTTCCTGGCTTGCAGCCATGGAGCTCTTCTCGGGGATGATCTTTGCTGCGGAACAATAATCGTGCGCCTCCGTCGCCCAGCCTGTCTGTTGGAACGTTTGTCCCTATATTTCTTCAGTCTTGGCGCCGCGAGAGCCGCGGCGCGTTTCATTTGCTGCCTGCGATTTGAATGAGGCCGTCATCGTGGCCCTTTGGGCTACGATGCCTGTATATATGACACAGAAGCCGATTATGTCTGCCGCATCGGGCTTGCATTAGCGGGGGGGGGGGTAGGCAAGGATGCGTTCAGATACCCCGCCGCCCCATGAATGTTGTGTGTTTCGTATCCACGTGCCTTGGTCGCACGCGCGTCGCGCTGGCTCTGCTGGTGCTTGTCTCGGTTTCGCTCTGCACCCAGGCCCCCGGCTCGACTGCCGCCGCCCGGCAGGCCGCCGCCGATACGGCGTGGGCGGCAGTCGGGGATCGGGTCAGGGTCGCGGGTGACACCAAGGTGTCCGTCGGCCCCGTGGCGGTCGCCATCCTCAAGGCCGAAAAGAACCAGCGCGCGCACAACTATCGCGCCGCCGCGCAGGGCGCGCGCGATTTTGCGGCCCAATATCCCGAGCACGGCAAGGCGGGCGAGGCGCGCAAAACCGCAGTGCTCGCCGAGCTCGAAGGCACGCTGAGCGGCGACAAGACCCACGAACGCGCGGCGGTCGCGGCGGCCGCTGCGTTCCGCAGCGACAAGGCCAACCCCGTTCCCGCGCGCTACGAGGTGGCTCATGCGATGGACCGGCGTGACGTGAGCAAGAAAATCCTCTGGCGGCCGTGGTATGCGCACACCCCGCTCGCCGAGCAGATGCTCGACCGGCTCCATGCGGAGTTCGGCGGTATTCCCGAGGTCTATGCCGGTTACCTCGCGCTCGCCGAGCATACCAACTGCGACAACGGCCGCGATGTTGCGCTCAAGCTCGTGCAGTCATCCGCGCCCGCCGCCACCAAGGCGGCGGCGCAGCGCCTTCTCGACCGCTACGCCCTGGTGCGCCAGCCGCTGGATTTTCCCCTCGTGCCGACGCAGGGACCGCGCACGACGCTCGCGCAACTGGCGGGCAAGCGCACGGTCGTCGTCTTCTACGATGGCACCCGTTCGCCGGCCGGACCGCCGGGACTGCACGATTTCAGGAAGAATCCCACGCCCGATACCCGCTGGGTTTACATCGCGCTCGGCACGCCAGCGGCGCTTGCCCCGGGCAAAAAACCCAACGCCGCCCCGCCTGGCACCCTGTGTGTGGAGCCGCTCGGGTTGCGGAGTCCGGTGGCCGCGCAGCTCCGCCTGAACCGGCTGCCCTTCGCCCTCGTCCTCGATGAGCAGAAGCGGCTCTCCAGCTACGGCCGCATCGACGAGCTGCCGTGGATGCTCAGCACCACCCACCGCGTGATCGCGCGCTGAACGCCATGCCTGCCTCCGCCTCCCTGCATCGCGTCCCGGGCCTGCGCTACCGGGCCCTCCGCTTTTTTCTTCTCACGGTTCCTGCCGCGCTTCGCTCGGTCGTTTCCGTGTTCACGCTTTGCCTCGCCCTGTTTGCCGCGGGAGCTGCTTCCGCCCAGGCCGCCAACAGCATCCAATGGAACTCGATTGATCTCCCGGCGACCGGCCTCGGTGGCACCACGATCAGTTTCACCGCCACCGTCGAGAATACGGGCGATGACACGTGGGGCTGGAACCACTACCTGGAGCTGAAGGCCATGGCCGATGGCGCGCACCTCTGGTATCCCTCCGTGGATGGCCTTGAGCCGGGCCAGCAGACCACCGTGACCTTCTGGCTCGAACTTCCCGCCGCCGGCGGCACTCACACCTACGGGTTCACGGGCATGGAGCACAACGTCGAGTATTTCGGCGGCACGCAGACGCGCACCATCACGGTGACGCCGGCGCCCGTCTATGCTGGCGTGAATCTCTCCAGCACCACGCTAGACCCGGCCGCGCTGCCGGTGATTTCCACGACGGATGCGATGACGCCGTTCTACCGGCTGCGGACGAAGATCCTCGATGGCACCGGCTGGGGCTTCCACGCGGCGACGACGTGGATGAACAACGGCCTGCGGCTCGATCTGGCTCCCCCCGCCGGCTACTACCAGGCCGCGCTCTACTGGCTCAAATACGATGCCGTGAGCGGCAACCTGCTCCCTCACGGCCAGGGGCCCGATCGCATGGTGTCCCTCACGGTCCCCGCCAAAGTGGAGCTGACCGCCTACAATTTCGACCTCGCGGCCGGGCCGAGGATTTTTTCCACGCGGCAGTTTGGAGGGACCTATTTTGAACTCCACGCGGAGTTTCGCAACGCCGCCGGCGCAGTGTGGCATGCGCAGAGTCCCCGGAACCAAAACATGGCGGAACTCAGCGTCCTCCCGCCCGCCGGCAACTATCAGGTGACCCTCTTCTGGAAATTGTTTTGGAACATGGTCGATTGGGTTCCGTATGAGGTCGGCCCGCCCAACGTCATGCCCGTCACGATCTCCAGCAATGCGATCCCCGTGCTCGACCAAGCCGGTGAAGTGAGGCGGGAATACACGGAGGACGAGGAGGGCAACGGGTCCGACTACACCGTGCCCGGTGTGCATGACTTCACCGTGCCGGTCGCCGGGACTTTGCGCCTCGCCACGAGCGCGCTCTACAGCACGAGACTCCATTTGATCGAGATGCCGAGCGAGTCTGGTTTGAGCTCGGGCGACGATGCGCTCACCCTGCAGGTGGCGGCCGGGAGCTACCGTGTGGTCGTGGACACCAATGAGTGGACGTCCGGCCCCTATCAGATCACGGGCCGGCTCGTGCCCGCGATGGCCAAGCCCGTCCTGACCAACGGCGACACCGCCACGGGAACCTTTGGCGTCGCCTACACCGCCGCCAACCCGCTGCACACCATCACCGCCACCGGCCCAGGCTCGGTTTCATATTCCGCGTCCGGCCTGCCCGCCGGCCTCGTGATCGACCCCGCCAGCGGCAAAATCACCGGCACCCCCACCGCCGCCGGCACCTACTCGCAAGTCTGGGTGCAGGCCGCCAACCCCGCCGGGCCGACCGGGAAATTCATCACGATGATAGTCGCCAAGGCCACGCCTGTCTTGGTGCCGGGCTCGTTCGTCAAACAAGAGCGTTTTGACGTGCCGTATTTTTCCGTCACGCCCGCGATGCTAAACGCCCAATTCACCCATCCTGCTGGCTTCAGTGTGGGCCCGCCTAGTCCCGTGACTTACCGTGCTCTTTCGGTTCCTGGAGGCCTCGTAAGCAATCCTTTCACTTGGAATTCTTATGCCGGCATCGGTTATGCAGACAGCCCGCTACTCGTAACCGCGATTTCCCCGGAAAATGAGAACTACAATCGCTTCGAGGTCACGGTGCCCTTCGACTGTGTGGACAGCGAGCCTCCGGCCACGCCCAATGCGCGGGTCGTCCTGCGCACGCCGAGTTCTTTTTCGGTGAGTTGGGATCGCCCTTTTGATAACGTCGGCGTGATCGGCTACGAGGTGGTCCTCAACGGCGGGGCGCAGACGTTCACGCCTGTCCTCCCCAACCAGCTTTTCACCGGCCTCGCGCCCAGCTCCACCCATACGGTCCGCGTCCGCGCGCGGGATTACCGGGGTAACTGGTCGCAACCCGTCACGGTCACCGCCATCACTCTCGCGGCGGGGCAGTCGCCGGTTTACTCCGCCCTTTGGCAGGACGTAAACGGCGACGGCCTGCGCGACGAAATCGCCGATGCGCCCGATGCGCTGGAGGTTTTTGCCGTGCAGGAAACCGTCGAAACCGTGACCTACTCGAACTGGGTGCAGGACTTCATCCAGCTGCCTGGCACTTGGTATTATGAAAGCGTCACCCGTCGCTTCCGGGAAGGGGTTCAAACCTACTACTATCCCTACTATGAGCCGGGCGAAATCGTGCCCTTCTGGACAGAGGAGACTCAGACCATCGAAGTCGAAAAAACGCTGCCGCAATTCCGCTTCGTGGCGCAGGGTGGCGAGCGCTACACCGTCGTTCGGGTGTTTACAGGCAGCGATGGTGGGGTGCGCTATGGCACGCTTTTCCCACCCACAGTTTTCGAGGAGAATCCCCTCTCGCCGGCCGCGGTGCATTGGTGGGAGCCTGCCAATTTTTGGCCGACACTGGCTGTGCATGCCTTTCCCACCAAAGTGGTGCGCCTCTCCCAGCCACCGGCGGGCGTGCAGCTGAACATGCCCGGGCTCGGGCAAGTCTCGTTGCGAACTGGGACAGGCGGCGTCTCCGGCACGATGACTTTGCCGGGTGGCGTTACCATCGACGCCGGTGCCAATGGCGTCTCGATTTCCAACGGCACCGCCACCGTGTCGGTCAATGGCGGCACCACGTCGGTCAACATCTCGCTGCCGGGCGGGTATCAGGTCACCGGCGTCTCCAACGGCACGGTCACGATCTCCGGCCCGGGTGGCGCGAGCATCGCCACGGGGCCCGGCGGCACCACGATTACGATGCCGGGCGGAACCTCCATCACCGTCAACGGCAGCGGTGCCATCGGCGTCACGCTCCCGCAGGGCCAGGGCGCCGCGCTCGGCAATGCCATCGATATGCTCGGCCGTGCGCTCGGCATCGACCTAGGCAACGGCATCGGGACCAGGACCAAAATCGTGCCGCAGGGCGGCGACCCCAGCCTGATCATTTGGGAGAACAGCGCCGGGGTCGACCTCGGCAACCGCCCGCCCGGCGTTTACACCGTCGGCACGACCAGCGATAGCCGCGGCATGTCCGAGACCGGCCCCCAGCCGACGGCGCAGAATATCGTGTGGTTCACCCTGACGATTCGGCCGCCCACCATCAGCCTATCGGGTCCGACTCACATGTGGATTAATGACGACACTGATTCTGGCGATTTCGGCGCCGGTGATGTGCCGTCTCCCTCGGCACCCAATTTTTCTGACTCGGTCGTCAACGGCATACGCGACTTGGTGGATTTTTTCCCTGTCGTGCTCAACCTACGGGATCATGTGCTCGCGATGCCGCCGGGGCCAGATGTGAAATACAAGCTGAAGCATGCGGGCGGCGCATTGAACTTCGTCTATTCCAACCTTACTTCCGCCAACGCCGATTCCTACCACCGTCAGGTTCTGCCGACAGGGTTTGGTAGTAATTTCAACCAACCTGCGGGAGAGGCGCAGACCCAACAAATCACGGCGGCTGGCGTGGAACTGGCCGCCTCCTTCCTGACGCGTATCGGGAACGGCACCGGCAACGTCATCCTCATTGAGGGCCGGGCGCAAAGCAGCACCACCTTGGTCCTTTCAGTTGAACGGGCCGATGGCGCGGTCATTTCATCGTTTGAAATGCCGCTGCGAATCAGCGCCGTCGAGACCATGTTCCGCCATGTCGATCTTTCGAACTTGAACCAGGAATATGAGGGTGCGCCCATTTCACCGTCGCCGGCCGCGCGGGTGTCGCAAAGCGGCAACCCCGGCGATCCCTATCCGGACGGAATGACCAATGGGAAATATTTTGTCTTCCTGCACGGCTACAACGTCGATGGCCAGCAAGCCCGTGGCTGGAACTGCGAAGTCTTCAAGCGCCTCTACCAAATGGGCAGCCGTGCGCGATTCGTCGGCGTGACGTGGCACGGCGCCACCGGGTTGGATTACCACAAGGCGGTTTACCACGCTTTCCAAACGGGCAGCGTGCTCGGCGCGCATCTCAGTGCGTTCGGTGTGTCCGGCGATGTGACAGTTGCCGCCCACAGCCTCGGCAACATGATGGTGAGCCACGCCATCGCGAGCGGCGGATTTCTGCCGACACGCTACTTCATCATCAACGGCGCAGTCCCCATCGAGGCCTACAACTACAATGAGGTCGATGCCGTCCAACGGGGGAAAATGATTGAGGACGATTGGCAGACGAGGGACCGGCGTTTCTACGCTGCCAACTGGCACGAACTTTTTCAGCACACGACCGATGATGTTCGCAATCAGTTGAAATGGAAGAATCGGTTTTTTCCCGCCATCGAAAACACCGCTGTTTACAACTTCTATTCTCCTGGTGAGGACGTCGTCGCAAAAGCCGAGACCGCGACTGCGGCGGTCTTGGTTTCTGTTCTCCGGCAAGGATTCAATTTCACCCGCGGCGCGTGGACAGCCCAAGAATTGATCAAGGGCGTGAATTGGACTACCTCAATGGGTGCGCTTTTCTTGGAGCGAAAACAAGCAGGTTGGAATGCGCGTATTCTTCGGTATGGAACTAATCCCGGCGGGGAAGTTGCGAACGACACACTTAAAACCGAGCCGTATTTCGAGCGCTTTTTGGAGCAGGAATTGATGCACACAGATTGGACAATCGCCTCGGCGAAAGCGGCGACCGGAAAGGTGCGAAACGATCTGCTGGCCCGTGCCATTCCAGCCTTATCCTACGCCGTCGCCGTCGATCAGCTGCCTGGATTACCTGCAGGGCGAAATTTCAACATGGAGTTTGAGGGGAGGCAGGGCGGCTGGCCGACGGATGGGCACTCTGGTCAGAATGCCAACCGCTGGTTGCACAGCGATTTTCGCAATGTGGCCCTTCCCTACGTGCATCCCATGTATCTCAAGATGATCGAACTTGGAGGACTATGACTATGAAAAATGTCGCTTGGATCGCTTTCGTATTTGGGTTCGCCACGCTGCGAGGTGAAGTAGTTCGTGTGCGCGTCACTGACGATGACGCGCGCCCTATCGCGGGCGCGCAAGTGCGGGTGATTTTCGGCGCCACGCTCGCCGATGGCACACGCGACGTGACTGTGCCATTCTTGACTGACCAACGCGGCACCGGCGTAGCACGTGGTCGGGCCGAGTTCAGGACCTCGGTTTTTCTATCCAAGCCGGGCTTTTACGATGTGCGCGTTGATGGCTTACGCGCGGGTCAGGACCACGACTTGGCCCTCGTGCTGCGTGAGCGCAAGAATCCGATCTCGCTATATGTGGCACGTGTAGGAAGCGATCGTGTGGAGTGGTTCCCGAAGCGCGGCGTATGGCTGGGCTTCGATTTTTCGGCTGCAGACTGGATTGCGCCATACGGAAAAGGGAAAAGTGAAGATATTCGTTTCAGGTTTCAGAACGTGTTTCGAGACTACGATGAAAGGGTAAAAGAAAACCTCGCGGACTCCATGATGCGGAACAAACGAGCTTACATTGCTCGTGGCGAGGAATGGACTGAGGAAAAATACAAACTGGAGTTCGGAAAATGGGACGCCGTGCTCGAAGTCTCTTTCCCCGGAGAACAGGATGGGCTGATCGAAGAGACGCTGCGCTACCTGCCCTACAATGAAATGAGACTGCCGCACGAGGCTCCCTCTGAGGGTTATGTTCCCACTTGGCGCACTGAGACCAACAGCTACGGGCCGCCCCAGCGCCGCGAAAACGTGGGTTTTTTCCTGCGCACCCACACCAAGCTCGACAGCCGCGGCAACATCGTCTCCGCCCACTACGCCAAGTTAACCGGCGACATTGAGGTCGATGCGCGTGGCTCCATCCGGTTCCACTGCTATTTTAACCCCGTCGCCAACGACCGCAACCTCGAGTTCGACTATGAACGGAATCTCTTTCCCAAAGACATGGTCGGAGCCCGCAACGTGCCCCTCAGGCCCTGACATTGCGCTGGCCAGAAGACCCCTGGCTTCACCTCCATTATGAATCACGCATTATCAATCAGTCTCCTCGTCTTTCTGGCTTCGGACATTTGCGCGCAGACTCTCACGCCGCGAACGCTCGCCCCCCTCGGCCTCCTGCGCCTGAAAGACGATCCCAAGCCCGGCGAAGCCGCCAAGCTCACCGCGACTAAATTCACCATCGACGACCTCGCTGCCAACGCCGCGCCCGGCGCGGCGTTGGGCAAGAAGGACGACGTCGATGTGCTCACGCTCAATGCCGGCCGCGAATGGTCGCGCAACCTCCGCGGCTCCCCGCGCGACGTGACGTTTGTCTCGTTCCAACTTCACGCCTCCGCCGGCACCATCGTCGACATCGCGGGCGCGCGCCTCGGCATCACGGCCAGCGTGGTGGACCGCAGCCTCCAGCTCATGTATGACGACTCCACGACCGGGCTGCTCCAGTGGAAATCGTTCAACCTCCACCTCGGCTCCGGCCGTTACGAGGGCCAGACCATGGCCGCGCTCACCACGCTCACCGTGCGCATCGATCCGACCACGGGCACGTGGGACCTCTACTCCGGCTCCCGCCTGCTCGCGGACCGCCTGCCCCTCATCGACTCAAAGAAGAACGACCGCCGCTTCGTCCTCCGCGCCGGCAGCGAGGGCGCCTGGCTCACCGGCCTCGTCTTCGCCGACGAAAACCCGCTCTACGAAGACGCCAATGCCAACGGCATCGACGACCGCTTCGAACTCCAGACCCGCGGCACGCTGCTCCCCGCCAACGCCCCGCTCGAATTGCAGAAAGCCATCGCGCAGGAATGGAAAACCGCCCAGCGCAAGAAAGCCCCGCCCGCCCTCCACGTGCAGCGCCCCCGTCCCGACTCCAAGTAATACCAACGTCCCGTATTATTTAGACTTTTCCAAGGTGGGGCTGGCTCTCCGAGCCGGCCTGGGTTGCAGGGCGATTCGCGACTGGAACCCAGGCCGCTTACGGAGAAGCGGCCCCATCTTCCTGAAGTCCAAATTTCAAGGGCCCTTGGTATGAGGCCCAACCTCGCGTCCGCGCTGCAACCCGACGACGCGCGAGGGCGAGACAGGTCGGAGCCGGCTGCGGCAGGAATCGTGTTCGGCCGAGCCGACACTCTTGACCCTGCGCGCCGGGTGGAAACGCTTCCGCCCTGCGCCGGTGTCGTTTCCCCTGAGGACGTCGGCGGACATGCGCATCCTCGTGATCGAAGACGAAAAGCAGCTGGCCGGGCACGTCTCGCGTGCGCTGGTGCGGCATGGCCACACCCTCGCCACGGTGCACGACGGGGCGGAGGGCCTCAAGGCCGCGCTCGCCGATCCGCCGGATCTCGTCGTGCTTGATCTCAGCCTGCCGGGGCTCGACGGGCTCTCGGTGCTCGCGCGGTTGCGCGAAGCGCAGAGCCCCGCCCGTGTGCTTATCCTCACGGCGCGCAGCGAAGTGGAGCACCGGGTGCGCGGTCTCCATGCCGGCGCCGACGACTACCTCGCCAAACCCTTTGCCATGGACGAGCTCGCCGCGCGCGTCGAGGCGCTCGGTCGCCGCGGCGCGGCGGGCACCACGGCCGACCTGCTGCGGGTGGCTGATCTGCACATGGACGTGCGGCACCGTCGCGTCGCGCGCGCGGGCCGGGCGATTGCGCTTTCGCCGCGGGAGTTCGACGTGCTCCAGGTGCTCATGCAGGAGCCGGGCCGGCCCTTCTCGCGCACGGAACTCTGCGAACGCGTGTGGCAGCGCGACCACGAATACGACACCCGCACCGTCGAAATCTTCATCACGCGACTGCGGAAGAAAATCGACTCGGGTTTCTCCGCGCCGCTGATCCACACGCTCCGCGGCGTGGGCTACACCCTGAAGGCCTCCGCATGATCGTCCGCGGCCTTTTCCTGCTCGCCGTCGTGGTCGCACCACTCGCCGCCGCCACGATCGAGGGCCGCGTGGCCCTGCCCAAGGCGCGCGCCACGCCGGTCGTCAACCAGCGCTACGAGATCGTCGCCAAGGCCGGCGTGCTCTCGACGAATCCCCCGGTCGCGGTGGTTTACCTTGAGGGTCCGTTTCCGCGCCCGGCGACGCCGCCGGTCGCGAGCATCCTGCAAAAAGATCTTACCTTTGTGCCGGCGCTATTGCCGGTGCAGGCGGGGACGCGTGTGGAGTTTCCCAACCTGGATGACACGTTCCACAATGTCTTTTCCTTTTCGCCGGCGAAGCGCTTCGACCTCGGCCGCTACCGCGCCGACGAGCGGCCGGTGCCGGGAGTGCTGTTCGACACGCCGGGGATGGTGACGCTGCGGTGCGATGTGCATGAGCACATGCGCGCGCTCATCCTCGTGCTCGACACGCCGTATTTTGCGATCACGGCGGCCGACGGGACGTTCCGCCTCACGGGCCTGCCGCCTGGCCGCCACACGCTCCGGGCCTGGATTGACAGCAAGCAGACCAAGGCGCACGCGGTCGATCTCGCGGCCGGCGCGGCCTTGCGGGTGGATTTCCCGTGAAGGCGCCGCACGAGCCGCAGGCCGCCCGCGTGGCGGGCTTCCGCACCCAGCTGCGCGTGGCCACGATGGTCGTCGTTACCTTGGTCACGGTGCTCGGCCTCTACGTCGGCGAGCGCAGCCTCGCGGGCAACGCCGAGACGGACATGCGCCGCGAGTTCCAGGGCGAGCTGGCCGTGCTGCGCAACGCCCGCGCGATTCGGCACGCGGGCCTCGTCGAGCGCTGCCGCACGCTGGTGCGGCGCTCGCGCATCCAGTCGGCGCTTGAGGACGACGCGCTTGATCTGCTTTACCCGAGCGCGGAAAACGAGCTGCGCGACGTGATGGCGCCCCCCGCGGATCTCGTGCCGGGGACCGCGGCGCCGGGCCTCCAGGCGCGGTTCTACCGCTTCCTCGGGCGCGATGGCACTGTAATCCCGGCGACCAATCCGAGGGCGGTCGGCATGCTCTCGCCGGCCGAGGAAAAACAGCTCGCGCTGCCCGCGCTGCCCGCCGAACCGCAGACCGGTTACCTCACGCGCGAGACGGGGGGCGGCCCGGCCGCCATCTTCGAGGTAATCGCGATGCCGATCTTGTCGATGGAGACGGGGGAGCCCATCGCCGCGCTCGTGCTGGGCTTCGAGCCGCCGGCCGTGGGCCGGCGCGAGGCGCGCTCGGGCATGAAAATCGGCGTGCAGGTGGCCGGCCGGCTGCACTCCGCGGCGCTGTCGCCCGCCGCGGAGGCCGCGCTCGCGCGCGAGGTGCGGGAGGATCAGGCTGCGCCCGTGCGCGTGCTGCTCGAGGGTGAGCCGCACTTGCTCTTTGCACAGCGACTCAACGCCGATTCGCTCTACGCGCCGGCGCTTGAGGTCTGCGTTTTTCCGCTGGCCGAGCTCGATGCGCGGCAGGCCCGGCTGCGCTGGCAGGTGCTCGGGGCCGGCGCCTTGCTCCTGCTCGTGGGCCTCGGCGGCAGCCACGTGGTCTCGGCGCGTTTCGCCGCGCCCGTCGAGAAGCTCGCGTCCGACTCCGAGGAGAACCGCGCCCGGCGCGACCGCGCCGAGGCCGCGCTGGAGATGACCAGCGCCGATCTGCAACGCTCGGCCCGTTTCTCCGCCGATGCCTCCCATCAGCTCAAGACGCCCGTCACGGTCATGCGCGCCGGCCTCGAGGAGCTGCTGGCGAACGACAACCTCACGCCGGCAGAGTGCGACGCGATCTCGGCGCTCATCCATCAGACCTACCGGCTCTCAAGTCTCATTGAAGACCTGCTCCTCCTCTCGCGGATGGATGCGGGCCGGCTCAAGCTGGCCTTTGCGCCCGTCAATCTGACCGCCCTCATCGAAGCCTCTCTGGACGATCTGGGCGCGGTGCCCGATGGGCTGGCGGTGCGCGTCGAGACGGATTTTCCGCCGGACCTCCACATCGTCGGCGAGAAACGCTACACCGCGATCATCCTGCAAAACTTGCTCGAGAACGCGCGCAAATACAACGTGCCCGACGGCCGCATCCGCATCGCCGCCGCCGTCGAGGGTGAGGTCGTCACGCTCACCGTCGCCAACACCGGCCGCGCCATCGCGCCCGCGGCGCAATCGCATATCTTCGAGCGCTTCCACCGCGGTGCGATGGGCGAGAATGTCCCCGGCTACGGCCTCGGGCTGAATCTGGCCCGCGAGTTGGCCCGGTTGCACTTGGGCGATTTGCGGCTGTTGCGCTCCGATGAAAACTGGACTGCCTTCGAGGTGCGCCTGCGCTGGTCGCCGTCGCGTGTCCGCCCTGCCTCCTCCCCTTGAAGCCGCTTTGTCTCATCGCCTGCCTGCTGATCGCGCCGGCCGTGCCGCGCGCGGCGGACGATTTTTTCGACCGGCTGGGTGAGGCGCTCACCTTCAGCGCCAGCGAGGGCCGGATCCGCGCCCGCGTGAGCGGCCTGCTCGATCTCGAGGTCTACGATCTGCAGCACCCGGCCGCGCCGGGCGTGATCGACACCAAGGACCGGCGGCTCTTCGCGCCACGGCTCACCACGTTTCTCGATGCCCAGCTCGGGCCGCGCACCTACGCGTTTGCGCAGCTCCGCGTTGATCGCGGCTTTGATCCCGAGGCCTCGGACCTGCGGGTGCGGTTCGACGAGTATGTGCTGCGCCTCGCGCCCTGGGGCGGCCGGCGGCTGAGTTTGCAGCTCGGCAAGTTTGCCACCGTGGTTGGCAACTGGGTCAACCGCCACGGCGCGTGGACCGATCCTTTCATCGTCGCGCCGCTGCCCTACGATCATCTCACGCCGCTCTGGGATACGCAGGCTGCGCCCGCCAGCGCCACCTTGCTGCGCTGGGGCCACGTTCGCCCCGGCTTGCTGGCCACGACCGAGGCGGTGGAAAAAGACCGCCGTTTCCCGATTGTGTGGGGGCCGTCGTATGCGATCGGGGCGGCCGCCTCCGGGCAGGTGGGGTATTTTCGCTACGCGGCCGAGGCCAAGCTCGGTTCGCTGTCCTCGCGGCCGGATGCGTGGTCGCACCCGGCCGAGCAAATCAACCACCCGACGGTGAACGTGCGGCTCGGCTGGCGGCCGAGCCCGATGTGGGATTTCGGCGTGTCGGCGAGCGACGGGGTTTATCTCCGCGAATATGCCGGCGTCTCCGTGCCGGCCGGGCTCAGCCGGGCGAGCTATCGCCAGCGCGTGATCGCGCACGATGTGGCGTTTGCCTGGCGGCACGTGCAGGTGTGGGCCGAGATTTACGCCACGCGCTTCGAGATTCCCCGCATCGGCGATGGCGACACGATCGCGGGCTACACTGAGTTGCGCTACAAATTCACGCCGCAGTTCTCCGGTGCCCTGCGCTGGGGCCGGCAGATTTACGGCACCATTCCGCACTTGGGCGAGCGGGTGCGCTGGGGCCGCGAGGTCTCGCGGTTTGAGCTGGCGCCGGCCTTTCGCTTCACGCCGCACGTGCAACTCAAGCTGCACGGCGGCCTCCAGCGCGGCGACAGTGGCGCGCGGGCGACCTCCCGCACCTTGGCCAGCCAATTGACGATGCGGTTCTGAGCACGTCGGGCGCGGGCGCTGCGGTTAGGGGTGAACAAAGTGATTGGCCGCGGCGTCGGGCTTTGTCCCAATTGCCCTTTATGCGTTTTGCCTGTCTCGCACCTGTCCTGCTCTGCCTTTTCGCCGTGACCTCGCTGCGCGCCCAGTCGGGCGTGCCGATCCTGCTCCGGCCGCTGCCGGGGCAGACGATGACCACCTCCACGCCGCCGATCACGATTGAGCTGACGGATTATTTTGGCGCGCCCGGCATCGCCGGCACCCGGTTCGTGCAATACGACACCATTTTCGGCCTGTTCGGCGTCGAGCTGCGCACGGATTTCGCGCCGCGGCATGTGACGAACTTTCTCAACTACGTCGCCTCGGGCGCCTACGTGAACTCCTTCATGCACCGCGCCGCCTCCTTCGACGGCGGCGCCGTCTCCATCGTCCAAGGCGGTGGCTACACCTATACGCTGCCTTTCCAGGCCGTCACGATTTCGAAACAGGCGCCCATCGCGCTCGAATACAATCTCGTCAACGCCCGCGGCACCCTCGCCGCCGCCCGCACCAGCGATGTCAACAGCGCCACCAGCGAGTGGTATTTCAATGTGCGCGATAACACGACGATCCTCGGGCCCGCCAATGGCGGCGGCTATTCCGTCTTCGGCCGCGTGCTCGGCACGGGCATGACGATTGTCGATCGCATGGCCGGGCTGCCGCGCACCAATGCCGGCGGCAACTTTGCCGAGCTGCCGGTGCGAAATTATTTCGGCGGCAACATCGACCAGAATCACATCGTCATCATCAACGCCATCCGCGAGGTCTCCCTCTTCCCCGCACTCACCGGCCGCTCTCACATCGAGTTTGCCGTGCAGAACACCGCGCCGCAGGCCGTCGTCGCTTCGCTCGCCGGCTCCACGCTGACCCTTGGTGGCATCGCGGGCGGCACCGCGACGATCACGGTGCGTGCCACCGATGTGAATGGCAACGTGGCCGAGGGCGCCTTCACCGTCGCGGTGAGCGGCGGACGTCCGGTCATTCTTACGCAGCCCGCGCCGCAGACCGTCGCCGCCGGGAGCACGGTGGTCTTTGGCGTCACCGCCCGCGACGCCACCAGCTACCAGTGGTTCCGCAACGGCCTCTCGCTCCCGGGCGCCACTGCCGCCACCCTGATTATCCCCAACGCCGTGCCCGCCAGCATTGGCAGCTACAGCGTCGAGGTCACGGGCTCCATCGGCGCCCCCGTCATGAGCGACGCTGTTTCGCTCACGGTGATCGCCGCCACGCCCAACGCCGGCCGCCTCATCAACCTCGCCATCCGCACCAACGCAGGCACCGGCGCGGAAGGGCTCTTCGTGGGCTTCGCCGTGGGTGGCGCCGGCACGACCGGCGCCAAGCCGCTGCTGCTCCGCGGCGTCGGGCCTTCGCTCGCGCAGTTCGGCCTCACGGGTGTGCTCGCCGATCCGGTGATGACCGTCGTGCAGGGCGGCACGACTATCGCCAGCAACGACGATTGGGCGGGCGACGCGCAGGTGCTCGCGCGCTCGACGCAGGTGGGCGCGTTTGCCCTCACCGGTCCTGCCAGCCTCGACGCCGCGCTCGCGGCCTCCCCGATCACCGGCGCCTACAGCGTGCAAATTGTCGGGAAGACCAACGGCACAGGCATCGCCCTCGCCGAAATCTACGACGCCACCACCGTGCCGACCGCCACGACGCCCCGCCTCGTCAACGTGTCCGCCCGCACGCAGGTCGGCACCGGCGGCGACATTTTGATCGCGGGCTTCGTGATCGGCGGCAACTCCGCCCGCACCGTGCTCATCCGCGCGATCGGGCCGGCGCTTGCGGCGTTCGGCGTGCCCGGCGTGCTCGCTGATCCGCGGCTGCAGCTTTTCTCCGGCAGCACGGTCATCCGGGAAAACGACAACTGGGGCGGCGACAACCAGCTCACCACCATCGGCGCGAGCGTAGGGGCCTTTGCCCTCGCCGACGGCGCGAGCCGCGACGCGATGCTCCTCGTGACCCTCGAACCCGGCAGCTACACCGCGCAGGTCTCCGGGGTGAACGGCGGCACCGGCGTGGCGCTCGTCGAGGTTTACGAAGTGCCGTGAGCCGCGGACGGCGTCAGCCGCCCATCTTGAAACTCGCGCTCACGCTGAACACCGCGCTCACGATCGCGTAGGCAATGAAGCCCACGAAGACAAACACCGCCAGCAGCACGCCGCTGGCGAAGACCTTGGTGAACGTGTTCAGCTGGTTCGAGATCGTCTTCTGGTAGGACGCCGCGATCTGGCGCAGGCTGGGCACGATGTTGCCCGTGTTCTCGCCGACGGCGAGACGGTCGAGCACGAGGTCGGGGAAGCAGCCGGTGCGTTGCAACGCGCCCGAGAGCGACTCGCCCTCGAGCACGCGCGCGGTCGCGGTGTTGAAGGCCGCGCGGTGCGCGGTGTTCGCGATCTGTTTCTCGGTCATGCGCAGCGCCTCGGCGGCGGTGATGCCGTTGGCGAGCAGGACCGAGAGCGTCTGCGAGAAGGCCAGCACCGTCTGCGAGACAAGGAAGGGCCCGACGAACGGCAGGCCCAGCAGCCATTGATCGGTCGCGGCCCGGCCCGCCGCGGTCTGCCGCCAGCCGAGGAACGAGACCAGCCCGATAATTGCGAGGATGAGCGCAGCGAGGCCGTAGAAGCTGAGCGCAAACTCGGACGCCCCGATGAGGACGGAGGTCGAGGCGGGCATCTTGCCGCCGAGCGAGGTCAGGAGCGTCTTTAGCCGCGGCAGCAGGAACAGCAGGAAAAAAATCACCACGCCGCCCGCGACCACCACCATGAACACGGGGTAGGCCAGCGATGCGGCGAGCTGGCGCCGCATCTCGCGCTGCTCGGTCAGGTGCGCGATGAGGCGCGCCAGCGTGTCGTTGAGCGAACCCGTGGCCTCGCCGGCCTGGATAAGATTCGTGATCGACGGATCGAAGACCTCGGGCAGCGACGCCATCGCACGCGAGAGCGGGGCGCCCTCGCTGATCTGGGACCACAGGTGGGCGCTGAGCTGGCGCAGCCGCGGCTCCTTGATGCGCACCGAGAGCAGCCGCACGGCCTCGCCCGCCGAGAGCCCGCTGGTCGCGAGATCGTGGAGCGACTCGAGGAACGGCAGGCACTCCTTGCGCGTGGGCGGCTGGCGGGCCGCGGACGGGGCGATGATTTTTGCGGTCTTGGGCGTGGCGGCGCCTTTGGCGGGGGAGCCCTTTTTGGACGCGGCTCCGGCGGCGGTCTCAGTGATGGCGACGATGCTCAGCCCGCGGGCGGCAAGGAGGCGGAGGGCATCCTTGCGCGAAGGCGCCTCAAGCTCGGAAGCGACCGGCTGGCCGGCGCGATCACGGGCGGTGTAAGTGAAGCGGGGCATAGGCTATGGCAGCTCGGGGTCGCCGCGTGCACCGTGCCAAACCGTCACGATGTCGATCTGTTCAAAGGCCGGCTTGATGATGTAGAAGACTAAGTATTTGCCGACGACGAGCTGGCGATACTCGATCTCGGGAGCGTGCAAATATACCGGACCGAGCTTGGGGTAGCGCGTCAAAATCTCGGCGCGGTCGATGATTTCAGCCACTTGCCTTTGCGCGGCTGCGGGGTTGTCGGCTGCGATATAGCGTTCGATTTCATCCAACTGAGCGCTGGCTCGCTTGGTCCATTTCAGTGCGAAGCCCATGCCGCGAAGCGCTTCTTGATTTCCTCGTGAGGGATAACCCGTCCGGCTTCGGAGTCCGCCCAGCCCTCGCGCAGGGATTGCAGCAGCAGCAATTGGTCGCGGATCTGTTCGAGGCTGGCGGTGTCGGGCATCCGCTGAATGGCTTCCAGAACGGTTTGCTTGTCGCTCATGGTGCGGAAAATGGCGCGAAGGCGGGCGGGCGCAAATTCATTTCTCCGTGATGGTGATCACGCGCAGCACTTCGTCGAAGGTCGTGTGGCCGGCTTTCACCTTTTCCCAGCCGCTCTGGCCGAGCGTGCGCATGCCGTGCTTGCGGGCGCAGTCGGCGAGGGTGCGGGTGCTTTCCCGTTTCAACACGAGCTCGTGCATCTCGTCGTTGAGGCGGAAAATTTCAAAGATGCCGATCCGGCCGCGGTAACCGGTGCCGCGGCAGCGGTCGCAGCCGACCGGAGCCTTGAGCGTGTCGACGAGTTCGGCCTCGGCGGGATCGCAGCCGAGGATGGCGAGGTTCTCGAGCAGCTTCACCCGCGCGATCGGCGCCGGGCGGGAACATTCAGTGCAGAGCCGGCGCACGAGGCGCTGGGCGATGACGAGCTCGATCGCGGACGCGACCAGGAACGGCTCGATGCCCATGTCGACGAGGCGCGTGATCGCGCCCGGGGCGTCGTTCGTGTGCAGCGTGGAAAACACCAGGTGACCCGTTAGCGAGGCGCGGATGGCGATCTCGGCGGTGTCCTTATCGCGAATTTCACCCACCATGATCACGTCGGGATCCTGGCGCAGCACGTGGCGCAACGCGTCGGCGAACGTGAGCCCGATCTCGGGTCGCACCTGCATCTGGTTCACGCCGGGGACCTCGTACTCGATCGGATCCTCGATCGTGATGATGCGGAGATCGGTGGAGTTGATCTGGCGGAGAAATGCGTTGAGCGAGGTGCTCTTGCCGGAACCGGTCGGGCCCGTGACGAGGATGATGCCGTGCGGATAATCGAGCACGTGGCGGATCTGCTCCTGCTCGCCCGCGCTCATGCCGAGCCGGTCCATCGTGTAGGCTTCCTTCTTCTGGTTGAGCAGACGGAGCGAAATCGATTCGGCGTAGATCGTCGGCACCGTGGACACGCGGATGTCGAGCACGATGCCGTGCGCCTTGAAATTTAT
>JAUYAK010000092.1 GCA_030693515.1 Opitutaceae bacterium
ACGGCGGCGTTGGTCGCGCCCATTGGGCCTTTCAGCCGGTCAGCAAACCAGCGGTACCTGCGGTCAAGAACGCCGACTGGCCCAAGAATCCAGTCGACAATTTCGTCCTCGCCCAGCTCGAAGCGAACGGGATGGCCCCGAATGCGCCGGCCGACAAAGCCACGCTTATCCGCCGCGTTTATTTCGATCTCATCGGCTTGCCCCCCACCGTTCGTGACGTCCAGGCGTTCCTCAACGACGCCTCACCCGATGCGCTCGCGAAGGTGGTCGATCGCCTCCTCGCCTCACCGCAGTACGGCGAACATTGGGCACGCTACTGGCTCGATGTCGCGCGCTACTCCGACACCAAGGGCGACGCCCGCGGCCAGGAAGACAACCGCTACGCCCACGCCTGGACGTATCGCGACTGGGTCATCAACGCCTTCAACGCCGACCTCCCCTACGACCAGTTCATCATCGCCCAAATCGCTGGCGATCGCGTCGATCAGGTCCTGGAGAAACAGGCCAAGGACAAGAAAATCTCCCAGCCCGAGAACCGCTCGTGGACCGCCGCACAAGGCTTCCTCACCCTCGGCAACCAGTTCAACGGCCGCCGCGACGACATCATCGGCGATCAAATCGACGTCACGACCAAGGCCTTCCTCGGCCTCACCGTCTCGTGCGCCCGCTGCCACGATCACAAATTCGACCCGATCCCGACCAAGGACTACTATTCCCTCTACGGCGTCTTTGCCAACAGCCTCCCGCCCGCCGAGTTCCCGACCATCGCCACCAAGGTGCCGCAGACCCCGGAGCTGCTCGAATACGTCACCAAGGCGGCCGAGCTCGAGAAACGCCGCGTCGAACTCACCGCCCGCCAGCAGGAGTTCCGCCGCACCTTCCTGGCCAAGGGCAAGGCCAAGGCGGCCGCGACCACGATGGACAGCACCCGCCGCGACCAGCAGCGCGCCCTCCAGCGCGACGAGCGCGAACTCTCCCGTGACATGGCCGACCTCGAGATGAAGCACCCGGGCGCCCCCGCCCGCGCCAATGCCCTCTATGACGTCGCCCGCGTCACGCCCAACGCCAAGTCGCGCGACTACCCCGTGCTCCTCCGCGGCGAAGCCGGCAATCGCGGCGACATCGTGCCGCGCCGTTTCCTCGAAGCCCTCTCCCCCGATCCCAAGAAGCGCACCGAATGGCGCGAAGGCTCCGGCCGCTGGGAACTCGCCAAGGCCATCGCCGATCCCAAGAACCCGCTCACTGCGCGCGTCTTCGTCAACCGCATGTGGCAGCAGCACTGGGGCAACGGCTTCATCGATACGCCCGACGATCTCGGCAACATGTCGACGGTGCCCACGCATCCCGAGCTGCTCGACTGGCTCGCCGCGACCTTCGTGGAGAACAAATGGTCCATCAAGGCCCTCCACCGCCAGATCGTCCTGAGCGCCGCCTACCAGCAGAGCAGCCTGAACAACCCCGCGTATGCCGAAAAGGATCCGAACAACAAGCTCCTCTGGCGCTACAACCTTCGCCGGATGGATTTCGAGGAAGTCCACGACTCCCTCCTCGCCATCACCGGCAACCTCGACCTCACCTACGGCGGCCGCCCCGTCCCGATCAGCAGCGAGGACTTCGCCAAGCGCCGCGCGGTCTACACGATGATCGACCGCACCAATCCGCCCGAGCTGCTCACACAGTTTGATTTTCCGAGTCCCGATGTTCCCTCGGGCCGGCGCTATGAGACCCTCGTGCCCCAACAGGCCCTGTTCCTCATGAACAGCCCCATGGTGATCGAGACGGCGCGGAAACTTGTCGCGCGGCCCGCCTTCGCCGATGCCAAGGATGATCAGGACCGCGTCGTCCTGCTTTACCTCGCCATCTTCCAGCGCTGGCCCACGCGGCAGGAAGTCGACCTTGGGCTCAAATACGTGAAGGCCAACCCCGGCGGCACCAACGTCGTCCTCCCGGGCGAAAAACCCGTCGCCGCCCAGCCCGATCCCCGCGACGCCGCCCGCGCCGCGAAAAAGGCCAAGGCCGCCGAGATGGCCGCCATGAACTCCAAGAAACAGCAAGGCCGCTTCAACACCCAGGTCGGCGGGGTTTACGATTCCTCGGTGCCTCTCGACGCTTGGACCAAACTCGCCCACGCGCTCTTCCAGAGCAACGAGGCCATTTTCTACAATTGATTCACATGCGCTCCGCGCGCGGTGGTTCGTGAAAAAATTCAGGCCGGCTCATCGAGCCGGCCTTTTTTCGTTCCTCAATTCGCGGCCCCAGCCGCCGGCCCAGCCCGCTCGGGCTCAGGGCTCGAGGAGCTTGGAAGCCTCACCTTCGTCCCTCCCGCCGCTCACCGGGTCCAGGGATTCGATGAAGCGCAGGCCTTCCTTGAAAGTCCACAGCCAGCACGCGCCATCGCGACGGTCATGCACGAGCACAAAGTCCGGCGTCTTATCCAGCCGATCGCAGGAGATGCTGTATTTCCCCTGCGTGAGCGGCTCCAGCAACCCCGGCAGCAGCGACACGGGACGGCGGTTGTCGAGCGTCACCGTCCAGCTGCCGGCGACCCCGGTCGGCACGCCGCCTTGGAAATAGTAGCCGAAGAAGCGCGGCGGAGAGTAGTGGCCCGTGGCGCGCAACCGACGCAGCTGCATGTCCACCGCTTCCACCAAGCCGGCTCGCCACGGATAGTCTTCGGGGAGCCGGAAACCGGGCAGAGGGATTAGAACGTTTTCGCGCATGATGGGATTTTCCTTTTCTAACGGACCGAACGCGCCCGGCTGAAATTCCCGAGGGAGGGGACTTGCCGCACCTTCATGGTAGGACAATTTCGCATCCATGATCCTGACCGAAAAATTACATCGGCTCGCCGCTGATTTTTCGGTGCTGCCCGATGCGCAGGAGCGGCTCTCCGCGGTCGTCCATCAGACGCGGCGCCACGCGCTGCTCCCCGCCGCCGAGCGCACGGACGCGCACCGCGTGGCCGGCTGCGTCTCCGTCGTCTGGGTGGTGGGCGAGCTGCGCGACGGGCGCTGCCACTTCCGCGGCGACGCCGAGTCGCCGCTCGTGCGCGGGCTCGTGACCTTCGTCTGCGAATTCTTCAGCGACGCCCCCGCCGCCGAGATCGCCGCCAGCGACACCGACCCGCTCGAGACCCTCGGGCTCGCGCGCGATCTCTCCCCCACCCGGCGCAACGGCCTCGCCGCCGTGCGCCAGACGATTCTCGCCTTCGCCCGCCGCGCCGCCGCCTAACCATGCTCTGCGACGCCCATAACCATCTGCACGACGCCTGGCTCGCGCCGCATCTCGCCACCATCGCTGCGGATCTGGCGCGACTGCCGCTGTCGCAAGCCGTCGTCAACGGCACCTGCGAAACCGACTGGCCCGAGGTCACCGCCCTCGCCGCGGCGCACGCCTGGGTGCGGCCCAGCTACGGCCTGCACCCATGGGACGTCGGCAACGCCACCCCCGCGTGGCGGGCCGCGCTCGTCCGCACGCTCGACGCCCAGCCGCACGCCGCGATCGGGGAAATCGGTCTCGATCGCTGGATCCTCGAGCGCGCACGCCCCGACGATCCGCGGCTCGCGGGCCTGCGCCGCGCCCCGCTGGAGGAGCAAACCGAGGCCTTCGCGTGGCAGCTCACGCTCGCCGCCACACGCAACCTCCCCGCCACGATTCACTGCCTCGACGCATGGGGTGCCGTGATGGAAGTGTTGCGGTCAAACCCTCGGCCCACGCGCGGTTTTCTGCTCCACGCCTACGGCGGCCCGGCGGAGATGGTCGCGGAATTCGCCGCACTCGGCGCCTATTTCTCCTTCAACGGCGCGTTTCTCGCCGCGCGGCACGCGGCGAAGCGAGCCGTATTTGCCGCGCTGCCGGCCGACCGCCTGCTCGTCGAGACCGACGCGCCTGCGATGCCGCTGCCCGCGGAGCACCGCCGCTTTGCGCTGCCCGCGCTCGCCGATGGCACGACGATCAACCACCCCGCCAATATCGGCGCCACCTACGCCGGGCTCGCCGTCATTCGCCGTGTGCCGCAGGCGGAACTCACCGCACAGGTTGCCCAGAATTTCGCGCGCCTGTTTGGCTGAAACCGTCGTAGGCGGGGTGCCCTCACCCCGCCTACATCATCTACCACTCAAAACAATTCCCGCTGCTGCAACGCCGCGCGTTTTTCCGGATCGAGTGTGCTGAGCGCGAGCAGCTGCATCGTCGAGAGCCCCGTAATCTGCGGATCGCGCGCGAGCGCGGCGAGCAGGAGCGCGCCGGCGAGCGCGTCGTAGAGCGCGGCATGGTAGCGGCGGCGCTCCGGCGGGCAGTAGGCCGCCGCGACGTTATCAAGTTCCGCCTGCAAACCCGCGCCAGCGACCAGCGCCTCCAGCCGGCCTGAGTCGAAATGCGGCAGCAGTTGCGCGTAGAGCCGCGCCGTGTCCACCCATGGGCCCCAGTCCGCGATACGCGCGCCGGATCGCGCGAAATCCGGCACGCTCCGCGGGTAGGGCCACACCGCCTTGAGCAGAGAGTTCTCCACGCCCGCGTAGTGCGCGGCGAGCGGACCCAATTCGCGCAGGCTCGCGAAATACATCCACTCCTCCGCAAACGGCGCGTGTCCCGCCAGAGCCTCCGCCCGCAGCCCGTGCACCGCCGCATCCTCCTCGCGCACGCCGCCCGTCGCGCGGCACAGCCGTGTGCGCGCCGACACGATCTGGCCACGCACGACCTCGACGACCCCGAACTCCAAAATCCCCGACGCCAGGCTCCCCTCGAAATCGACAAAGAAGATCGGTTGCTCGGTCCAAGACATTGAGGGACCAAATGACCAAGGGACAAAAAGACCAAGGGACAAAAACAAACCGCCGCGAAACTGACTTTTGGTCCTTGGTCCCTTCGTCCCTTCGTCATTTAGTCCCTTGGTCCCTTCTCCATGGATTTATCGCCCTACCGCACGTTCCTGTTCGAGCTGGCCAACAAGAGCGGCGACTTCATCCGGCCGCACTACCGCCGGCCCGGCCTCGCGATCGACACCAAGGCCGACGCCTCCCCGGTCACGATCGCCGATCGCGGCGCGGAAGAGCTGATGCGCGCGCTGATCGCGGCCAAGTTTCCCACGCACGGCATTATCGGCGAGGAATTCGGCGACGAACGCGCCAACGCCGAATGGGTTTGGGTCCTCGATCCGATCGATGGCACCAAGGCCTTCATCACCGGCCTGCCGCTCTGGGGCACGCTCATCGCGCTGCTGCACCGCGGCCAGCCCGTGCTGCGGCAGCTGATGATTGGCGACGGGAGCACGACCACCCTCGACGGCGTGCGCGTGCACTGCCGCGCCACGACGCGCGTCGAAGACTCCACGCTGCTCACGAGCGACACCCTCAATCTCGCGAAATATCAGGACGGCCCCGCCTGCGACCGCCTGCTCGGCCGCGCCCGCCTCGTGCGCACCTGGGCGGATTGCTACGGCTACCTGCTCCTCGCGAGCGGCTACGCCGACCTCTGCCTCGATCCCATCATGAACCCGTGGGACATCGCCGCGCTCGTGCCCATCGTGCGCGGCGCGGGCGGCGTAATTACCGACTGGCGCGGTGGCGCGGCCTATCCGGCCGAGTCCACCATCGCCGCGGCCACACCCGCGCTGCACGCGGCGGTCGTCGCGGCGCTGAATCGGCAGTAGGGCGGGTCTGTGACCCGCCCTCGAACACTCAACGCGTGAAAGGGCGGGTCACAGACCCCGCCCTACTTTCCGACCACCGCTCAGAAACTCACCGTGAGCGTCACGCGTGAGTTGAGCCCTGGCTGCGTGAAGCGCTGCAGGTCCGCGCGGCCGCGGTCGAGCTCGCGCACATCCTGCCAATGCCAGTAGCGGCGATCCGTGAGGTTGTAGAGACCGGCGCTGAGGCGGACGTGCTTCGCGATGTTCACGTAGCCTGCGAGATCGAACACCGTCACCCCGCCGGGCACGAACTGCGCGGGTGTCGGCGGGCGACCGTCCCAGAGCGCGAGAATGGCCCCCTGGTCGGCGCGGCGCTGTGGCGCGTGCGTGGTGCCGCTGAGGCGCACGCCCCATTGGTCGGCGGAGGTGTAGGTGAGCGCGCTCACCCACTTCGGCGGCTCAATGGAGTTGAGCGGCTTGCCGTCGGTGACGTTGTCGCCGCGCGACCACGCGAAGGAGTTGGACCAGGCGAAGCCCGCGAGGGATTTCTCGTAGTGGCCGAGCGGCAGCTCAATCGAGGCCTCGGCGCCGTGGATGCGCGCGCGGCGGATGTTCTTCGACTGATAGACCACCGGGTCGCCGGGCGAGCTGGGGCGCTGCGGGTCGCGCGTGGGGCTGAAGGTCTCGATGAAGTTCGAGTAGGAGTTGTAGTAAACGCTCACGACATACGTCGCCCCGGGGCGGCGGGCCCGCATGCCGACATCGAAGCTGTCGCTGGTCTCAGCCTTGAGCGCGGGGTTGGGGCGCGTGCGGTAGAAGACGGGCGGCGTCGTGAGGTTCACGATGGAGCCGTTGAGGTCCTCGTTGGTGGGATTGCGGAAGCCGCGGTGGTAGCGGGCGAAAAACGACTCCTGCGCGCTCACGCGCCAGAGCAGGCCGAGCTTCGGCGCGAGTGACCACTGGTCGAAGCCGACGGGCGCGGTGCCCTTGGCGAGGTTTTGGTAGAGCGCGTCGTTGGTCACGGTGAGCTTGTAGTGGTCCGCGCGCAGGCCCCACGAGCCGACGAAGCGTTGCGCGGCGTCGAGCGTGATCTCGTCCTGCACGAAAAAGGCGTAGCGGCTGACCTCACCATCGGGGATGCGCTTGAGCGGGAAATTCTCGCCGACGAAAATCTTGTTGAGAAACGCGCCCGTCACGCCGTCGAACTGCGAGAAATCCTCGTTGCGCGTCTGCTTCGTGCGCGAGCCGTCGAAGCCCCACAAAATGCGGTGCGCGCGATCCGCGATGCGCGCCGCGCTCTCGACTTGCACGGAGCCGGACAGGCCGCGATTGCGGAAATTCGAATCGCGCAGGCGCAGGCGCGGCACAAAAACCTGCGGCGCCGGGGGGGGCGCGCCCGCGGGGATCGACTGGCGCGTCTGGTAGGTCTCGCGGACCTTGGCGCCCTGCCACGAGAGACGCGCCTGCACGTTGCGGAAATAGCCGGAGCCGCTCGTGAAATCGTAGCCGAGCGTCGCGCGGTCGCGCGTGATGCGCTGGCGGCCCGTCTGACCCGCGAAGGTCGCGGTCACGAGACTGGGAAACGACGCCTCCGTCGTCTTCGTGAACGTCTCGGCGGTGAGAAACAGCACGTTGTCCTTGGTCGGCGCGAAGTCCGCGCGGAAAAGCCCCGCGTCAATTTTGAAGCTCGAGGGATCCGCGGGAAACGCGCCGTTGGGCTCGGCCTCGTGGCCTTGGCGATGCGTGGCCGTCGCCACGGCCGACACCACGCCGGCCCGCGCCGCGCCGCTCGCCGTGTGCGTCCACTCCGCGTGGCCGAGGCATAGCTCGACGAGACGCCGCCGAGCCAGTCGCGCTTCGCGCCCGCCAGCAGCGCCGTCGGCGCCGGGCTGATGAACGACAGCACGCCGCCCACCGCATCCGAGCCGTAGAGCGCGGACGCGGAGCCCTTGAGGATTTCCGCCGTGCGGTAGAGCGACGGCTCGAAGTAGTCGCGCCCGATGAGCTGCGCATTGCCAAACGTGAACTGCTCCGGCTGCCGCACGCCATCGATCTGGATGAGCACGCGGTTGCCATCGAGTCCGCGGATGTTGACTGAGCGGGCCGCGGGGAAATTGCGCGGGGCATTCCCCGTCGCGCCAAACGCCGCCGGCACCGACACCCCTGGCTCGCCCCGCGCGAGATCGCGGAGGTTGGCGACGGGGTTGAGCAGATCGTTGAGCCGCAGCACCGTCACGCTCGCCGGCACATCCGCCACCGGCTGCGCGATGCGCGTGGCCGATACCGTAATCTCGTCGAGCGCGATCGCCGGATCGGCAGCGGTCTGTGCACGGGCCACGAGGGCCGCGGCCAACGCGGCAAGGAACAGGGACGGACGGAGGCGAGCGGTCTTCATCGGCGATGGGTTTTGGTCACTCTCCACGATGCGCGTCCCGTGCGCAGGGCAATAGCGGAGTGCTGACCGAATTAACACAGTATGTCAGGGAACGGTCACTTGACGCCCATAATCCATGATTCAGCTTTCACGCAGCCCTCACATCGTATCATGAGCGACAGCCTGATCACGTTTATCCCGCAGAATCCGGACTATGTGCCATCGGCGCAGGCCCAGCAGCTTGGCGCCAACTTGGTGAAATCACTCTCGTCAAAGGCCGAGCGCGTCCATGTCGAATGCTCCGCCAAACTACGCTTCATCGATTGCGGCGAGAATTTTGAGCGCATCGGGTGCCCACTGTGCGCGAAAGACATAGACTTGGACTGGTGGCACGAGCAGACGGATCAGGTCTTCTCAAGCGGCGTGCTAATGCCGGTAAGTCTGCGCTGCTGCGGCGCAACGAAAACGCTCAACGAACTTGCCTACGAATGGCCGCAGGGATTCTGTCGCTTCAGCTTGGAGGTGATGAATCCGCCCGATCCCAGTTTCGCAGAAGAACACATCGAAAAACTGGAAGAGCTGTTGGGGTGCGATCTCCGCATCATTTACACGCACATCTGATCCTGGCGGCTCCTCCTGCCTTACCGCCTCTTCTTCGTCTTCCACTCGCACGTCACGCGCGACGTGAAGCCGCCGCGGGCTTTCCAGTCGGCGATGATGGTGAGCTGGCGCGGTTTCAGGGCGGCGCCGAGGTCGTCGCAAATCTTGTTGGTCGCGGCCTCGAAGAAAATCCCCTCGTTGCGGAAGGCGTGGAAGTAGAGCTTGAGTGACTTGAGCTCCACGCAGGCCTTGTCGGCCACGTAGCGCACGGTGATGTGCGCGAAGTCCGGGTGCCCCGTCATCGGGCAGAGCGACGTGAACTCGTGGTGCGTGTGCTCGATCACGTAGTCGCGCCGCGGCGCGGGATTGGGAAAGGTCTCGAGGATTTTCGGCGAAGGCATGGAAGAGAGGCGATGGGTTATGGGTCATGGGTCATGGGGAGCAAACCCGCATTTCCCCCGGCCAAGGCCCAAGGTTTCCCATCCCCCATAGCCCATCACCCATGACCAGCGCGGCTTCGCCGCGCTACGTCGCCGTCTCGGTGAAGCGCGATTCGCGGATCACGGTGATCTTGATCGTGCTGGGGTATTGCAGCTCGGCTTCGATGCGGTGGCGGAGGTCCTTGGCGATTTCGCGGGCGCGGTCGTCGGTGACCTCCATGGGCGAGACGACCACGCGGATCTCGCGGCCGGCCTGGATGGCAAAGGCCTGCTGCACGCCGGCGATCGAGAGCGCGAGGTTCTCGAGGCGGCCGAGGCGCTGGATGTAGCTCGTCATCGACTCGGCGCGCGCGCCAGGACGCACCGCGGAAATCGTGTCGGCGAGGATGACGAGGCCGGCATACACGGTCTCGGGCTTCACCTCCTCGTGATGCGCGGCGACGGCGTTGACGACGATGGGGGTCTCGCCAAAGCGCTTGATGAACTCGGCGCCGATCACGGCGTGGCTGCCCTCGAGCTCGCCGGGCACGCCCTTGCCGATGTCGTGGAGCAGGCCGGCGCGCTTGGCGACGTTGGGATCAAGGCCGACCTCGCTCGCGATGACGGAGGCGAGGAACGCGGTCTCGACCGAGTGATCGAGCACGTTCTGGTTGTAGGAAAACCGGTATTTGAGGCGGCCGAGCAGCTTGATAATCTCGGGGTGGAGGCCGTTGATGTTGAGCTTGGCGACGGCATCCTCGCCGGCCTGCGTCGTCACAAGGTCGATCTCGTCCTGCGCGCGCTTCACGAATTCCTCGATGGAGGCCGGGTGGATGCGGCCGTCTTTCACCAGCCCGTCGAGCGCCACGCGCGCGACCTCGCGGCGCACGGGATCGAAGGACGAGACGAGCACCATCAGGGGCGATTCGTCGATGAGGAGGGTGACGCCCGTGGCGGCCTCGAAGGATTTGATGTTGCGGCCCTCGCGGCCGATGATGCGGCCCTTCATGTCCTCGCTCGGGAGCTGGATGATGGTCGCCGTGAGATCGTTGTTGGGCTTGCTGGAAATGCGCTGCATCGCGGCGATGAGGATGCGGCGGGCGTCGTTCTGCAGCTCCTGCTCGGATTTCTCGAGCGTGGCGCGGCGCAGGGCGCGCAGCTCGTCCTGGCATTCGAGCAGCACCTCGTCGCGGAGCTGGGCCTTGACCTGATCGGCATCGAGCTGGGAAACACCCTCGAGGCGCTTGCGGACGTTCTTCGAGAGATCGCGGATCGCGTCGCGCGCGGTCTTGATGGCGGCGCCCTCGCGGTTGAGGCGCTCCTGGCGCTGCTCAAGCTGGTAGTCGAGGAGGGCGAGCGATTCCTCGTGGGCGCGGATCTCGCGCAGGCGGACATCGCTCTCGATCTCGCGGCGGTCGAGTTCGCGGTTGAGCTCGGCTCGCTTTTCCTGGATTTCCGCCTCGGCCTTCTGCTTGAGACCCTCGGCCGCGACGACGGCTTCGCGGCGCGCGACCTCAATCAGCTCGGCGGCCTGCTCGCGAGCGTTGCGGCGCATCTGGCGGGTAAGCTTCCACGCGATGAAGAAGCCGACCCCGCTGCCGGCCGCGACGAAGACCCCCGCGAGGGCCCAATCGAGGAAGGAATCGCTTTCGGCGAATACGGAAGCCAGCACGGTTGCGGTCGTTGCGGTCAAGGGGGCGCACCCTAGGCCGGGCGATCGAAACCTCAAGAAATCTTCCGTCGGGGGTGGAGCCCGCCTGATTTAATACGGCAGCGACAATCACGCCGCGCGAACGCGATCGAGCCTTGCACCGCGCGGGTGCGCGGCGTGAAGTCGCTCCGCGCCGCGCCTGTGCAAAACCTCCTCCGCCTCGATCTTCGCAGTCTCTTCAAGCCCACGACGCGGGGCCAGTGGGATTGGCTGACGCCGCTCGCCCTGATCGGACTCAGCCTGATCGGCGTGGCGTTCATCTACTCGGCGCAGTTTTCCGTGACGCACAGCCCGGCGGCGGGGGCCGGCAGCATCCTGCGGCAGGACTGGTTCAAGCAGGTCCTGTTTCTCGGGATCGGCGCCACGCTCTACATCGGGGTGTCGCTGGTGGACTATCGGTTTTGGTTCAGCATCGCGCACTGGATCTACCTGGCCTTCATGATTCCCCTCTTGGTCGTGCTGATCCCGGGCGTGGGCGGCGGGGCGGCGGAGCGGTGGGGCGCGACGCGCTGGATCAATCTCGGCTTTTTTTCCTATCAGCCGTCCGAAACCGCCAAGATCGCCGTGCTGCTCATCACCGCGAGCGTGCTCGTCCACGCCAAGATCGGCACCGTAAGGCAGTCATTGGGCACACTGGGGAAATTGGCCCTTGCGGTGGGCGCGCCCATGTTCCTTATCCTGATTCAACCCGACTTAAAGTCGGCCATCGTCCTGCCCCCCATGGTTTTTTCCATGCTCTATGTCTCGAAGCTGTCGCCGCGTTTCTTCGCGGGCGCGCTAGGGGTCTTCCTGCTCCTCGTGGGGCTCGTGACGTGGGACGCGGTCCGCTACGTGGCCTTCATGGATGCCCGCGGCTACAGCTACGTGAGTGATCGGGGAAAATTCGAGGTCGAGGGCCACCCCATCCTGCCCTTCCACGACTACCAGCGGAACCGCATCCTCGCCTTTGCGACGCCCGACAAGGTCGACCCCAAGGGCATCGGCGTCGCCTACAACCTCCAGCAGTCGCTCATCTCGGTGGGCAGCGGCGGCCTCGCGGGCAAGGGCTGGACGGATGGCACGCAGGCCCAGCTGGGCTACCTGCCGCGCTCGGTCGCGCACAACGATTTCATTTTCTCGGTCATCGCCGAGGAGAAAGGTTTCTTGGGAAGCCTCACGGTTACCGGCCTGTTTGGGCTGGTGTTGTTCAACGGCATACGCATCGCCAGTTCCGCCCGGGACCGGCTCGGCGCCCTCATCGCCATCGGCGTGACGGTGCTGTTTCTGGTGCACGTGTTCGTGAACATCGCCATGACCATCGGGTTGGTGCCCATCACGGGCATACCACTTCCCTTCATCAGCTACGGTGGCTCCTTTGTGCTTAGTTGCTGCTTGCTGCAAGGACTGGTCCAGAGCGTCTGGCGCTTCAGGAGGGATTTCACATGAGATCCCCTCTTCGCGCCAACGACCGCTCTGCCGGAATTTCCTGCGCCGCAACTGCCGCACCGGGGGCCGCCGGTTTCAACCCACACGACACCCGCCATGAGCGACCGATCCCAACCCACCGACGTCCCCCAGGACGTCGCACAAAAATATGACGAAGAACTCGTCAATCCCCCCGCCGCGGCCGAAACCGCGCCCGTCAGCGCCGCCGAACTAAAAGCCGGGGCCGACGAGCGCGCCAAGCAGCGCCCGCTCCTCCAGAAAATCCTCGCGGTTTTCCAGAAGGAAAAAGGCTCCTACCGCGAGCTCATCATCAATTCCGAGCCCCTCGAAAAGCGCGTCGCGCTCCTCGTGGACGGCCGCCTCGAGAAATTCGAGATCGAACGCGAGTCCGACAACCGGATGGTCGGCGGCATCTACAAGGGCCGCATCAAGAATCTCGACCCCGGCCTCAAGGCCGCCTTCGTGGACATCGGCTACACCAAGAACGCGTTTCTCCACTACTGGGACATGCTCCCCGCCGCCGCCGACTCCTCGGTCGAAGTCGTGCGCGTGAACAAGAAGAAGAACGCCCCCGACAAGCCCGCCGAGCCCACCACCAAGGACATCCCCAACCTCTACCCGCCCGGCTCCGAGATCGTCATCCAGGTCACCAAAGGCCCCATCGGCACCAAGGGACCGCGCACCACGACCAATCTCTCCCTCCCCGGCCGCTATCTCATCCTCACCCCGTTCTCCGACGGCTGCGGCATCTCCCGCAAGATCGAGGACCCGCAGGAGCGCAAGCGCCTCAAGACCCTCATCAACGAACTCACCCTCCCCGAAGGCGTGGGCGTCATCGTCCGCACCGCCGGCGAGGGCAAAAAGTCGCGCTACTTCGTGCGCGACCTCCACATCCTCCTCAAGACATGGGAGGGCATCCAGGCCAAGATGAAGAGCGAGCGCCCGCCCGCGTGCCTTTATCAGGAGCCCGACCTCGTCGAGCGCACCGTGCGCGACTTCCTCACCGAGGAGGTCGATCGCGTGCTCATCGACAGCAAGGACGACCATGAGCGCACCCAGGAGCTCGTCGGCCAGATCTCCAAGCGCGGCGCCGCCAAGATCGCGCTCTACAAGGACAGCATCCCGATCTTCGAGCGCTTCAACATCGAGCGCCAGATCGAGCAGACCGGCCAGCGCAAGGTCCCGCTCCCGTCCGGCGGCGAGATCATCATCGATGAGACCGAGGCCCTCATCGCCGTCGACGTGAACACCGGCTCCCACAAGAACCGCGGCGGCGACGAGAAAAACGTCATCTACGCCGTGAACCTCGAGGCCGCCGCCGAGATCGCCCGCCAGATTCGCCTCCGGAATTTGGGCGGCCTGATCATCATGGACTTCATCGACATGAAGGAGCGGCGCCACCGCAACGCCGTCTATGAGAAGATGGTCGAGCTGATGGCCTCGGACAAAGCCAAGAACCACATCCTCCCCATCTCCTCGCTCGGCATCATGCAGATGACCCGCCAGCGCCAGCAGGAGTCGCTGTCGTCCAACCTCTACAACGACTGCCCCTATTGCCGCGGCCGCGGCATCGTGAAGAGCGCGACGACCATGAGCGTCGAGCTCCAGCGCAAGCTCAGCTCCGTCGTCCGCCGCCTCCAGCTGCGCAATGACAGCAAGGAGTATTCGCTGCGCGTGCTCGTCCACCCGAGCATCCTCGAGCGCCTGCGCAGCGAGGATGCCGATCTGCTCGTGCGGATGGAGAAGCTCTTCCGGGTCAAACTGGCCTTCCGCGCCGACCTCAACTACCACGTCGAAAACTTCAAGATCATCAACGCGGAGACCGGCGAGGAATACCGCTGAGCGACCCGCGTTATCGCCTACATCTCCCAGGCCGCCCCTAAACCGGGCGGCCTTTTTTTGTCCCGCCCCTCGCCCAACTTATACCAACGTCCCATAGCTTATAGACTATAGATTGGTGCGCCAGAGTTTACCTGATCGGCGAGCCAGCGGTGGATGAGACCCGCGACTTTGGCCGGTTGGGTCCATTCGCGTGAGGCGGCGAAGAGGTGATCTTCCAA
>JAUYAK010000097.1 GCA_030693515.1 Opitutaceae bacterium
ATACGGCCGGACGCGACCCATTCACCGCACTGCCCGCCACACGGCGAGGCACGCGTCGATGAGCGCCGGCAGATCGGCCAGCGCAATCATGTTGGGCCCGTCGCTGATCGCGTTCGCCGGATCAGGATGGGTCTCGATAAAGAGGCCGTCGGCGCCCGCGGCGAGCGCCGCCTTGGCCAGCGGCGGCACAAACTCGCGCTGGCCGCTGCTCTTGCCGCCGCCTGCTCCCGGAAGCTGCACGGCATGGGTGGCGTCAAACACCGTCGGAAATCCGTTCTGCCGCATCAGCGCAAACGAGCGCATGTCCACCACGAGGTTCTGATAGCCGAAGGTCGTGCCGCGCTCCGTCTGCCAGATCTCGCGCGCCGCGCCCTCGCGGAGCTTGGCCGTCACGTGCACCATCTCCTGCGGCGAGAGAAATTGGCCTTTCTTCACGTTGACGACCCGCCCCGTCGCCGCCGCCGCCAGCAGGAGATCGGTCTGCCGGCAAAGGAAGGCCGGAATCTGCACCACATCGCACACCGCGGCCACGGCGGCCACCTGCGCGGATTCATGCACATCGGTCACGACCGGGAAACCGTAGTCGCGCTTGATCAGGGCGAGCAGCGCGAGCCCCGCCTCAAGGCCCGTGCCGCGTGCGCCGGCGAGCGAGGTGCGGTTGGCTTTGTCGAACGAGCCCTTGAACACAATGTTCAGCTCAGGCCGCGTGGCGCGCAGCGCGACCAGGGTCTCGGCGACCGTGCGGCAGATCCGCTCGTTCTCGAGCGAGCAGGGGCCGGCGATGAGCAGCAGTTTTTTCGGATCGAAGAGCACGGTGAAAAGGCAATCGAGCCCGCCCTCAGGCACCCGGTGCGGCGTCGGGCTCCAGCCGGGCCGCGATATAACGCAAGATCTCCGCCCGGCCGGAGCCGTCGTGGGCGGAACTGGTCAGGATGTCGGGCAACACGGCGCGCCTCTTGCCGAGCGTTTTTTTATAGTCCTCGATGTTCGCCTTCAACCGCATCGGGCCCAGCTTGTCGGTCTTCGTGAAGATGAGCGCAAACGGCACGGCGGTCGTCTCCAGCCACTGCAAAAACTCCTGGTCAATCGGCTGCGGCGGCAGGCGGCAGTCAATCAGGACGAATACGCAGCGCAGGTTCGCGCGCTCCGCCACAAACCGCGCAATCATCTGGCCGATCTCGAGCCGCTGCCCCTTCCCCACCTTGGCGTAGCCGTAACCCGGGAGATCCACCAGGCCCCACTCGCCGTTGATGTGGAAAAAATTCAGGAGCCGGGTCTTGCCCGGCGTCGCCGAGACCTTGGCGAGATCGCGGCGGTGCGTGAGCAGGTTCAGGAGCGAGGACTTGCCGACGTTCGAGCGCCCGACGAAGGCAAATTCCGGCATCGCCCAGTCCGGGCACGAAGCCACATCGGGTGCGCTGATCTTGAATTCGGAGGAGGTGATTTTCACGGACGGCGCAGCGTGGCGCGCGCGCGCCGGAGTGCAACAGCGCTCTCCGCGCCGCGCGAAGTGTGCCCGCCCCGGCGGCACGCGCGTGTGCCGGCGCCGGTGCGCTTTGCCGTTGTCTCGGCGCCGCGCGCGCGAAGATTTCCGCCATGCTCTTTCAGTCGCTCAACCCCGCCACCGGCCGTCGCATCCAGGCTTGGCGCGCGCAGCGGCCCGGCGACGTGGAGCGACTGCTCGCGCGCGCCACGGTGGCCCAGCGCGCCTGGCGAGCCTGGCCGATCGCCCGCCGCGCCGCGGCGCTCCGCCGGCTCGGTCGCGCCCTGCTGGCCGCGCGCGATGAGCTGGCGCCGCTCGCCACCGCGGAGATGGGCAAGCCCATCGCCCAAGCCCGCGCCGAGATCGAAAAATCCGCCCTGCTCTGCTCCTACTACGCCCGGCACGGCGCAGCACTCCTCGCCGACGAACGACCAGTCGGCGCGCCGCCGCAGGCGCGCGTGACGTTCGAGCCGCTGGGCACGGTGCTCGCGATCATGCCGTGGAATTTTCCTTTCTGGCAGGCGCTCCGCGCCGCGGTGCCGGCGCTCATCGGCGGCAACGCCGTCCTCCTCAAGCCCGCGGCGACCGTCGTCGGTTGTTCGCAGGCGCTGGAAAAGATTTTCGACCGCGCCGGGCTGCCGCGCGGCGTGTTCCAGCTCCTCCTCGCGGACAATGCCGCCATCGCCCGCGTCATCGCCGATCGGCGGGTCCACGCGGTCACTCTCACCGGCAGCACGGCGGCGGGGAAAAACGTCGCCGCCCTCGCGGGCGCGGCGATGAAGCCCGGCGTTTTCGAGCTCGGTGGCAGCGACCCGGCCCTCGTGCTGGCGGATGCCGATATTCCGCGCGCCGCGGAAATTTGCGCGCAGTCGCGCCTGCTCAATTCCGGCCAGAGCTGCGTGTGCGCGAAGCGTTTCATCGTCGCCCGCCCCGTGCTGGCGGACTTCGAGCGGCAGCTCGTGGCGCGCATGGCCGCCCGCCGCGCCGGCGATCCCGCGGACCCTGCGACGGAGGTCGGCCCGCTCGCCCGGGCCGATTTGCGCGCGACGCTGCAGGAGCAGGTGGAGCGCAGTGTGCGACTCGGCGCGCGCGTGCTCCTAGGTGGCGCACCGACGCCTGGCCGAGGATTCTTCTACCCGCCCACGGTGCTGACCGGCGTGCGGCCCGGCATGCCCGCCTTCGACGAAGAGCTGTTCGGTCCCGTGGCCGCCATCGTCGCCGTGCGCGACGAAAGCGAAGCCGTGAAACTGGCCAACGCCACGCCTTACGGCCTTGCCGCGACGGTCTTCACCCGCAGCCGCAGCCGCGCCCAGCGCCTCGCGCGTGAACTCGAGTCCGGGGCCATCTTCATCAATGATTTTGTCCGGTCCGCGCCCGAGCTGCCCTTCGGCGGCGTGAAGGAGAGTGGCCACGGCCGCGAACTCGGCCCCTGGGGCGCGCGGGCCTTCGTCAATGTGAAGACCGTCTGGGAGGCCTGAATCCACCCCGCGATGACGCGGGCCGTTGCGTTCTTTCGTTGCCATGCAGGGCTTGCGTCCCACGTTGCACCCGCCGCAGCTTCCCCGCCCCCAACTGTTGCTCCACCATGCGTTCCTGCATCTGTTGCCACCTCCTAACCGGCGCTCTGCTCGCCGTTTTATCAACCACAGTGTCCCTTGGCGCGTCTCGCCTCACCAACGTTTCCGTCCGCTCCACCGCCGGCACCGGAGCCGATACGCTGATCGTGGGTTTCAGCCTGACGGGCAGCGGCACGAAGCAGATGCTGGTGCGCGGCATCGGGCCGGCGCTCACGCCGTTCGGCGTGCCCGGCGTCGTCACCGACCCGCGGCTGCAGTTGTTCAACAGCGCCGCCGCGACCCTCGCCACCAACGACGACTGGGGTGGCTCGGCCACCGTCGCCGCGGCTTTCGCTGCCGTGGGTGCTTTCGCCCTGCCACCCGCGTCGCGCGACGCGGCGCTGCTCACGCCGCTGCCCACGGGCACCTACTCGATGCATCTCGTTTCCGCCGGCGGCCCCGGGATCGCCCTCGTCGAGGCCTACGACACCGACACCGGCACGCCCACCGCCTGGATCAGCAACATCTCCGCGCGCAGCCTCGCTGGCACGGGCGCGGCCGTGCTCACCGTCGGCTTCGCGATCACGGGTGAGGAACGCAAGACGGTGCTCATTCGCGCGGTCGGCCCCACCCTCGCTGGTTTCGGCGTGGGCGGCGCGCTGACCAATCCCGTCCTGCGCCTCGTCAGCAGCCGCGGCAATGAAATCGGCTTGAACGACGACTGGTCCGCGGCCGCCGGCTGGGGTCCGGTATTCTCAATGGTCGGAGCGTTTTCACTGGCCACCAACTCGCGCGACTCGGCGTTGCTGGTCAGCCTCGCGCCTGGCGCCTACACCGCCCAGGCCAGTGACGCTGGCGGTGGCAGCGGCGTCGCCCTCATCGAAGTCTACGACGTGCCCTCCCCGCCCATCACGAGCTACGTGCTCCAACCCGTGGAGTTTTCGTCGGCCCCCTTCCCGCGCACGCCGACCGCCCTCGCCTCCGTGAATCCAGTCGTGCTGACGCAGGCGCGCCCCATCTATCCCTTCGATTTACGGCGCGCCGGTCTGACGGGAGAGGTGTCGGTTGACTTCATCGTCGAACCGACGGGTCTGGTAAGCGGCGCCTACCCGGTGCGCGCCCACGACACGCAGTTCTCCGCGTCCGCGATTGCCGCCGTGTCGCAATGGATTTTCCGCCCCGGTCGCAATGCCGCCGGGCAGAACGTGGCCGTTCGTATGCAAGTCCCCATCATTTACACGTTGGACGTCGAGTAACGCGCCGAACTCGTATCGCGGCCCGGGGCTAGGGCGTGGCTATTGGTAATACGCCGGAGAATCACGTAGCCCGGCATTATCGGTGTCGGACGATCAGAACGATCGCACCCCGCAGGCGCAGCCTCGAAAAATGGTGGACCGGATCGGGATCAAACCGATGACCTCATCGTTGCAAACGACGCGCTCTATCAACTGAGCTACCGGCCCAAACTGGCAGCGTCGCGGAGGCTGGCGACTGTGAGGCGCGGTGCGAAGGAAAAAATTGCGCCTCTTTCCTGCCCGGCTGCGGGCGCACGCCGGCCAAAGACCTGCGCCCGCTTTTTCTGCCGGACTTTTCCCGGGCGCGTGTTTCGCTGGCGGCTCACCCCATGAATCCGATGTCTCCACGCGTTTTTGCCCTCCTGCCCTTCCTCGCCAGCCCGCTCCTCGCGGCCGAGTTGCCCACGCTCCGCCTGCGCCCTCAGACGATCGACCCCGCGATCCAGATCGGCTACGGGCTCGCGATCGCCGATGTCGATGGCGACGGCCGGCCCGACATCCTCCTGGCCGATGCCAAACAGATCGTGTGGTATCGCGCGCCCAAGTGGGAAAAGTTCGTGATGGCCGAGAACCTCACGCCCAAGGACAACGTCTGCATCGCCGCCCGCGATCTTGATGGCGACAGCAAGGCCGAGGTCGCCGTCGGCGCCGAGTGGAACCCGGGCGACACCACGGGCAGCGGCGCGATTTTCCTGCTCGAAGCGCCCGCCGACCGCACGCAGCGCTGGACGCCGCGCCGCCTGCCGCACGAGCCCACGACGCACCGCATGCACTGGCTGCGCGGCCCGGATCGCACCTTCATGCTCGCCGTCCTCCCGCTCCACGGCCGCGGCAACAAGAACGGCGCCGGTGCCGGCGTCGAGCTGCACGGCTACGCCTGGCCTTGGACCGCCGCGAGCCACCCCACCCCGCTGATGGCCGCGCAGCCTCCGCTGCACCTCACGCATAATTTCGACGTGGTGCCCGGTTCCACCGCGACCTCCGGCGAGACGCTGCTGCTCGCGACCAAGGAAGGGGTGTTTTCCATTGATGCACCCGCCAACCGCTCCTCCCCCCAGCCCGTGACCGCGATCAACTCCGGCGAAGTGCGCCGCGGCGCGCTGCCCGGCGGCGGCCGCTACCTCGCCACCATCGAGCCGATGCACGGCCACGAACTCGCCGTCTATCGCGCCCCCGCCAGCCAGGCCTCGAGCGGCCACGATCTCACCACGAGCCGCACGCTGCTCGACGGCAAGCTCATCCAAGGCCACGGCCTCGCCACCGGCGACCTGCTTGGCGTCGGCAGCGATCAGATCGTGGTCGGCTGGCGCGGCGCAAAGGCCGGCGACAGAGTCGGCCTCAAGCTCTACGCCGCCACCGATGCCGCGGGCGAGACGTGGACGATGCACGCGCTGATCGACGACAACCAGATGGCCTGCGAAGACCTCAAGATCGCGGATCTCGATGGCGACGGCCGACCCGACATCATCGCCGCCGGCCGGGCCACCAAGAACGTGATCATCTACTGGAACGAGACCCCGAAACGGTGATTCAAATTGCGCGCGGCGCGCAGCCGAGTGGTGCCCGGGACAGGACTCGAACCTGCACACCTTTCGGCAAAGGCTTCTAAGACCTTCGTGTCTGCCATTCCACCACCCGGGCAATGCTGATTTTCGATTCTCGATTTTCGATCGGTTGAAGCAAGCGGGGAAACAAGCCGGTAGTAGGTCAGTTTGCTTCTGATCGAACCTGTGGGAGCGCGACATGTCGGGGCGTAAAGCCCCTCCCACAATCAAACTGACCCGCTACCAACGAACCCGATGATTCGCTTTCCTCACCCGATCTCGAGCAGCTCCACCTCAAAAATCAGCGTGGCATTCGGCGGGATGGCGCCGGGGTAGCCGTCGGCACCGTAGGCCAGCTCGGGCGGGAGCGTGAGCCGCACCTTGTCGCCGATTTTCATCTGCGCGACGCCTTGGTCCCAGCCGGCGATCACCTGGCGCGCGCCGAGGACGAATTGAAACGGCTCGTCGCGATCGACGGAGCTGTCGAATTTTTCGCCGGTCGTCAGCCAGCCGGTGTAGTGCACGGTAACGAGTTCGCCTTTCTTGGGCGAAGCACCGGAGCCGGCGGTGAGTTTCTCAATCTGGAGGGAAGCCATCGCGGATGGTCAGAGCGCAGGGCACAGGGGCGCAAGCCGGCGGTTCACACCGACCTTCACCGCAAAGTCAGTGTCGGGAGAAACTTTGGTTCCCGCCGCGCTTGGGTGCGCGTCTCGAAATCGACCGCGAGGGCGAGCAGTTTGGCTTCGCTCCACGCCGGGCCGAAGAAGATCAGGCCCACGGGCAGCCCCGCGACCTGCCCCATCGGCACCGTCAGGCTCGGGTAGCCGGCCATCGCGGCGGCCGCGACCGCGCTGCCGCCGTTGGGCCCGCGGCCGCCGAAGATCGGATCGTCGCCGCGCGCGGGCGCGAGCAGTGAAGCAGCCGCGCCGATGGCGATGAAGGCATCGAGGCGATGCGTGGCGGTCAGGGCGTCGATGCCCTCCGTGCGCGCGATGCGGTGGCAGGTGGCGAGGGCCGCGAGGTAGGCGGCGTCGGTAAGCGGGCCCTTGGCCTGTGCGCGCGTGAAATATTGCTGGCCGAAGAGCGGCTGCTCGCGGGGCCAGTTGTCGTCGTTGAAGCGGATGACATCGGCGAGGGTCTTCATCGGCGACGCGGGGCCGAGCTCGCGCAGGTAGGCGTCGATGCCGGCCTTCATTTCGTATAGCATGACTTCGATACGGGGCGCGCTGGCGGCCGCGAGACCGGGAAACTCGCCGAGGTCGATCACCTCCGCGCCAGCGGCGCGGATCGTCGCGACCGCGGCCGTGAAGGCAGTCTCCAGCGCAGGGCGCAGACCGGCATTACGCACCACGCCGATGCGCGTGCCGCGCAGGGCGCCGGCGGGCAAGGCCTTCGTCCACTCCGCCGCGCGCGTGTGCGGCAGGGCGCGCGTCGCGTCGTCGCGCGCATCAACGCCGGCCAGCGCGGCGAGCACGAGCGCAGCGTCGCGCACGGTGCGCGTCATCGGTCCCGCGGTGTCGAAGCTCGCGGCAATCGGGATGACGCCGCTGCGGCTCACGGCGCCGACGGTGGGCTTGAGGCCGACGATGCCGTTGACGGCCGCCGGGGAGAGGATCGAGCCGTTGGTCTCGGTGCCGATGGCGGCGACGCAGAGATTGGCCGCCACGGCGACGGCCGAGCCCGAGCTCGAACCCGAGGGCGTGCGATCGAGCGCGTAGGGATTGAGGGTCTGCCCGCCGCGACCGCTCCAGCCGCTCACCGAGCGCTCGCCGCGGAAATTGGCCCATTCGCTCAGATTGGTTTTCCCGAGGAGGACCGCGCCGGCTTCGCGCAGGCGCGTGACGAGGTGGGCGTCGCGCGGCGGCTTGAGACCGATCAGCGCGAGGGAGCCGGCCGTCGTCTCCATGCCGTCGGCCGTCGCGATGTTGTCCTTGAGCAGAATCGGGATGCCGTGAAGCGGGCCGCGCACGCGGCCAGCCTGGCGCTCGGCATCGAGTTTTTCGGCGAGCGAAAGCGCGTCGGGATTCAGCTCGATGACGGCGTTGAGCCTCGGCCCCGTCCGATCGACCTGCGCGATGCGCTCGAGATAGGCGGCGGTGAGTTCACGGGCCGTGAGCGTGCCGGCGGCCATGCGCGCCTGGAGATCATCAATCGTCGCCTCGGCAAAGCGGAAGGCGGGCTCGGCCGCCTGAGCGCACATGGCGAGAGCGAGGAAGAAGATACTCTTGACCACAGATTTCACGGATGAACCCGGATAGAGACCGAATGCCTTGGCTTGGTTTTCTTATCCGGGTTCATCCGTGTTATCCGTGGTTAACCCGGTTGGGAAAAGAAAAACAGGGCTTCAAGGCGCCACGCCCAGCCGCTCGCCCATCTTGGCGTAGGTCTCGAGGTGCTGCGCGCTTTGCTCGAGCACATCGGCATCGAGGCGGATCCGGCCGCGCTGAAACACCGTGATCACGCACGAGCCGCCGAAGGCGAAGAGGCCTTTCTCATCACCTTTCTTCACGGCGCGGCCCGGCACGAAGCTCTGCTGGATGGTGCCGACATTGGTCGCGCCAACCTCGATGATCGCGACCGTGCCGAACTGCGGCGACTCCACGAGCGTGACGACGCGTTTGTTTTCCACGAGGTAGCGGATGTTCCGCCGCAGCGCGATCGGGCTCACGGAGTAGAGCCAGCCGTTGATCAGGCGCGGCTCGCCGGGCGTGCCGGCGACGGGGAAATGAAACCGGTGGTAGTCCACCGGGCAGAGCCGCGAGATGAGCATCGCGCCTCCGGCGAATTTTTCCGCGAGCGCAGCGTCGCCAAACAGCTCGGCGAGCGTGAAGGTCGCGCCCTTCACGTAGAAGCCCGGCGCGGTGGACACATCCTGAAACGCGAGATGCCGGCCATCGGCCGGGAAGACCGCGACGTTCTCCCCGTCGGCGATCGGCCGTGCGTCCGGCTTCAGGGCGCGATAGAAAAACTCGTTGAACGTGCGATAGTCGAACGGCGACTTGGCGAACTCGTCCACATCGATGCCGTAGTGCGTGATGAAGGGCAGAATGAGCGCCGAGCTGTCGCGCCCGCCGGCCATCATGGAGAAGAGCTGGACCACCCGGGACTCGGCTTCGTGGCGTCTCCCGATTTTCATGCGCCAGCCATACCAGCGTGAAAAGAACGCGCGGCGAATCAGCCCCCACACGAACAGGCGGCCGATCGGGTTCTCGTAGGCCAGCCGCATCCAGCGTTCGCCGAGGACGAGCTCCGTCTTCACGGTGCGCGTGCTGCGATCAAAATAGCGGATGGGTTCGGCGGGCATGGCGGGACACTGGAGTCGGACGCGTTGACCTCAACGCGCTTTTTCGCGCCTGCGACCCCGGCCAAATCCCGCGGCGGGGGCGCCCTCGCCGCGTCTTGCCCGACCGCCAGCGGGCTTCCCACCGGCGCCGTTTACCTCGACCGGAAAATTTCGCTGGCGAGGGACTCGGTGATGAGGGTGCGCAGGCCGTAGCCGTCCTTTTTGACAGCTTGGACGATATCCTCGATCACAAATTCATCGACGGCTTCCATGTGGCGGCCCGTGGCGTAGCTGAGGAACTGTTTGGTGAGGTGCCGGGTGAACATGTCCGTCCGGCTGCCCACGAGGATGCTTTTGAAATCGTGAAAGCCGGCATAAGTCTCCCCAGAGCTGAATTCGCCGGTGGCATCGACCTTCGGGGCGGGGGCGTTGCCCTTGGGTTTGGCGTAGGTCGTGCGCCAGCGGCCGATGGGATCAAAGTTTTCGAGGCTGAAGCCGAGCGGATCGATCTTGCGGTGGCATTCGGCGCAGGCCGGGTCGGCCCGGTGTTTCGCGAGCCGGTCGCGAACGGTGGTGGCTCCGGTCACATCCGCGCCGAGGGCCGGGACCACATCGGGCGGAGGCGGCGGTTTGATGCCGAGGATGTTTTCCGAAACCCAGACACCGCGCGTGACGGGCGAGGTTTCGACGCCGTTGGCGCTGACTGTGAGCACACCCGCCATGCCGAGCAGGCCGCCGCGCTCGCGATTGCCCGCCAGGCCAACCCGCTGGAAACCGTCGGCGAGGCGGAGCGTTTTTTGCTCGGGCAGGTTGTAGAGTTTGGCCAGCCGCTTGTCGGCAAACGTGTAATCGGCCTCGAGAAATTGCCGCACCGATCCGTTTTCCTTGAGCAAATGACGGAAGAAGAGGCGCACCTCGGTCTTCATCGCTTCGGGCAGGTTCTCGGCGTAATACACGCGCATGGTTTCACGCGGCGGCGGCTGGCTGCCGAGATCGCGCAGGTTGAGCCAGGCGTCGAGGAAGGCGTTCACGAATCCGCCCATGCGGTCGTCCGCGAGGAGCCGCGCGCTCTGCTGCCTGAGTTCCGCGGGGTTGGTCAGTTTTTTGGCCGCCGCGGCTGCCATCAGCTCCTGGTCGGGCGGTGCGGCCCAGAGCGCATAGGAGAGACGCGAGGCGAGGTCGTAGGGGCCGAGCTTGGTTTCTTTTTCGGCCGTGATCTCGCTGAAGTAGAGAAACGAGGGCGAGCACAGGATCAGCTTCACGGTGTCGAGCGCCGCCTGACGCGGCGTCGCCTTTTCCGCGATCCGCGTCTCGTAGGTCTTCCGCAGGCCGGTGCGGTCGGCATTGGTCAGCGGACGTCGATAGGCGCGCGCGCCAAAGGCATAAAGCTGCTCGAGCGCACGCTTCGCCTGAAAGCCCCCCTCGCCAAACACCGCGATCTCCTCCCGGCTTCCACCCGGCTCGGGGAGGGGGCCCTCGATCTTGATCTCGCCGATGCGGATGTGCGGCAGCTTGCCCTCGGTCAAGAGATGCGTGCGGACGATGCCCGCCTTCGCGAACCTGCCCTGGAAATCGTCCGCATAGCGCTTGTTGATCTGAGAGATTGAAGCCCGGGACTCGTAGGGCCCATTGGGGAAGATGAAGCGCGGCGTCTGCCCGGCTTCGAGCCAGACGCGAAACGTGAGCCACTCCGGTTGCTCATCCGGCACGACTGCCTGCGCGAGGAGCGGCTCGATGGCCTGCGGGTAGTGGATGTGGTTCTTGGTCGCGTCGCCGGGCACGACCCCGAGCAGGAAGGGCTCTGAGAAATCGATGCCGAAAATCGTCGGATCGTAATGCGTGTCGCGGTGCAGCGCCTGCGCCAGCACCGCGATGTCGTAAAGCCCGGAGACCGGCACGCCCTTGAGAAAATCCTCGATGTGCCCGTAGCCGCCCTGCCGCGTGTCGGTGTTCGGCTGCTCATACAGGCAGAGAAACTTGTAGTTGAAGGCCGCCTTGTGCGGGCCCGACAGCTCCTCGTATTGGCGAAAGTTACCGGTGAAGTGCCACGACTGCGGCGCCATCTCCGGCCGGCCGAGGCGGGTCTCGACGAGCCGGTTGGCGGATTGGAAATACTGATCCAGCAGGAAGCCGGACGTGACGAGCGACTTTCCGATGGTGTCGATGTGCTCGCTCGCCTTCTCCTTCGGAAAATCCGCCGTGAGCCCGAGGGTGTCCACCCGCCGGCCGAAGAGCGTCGCGAGCGTGTTCTCGTATTCGCGGTTCGACAGCCGGCGCATCACCGTGCGTGCGCCGGTGCTCGCGATCTTGCCGCGCGCGGACGCAACGCCCTCGCGCAGGAGGCGAATGAGGGCGAGGCGCTCGTCGTCGGGCGGATGCGCCTTCGCCTTGCTGGGTGGCATTTCCCCCAGCGTGAGTTGGTCAATGATGTCCTTGGCGTCGATCAGCCCCGCCTCGGTGGTGAGCGGCAGCTTGAAGCTCTCGAATTCGCGGTCGCCCTTCTGCGTCACGGCGTCGTGGCAATTTAGGCAGTATTTTTCCGCGAACTGGGAAAATGCTTTCTGCCCGGGCGAGTCCGCGCCGCGGGCGCACGTCGCGATGAGCGCGAAGGCCATGGCGACCCGGCCCAAGCCTAAGCGCAAAGTCGCCAAGGGCGCAAAGATCGCGCGAAGCGGAAACGGGGGCCAAACTTTGGACACAGAACTCACTGAGGAAACACAGAGGTCACGAAGAAGAAGGTATTGCTCGGTGCACTCCGGTTCGAACTCAGTGTTCCCTGTGACAAGGATTGAATCCGTTCGGGCAGGTTGATCAAAATCCACCTTAAGCGAGCCCGAACCGGCCGGTGCTCGTGCCGAACGACTCCGTCTCGACGCCCATGCGCTGCGCGAGGTCGACGTATAGATTGCACAGGGGCACTTTGTTGGAGCCCGTGGTCGGGAGCTGCTTGAACTCGCCATGCCGGTAGCCGCCGCCGGCGAGGACGATCGGGAGGTCGGAATTCTTGTGCGTGTTCGCATCGCCGATGCCGCTGCCGAACAGCACCGAGGTCGATTCGAGCAAGGTCCGGTCGCCGTCCTCGATCTTGGCCAGCCGCGCGATGAACTTGCCGAAGTGCTCGATCTGGTAGGCCTCGAGCGTGATGAGGTGCTTAATCGCGGCCTCGTCGTTGCCGTGGTGGGAGAGGCCGTGGTAGGACTTTTCGATGCCGAGGTTCTGCGGGAGGAAATCGCCGCCGATTTCGAGCGTGGCGATGCGCGTCGAATCCGTCTGCAGCGCCAGCGCGATCAGCTCGTAGAGCATCGGTAGGTCCTCGACCTTGTTTTTGTTGGCCGGCCGGTCGAAGGGCGGCTGCGGCTTGGGCAGGCTGGCCCAGCGCTGGCGGAGTTCGAGGCGCTTCTCGACGTCGCGGATCGAGGTGAAATATTCGTCGAGCTTGTCCTTGTCCTCGCGGTTGACGCGCCGCGAGAGGCTGTTCGCCTCGCCCAGCACGGTATCGAGGATGGAGGCCTGCAAATGGTTTTCCTGATGACGCCGCTGCTGGCGCTCCGGGGAGTCGCCGACAAAGAGCCGGTCAAACAACTCGGCCGGACCCGTGATGGGCGGCACACGCACGCCCGACTTCGTCCACGCGATCTGGCAGCCGCCGTGGATGCCGCCCTCGGAGCCGACCGTGAGCGAAGGGAAGCGCGTCTGGTGGCCAACTTCATCGGCGATGAACTGGTCGATGGAGACATTGCCGAGCGGCCGGTTCTGCGCCTCCGAATTGAGCACGCCCGAGAGGAAGGAATGGACCGCGAAGTGACCGCCCTTAATCCCGTGGTCGAGGCCGCGGTAAACGGTCATCTGCTTGCGCACGTCCCACAGCGGCTTGAGCAGCGCGGTCTGCTCGTAGGCCGTGCCGGTCGTCTCAGGGAAGAACTGCTTCACTTGGTAGCCGAGCAGATTCCCGACCGCGACGAAGCGCCGCGCCCCGGCCCCCGCGCCCTTGGCCGCCTGCACCGTGGACGTGCCGCCCACCGCCGCGGCCATGAGCGAAGGGAGCGACGGCAGGGCCAGAGAACCGACCAACGATTTGAGGATGAAACGACGCCGGTTCATGGGATTCATGCTCATGGAATTTTTCGGGGGGTAAGGGGACGTGCTTTCACCGCATGACGTAGGAAACGGGCGGCCGTTGCTCCTGCAAGCGGCAGCCCCCTCTGGGGTGATGGGTGGACGCCGGGAAACTCAAGCGTGGATTCGGCTCTGGGCGAGGAAAAACCCGGGTGGCGTGGGCCCCCAGAGGACACAGCGCTCGGACACAGAAAACACGAAGCAAGGCGCTGAGCCTGCGGCATCCGAGTCCATCCCGGTTCATCCGTGGTTGTTTTCTTCGACTTCCGGCCATCCTTCGGACGGAAAAGCAGGGAGCGTATAGTTTGGGAACGAACGACTGCCGGGTAGGCAGCGAGCTTGCTCGCGCTCGTCTATTCAACCCTGAGCGCCCGCCAGCGGGCTGCCTACGAAATGCAAACTATGCCACGACCGAAAAGCACACCACATGAGATTGCCTCGATTTAGTGGACATAGACATCCGCGTTGACGGGTAGCTGTTTGGTCGCTTCCGAGGACAGGAGCCGAAGAGCTTGCCGCAGGAAGCGACCAAACAGCGGAGGGCACGGAGTCGGCCGGTTCGGGCGACA
>JAUYAK010000102.1 GCA_030693515.1 Opitutaceae bacterium
GCCACGGCACGCTCGCGCTCCTCCGGTTTCAAATGCGGCCGACGCGGCCGCACGTTCACCACTGTCTTGTCGTCGTTCATCCCCGCCACTCTATACCGTCGGCCTTCGGCCGACTATGCTGTGGCCGAGTTACCGCTTACGCTCTGTCACGGGCCAAGCGTTCGCCGCAGTTCGTGCATCGTTGGGGTTTGCGGTTACGCGATGGACGTGTCCGGTCTGTTTATTCAGCTGCTCGCTCGTGCTATCGGGCCTCCGGATGGCGGACCCCGTCCGGATTGTTCGAGGTAAACTGGACCCTCGGGGAGTGGAACCGGCGGTGTTTGGGCGTTATACCAACGTCACTTGAAATTTGGACTTCAGGAAGGTGGGGCCGCTTCTCCGCAAGCGGCCTGGGTTCCAGTCGCGAATCGCCCTGCCACCCAGGCCGGTTCGGAGAGCCAGCCCCACCTTGGAAAAGTCTAAATATTACGAGACGTTGGTATTACACGGACCGTGACTCGGCGATCAGCTCCTCCAGGCCACCCAGTCCGTAGCGGGCGCAGACGGTCCGAACCTCGTCCAATTTCAAATCGGGATTGCGGACCATTAGTTCGATGATGTCCGCCTTGGACTTGTGCCCGCCGGCATAGAGTTTGAGCGCGATCAGGTGCGGAATCGGCACAATCTTGAGCGGACTGTCCTCGCGCACGACGAGCGTCGAAAGCCGCACGGCATCTTCGATCACCGCCGGGAAACGGCCGGCATAACTGATGATCTGCACGAGGCCAAAGCCGCCGCTGACGTCGATGACGCCTCCGAGCGGGTCCTCTGCGTCGGGTTCCCGCAGTTCCGCCTCAAGCCCGGCCTCGCGCAGCGATCGGACCACGGCCCGCAGCGTGGGGAGGTCGGCGTTGACGCCTAGATCGAGATCGTCGGTCTGCCGCACATAATGATGGGCCGCGAGCGCCACCGCCCCGATCACGACTGCGTCAAGATGGTGGCGCGTCAAAACGGCGAGCACCGTCTCTGCGGCCCGCAACAGATCATCGGGACGACTCATTCGGGCGTTTTAGCCTGTCTGGGTTGGAGCCACGAATAGCGGGTGCCCATGGTCAGCGCGGCTGCAATCCGCTCCTGCACGGACAGGCGCCTGATCCGTTCCTGTTCCCGCTCGCGGGCGTGAGCCGCACACGCGCTTCGGCGAGGGCCGCGATGCAGGACTGCAACAGGGGTGTTCGGATCGTGCGCCATGGGTGATACCGGTGCCCGAGTGTCGGGGGGCGCGCCGACCTCTCAAGGAGATTCCATATGACGCAGCGGCGCCGAATCGATGGCGCGGAATTTTGCCATGGGACTTGGGGCCGTGTCCGTCGGGAGAATAGGGTGGCGCGGTGGCGCGTGCACAGATCTCAGCCGGGCTGCGACCCGGCCGAGCGGTGGCGGGCCTTTGCCACGATCGCCAGCAGCGCGGCGAAGTCTTCGTCGCGGGTGCGGCTTTCGATGCGCTCGTCGAACTTCGCGGCCTCGCGCAGCTCGGCCTCGGCGGTGGCGAGGCGGCGGGCGATTTCATCGTCATGGTCCTTGGCGCGCTCTCGCATCCGCGCGACGATGCGCTCGTGATCGACGACGATGAAGATCGTGGTCATCGCGCGGCGCAGGCGCTCATCGGTGCGCGCGACGCGGCGCAGGCTTTCAACGCCCTGCACATCGATGCTCATCACGAGGTCGCGGCCGGCGGCGAGAGGATCGAGCACGCTGGATTTCAAGGTGCCGTAGAGCCGATCCTCGTGGTCGCCGTGGACCTGCGCCCACTCGAGGAATTCGCCGACGGCCACGCGGCGGCGGAACTCGGCGGGTGAAAAAAAGTGATAGTGGACGCCGTTGATCTCGCCCGCGCGCGGGGCCCGCGTGGTGGTCGTGACGACGCGAGAGAATCCCGGATGCTCCGACACGAGGCGATCGCAGAGCGTGCTTTTGCCGGAGCCGGCGGGGCCGGCGATCACGAGGAGCACAGGGGCGGGCATGCGCGGCGACCTCAATAGGTGAAGGCCACGACGGCCAGCACCACGCCGTAGGCGATGAACGCGCCACCGACCGCGCGCGCGCGACCGGGCTGGGCAAAGAGCCACGTGATCCAGTCGCGCAGGCGCCACGGCTGCGCGCCGAGCCAGATGGCGACCGCGATCGCCGCATAGACGGCCGTCACCAGGAGCAGGCGCTGGGTCAGCTCGTATTTCATGTAGGCGGAGTCGAGGAGTGGCGACGCCGCGACGAGCACGAGCGCCGCGAGGCCGCGCACGGCGAGGAATTCACGCATGTAGATGAGCGAGAGCACCGCGATCACCGCGAAGGCGGCGAACATGTAGGGTTTGGGGATGATCAGATCGGCGGCGCCGAGGTTCGCGATGTTGTAGAGAAACCAGCCGGCCGCCACGGGGAAGATGACGTTGGCGGCGGCCTCCGAGCGCGGGAACGCCTTCAGGATCGCGGCGTAGCCGGCGCTGTTGAGCAGCAGCGGCAGGCCGAGCGCGATCAGCACGAGGCCGGTGAGGAGGGTGGCGAGGAGAAGCGACATGGGCGGAGGAGAAGCTGAGAGCGGAGAGCCTAGAGCTGAGAGCCGGAAGCCAAGGCAGGGGAAGCGTGAAGCAGTTTGGAGTCTGGCTCTGGACTCTTGGCTCTCGGCTCTGAGCCGTCCACGCCGGTGAGCGCGAGCTGACCGTAGAGGGTGCTGACGCTGGCGCGCTCGATCTTCAGCGGGACGAGCTGGCCCACGAGGCGCGGGTCGGCGTCGAAGATGCACACGCGGTTGCCGCGCGTGCGGCCGGTGAAGTGCGCGCCGCTCTTGTCGCGGCCATCGACGAGGACTTCCTCCATGGTGCCGATGAGCTTCGCGGTGCGGCGGAGGGAATTTTTCTGAAGCACGTCGAGCAGGGTTTGGTTGCGCTGCTCCTTCACTTCATCGGGCACCTGATCGGGCAGGGTGGCGGCGGGCGTGCCGGTGCGGATCGAGTATTTGAAGATGTAGGCCATGTCGAAGTCGCAGGCTTCGAAGAGCTCGCGGGTTTGCGCGAAGTCCTCGTCGGTCTCGCCGGGGAAGCCCACGATCACATCGGTGGAGAAATACATCGCGGGATTCACCGCGCGCAGCGCCGCGACGATCTCGCGGTAGCGGTCGCGGGTGTAGGGGCGGTTCATCGCGCGGAGGATGCGGTCGCTGCCGCTCTGCATCGGCAGGTGGATATAGCCGCAGAGCTTGGGCAGGCGGCCGTAAGCGGCGACGAGGTCGTCCTTGAAGCCGCGCGGATGGGGCGAGGTGAAGCGGATGCGCTCAAGGCCGTCGATGGCGTGGACCTTTTCGAGCAGCTGCACAAACGGCGTGATGCCGCCGGTGTGCGCGTAGTCACGGCGCCCGTAGCTGGTGACGATCTGGCCGAGGAGGGTGATTTCACGGACGCCGCGGGCGGCGAGGGCGCGGCACTCGGCCACGATGTCGTCCATCGGGCGCGAGCGCTCGTCGCCGCGGGTTTTCGGCACGATGCAGAAGGCGCAATCCATGTTGCAGCCCTGCTGGATCGAGACGAAGGCGGTGACTTGGGGCGTGGTCTCGCCATCGGCGCCGGCCTCGGGGGCGACGTGATCCTTGATCGTGTTCTGCGAGCCGGCCTCCTCGGCGATGTCCACGATGGTCTCGGCGATGGGCGCGCCGGCGTCGCGCGCGGCGCGGAGGTTGTCGAGGTAGCCGGGGACTTGGTGGAATTTCTGCGTGCCGACGATGAGGTCGACGTCGGGCAACTGGTCGAGGAGGGAGGCGCCGCGGTTCTGCGCCATGCAGCCGAGGATGCCGAGGACGAAGTCGGGCTGGCGCTTCTTGCGGTGGGAGAGGTAGGTGGCCTTGCCGATGGCCTTCTGCTCGGCGGCGTCGCGGACGGAGCAGGTGTTGAGGAGGAGGACGTCGCAGTCGTTTTCGTCGGCGACGATGCGGTAGCCGCGGGCACGCAGCATCGCCGCGACAGCCTCGCTGTCGCGTTCGTTCATCTGGCACCCGTAGGTTTTGATGTGGACGCGGTTCAAATCCGGGAGGGTCGTAGCTAGCGGGTGGCGCGGGAGGGTCAACGCGGGAAACCGGCGGTTGAAACCACCCGTCAGTTGCATTGTCGGAGGACGCCCCTAGTTTGCGCGCCTTTCGATCCGCCGCCCACCCCACCTCCCTTCGCCCATGCGTGCTTCGAGGATTTTGCCCGTGCTGGTTCTGTTGGCCGGACTTTCGGCTGTTTGGGTCTGGCTAAGTCCGCCGCGGGAGGGCGCACCCCGCACCTTGGCGTCGAAAGGCGCGCCCGTGCCGCCCGCGGTGTCCGCCGCAGCCGGGGCCGAGCCGCGCGCCGGCCACCCCTCTGAGACGTTTGCCCGCCACGCCTATGCGCAGGCCTGGGCCGAGGCGGCGCAGCCGGAAGCGTTGCGGGCCTTTCGCGCGTGGACGGAGCGGTATCGCGCCGCCCCGGCGGGCGAGCGGGCGGCTCTCGTCGGCGAGGGCGTGGCCCTCGCGCAGACGCGCCGCGCCGCCATGCTCGAACTCATCAAGGCCGATCCGCAGCGGGCGCTGGCGGTGACCGTGCCCGCCGTGGTGCGGCGGGAGCTGCCGCCGGAGGTCGGGGCGCAACTGGAGCAACGCGTGGCGGGGAAGGGGGAGTTTGCGCTCCTCGCCGCGAGCCCGGCGCCGGGCGAGCCGCTCACGGGTCCGATTTTCCAGCGAGCCGTGCTGATCGCCGGCACCAGCTACACGGCGCATGTCTATGGGCGGCGCGAGCCGCAGACAGCCCTGCGCGATGCACGCTTGCACGGCATCGCGATCAACGGGCATCTCGCGCTGCACGAGAGCCCGCTGCGCGTCCTCGAGCCCGGGGAGACGTCCAGCCCGGACCAGGGCGACCACCTCGCGTGGGCGGTGGACGATCCGGCGGCCCCCGAGGCTGCGGCGCTCCACCCGGCTCCGGCCGAGCCCGCACCGGGTTTTTGCCCCGAATGCGCGGCGCTGCTGGAGCGCGAAGCCGAACGCTTGACCGCGGCCGAGGACGGCACGGGCGGCTCCGAGCCGGCCACCGCCGCCGAGCCGGAGCGCCCGCAGACGATCGGCACGAAGCGGACGCTCGTGATCCGCGTGGATTTTTCGGACTTTCCCGGCGAGCCGATTGCGCAGGCCACGGCTACCACGCTCGTGAACACCGCGGTGCGCCAGCACTTCGAGAGCATGAGCTACGGCAAGACCTCGATCGACGCGGTCGTGAGCGATCAGGTTTACCGGATGCCGCAAACGGGCGCCGCCTACGCCACCGCCAACAACAACACCCAGCTCCACTCGGATGCGCGCACCGCCGCCGCCGCGCACCACGCGATCGCGCAGTTCGATCGCATCATCGTCGTCTTCCCCAACCTCGGCACGTCGCGCGTCCCGGGTTCGCAGATCACCTATGGCGGCCTAGGCAGCGTCAATGGCACCAACATCTGGATCAACGGCACCTCGGCCTTCAACTTCGGCACGGTCGCGCACGAGCTCGGTCATACCTACGGCCTGTCTCACTCCAACCTCTGGCGCATCACCGACGGCAACCCGGTATCGCCCAGCGGCACTTCATTCGAATACGCCGACCCGTTCGACACCATGGGCTCGTCGTCCGTCAGCGGCGTCACCCGCGATGCGCGGCACCACTTCAACATGTGGCAGAAGAACCGCCTGGGCTGGCTGCCCGACTCCGCCGTCATCACGCCGACGGTCAGCGGCACCTACCGCATCTACCGTTTCGACCATCGCGACACCGACCTCGGGCGGCCGCTGGCGCTGCGGATTTTCCGCGATGGCGTGCGCTGGTTCTGGGTCGGCTACCGGCAGAATTTCGCGACCGGCACGCCCCAGGCCAACGGCGCGCACGTCGTCTGGGGCTTCAACAACCGCCAGCAAAGCCAGCTCCTTGATCTCGTGACGCCCGGGCTCAGCGCCAACGACGCCACGCTGCCCGTCGGCTCCACTTTCACGGACTCCGCCACCGGCATCTCCATCAAGGCGCTCGCCCGGGGCGGCGCCGACCCCGCGCAATACCTCGACGTCGAAGTCACGCTGCCGCCGCGACCGGCCGATGTCGTTGCGACGTGGGGCCGTGAAGGAGCTTCGTTTTACGATGCAACCACCGGGTTGCCGGTCTCGTCCGCGCCCGAGACGTTTGCCCCCTTCAATCTCACGGGCGTGCGCGCCATCGCCGGCGGCAACACCCATGCCATCGCGCTCAAGAGGGACGGCACGGTGGTCGCATGGGGCAACAACACCAGCAGCCAGAGCACCGTGCCCGCGGGACTTTCGGGCGTGATTTCGGTGGCGGCGGGCGGCGATGTGAGCGGCGCCGTGCGAGGCGACGGCAGCGTGCTCCTCTGGGGCTCCAACACCTCCGGCCAGACGACCGTGCCGGCCGGCTTGGCCGGCGTGAAGCAGCTCGCGATCGGGCGCAACCACGTGCTCGCGCTGCGCAACGACGGCACCGTCGCCGCCTGGGGCGTCAACGCGCAGGGCCAGACCACGGTGCCGGCTGGCCTGGCCGAGGTCGTCGCCGTTGCGGCCGGGGCGGAATTTAGCGTGGCACTCAAGCGCGACGGCACGCTGGTGGGCTGGGGCTCCGCGACCATCCGCCCGCCTGCCGGCCTAGTCGGCGTGACGGCGATCTCGGCCTGCGGCGCACTCACGGGCGGCCAGTTTGCCCTCGCACTGCGGGCCGATGGCACGGTCACGGGTTGGGGTGCCAACACCCAGCAGCAGCTCGCCGTGCCCGCCGGGCTGAGCGGCGTCATCGCCATCGCGGCCGGATCCTTCCACTCCCTGGCCTTGAAAGCGGATGGCAGCGTCGTCGGCTGGGGCACCGCATCATCGCTCGCCGCGACTGTGCCGTCGTCGCTGCACCGGAGCTTCGCCCTCGCCGCCTCCGCCAACGCCGGCTTCGCCCTCGTCGGATCGAGCGTCAATTTCACTCTCCAGCCGCAGGATCAATTGATCGTGTTGGGCGAGGACGCGACGTTTCGCGCCGCGGCCACCGGACTCGGTCCGCTCAGCTACCAGTGGCGCAAGGATGGGGTCGGCCTCACCGGGGCCACCGGGAGCACGCTCACCCTCCGCGGGGTGACCACGGAGCAGGCGGGCAGCTACGATGTGGTGGTGACGGATGCTTTCGGCCCCACGGCCTCACTGGCCGGCCGCCTCACGCTCGGCGCGGCGGTGCCGGAAGTGGCCCGCATCGGCAACCTCTCCATCCGCACGCGGGCCGGCACCGGGACGCAGACCCTCATCGTGGGCTTTGTCGTCGGCGGCGCGGGGACCAGCGGCGCCAAACCCCTCCTCGTGCGCGGCATCGGGCCGGCGCTCACGGCCTTCGGCGTCGGTGGCGCGCTCGCTGATCCCAAACTGGAAGTCTACAGCGCCGCCTCGGTGAAGCTGTTTGAGAACGACAACTGGAACGCGGGCGACGCCTCCACCTTTGCCGCGGTCGGGGCGTTTCCCCTCGCCGCCGGCAGCCGCGACGCCGCGCTCTACCACGCCGCGCTCCCCGCGGCGGGCTACTCGGCGCAGGTCTCGGGCCTCGGCGGCGCGACGGGCATCGCCCTCGCGGAAATCTACGATGTGACGCCGGCCCTTCTCTTCGGCGCCGGGACGCCGCGGCTCATCAACGTCTCCGCCCGCACCGTCAGCGGCACCGGGGCCGATGTGCTCATCGCGGGCTTCGTCATCGCGGGTCCGCCGGGCTCGAGCAAGCGCGTGCTGCTGCGGGCGATCGGGCCCACGCTCACGGTGTTTGGCGTCGGCGGTGTGCTTGCCGATCCGAAGCTCGAGCTCTACAACGCCGGCTCCGTGAAGATCCAGGAAAACGACAACTGGGGCGGCGGCGCGGAGCTGGCGGCGGCGTTTGGAGCGGTGGGGGCCTTTGGGCTCGACGGCGCATCACGTGATGCCGCGCTGCTCGCGAATCTCGCCCCTGGCAACTACTCGGCGCAGGTCTCCGGCGTGGGCGGGGGCACCGGCGTGGCCTTGGTGGAGGTTTACGAAGTGCCGTAGTGATTTTTTCGCGCGGGCGTGTAGAGTCGGGACGTTTCCGATGCTCCGCGCTGTCCTCCTTCTCTGCCTGTGTGCTGCCGCCGCGCTGCGCGCCGCCGCCCCGCCCGAGGCGCTGCTCGTCGTGCTTGGCGATCTGCACTCCGCCTACGAACGCAGCGCGCAGCTCGTCGCGCGCGTGGATCGGCTGCGGGCCGAGCATCCCGGCGTGCCGCTCGCCGTGCTGCTCAACGGCGACACGATGGAATACGGCAACGCCGTCGCCCGCCGCACCGCCGGCGCGATCGACTTCGCGCTCTTCGCCACGCTCGCCGCGCGTGTTCCGCTGGTCATCAACCTCGGCAACCATGAGCCGGAATTCCACGATGTGGCCGAGACGGTGCGACGGCTCAAATCCACCGGCGCCAAGGTCATCAGCGGCAACCTCCGCGATCCTTCCACGGGAAAAAACTACGCTCCCGCCTCGCTCGCGCTGCCGCTCGGCCCGCACACGCTCACGATCGTCGGGGTCGCCACCGACAAGCTCTCGACCTGGCGCGTCGCCATCCGCCCCCAGCTCGACCTCGCGGATCCCGCGGTGTGGGCGCGCGATCATTTTCCCGCCTTGCTGAAAAACGCCCCGTTCCCCGTCGTCCTGAGCCACTCCGGCCTGCGCGCCGACCGCGCGATGCTGCCGGTCGTGCCGGAGGGCACCCTCTTCGCCGGCGCGCACGATCACCTGCGCTTCGTCCACCGGGAAGGCCGCACGGTGTATTTCCACTCGGGCAGCTGGATGGAGTTTATCTCCATCGCGCGCCTGACGCGCACCGCCGCCGGCCTCGGCTGGGAGGTCGAGCAAGTCCCGCTCGCCGCCGATGATTCCGCCGATCCGGCGCTGGAAAAACTGATCCGCGCCACGCTCGCGCAGCACCTCACCCAAGAAGAGACTGCGATCGTAGGCCGTGCGCCACACGCGCGCGGGCCGACCGAGGCGGCGTGCTTTGCAGTCGAGGCGGCGCGTGCTGCCGCTGGGGCCGACGTGGCGCTCGTGGGCGCGACGACCTTTGGCGCCGGCCTGCCGGCGGGCGACGTGACGCGCTACGCCTTCGACGCCTGCGTGCGTTTCGACGGTCCGCTCTACACCGCCGAAGTCAGCGGCGCGTGGCTGCAAAAAATCCTCGCGCGCGCGAACCAAGGTCCGGAGACGCCGTTCGCCGAACGTGGCGGCGAGAACCTAGTTGCCGCCGTGCGCGGGCCGATCAACCCGGATCGCACCTACCGCCTCGTTACCGCCGACTGGATTGCGAAAAACGCCAAAACCTATCTCGGCGAGAATCCGCCCGCGCTCGCCGAGCAACCCGCGCTGAAACTAAAAGCCGCCGTGATCGCGGCGCTGAACCGATGAATCGCAAAGCCTCCGCCTCCGAAGTAGCGGCGGGTGTCCCTGCCCGCCGAGGTTTGCCGAACACCCTGAACCGGCGGGCAGGGACGCCCGCCGCTACCCGGGGCCTGCTCGTGCTCGCCCTGGCGCTGGCGAATCCGCTTCCCGCCGCCCAGCCCGCGCCGCCGGGCACGCTCTCTGCCGAGACCGATCAATTGTTCACGGTCGGCCGCCAGCTCTTCGACCTCTTCGCCCCCGCCGAGATCAAGGCGCAGTATGAATTTCCCACCAAGGAGCGGTGGGATGCCTTGGTGGCCAAGTTCCAGCGCGCCCTCGAGGGCGATTCGTTGCAGGACCTCGCGGATTGCGCGCGTGAAGGCCGGCAGGCGCTGGAGGCGCTGCGCCTCGTGCCCGGCTACGACGATCTCGCCGACTGGCTGGAGCAGCGCATCGATTCATTCGAAGGCGCGCGGCAGTCGCTTGCCCCCAAGCCCCCGCCGCCGCCCCGCCCGCCCGCGTCGCCGCCGCCCGGCTACGAACCCGTGCCGCACTATCACCTCTGGCTGGCGCGCGTGCAGTCGCGCGCCGC
>JAUYAK010000118.1 GCA_030693515.1 Opitutaceae bacterium
CCCACGAGTTCACGCCCCAGCGCTTCGCTCAACTCCCCCGCTGATTGCTCACCTCCGCCACTCGCCGGCTCTTTCATCTCTCCAATATAGCGGCCGCGATTCCCGCGGCTAGCCTGTGCTCGAGTTACCGCTTACGCTCAAATGACCTCACTCGAAAAAACACTCCCGATTTCTGGGCCGGAAAAGTCGCCGGCCGCCGATGGGCCGCGATTCAGCAAAGCACGTCCGCTTGCAGCCCGGATCGGCGTCTGCGCAAAAACTCTTTTTCGCTATGCTGATCAAGGGCTGATCGCCCGGCATAAAATCAACGCGCGCACCGTGCTTTTCGACGTGCGCGAAGTCGAGGCGTTCATCACGCGGTGCCGAGCGGCCTGACCGAAAATGAAGTCCGATACAGCCTCACGCCCGCCCCACCGAGACCCGCAAGCCGACGCTGCGGGTTTTGTCGCGTCGGCTGCGGTGGAAGGAGCTGACACCGCAGCGGGGCGGCCACGCGCCCGACTGAGCCCAGATCGCGGGTTCATCAAACTTCGGCGCACGATGGTCACAGCGGAACTCCTCCGGTTTCCGAACGCGCTCCACCTACTCACGGTGATCGCTTTTCGGGCGCGCTTCACGGACGAGGAGAATCTTGAAGGTTTGCGGTTCGGGCAGGCATTCATCGGCGATCATGACGCCTATGGCCTTTCCCGGACGGAGGATCGAAATGCTCGCCGCCGTTTGGAAAAGTGGGGGCTGGCACACTTCGAAGGGTCCCCCAAAGGCACCGTAGCCACTCTCCTCGACTCGCGCGCATTCTCGCTCACCGACGAACGCGACGGCGTAAAAACAAGCCACCTGAAGAGCCATCAACTAAGCCAGCGGTTTTCAGAGGTAAATCCCAAGAATGGAGCCAACGTGGGAGCCAACGTGGGAGCCAACGCCAGACCAAGCCCAGACCAACGCCAGACCACTAACCAGAACGTTAAGAACGGAAAGCATGGTCAGCATGAGTTTCAGGGGGTGATCGAGAAGGTGGAAATGACAGAAGCGACCGTCACTCCCGCAACGGGAGCGACGGTGAGCGATGGCTTTCAGCCAGCATCGATCGATCAGGTCCGCGAATACGCCGGCGCTGCGGACATTCCGCTCGAAACCGCCGATGCTTGGTGGCACGCGAGCCAGCAAGCCGGATTCAAGATCAACGGTCGCTCGATGCACCGGTGGCAAGACGCGTTCCAGTCGTGGGCACAGGTTGACGCGATGAAATCTCGCCCGCGAGCCGACCAGCTCGGCAACAAGAAGTTTTGGGCGTGGATCGACGCCTCGGGCTATCCGCACGCAGCCGCGGTTCGATTCGTGCAATACAACGAGCGCAAAGGGTGGAAACGCGTCAATCGAGCGACCGGACGCGCCGAGCCGATTTTCGACTACAAGAAGGCATTCACCGCTTTCTACGGCACGCTGAGCGAAGCCGAAGTGCTCAACATGACCACATAGCACGTCCAGTTTCAGGCCCACCCATTTCCCAACCCAAAAACCTGAACCCGACAAAATATGAACGAACCTGATCACCACCGCCCAACCGGCGCGCTTTCCCAGGAAGTCCAGCGCGGCGGAGGCATCTCGCAGCGCCCGTCCAAACCGGCGCCCAAAACAACCGAGGTCATCGAAATCCCTATCCAACTCCACGCCGCATTCCTCAACGAAATCGCGCATCGAGCGGCAGGCTATGACTTGAACGGCTCCCTAACCGAGGCGCTAAGGCAATTCGTCGAACACGCACCCGCGGAAGTCATCGCCGCGTTCTGCAAGAATCCCAAAAATAACATCTGGGCCGTCCACGCCGCCTTGGTCCGGGACCAAGTGCTTGGCGAGGTTTCGCCCGATACCGCCCTTGCGGATGCAGTCCGCCGGTTTCTCGACAGCACCGCAGCCCAACGTTCGAAGCGCCAATGAGCCTCCCTGCCGACTCGCAATCTCTCGCCGAACAGCTTCGCGTCAAAATGGTGCGCCTTCAGCAAGCCCAGATGCCGCATGAGTCGCTCGCACTCCTCGTCGAATGGCTGTTTGCGCCGGACAGCGACCCGCGCCAAGCAGCGGCCGTCGAGTTCGCCAAGCGCCACAGCATGTTCGATCCCGGCGAAGACCCGGCATCCACCCAGCACCCCGGCGACGAACGGTTTCAACCGCGGCTCGTCGTGCTGGAAGCCGACGGCACCAAGTTGAACGTCGGCATTCGCATCAACGCGATTGTCGCCGGGAGCGTTCGTTTCCTGCAATACCCGCCCCTGCCTCCCAGTTTGCAGGAAATCCTTGGGGCTCGGGTGGCTGAAATCGCATTTGGCCGCGCGCCGCAGTCAGATGCCTCGGGAGCCCCGGAAAGCACGTAATCGCGAAGGAATGAAGCCTGACACCCCCACGAGCAACGTTGACCCCTCGCCAGAAACTGACGAAAAAGCTCCCGCGGTCGCGCGCGCGTGCGCGCGTAGGGCTGGCCCATTGGGGCAGGAAGTAGCCGAGGATGGGTCGGACGGGGCGATTTCAATCGGGGAGGTGGAGCGAATCGCGGTCGCCATCGAGGCCGGCACCCCGCGGCCCGGCGAAAAGTTGCACGACATCCTTGCCGAGCATCCGCGCGTGCGGCGTGCGATCCTCGCGGCGGCGGTCCGGGCGCTAGGTGCGAAAAAATGGTGGTGGGATTCCAAGCGAAAACGCCGGATTGAGGAACCAGATTACGCGCTGAGTTTTCGCGCCGCAGAATTTCTGGCCGACCGGGCCGACGGCCGGCCGGCGCAGGCGGTGCTCAACCTCAACGTCGCAGCCAGCCCGCAGGCTGCGCAGGAGGCCGAGAGCCTGACGCCGGCCAGCATCGAGGCGTTGGAACGCCTTTTGGCGAAAACGAATGGCCGGGGCTCGGCTGTTCAAAAACGTCTCGAAGCCGTCCCCGCTGAAAACCTGCCTGCGGGCACCTGATAGAAATCCCCCGTTTACGAACACAAACCAATGAACACACTTTCCGAGACAGAAGAGGACAACGGCCCAAGCCGAATCGCCCCCGTGCTCGCCCGGCGCATCGGCTATTCCAGCCGGGGGCGGGCCGCGCCGCTCGGCGAGGCGGAGGAGCCGCCGCTTGTCCTCGGCCGCCCCAGCGATCCCGAGCGCGAGGAGCGGTCCCGTTCCGATGGCCTGCGCCGCAGCTACGACACCCGCCGCCAGCAGCAGGAGCGCGAGACCCTCGCCGCCGAAAAGGCCGCCGCCGGCCTCGCCAAAAAGACCGAGAACTCCCGCCGCGAGGCCGAGTTTCGCACGCGGGGCCAAAAGTTCTACGCCGATGACTTTGGCGACTTGCAACCCGAGCAGGACGAGTCCGGCCGCCCCCGCTTCCAACCCTCCGCGTGGAAAAAAGCCGAGGTGCCCACGACCGACGGCGGCAAAACCTTCGCCCTCGCCCGCCGCAATGAGCGCGGCGAACAGGAAATCCGCCGCCCCAAGCTCGCCGCCCCGGCCGATGCCAAGGATCCGCAGCTCTACCACGATTTCGGCACAGAGGGCCGCGAAGCCATCGGCCATGTCGATGATCTCGCCCGCTCGCCCGATCCCGAGGTCGCGCGCATCGCCAGCGACCACCGCCTCAAGCGCAACGCCGCCCTCCGCACCGAGAGCCTCAAGCCGCTCCGCGCCGCCTACGATGCCGCCAGCGTCGAGCTGAAATCCGCCCAGCTCAACCAGCGCCAGTTTGACGACCAGATCACCAAGCTCAACGAGCAGATCGGCCAGCTCGACACCCATCCCGAGATCAAGAAGACCGCGGGCGGCTTCATCGGCATCGGAGCCTCGCCCACGCGCGAGGCCCAGCGCCTCCAGGCCAAGCGCGCCACGCTCCAGACCCAGCGCGACGAACTCTCGAAACAATCCGCCGATCTCCGCCTCGCCACCGGCAAGGATGGCGCGCTCCTCCGCAAGCAGGAAGCCGCCAAGCTCGAACTCGATCTCTGGGGCCACCAGTCCGAGCTCGGCGAACTCGACGACTTGGCCGAGAACCGCCGCGCCTTCCTCCGCACCCAGAAGCGCGCGGAGAAAGACGATCCCGTCCTCGCCCAGATCCTCACCCAGCAGGAAGCGTTTGGGGCCATGGCCTCGCAGACCGCCGCCCTCCGCCAGCGCGACGACGAGATCGCCGCCCAAGGCCGTGCCGCCGGAGAGTCCGCCCCCCTCGATCCCACGCAGTTCGGCACCGCCGCCGAGACCCACCAGCAGCAGAGCGCCGCCTTTGCGCAGCGCCTCGCCGCCTTCAAGTCCGCCCCGCCCGATGAAGCCGCGCAAGGCGAAGCCGCCGCCCTTGAGGGCGAACGCCGCACCCTGCTTCAAGACCGCGCCAAGCTGAACGCCTGGTCCGGCCGCATCACCGCCGAACGCGACAAGGAGGCCGTCGCCGCCATCAGCGAAATCCAGCGCGACCGCGACGAGTTCAAGCCCGATTTCTTCGTCGGCAACTGGTCGAAACTCTTCACCGGCCAGGAATCCACGGCGCGGGACGAGCGCATGGCGAACCTCCGCGGCGAAGTGAAGACCGCATGGCAGGACCGCTCTGTCTCCGCGCTCGCCACGACCGAAAAGCTGCTCAACTACGTCGGGGCCATCGTCAGCACCCCCGTCGATATTGTCCGCGGTCGCACCCTCAAGGACATCGAGGCGCAGGAAAAGCACGAGCAGGCCAAGCAACTCATCGGCGACTTCAAAGGCCCGGAAGCCCTCAAAGTCCTCCGCCTGCAAAACGAGTTTTCCGCCCGCCTCGCCGCCGGGGAGCAGATCGTCCCCACCGGCCGCAAGACGACCGCGGGCGAGACCCTGCGGCACCTCTCCTCCGTCGATTCGCTGGAATCGCTCCAATCGCTCTACGACACCTTGAAGCAGGACGATGGCACCAGCCCTGTCCTCGGTGGCGTGGTGGGCTCCCGTGAACTTTCGAAATCGGCCCTGCAAATCGCCGCCCTCATCAACGCCCTCCCCGGCGTGAACGTCGATTTCAAGTCCCTCGGCATCGACGCGAAAACCCCCGAGGCCTTCGCGCAGCACGCCGTGCTCGCCCGCGCCGTCACCGAGCAGATCCGGGCGAAATACGCCGGGAGCGCCCTCGCCGGCATGGTTTCCGGTTCGCTCGATCAGTTCATCGCGATGAACGCGCTCGCCGCGCCCGTGGCCGCCCGCGCCGCCATCGCCGGCAAGCGCACGGAGTTCGTCGCCCAGCTCGGCGGCGTCAAGACCGCGGCCGAACGCGGCGGCCTCTGGCTGGCCTCGGCCGGCGTCGGTTCCGCGCAGTCGTATTACGAAAACCCGTCCATGACGTTCGCCGGCCGCTGGGTGGACATCATCGGCAACACCATCCCCCTCGCCGTCGGCGAAATGGCGGGCAACCGCCTCGAAAAAGCCGTCACCCGCGGCCTGCCTGCCACGCTCAGTTCCGGCAAACTGGCCCTCTCCACCGGTGCCCGCACCGCTGGCGCATGGGCGGGCGAAGTCACGTCCGATGTCGTGCAAAATCTGCTCGATGGCACGCCCTTCGACGGCCAGCTGGCCGACAGTCTCGCCGGCAACTTGGGTGCCGTGCTCGCGATGGGGCTCATCCGCGGCCGGGCCGAGGCCATCCCGCTCAAGCAGGCGCGCGACTACGCCCAGCGCCTCACCGCCCTGCGTGCGGAGGTCGGCCACCGCGTGGCCGATATTCGCTCCGTCCTCGATCTCTCGCGGGAGCAGACCCCGCAGGGCGAGCGTGCCCGGCAGGCATTGACCGCGCTCCCGGCTGGTGCCGTCGAGAATTTCGAGCAGATCGTCGATCTCCTGCCCGCCGGGGCCGTCACCCATGCCGCCACGCCCGGCCAGCTCCGCGGGCAAAACGCCCTCCGCCTCGGCCGCATGGCCTTCGCCGGCTCCTACGTCGAGGCGATGCAGCACCGCCTCACCGATACCGCCAGGGCGCTCACCCAGGTCGATGCCGCACCCGATTTCGCTTTGCCGGATCCGCAGACCGGCGAGCCCCTTGTCGATCCCGCGACCATCGGGGCCAACCGCGAGGCCGCCCGCGCCCTCGTGCGCCTCGGCAACGGCACCACGCCCGATCAGCTCACCGAGGCCGAGACGCAGGGTTTGCAGCTCGTCGGCCAGCAGCTCGGCACCGAGATGCTCCGCGAAGTCGCCGGCCAGCCCGTCATCACGGACAAAGCCCGCGCCTGGGCGCTCGACCTCGCCCCCGCCGCCTCCCGCATCATCCGCCAGGGCGAAGCCGAGCGCACCGCGACCATCACCACGGCCGCCGCGCAAGCCGCCGCCACCACCGCAACCCCCCATCCGGCAGCGGGCGCGTCAGAATCCGACGAAGTGCCCATTGCGGACGATTTGCGGAGCGAACTGGCTGCCCAAGCGCCCCAGACGATTCTCGCGCCCAAAATCACACCGGAAGCGTTCCCCGTCGCAACTCCCGGCGTTACCGCGCAGACGGTTGCCGGCGACAACCCGCAGGCCGATTCGCGCATCGCAGGTAGCGAGCCCTTTTCCCCGCCGGCACCCGCGACCCTTCCGGTGCCGCCAGGAGCCGAGACACGTGCAGACACGTCCGACGCGGCGGAATCGAGCCATGCGGCTGCCACAGCTCCCCGCCTGCCCGCACGAGCCACGACAAAGCCCGCGCCCGCCAAGGTGCCGCAAACGCAGCCGCGGCCCGCGTTTCAATTGCCGCCCGATCTGCGCGGCGCGAAACCCCGCTTTGGCTACGGCCCGAAACAGTTCACGGTCACGTTCGAGAGCGAACTCGACAAGGCGCTCTATGTTCTCGCGCAGGCAAAGCCGAGCGCCCGCGATGCCGATTTCCTCCGCACGGTCGTCGAGCAAACCGGGATGACAGAGGCAGAGGCGCGCACCGCGGGTGCGGCCGTGCGGAACCGCATCAAAGCGCTGGCCCGCGAATCCAAGCCGGGGTTGTTGGTCGTCCCGTCGAGCGATGAAGGCCGAGAGGCGACGCACAACGAAACCGGACCGCACCCCACGCCAAGCGTCACCAACATCGTGGGCTCGCCCGTGGCAACCGCAGCCCCGGCGACACAGTCGTCATTCACGGACACTCGGCGCGAACTTCTGCGGCAAATCGACGCCGCGAGCTCAACGGCACCGAGCGAGGCCGATTTCGAGGCGGAAGCGATCCGCGTCGTGCAAAAGCTCCCCGGCATCAGGCCGGCGGAGAAGGCCGCCCGCATCGCCACAGAGGCGCGGGAACTCGCGGTCCAAAGCAACGCGCCGGGTCGCCGCCAAGTGACGATTGAGAGCGGGCGCTCCCGCTACCAGGTTACGAACACCAAGGAAGTGCTGGCGCGGCTGCGGAAGCTCGTCGAGAGGTCGGTGGCCAAGCCGGCGGCACCGGGCGGAAAGACTGAGACGGCCAGCCAGGCCAGCGTGATCAATCGCTTCAAGGCGGCGACCAACGAAACGGAGCGCCGCGCAGCCATCGACCTGATGACCGAGCGCACGCTCCGCGAGCTGGGCCTTGATCGGCAATTCGTCCGGATCGGTCCGGGCGCAGTCGTCACCCGCGAGGCCGCGGAGAAACTGCGGCGCCAGCGCGCGGGCGAAAACGTGGGCGAGTTCGACGTGGAAGCCTCGACGCCAATCTCGCCCGACGACCATTCCGACGAGAGCCTCGACACGGCGGCCGAGCAAGAGCCGGCGCCGACAGCGGCGGATCGCGTGACGACACACCTCGAATTCGCGGATCGCATTGCCCGGCAGTATCGCATTCCCGGACTGACACCCGACGACGTGCAGCAGGAAGCCAGGCGCACGCTCGTGGCCGCCGTCCGCGGCTTCGATCCGCAGCGCGGCGAGTTCGCCCCGTTCGCGGGCACGGTGATCCGCAATCGCCTGCGGGACATTTTCACCCGCGAGGTGCGACGCGTGCGCACGCAGGGTGTGAGTGCAGATGCAGCCGACGACACGGGCGGCACCCTGCTCGACAAGCTCGTCGCCGACGAGGCCGTGCGCGGCTCCGCCGAGCAGGCCGAGACGAAACGCTTGCTAATGGCGGCCATCAACGCCCTGCCCGAGCGCGCACGGGCGATCCTCAACGCGCGGGCGGAAGGCGCCTCGTTTTCCGAGATCGCCGAGCGGCACGGAATCAGCCGACAACGAGCAAACGAACTCGGCCGCAACGCGATGGCCGTTGTGCGCGCGCGACTCGCGGAACTCGGCGTCCGCGGCTTCGACGACGGCGTGCTCGCCAGCATGGCGGGCGAGGAGGGCAAGGCAGCGGTTGACCCGGCCGCCCCCGGCGCCTTCGCTTTCACCACTCCCACCGATGATCAACGCGCCCGCGAGGATGCCGAAGAGGTCCGCTACTTTGAAACCGCTCTCAATGAAATCCGCGGCCCCGACGCCGCTCCCGTCCGCCTCGCCCTCCGCCGACTTCGGACTGACGCTGAATCTGGCGAGCAACCGGGAGGCGCAGCTCCCGCCGGGCTCGTGCGAACGCATCGTGCGCTCGAGGCCGCGTTCGGCAAGCGCATCATCTTCGTCGAGCCGAGCGAGCCGGTAGCGTGGCAGGCCGCGACGGCGCGGCGCCGGGCCAACACGATCATCGTCAGCACGCGGGCGGATCGCCCGTTCGTCGCCTTGGTGGGGCACGAGCTCAACCACCAGATCAAGAATCAGGCGCCGGACCTTTACCGCGCATTCCGCGAGGTCGTCCGCGAGATCGCGCCGATGCCGGCGGACTACGCGAGGGAGAAGGCCGCGCAGGGATACTCTCCCGAGGCGGTCGAAACGGAGTGGCTCGGCGACATCCTCGGCACGCGCTTCGACGAGGCGACGTTCTGGGCCGAAGTCGCCCGCGTGGCGGACCGCCGTAGCATCGCCCGCGACGGCTCCGCAAGCAGCCTGAATTTCCGCGAGCTGATCGATCTCGTGACGACGTGGCTCGACCGTCTCGCGCAGCGGATCGGCAATCTCCTGCACGACAAGACAGGGGCCGCCTTTGTCCAGGACATCGAGCGGCTTCGTCGAACTGCGGCGGAAATCCTCGTCGAGTATCAGCAACGGGGAACGTTGCCGGATGACCCGTTCACGCCGCGATTCGAGGTGGACAACGCGGAGCTGAGTGTTCCCCGCGGCTTCACCACGGATGCGGGCGCACCGTCGGAAATCGAGTTCGCGACCCCGACGAATCCGGGCGAGGCCGCCGCCAAGCCAGACGAATCGACCCGCGCACCCGCCAAGCCCGCGCCGGTGCCCGGACAGCCCGGCAACTTCTATCGCAGCACGCCCGACAGTTTGCGCGAGCGAGGGCTGGAAGTCGCCCGTCAAATCTACACCCGGCGCGGTCACACCGAGATCGCCTCCGTCGCAACCGAGATCGTCGATTCCGTGGGCGAGGAGCGCGCCGCCGAGATCGCGCTCGGCCGGGATGGGAACGGCGTGCCGGGCGACGTGAAGACCCTCGTTTACGGCGAACTGCTTTCACGGAAAGCCCGCCGGCTCACCGATCCGAAGACGGGCAAGACCGACCGGGCGAAGGCGCAGCGGGAGATTCAGCGGTTGCAGGCCGAGAAGCCGGCACAGTTCACCGAGCGCGGGCAGGAGATCAGCGCGTTGCAGCGCGTTTACCGCGACGTGCGGGCGGCGACGATGAGCGAATACCTCGACGCCGTGCGTGCAGGGCAGGATCGCAAGTTGGGCGATGCCGGTGCGAAGGCGGTCACGGAGGCCGCGGGCGCCCTGGGCGAGGCTCGCGAAAAGGCGGTCGAGGCAGCGACGAAGGAACTCGAAAAGAGCCTGCGCGCGATCCCGGTCACAAAAGCCCTGTGGCAGCAGTATCGCGAGCACGCGGCGGATCGCATGATCGCGCTCGTCGATGGCACGGCCAAGGCGCCGGCCGACAAAGCGCCGTTGCAGGAATTCACGCAGCGGGTGATCGCCGAGATGCGTTCGCGGCTGGCCGCGCACCTGCCCGACAAGCCGGAGAGCGAGCCTGTCGAGCCCACGGCCGCCGAGCTGATCCGCGAGGCCGTCGCCAACCGCGAGAAATACGCGGACGTTTTCGCGACCGTGCGGGCGCGCTTCGTCGAGGAATTCGGCGAAGGCTCCGCCCCGGTCGATCTTGTCGATGCGGAGCTGGCGAACATCGGGGCGCGGCCCTACTCGCAACGGCTGCTCGACCGCGCGATCAAGGAGGCTCACTCCGCGATGCGGACGAATGTCGCGGAGCTGGCGCGCCGGCACTTCACACGCACCGATGCGCAGGCCGCGGAACTCGCCGACGCGCTCGTGACGCTTACGGGGCTGAGCGGCGACGATGCGCGCCAGGTGGCGGCAGACCTCGAAACGCGCGCCAAGGAACTCGTCGCCGAGGCCCGCTGGAAGGCGCTCGACAAGCTCCGCAGCCAGTTGGACGCGACACCGCGCACCCGCGCCGTGCTCGACGCCATCGGCCGCGCGAAGGAGCTGAACAATCTCGGCGCCCTCCACGAGGCCGACCTGCGCGAGATCGTGGCCCAACGGCTCAACCTTCCCAGCGTGACCGCGGAGCAGATGACGCAGCTCGCGGCCCTCGCGGATCGCGTCGAGACGGCCGGCTCGCACGCCGCCCGCGCCCGTGCGGAACTTGAATTGGCGACCGGCCTGCGCGATCTGCACGGCGTCGGCCGGGCGGAACTGGCGACTTCGATTTTCTACGCGAATCTCCTCAGCGGCTTCACCACGCACGCCGCGAATGCGGTCGGCAACTTCACCAACGCCACGCTCCAACTCGCGAGCGTGATGGCGGCAAACCCGCGGCGCGGCGGCGAGGCCCTGCGCGGCTGGGTGCATGGCTTCGCGGAGGGCTGGCAGGATGCGCGGTCAATCCTGCGGAGCGGCCACGGCCGGCGCGATTTCAACGCGAAGGTGGGCACGGGCAGCGACGCGCTCGAACGAATCGACTACGCCCGGCAGTTCCCGAACCTCACGGCCAAGATCGCCGTCGGGTTGAACAAGCACGCCGCGGTGCTGCGCTATGTCTTCTCCGCGATGAAGGCCGTCGATGCCGTGTTCTTCCACGCCGCCCGCGAAGCCTACACACGGGTTGCGGTCGCCAAGCTCCTCGAAGGGGAATTCAAGGGCCGCGAGCTGGGGGACAAGGTGAAGGAGACACTCAAGCTCGCGCCGCATCATTTCATCAACGCCGAACGGCAGGCCGCGGCCGAGGGCTACAGCGGCCTCGAAAAGTCGCTCCGCGTGGCGGACATCATCGTGGAGAAACGGCGGGCCGAGAAAGCGGGCGCCGAAGCGGACACCGCCGCGGAACGGTTCGCCCTCGAAGCCACGTTCAGCAACGAGCCGGTCGGCTGGGCGGGCGTGCTCTACCGGCACCTCGCCGGCCTGACCGAGGATTTTCGGCCCGGTGGCGTGCCCGTGCTCAAGGCGTTCCTGCCGTTCCTGCGCGTCCCGACGAACGTTTTCAACACGTCGCTGAACTTCACGCCGATCGGCGCGGTGCGCGCGATCCGCGGGATGCCAGAGCCGCGGCTGCGGGATGGGAAAGTGGCCATCGAGCGCCGCGAGTTCACGGACGACGAGCGCATGCGGCTCTATGTGCAGAGCTTCGGCAGTTCGCTCGCGATGGCTGCCATCTACGCCCTCGCTCTGGGTGCCGGCAAGGACGACGAGGAGGAGCCGTGGTTCACGATCACTGCCACGGGCCCGAGTTCGTTCGCCAAGCAAGAGCAGTTGCGCGCGACCGGCTGGCGCCCGCACTCGATGAAATTCGGCGACGCGTGGGTTTCCTACAAGGATTCGCCCTTGCTCGTGCCGCTGGCGGTCGTCGGTAACGCCGTCGATGCGCACCGCTACCAGAAGACACGCGACGATCTCGCCTTCGGCAGCCGGGCCATCGACTCGGCCATGCGCGGTTCGCGGGCGCTCTTCGATACCTCGATGCTGTCGGGTTTGGGGACGATGATGGACTTCGTGCAGGACCGGGCATCGGCCAACCGAGTCGGCCAGTTCCTCACGCGCATCGCCGCCGATCTCGCCGTCCCTTACTCTAACCTGCTCCGCCAAATCGACCGCGCATTCAGCCCGGAAATGCACAACCCCGACGGACCACTCGGCGACCTCGGCGCGGCGCTTCCCTTCGTGCGCAACACGGGCAGCACACGGCCGGACGTGCTCGGTGAAGCCGTAAAGAGCAGCAGCCTCGACCGCTTCGTGACTTTCGAGACGAACGACGCCGTGCGCGAGCTGCTCCGCTCCAAGAACGTTTTCGTGCCCACGCCCAACCGCGACACGAAGATCGGCGATCAGGTGATGACGCCGGTGCAGTATCATGAGTTCCTGCGCCTCCGCGGTGAACGGCTGCGGCGGGAACTCGAGATCCGGGTTGTGATGATGCGTCCGATGAAGCGCGAGCAGGTCGAGCGCATCGTCGATCGGCTGGCGCGTGAGGCTACAGAGGATGCGAAAATCAGGATGCGCCACGCCGGCCTCGTGGCGGCCCGCCCATGAGTGAGCCGCTGGCGACGCTGCCCGCGCTCAAGGGCCTCGGCGCGCTGGCCGGCCTGCGGCCCGTCCTCGTGATCGACACCCGCGAGCAGACCCCGCTTGCGTTCGCGCGCCTGCCCTCGGTGCGGGACACGCTCGCGAGCGGCGACTACAGTTTCAGGGGAGGCGAGGAGTTGTTCGCCGTCGAGCGCAAGAGCATCGCCGATCTCGTGGGATGCTGCGTCGGCGAGAACCGCGAACGGTTTTTCCGCGAGTTGCACCGGCTACGCGGCTTTCGGTTCAAGCGGCTGCTCGTCGTAGGCACGCGGCGGGAAATCGAGGCAGGGCACTTCCGCTCCAACGTCTCGCCGCGTGCCGTGCTCGCGACGCTGGCGGCCATCGAGGCGCGGTTCGACGTGCCCGTCGTCTTTGCCGCCACGCCGGCCGAGGCCGCCGAATTGGTTGAGTCGTGGGCGTGGTGGATGGCGCGCGAGATCACAGTCGCGGCGAACAACCTCCTGCGCGGCAGCCGATTCGCTGGCGAGCCGGACGAGGCCGAAACGCCGCCAGCCTGACGCCCGTTTGCCCATCGGCCCACACCGCGGCATCAAGCGCACGGGGGCAAAGTGGCTGATAAATCGAAGCCCGGATTTCCGCACGCCGGAGCCTCGTTTTTCGCGGACATCACCCATGACGATTCGACCCGCTGTTGGCTTTCTGTCAACGTTGACAAAATATCAACAAAACGAATACACTTGCGCCGCGCCTTCGGATTCACCAACTCGGGAACAGGCGGCCGTGCAAAGCCGCCTCGCACACTCGCAAAACGAATGAGACCAACCACACGAGAATTCGGGGCGCTCGCCAAGGGCCGGCTCAGGCCGGGGCGGCCGTCTCTTGCCGCTTTTGCACCCCGCGGCGGGCGTCCCACTTGTTGGAGAAAACCCGATGAAGAGAACGGTGTTGAAACTAAACCTGACGGCCGAGCAGCAGCGAAAGATCGTAAAGATCCAAAATAACATCCTGACGGAGCACCCCGAGACTGTCGGGCTCACGCTGATGGAATTCGCCCTCAAATTCCACGAGGTCTATGGCTTCGGGATCATTCACGGCATCGCGACCGGCGAAGGCCCTGCCGAACTGACAGCCGAATCGTTGCAAAAGCTGCTCCGCTTCCGGCAGGGAAACAATCGAGTCCACGTGGAGCTGACCACGGATGATCTCGCGCGCATTTGCAGCGACCTCGCCTCGGAACTTTGGCACGACATCCATTTTTCGCACCTTGCCGGCATCAAGGATGACGACTTCGCCGCGATCATCGCCGTTTGGCGCAAGTATGCACCCCACTACGTCAAAAGCGATATTCGTAGCGGCACGAGCAGGGAGGAGGCCACGAGCTGGCGCAAGATGCACGACGAGGCCGCGGACCTGCTGGAGCGGATGCTTGCGGTGAAGTCTGGCCAAAGCGTCGCCGCGTAGTTTCCCACGAAAATCATGAACGACGACATTCAGATCGAAGAACTACCGCACCGACACGAGGGCGCGCTCTTCGCGGAGAGCCTTAAAGACACTCACATCGTGTTCGCTGTCGAAAGGGCCAAGGGCACGAAGCACCTAGTTTACGGAACCTCGTTTATCGAAGCCATCGCCGAAGGAGTTATTCCGTCGCAGATGACCTCCGTAAGGGCGTTCGCGGTCGATTTTTCGCGGAGCTGCGATGACCTCGAATTTCTATGCGCTGCGGTTCAAGTCGCCAAGGGTTCGCACGAGTATCGGTAGGCACGGGGGGAAATCGAAAATGCCGGATGACGAAACGGGGACTCGTTCGTAGGGGCACCTGAACCAATGAACGCATGAAAATCGCCCTCTACACCCGCGTCAGCTCCAGCGACCAGACGGTCGAGCCTCAGTTGTTGGAGCTGCGAGCCGAGTGCGCCCGCCGCGGCTGGAAGCCCGTCGCCGAGTTCACCGACACCATTTCCGGCGCGAAGGTGACACGCACCGGGCTCGATCAACTGATGAAGCTCGTGCGCCAGCACTCGATCAAGGCGGTGGCCTGTGTGAAGCTCGACCGGCTTGGACGCTCCCTGCAACATCTCGTGCAGATCATCGGCGAATTCGACCTGCACGGCGTTGCCCTCGTCTGCACGTCCCAGGGCATCGACACGAGCAACATGAACCCGGCCGGCCGGCTGCAATTGCAGATTCTGGGGGCGGTCGCGGAGTTCGAGCGTTCGCTCATCCGCGAGCGCACCGTGGCGGGCCTGAACGCGGCCAGACAGCGCGGGGCACGCCTTGGCCGGCCAACTGTGCCACTCCCGCCCAACCACGCCGAGATCGTCGCGCAGTGGCGGCTGGAGACAGGCGGGAAGAACTTCCGCGACCTCGCCCGCCGGCTGAACGTGAACGCCGGGACGGCTTGGCGGCTCGCCCAAACCCTCGCTCCCGCTGCATGACGCAGACCATCCATCCCGAGTTCATCCGGCTCCCAAAGGCCAAAACACTGTGCCCGCACACGGGCATGTCGCGCTCGAGCATGGCAAATCTGACTGTGCCTTCCAAAGCCAACGACTTTCGTCCCGCCGTGCCGGCGAAATGCCTGCGCCGGCAAGGCAACGTCCGCGGCCTGTGGTTAGTGCCATTTGAGGCGTTGTTGGCGTATCTCCACGCCCTGCCGACAGGCGTGGAGGAAGCAGCGAAACGGGAAATCGAAAAACCGGACAGTAACCGGACAGTGAATTTCCGAGCGACCGCTCGAAAAACCGCATCTCATTGATTGAAAATGGCTGCCCGGGCTGGGATCGAACCAGCGACCAAGTGATTAACAGTCACCTGCTCTGCCACTGAGCTACCGGGCAACGTGGCTTTCGGCCGGCCTGCGCCGGACAAAGAGGCACGGAAAGACGGATCGCTCGCCCGGCTTGTCAATGCTCGTTTTCTCGTTTCGCGAGGAAACGCCCCGCCTGCGAGATAGACCCGCGGGATGAGTGAAGATGAATTTCTCCGCACGGAGCCAAGCTCCCATTCACGCCGACGAGCCGCTGGCCGGAAATTCACCCGCCCCCGCGCGCCTACGATCCGCCGAATGACATGGCCCGCGAGCCGATTGCCCGAGTGCGCGCGGCGCGGCGGTGAAAGGCTTCGCGTTTGCGCGCAGGAGTTTCTAGACTGACCGAACCGCCGGAGAACACGGCTGTCACAAAATCTTATGCGAGACGATTACCTGCAAGCCGCGCTCCTAGTCATTACCGACCCCTGCATCCTCGTGAACGTCGTCTCGCGCCGCGTAAAGCAGCTCAAGCGCGGCAACCGCGCGCTGGTCGAATCGCTCGAGAAACTCTCCCCGGAGGACACCGCACTGCGCGAGGTCGCCGAGGGCAAAATCAGCTACGAGCTCGCGACGGCGGAAGATCTGGCCCGCCGCCGCTGAGGCGCCGCGCCGTCCGGCCCCCACTCCACCCGCCAGTCCGCTCCCGTTTTATGAAGCTCCTCAAAATCCACCCCATCGGCGATCGCATCCTCATCCGGCACGCCGAGGACAAGGAACAGGTCCGCGGCGGCATCATCATCCCGGACAGCGCCAAGGAAAAACCGCAGGAGGCCAAAGTCGTCGCCCTCGGCTCCGGCCGGAAGGACAAGGACGGCAACGTCATCCCCTTCGAGGTGAAGGTCGGCGACACCGTGCTCGTCGCCCGCTACGGCGGCGCCGAGGTGAAGCTCGACGACAAGAAATACACCCTCGTCCGCGAGGACGACATCCTCGGCATCCTCGCCTGAGCGCGCGGGCCTATAAACTTAAACTTTTAGCTTAAACTCATTCTTTCTAATGGCCGCCAAACAACTGCTCTTCGACGAAGCCGCTCGTCACAAAATCCTCCGCGGCATCGAACTGCTCGCCCGCGCCGTCAAGGTCACCCTCGGGCCCAAGGGCCGCAATGTAATCATCGACAAAAAATTCGGCTCGCCGACGGTCACCAAGGACGGCGTCACCGTCGCCAAGGAGATCGAGCTCTCCGATCCGTTTGAAAACATGGGCGCGCAGATGGTGAAGGAAGTCGCGTCCAAGACCAGCGACGTCGCCGGCGACGGCACCACCACCGCCACCGTGCTCGCCGAGGCGATCTTCAAGGAAGGCCTCAAGAGCGTCACCGCCGGCTCCAGCCCGATCTATTTGAAGCGCGGCATCGACAAGGCCGTCGAGGCCGCCGTCGTGGAGCTCGCGCGCATTTCCAAGAAGGTGCAGAACCGCGAGGAAATCCGCCAAGTCGCCACCGTCTCCGCCAATTGGGACGAGGCGATCGGCACCATCATCGCCGACGCGATGGACAAGGTCGGCAAGGACGGCACGATCACCGTCGAGGAAGCGCAGTCGCTCGAGACGACGCTCGATGTCGTCGAGGGCATGCAGTTCGACAAGGGCTACCTCTCCTCCTACTTCGCGACCGACTCCGCCACGATGGAATCCGTGCTCGAGGACGCCCACGTGCTCATCCACGAGAAGAAAATTTCCCAGCTGCAGGAGCTCCTGCCGCTCCTCCAGACCATCGCCAAGACCGGCAAGCCGCTCGTGATCATCGCCGAGGAAGTCGAGGGCGAGGCGCTCGCCGCGCTCGTCGTCAACAAGCTCCGCGGCACGCTCCACGTCTGCGCCGTCAAGGCCCCCGGCTTCGGCGACCGCCGCAAGGAGATGATGCAGGACATCGCGATTCTCACCGGCGGCAAGTGCATCACCGAGGATCTCGGCCTGAAACTCGAAAGCATCACCCTCGCCGATCTCGGCCGCGCCAAGCGCATCACGGTCGACAAGGAAAGCACGACCATCATCTCGGGCGGCGGCAAGACCGCCGACATCCAGGCCCGCGTGAAACAAATCCGCCGGCAGATTGACGAGACGACCTCCGACTACGATCGCGAGAAATTGCAGGAGCGCCTCGCGAAGCTCGCGGGCGGCATCGCCGTCATCCACGTCGGCGCCTCGACCGAGGTTGAAATGAAGGAAAAGAAGGCGCGCGTCGAAGACGCGCTGCACGCCACGCGCGCGGCCGTCGAGGAAGGCATCGTCGCCGGCGGCGGCGTCGCCCTGCTCCGGTGCACCAAGGTCATCGCCGCGCTCGCGCTGGAGGGTGATGAGGCCATCGGCGCGCAAATCGTCCGCCGTGCCATCGAGTCGCCCATCCGCACGCTCTGCGCCAACGCCGGCATCGAGGGCTCCGTCGTCGTCAGCCTCGTCGCCGCCGGCAAGGGCAACCACGGCTACAACGTGTCCACCGGCGAATACGAGGACCTCGTGAAGGGCGGCGTCGTCGATCCCACGAAGGTCACGCGCGCCGCGCTGCAAAACGCCGCGTCCATCGCCGGCCTGCTGCTCACGACCGAGTGCATGATCACCGAGATCGCGGAGCCCGCCGGCGCCGCCACCTCGCACCCGCCCGGTGGCGGCATGGATCACTGAGCTGATATTCTGCTGCCGAAGTGGAGCGCGTGGGGGTCGCCGCGCCCCACCGCGATCACCGCACGCGCGCCCCTTCCCCCATGCAGCACCGCGAATATCCCCTCATCCCGTCGCAAGCGGGCACCAACGGCGCCCTCGACATCTTCGTCGAGGGGCACCGCAAGCAGAACATCAAACAGATGCTCGTCGGGCTCTCCGTGCTCCGCAGCGCCACCGAGGCGCAGGTGCAGGCGGCCATGACTTTCGTGCAGGCCAGCGGACGCGCCACGCACGCCGAGATCACGGCGATGCTCGTGGGCTAGGCGGGCGTGATCGCGGCGCTAGACCGCGCATGCCGGCTCGGTCTGCACCGTCCCGCGGGGATCGAGCCGCGTCTCAGCGCTGCTTAGTTCGGGCTAAAAAGCTCTGCACTGCCATTTGCCACCCTCAGGCTATCGCTCGACCGCAGGACTGCGGCGGGCGGCCTCTCACCCTACTTGCAGTGTGGCGTGACCGACGCGTTCAGGGGCCGGTGGATTTCATCAGTTTGCTGACCGCTTGCGGTGTGACTCCGAGGAGGCGGGCGGCTTGGCTTTGGTTTCCCCGGGTCTTGCGCAGCACGCTACGCACAAGCTCAAGCTTGATGGTGCGCAAGTAGTCCTCGAGGGAAAATCCTTCCCGGATACGCGGCACAGCGTAGGCGAAGACGTTCGACATGTTGACCGAGAGATCGAGGTCGATGTCCGCCGCTTGGATCATCGGGCCTTCGGCGTTGATGACAGCTTGATCGATCACGCGACGCAGTTCGCTTACATTGCTAGGCCACGAGTGGCTCTCGATTTTGGCGAGGGCGGCGGGCGAGAGGCGTTTGGGCCGCGGCGCCGTGCGGTTGACGCGGTCCAGTTCGTCGCGCGCGAGCACACCGATGTCGCCCGGGCGCTCCCTAAGGGGCGGGAGCCGCACCATGCTGGCCTGCAGGCGCCGCCAGATGTCGGCCGGGAAGCGTCCGCGTCGCACCTCCTCCTCGAGGTCTCGGTCGGTGGTGCCGATCAGCCGCACGTTGGCTTTTCGCGGCAGGCTCGTCTGGCTGCCGTGGGAATAGCCCTCGTCGGCCGCCTTGAAAACCCGCACGAGCACGTCGGCGGGCATGTGCTGGATTTTGATCAGCACCAGCGTGCCGCCATCCGCCTGCCGCAGTTTTCCCGCTGCGTCTTCGCTTTCGTCGCCAAAGAGCGCGCCGTCAAATTGCGCGGCCGTGAGCAGGGCGCAATTGAGGATCAGCAAGGGGCCGGCTTGTCGCGGGCTGACCTGGTGGATGAAGCCGGCGAAATGCTGCTTTTGGGTTCCGGGCTCGCCCACAATCAGCAGAGGGGCGGAGTGGCGGCCCAGTTGCACGGCCTGCTCAATCGAACGGCGGACGAAGTAGTGGCGCGGGATGTTTCCGGCCGGTCCTTGCAGTTCTGGATCATCCCATCGGTCGCGATGGGTGGCGAGCACCGTGAGGGTTTCGGGAGTGATGGCGGCCAGTGGTTCGCTCCAGTCCACCTCCCGCAGCAACCGGGGGCCGGCGAGACCATGATGCACGGTGCGACGGAAGTTGAGCAGTCGGGCGGGAAACTCGCCGGCCGCGACCAGCAGCACCCAGCACGCGTGGGTCTCCGGTGTTCCGGAAAGCAGCGAGATGGAGTAGTCGTCGTCCGGGCGGGCGCGTCTCAGCTTGGCGAGGGGCGGTCGCAAGGCGGCCAAAATGCGTGGATGATAGGTCGCGTCGGCGAGATCGAGCTCCTGCACCTCCACGGTGATTTTCGGATGGTGCTCCCGGATCGCGGCCCGCGTGCGCTCCAACTGTTCGCGCCGGTGCAGCCGGCTGAAGAGCACCACCCGCTGGAATTTTTGCTCGTCGAGCACCGTGAGCACCGGCCCCTTCTGCCGGCCGTCTTCATGCTGTTCGGTAAAGAACGGATCCCGCAGTCCGACGAAGCTGACCAATGTGGCGCCCATGGTGGAACGCATGCTGCAACGGCTGTTGTAGTAATCAATTCAAGTTGTAACGATTCATTTTGAATCGCCCCTGTGTCGGGACCTCGCTCGTGCCATGAGCCACCGTTCCCCTGCGTGCTTAGTTCACGCGCGCGTGCCATGGAGACTATTGGGCGTGCTCGCGCTCTCGGCGGTAGGCTCAGGCTTGCGCGGCGGAGAAGCAGCAGCCCCCGTGTTGCGGCTCACGCTAACCGGGCAGGCGTTGGTGAAGCACGATCTCCGGTCAGTTACGCCGGAAAAATATGAGGCGATGTCCGCAGTGCTGCGGGCCGGATCGCCCGATGTCGTGTTCACCGATCTCGAGACCGCGATTGACACGGGCCGCGGCCGGCCGACGCGTGACACGCAATTCTTCCATGCGACGAAACCCGCCGTGCTCGGCGTCCTTAAAGATTGGGGCTTCAATCTGCTCGCGCTCGGCAACAACCACGCTTTCGACCTCGGGGCCGAGGGGATCCTCGGCACCATCGAGGCGGTGCGGGCGCGTGACTTCGTCTTCGCCGGCACTGGCGCCACGCTCGCGGCGGCGAGCGCTCCGGCCGTGCTGGCGACCCCGCGCGGGCGCGTGGCGCTCGTGGCGTTTGCCTCGGGCAAGATCATGGAGGGCGGCGCGGCGACCGCGACGCGTCCCGGGGTGAACGAAGTCCGGCTCGACGAAAAAACCGGCGAGATTGACGCGACGGATGCGGCACGGGTCTTTGCCGCGCTCGGCGCGGCGGCTGCGACCGCGGAGGTCGTGATCGCCTACCAGCACGAGCACTATTGGGAGAAAGACAACCGCATCACGCCGGCTTGGAAACGCCGCTTCGCCCGGGCTTGCATCGAGGCCGGGGCGACGGTTTTCGTCTCCCACGGGGCGCCGCTCCTGCACGGGATCGAACTGCACCGGGGGCGACCCATCTTTTATGATCTCGGCGGGCTCGTCTTCCACACCATCACGGCGCCGGGCTACTATCTGCCCGAGGTGTGGGAGAGCGTGATTGCTCGAGCCGATTTTTCGGGTGGCAAGCTCACCCGGCTCACCCTGCACCCGGTGGCGCTCAACGAGCACGGCGAGGGTGAGCCTCCGTCCAAGCGATTCTACGAGACGCGCGGCGCGCCTACGCCCGCGACCGGTGCGCAGGCCCGGGCGATTCTCGAGCGGCTCACCCGGCTGTCGGCCGACCTCGGGACGCGGCTGGTTATAACCGGCGAGACCGCGGAAATTACTTTTTCTCCATGAAGATCATACCCACCACCCGACTGCTGCTCGCGCTAACCTTTACCGCAGGCTTTGTGTTAGCCCAGGCCCCCGCGCCCAGCAAGCCGGAGGAGACCGTCCGGCTGGAGGCTTTCGCCGTGACGGGCTCCTACCTGAAGCGGCTCGAGCAGGAAAAAGCCCTGCCGGTGACCATCCTCACGTCGGAGGAAATCAAGACCCGCGGTGTCACGACTGCGGCCGAGTTGTTCGCCACGATCCCGCAGGCCGGCCGCGTGCCCATCAGCGAGAGCCAGGCCTCCGGCGCCGATGCGCGCGGCGACATTGCCACCGTCAGCCTCCGCGGACTCGGCTCCGGCAATACCCTCGTGCTCCTCAACGGTCGCCGCCTCGCCCCGCACCCGATCTCGATGCCCGAGGGCGGCACCGGCGTGCCCAGCATGGGCACCAACATCAACGCGCTCCCATCCGCCGCGATCGAGCGCATCGAGGTGCTGCGCGACGGAGCCTCGGCCATCTATGGCACCGATGCCACCGCCGGCGTCGTCAACACCCTCCTCCGTCGCAGCTACGACGGCTTCGATGTCGCGACGCGCTTTGGCACCACGGAGCACGGCGGCGGCACCGAGTGGCGTGCGACGCTGTCCGGCGGCCTCACCTTCAACGCCCGCCGCACCAAGCTCGTCTTCAACTACGATTTCCTCGACCGCACCGAGATAAGGAATTCCGACCGCGATTTTTCCCGCAATGCCGACTTCCGGTTGCGCGTGCCGGCACCTTGGAACGGCTCCACCGCGGATAACACGGTCGATCTGCGCTCCGACCGCGGTTTCTTTGGACGCTTCCAGCGCGGCACCGTGACACCGGCCAACACCGTCACGGGCGCCCGTCCGGCGGGCGTGGCCGCCACCCAGCTTGCGACCAACGGCACGTTCTACTTTGTGCCCGCCAGCCCCGGCTCCACCACGCGCGTGCTACAGGCCACCGAGCCGGACCGCAGCGTCACGTCGCCGGTCGGAGACTACTACATGAACGTGGGCGCGTTTCGGTTCCTGTTGCCGGCGACCCGGCGCCACAACCTCTACGCCTCGCTTGATCACGAGTTCAGCAAGGCGCTCACGTTCTTTTCCGACTTCACGTTTTATCGCGCCGACTCGCACAACGAACGCGAGCCCTCCCGCATCGACTCCACGGCGGACAACAACATCTTCGTCTCGGCCGGCAATCCCTACAACCCCTTTGGCTCGCGTTTCTACTCGGCCACCGGCGCGCCCAACGCCGACGGCACCCCGCGCATCACGGGCACGCCCTCGGATGTGGTGCTGACCCGCGTGACGGTGCCGGAGTTTGGCCCGCGTCTGATTGATGTGCGCTCCGAGGCATGGCGTGCGCTCGGGGGCCTGCGCGGAAAAATCTTCGACCGGTGGCAGTGGGAAAGCGCGGCGCTCTATTCGCGCTCGGAGACCGTTGATCTCGAGTCCAACGCGATCAAGGAAAGCCAGCTCCGCGACGCCGCGCAGCGGACCGACAGCACGGCCCTGAACCCCTTCATGACTACTTTCTCGGTCGTCAACGGCGCGCTCACGACCAGCGGCGCGCGTTTCGTGAACCCCGAATCCGTAATCGCGCCGCTGCGCGGCACCTTTTATCGGCGCGGCGAGACGACCCTCGGCAGCTGGGATGTCCGTGTTAACGGCCCGCTCTTCCAACTTACTTCCGGCCCGCTGGCGCTCGCCACCGGGGCCGAATACCGCCGCGAGACCTATATCGATTTCCGCGACGCCGAGTCCGGCCGCCTCTCGGCCGCCGATGTGTCTCGCCTCGGCCTGCAGCCCCGCCTCATCGGGGACAACAACTACATCCAAGTCAGTCCCTCCGACAACACCGACGCCAACCGCAACGTGACCGGCGTCTTCGCCGAGATCGCGGTCCCGTTGGTGGGCGCCGGGCGCAGCGACAGCCTCCAGTCGCTCGAGTTCTCCAGCGCCGTGCGCTACGAAAAATATTCGGACTTCGGTCACACCACGAAGCCGAAGTTCGGCCTCTCCGCGCGCGTGCTCCAGTGGGTGATGCTCCGCGGCTCGTTCAACGAGGCCTTTCGTGCGCCCAACCTCGCTTCCCTCTTCTCGGGCGCCGTCCAGCGCAGCATCACCGGCGTGAATGACGCCTACCGCGCCGCCGCCACGGGCTCCAGTGACGACGGCACGACCGCGCGCCGCATCTCGCTCCGCACCGGCAACCGCGGCCTGAGCCCGGAGGAATCCGACACGTTTACCGTCGGCGTGGTGCTCGAGCCCCCTGCGCTCAAGGGTTTCTCGATCGGCCTGGACTGGTGGAGCCTCAAACAGTCCGATGCCATCACCCGCCTCGATTCCGGCAACATCATCGCGGAAGACACCGCGTTGCTCACCGCCGCCAACGCGGCCGCCGCCAGCCGCCCCATTGATCAGGTGGATCTCAGCAAGGCCGGCAGTCCGAACATCATCCGCAACCCCGTCACACCGGCCGACCTCGCGGCCTTTGCCGCCTACAATGCCACCCGTCCGCGCGCCCAGCAGCGCGCCGCCGTCGGCACGATTCGCTTCGTCGGCGAATCCTACCTCAACGCGGCGGGCCGCACGCTGAGCGGTCTTGATCTGCTCGTCGCCTATCGTTCGCCGAAGACCAGTTTCGGCACATTCCGCGCCACGGCCGAGGCTTCGCATCTCCGTCAGTTCGACGAGACCCTCGTCGCCGGCGACCCCGTCCGGGAACTGAGCTGGACCGATGGCAACACGCGGTGGAAGGGTTCGCTCACGCTCACCTGGAAACACGGCGACTGGGCCGCCGGCTGGGTAAGCGACTACACCGGCCGCACCAAAGATCCGTCCATCCGCACGACCGCCACGGGCTCTCATATCTCGTCCGAAGGCTACCTGATCGTCGGGGATCAGTGGGTGTCGCGGCTCAACGTCAGCCGCCAGTTCCGCGGCAAGGGCTGGCTCGGCAACACCAGCGTCCGGATCGGTATCAATAACCTGTTCGACGCCCAGCCGCCGTTCGCGCTCGGTGGCGATACCGACGGCTACTTGCGTGGTTTCGGTGATCCCCGGGGCCGGGCGTTCAATCTCGAACTCACCAAGCGATTCTGAGATCGACGACGCGCCGTGTCTTCCACCACATCCGCCGCGCTCAGCCACGTCCTGACCAGACCGTCGGGTCCATCGGCTCCGCTCGTCTTCGACTCCCCGCACAGCTGCATCGACTATCCGGGGGATTTTCAGCCCACGGCCCCGCCGGCGGCGATCCGTTCCACATGGGACGCATTCGTCGATGAACTCTGGGCGGATGTGCCGGCCGCGGGCGGCACGCTGCTGGCCGCCCGTTTTCCTCGGGCCTACATCGATGCCAACCGGGCGGCCAACGACATCGACCCGGCGCTGCTCGCGATGCCCTGGCCCGACCCGATCGAAGTCAGCGAACACAGCGGCCGCGGCATGGGCCTAATCCGACGCTACGCGTTGCCCGGAGTCCCGATGTATGATCGGCTGCTTTCGGTTGCCGAGGTGCGCGCGCGCATCGAAACCTACTACCAACCTTATCGCGCCGCATTGCGCAGTCTGATTGACGAAACATACGCTCGGCACGGCTCGGTGTGGCACTTCAACTGTCACTCGATGAAATCGCGGGGCAACGCCATGAACCGCGACGCCGGCGCGCTCCGTCCCGATTTTGTCATCGGCGACCGTGACGGCACGGCGGCCGCCTCCGCCGTGACCGCCTGGGTGGCGGAGTTTTTTGTCCGGCAGGGCTATTCCGTAGGGATCAACAATCCCTATCGCGGTGCCGATATCTTGCGGGTCCACGGCGATCCGCCGCGCTGCCGCCATAGCATGCAGATCGAAATCAACCGCGCGCTTTACATGGACGAGGCCAACTTCACCCGCGGCCCCCGGTTCGGCCAAGTCCGGAACGATCTCGGAGCTTTTGCGCGGGCGGTGGCGGCTTATGCGGGGACGACCGTGCAACCGGGGTTCCACGCATGAGCTCCGGGCTGGCGCGAGACACCCTGTTCCAGCGCGCGCTCAATCGCGTTGAGCGGATTGGCAACGCCCTGCCGCATCCGGCCACGCTCTTCCTGTTGCTTTCAGGTGGCGTGATTCTGCTGTCGTGGGTTTTGGTCGCATTGGGCGTGCAGGTGATGCACCCGGTCAGCGGCCAGCCGGTGCAGGCGATGAACCTGCTTTCGGTGGCGGGGCTGCATCGGATCATCCTCGGGTTGCTGCCCAATTTCATGAACTTCGCCCCGCTGGGCCCGGTGCTGGTCTGCCTGCTCGGGCTGTCCGTGGCGGAACACAGCGGGCTGCTGGGGGCGATGGTCCGGATGGTCGTCGGAGTCGCCCCGCGCAAGCTGATCACCCTGATGGTCGTGTTTTGCGGGGCGATGTCGCACACCGCCGGTGATATTGGCTATGTGCTGCTGATCCCGCTGAGCGCGGCCCTGTTTCATACCATGGGCCGCCATCCGCTGGCCGGGCTGGCGGCGGCATTCTCCGGGGTGTCCGGCGGCTTCGCGGCCAACCTGCTGCTGTCCCCGACCGATGTCATCCTGGCGGGCCTCACGCAGGAAGCGGCGAGGGTGATTGATCCGGCCTACGTCGTCACGCCGATGGCCAATTATTTTTTCCTGGGCAGCTCGGTCTTCCTGGTCACCGCCGTCGGCACCGTCATCACCGAGCTCGTGGTGGAGCCGCGGCTGGGGGTGTATCAGGGGGACGTCCGACCCGAGCCGCTGGCGCAGTTGGGGGCCAAGGAACGCCGGGGGTTGGCATGGGCGGCGGGAGCCATCGGGATATTTGCGCTGGTGGTGCTGGCCGGCCTCTTGCCGACGAATGGCTTCCTGCAGGATCCGGCGAAGCCTGGGTTTGTCGGCTCTTATTTTGTGCGCGGGCTGGTGTTTTTCATTTTTGTCTTCGGGCTCGTGGCGGGGCTGGCCTACGGGTTTGCGGCCGGAACTTTGCGGCGGGACGCGGATGTTTACCGGGGCATGCAGAAAAACATGGAGGTGGTGGCGGGGTATGTCGTCGTGGTGTTTTTCATCGCGCAGTTCGTCAACCTGTTCAATTGGGCGAATCTGGGCGTCATCCTCGCGGTCAATGGAGCGGCGCTGCTGAAATACCTCGGCCTCGGTCCGGTGCCGCTGCTGATCGGACTCATTTTGCTCACCGCCGTCATCAATCTTTTTCTCGGCTCCGCGTCGGCGAAATGGGCCATGTTTGCGCCAATTTTTGTGCCGATGTTCATGCTGCTCGGCTACAGCCCGGAACTGACGCAGGTCACGTATCGGGTGGGCGACAGTCTGACCAACATCATCACGCCCTTGTCCTCGAACTTCCCCCTCGTGCTGATGTTTGCCCAGCGTTACATGCCCAAGGCGGGCATTGGCACCATGACCGCGACCATGCTGCCCTACTCCCTCGCCAACCTGGTGTGCTGGACGTTGTTTCTCGCGGTATGGATGCTGGCAGGCTGGCCTCTCGGACCCGGCGCCCAGCTCTTTCTCGGAACGCGCTGATTGCGGCGACCGACTACGGCTTCGCCAATCCTGCGCGCTAGCAAACTTAATTCAGGCCTGGAGGTTATACCAACGTCCAATCCTTTTGCATCTTGGTCGGGCTCGACCTTGCTTGATGCCTCCGTCGTGGGCGTCGAGCCGAGGCGCGGACCAAGGTCCGGCCCTACGGGTAAAACCATTGGGCGATTGGTATTACACTGGGATTACGCCGGGCCCGCCGGATACGGCGGCTCGGTCTGCACGGTCAGCCGATTGTCGAGCCGCTTGGAGAAATCGAGCGGGTCGCCGACCCCCACCGTGCCGCGCGCCACTTGGTAGGCCCAGACTTGGAAGTAAGTGAGCGTCGCGCCCCCGTAGATCGTGGAAAACGCTCCGTCCACGGCATCCTGCCCGCAGGAAACCTTGATCCGGCCGATGCGCGGCACGTGGAAGCGCGCATCGGTCGTGAACCACTGGCCGCCGACATAGACCTCCGCGTAGGCATGGAAGTCCATGTGATTGTCGGGATCGGGGAAGCCGATGTCGGGCAGATGCCCGGTCACGTAGCGCGCCGGAAGGTTGAAGGTGCGGTTCAGCGCGATCGCGAGGTGCGCGAAATCGCGGCACACGCCATAGCCGCGCTGCAACACATCCCACGCCGAGAAATCAGCGCGGCCCGACAGGTAGCGATACTCGATGTTGTCATGGATCCACTGGCTGATGGCCGTCACCCGCGGGAGGCCATGCTCGACCTGGCCGAATTTTTCCCACGCGAAATTGGTCAGTTTGTCCGAATCGCAATACCGGCTCGGCAGCGTGTAGCGCAGCACGGCGGGCGGCAGCTCGTGCGGCGCCAGCGGCGCCGTGACGGGCAGGCCGTGGTTGTCCGGCCGCGACGACACCGCGACGATCGCGTCGTGGCGGAAATAATTTACTCCCGGCGCGAGCGTCACCCGGATGACCTTGTTGCCGTGCGTGTCGGTGAAATGTTCCGCCGGCAGATTGGCGCCGAGCGCGAGGGCCTCGAAAATCACCGCGTGGTTGCGATCGGGGCGCGGTTTCAAATTGAGGAGCAGCGAAGCCGTGCCCGTGACCTCGTAGGCGAGGCTGCAGCCCACGCGCACCGTGAGATCGAAGACCGGCGGCGGTAGCGCGGCCGAGGGCAGGGAGTTTTCCGTTTTTTGCATCGGTAATTTGGACACTCAGCGCGGGGCGCGGTTGCATGGGGAGCTCACTCACCCGTTGCCCGGGGAGCGCCTGCGTCTCGCAGGCTGTCCTCGGCGTCCCGCCGAGGACTCCGGAGACTTCGGCGGGACGCCGAAGTCAGCACCCGGGACGGGTGCGCTCCCCGAGAAGCTCCCCGAGAAGCTCCCCGAGAAGTTCCCCGAGAAGTTCCCCGAGAATCACGGGCCGCGCGGCGCGCCCGGTTCTTTTCCCGGTAGGTTTTTACCCCATCGCTTTTTTCCAAACATCCTGCGCCTAATCTCGCCTCATCCGGATGCCCGCTCCAGCGAAGGCCCGCACGCCACGGTCCAATTCCCACCCCGACCTGCCCTCCCGGCGCGCGGGGCTGGGGTGTCCCATTGTCGGCATTGGCGCGTCGGCCGGCGGATTGGAAGCGGTCACCCAGTTGCTGAAACGACTGCCCGCCGACACCGGCCTCGGCTTCGTCCTCGTGCAACATCTCGATCCGGAGCATGCAAGCGCGCTGACCGATATTCTGGCCCGGGCCACGACGATGCCGGTGTGCGAGGTGACGAACAATCTGCGGGTCGAGGCCAATTGCGTTTATATCATCCCGCCCAACACGGTCCTGGGAATCGTCGGCGGCGTGTTGAAACTTCAGCCCCGTTCACGGCAGCGCGTCGCGCCCCGGCCCATCGATTTCTTTTTCGAGGCGCTGGCCAACGATCAGCACGAGCGGGCCATGGGGGTGATCCTCTCCGGCACCGCGACCGATGGCACCCTGGGGCTGGAGGCCATCAAGGCGGAGGGCGGCATCACCTTTGCGCAGGATCGGTCGGCCCAATTCGACTCGATGCCGCGCAGCGCGATTGGCACGGGCTGCGTGGATTTCGTGCTCGCCCCGGAGGCCATGGCGCGGGAACTGGCGCAGATTGCCCGGCACCCCTACGTCGCGAATCCAGCGCCCGGGCCCGAAGGGCCGCGGCCGGCCCGCGGCACCCGCGCGGCGAAATCCAGCGATCGCGGTCCCGCGACGGAAGCGGGACCCGCCGGCCTCGACGGCTACCAAAAAATCCTCCTGCTCCTGCGCAACCACACCGGGGTGGATTTCTCCCTCTATAAAACCCCCACCATCCACCGGCGCATCGCGCGGCGCATGGTGCTGCACAAGCAGGATACGCCGGCCCGCTACGCCAATTTCCTGCGCGGCAACCTCCCGGAGCTCGACGCCCTCTATTCCGACACGCTCATCAACGTGACGAGTTTTTTCCGCAACCCGGACGCGTTCGAAGTGCTCAAGCGGAAGGTTTTTGCCCCGCTGCTCAGCCAGAAGGGCGACGAACCGCTGCGCATCTGGGTCCTCGGCTGTTCCACCGGGCAGGAGGCCTACTCCCTGGCGATAGCGTTCATCGAGGCGGCGGGGAATGCCCGCCGCCCGCGCAAACTCCAGGTGTTCGCCACCGACCTCAACGAGGCGAACCTGGATCAGGCCCGGCACGGGCTCTACGCGAAGAGCATCACGCAGGACATCTCGCCGCAACGCCTGCGGCGTTTTTTCACCGAGGAGACCGGCGGCTACCGGATCAGCAAGGCGCTGCGCGAACTCGTCGTGTTTGCCCGGCAAGACCTGATCAGCGACCCGCCGTTCTCGCGCATGGATCTCATCAGTTGCCGCAACCTGATGATCTATCTCGAGCCCAGTTTGCAAAAGATGGTCTTCCCCACCCTCCACTATGCGCTCAAGCCCGAGGGCTATCTCTTTTTAGGTTCGTCCGAATCCATCGGCAGCTTTGCCGACCTCTTTGCCGTAATGGACAAGAAACAGAAAATCTATGCCAGGAAGGCGGCGCCGACCACGGCGTTTCACCTGCCCGTGAAAAAAAATCGCGCCGAGCCCACGGCCGCGCCCCTGGCGATGCCGCGCGGGCCGGACACCGCGGCGGCCCCTCCCCGCATCGAGCTCAATGCCGAGCGCGAGGCCGACCGCGTGACCGTCAACCAGTTTGCCCCGCCCGGCGTGCTCATCAGCGGCAGCCTCCAAATCCTGCAGTTCCGCGGGCCGACGGGCGCCTATCTCGAGCCGCCCACCGGCAAGGCGAGCTTCGACGTGCTCAAGATGGCGCGGGAAGGCCTGATGCTGCCGCTGCGCACCACCATCAACCGCGCGAAGAAGGAAAACAAAACCGCGCGCACGGAAAACGTGCCGATCGTCCAGAACGGCGACACCCGCCGGGTGCATGTGGAAGTCGTGCCGCTGAAGAACCTGAAGGATCGCTGTTTTCTGGTCTTGTTCGAAGATGCGGAAAAAGCCGTGCGCCCCGCGGCCGAGCCGTCGGACGGTGCGCGCGAAAAGCCGCGCCCCCTCGGCAAGCGCGAGGTATCCCCCCGGATCGCCGAGCTCGAGCGGGATCTCGCCGAGACGCGCGATTACCTGCAATCCGTCGAGGAACAGCACGAGGCGGCCAACGAGGAACTCCAGGCCGCCAATGAGGAGAGCCAGTCCGCCAACGAGGAGTTGCAGAGCCTCAACGAGGAACTCGAAACCTCCAAGGAGGAGCTGGAGTCCACCAACGAGGAACTCACGACCGTCAACGAGGAGATGGTCAACCGGAACGGCGAGCTGAACCGGCTCAACAGCGACCTCCTCAATCTCCAGGCTTCGTCCAAGCTCGTCATCGTGCTGCTCGGGCGCGACCTGACCATCCGCCGCTTCAGCACTCAGGCCGAAAAAAAATTCCACCTCCACGCCTCCGATTTGGGCCGGTCCATCGGCAGCGTCCGCCACCAGCTCGAGGTGCCCGATTTGGATGCGCTCATCGCGGGCGTCATCGCCAACGTGCGCGAGTGCAAGCGCGAGGTGCGGGACCACGACGGGCGCTGGTATTCCCTGCACGTGCGCCCCTATCTGACCGTCGAAAACAAGGTGGATGGCGCCGTGCTCGTGCTCGTGGATATCAACGTGATCAAGCAGGCCGATCACGAGGTCAGCCGGGCGCGCGATTTTGCCGAGGCCATCATCGACACCGTGCCCGACCCGTTCCTGATTCTGGACGCCGGGCTGCGCGTGCAAAAAATCAACCCGGCCTTCGCCACCACCTTTGGGATTGCCGCCGAGAAGGTGACGGGCCGCCCGCTGCTGGATCTCGACCAAGGCCAGTGGGCGGTCCCCGAGCTGCATCAACTCCTGCGGAAGGTTTTGTCCCGGCGCCGCACCTTCCGCAATTTCGAGATCACGCTCACCCTCGGCCAGAGCGGGCGCCGCGTGCTGGTCCTCAATGCCCGGCGGCTGAGCCAGACCCCCGGCCACCGCGAAAAAATCCTGCTCGGCATCCATGACGTGACCGAGGAGCGGCAAAACCAGGCTGATCTGGCACGCTCGGAACAGCGCTACCGCCGGCTCTTCGAGACCGCCCAAGACGGCATACTCATCGTCGATCCGGAAACCCTGAAAATCGCCGATGCCAATCCGTTTCTCCTGAAGCTGCTCGGCTACACCGAAAAACAACTCATCGGCAAGGAGCTGTGGCAAATCGGGCTGCTCAAAGACAAGGCCGCCAGCCGGCAGGCGTTTCGCACGCTCAGGAAAAACGGCTACATCCGCTACGAGGATCTCCCGCTTGAGTCCAAAACCGGCCGCCGCCGCGAGGTCGAGTTCATCAGCAATCTCTACCGCGAGAACGGCCACGAAGTCATCCAGTGCAACATCCGCGACATCACCGAGCGCAAGCGCATCGAGGAGGCGCTGATCGAAAGCGAGGGCCGCTATCGCACCCTGTTCAATTCCATCGACGAAGGGTTCTGTATACTCGAGCTGCTCTTCGATCAAAAAGGCCGGCCCTGCGACTACCGGTTCCTGGAGGTAAACCCCTCCTTTGGGACGCAAACCGGGCTGCGCGGCGCGGTGGGCAAGCGCGCGCGCGAACTCGTGCCGGATCTCGAGGCCCACTGGTTTGAAGCCTACGGGCGCGTGGCCCTGACGGGAAAGCCCGCGCGCTTCTTCAACGAGGCCAAGGCGATCAACAGCTGGTTCGATGTCTATGCCTTCCGCCTCGGCGGGAAAGAAAGCCGGAAAGTCGCCGTGCTTTTTAGCAACATCACCGAGCGCAAGCTGACGGAGGATGCATTGACCGCCGCCCGCACCCAATTGTCCGCGCACGCCACGCAACTCGAAAGCCTCGTCGCGGTGCGCACCGCGGAGCTCACCGCGACCAACGCGCAGTTGGAAACCTCCATCGCCTCCGTCAGCGCGGGCCGCGAGCAGTATCGCACCCTCCTGCTGCAATCGGAGTTCATGCAGAAAAAGCTCCGGCACCTCACGCGCCAGTTTCTCACCGCGCAGGAGGACGAGCGGCGCGCGATCAGCCGCGAGCTGCACGATGATGTGGTGCAGACCCTGGTCGGCATCAGCGTCGAGCTCGCGGCGCTCGGCTCGGCGGCCTCGCTCGGCCTCCGCGCCGTGAAGGCGAAAATTACCCGCACCCAGCGGCTCGTCGAGAAATCCATCACCGCCGTCCATCGGTTTGCCCGCGAGCTGCGGCCGGCCGTGCTCGACGACCTCGGCCTCATCCCCGCGCTGCACTCTCATCTGAAGCACATCGTGGCGCGGAAAAAAATCCAGATTCACCTCACGGCCTTCGCCGGCGTCGAGGCCCTCGACAGCGCGCGGCGCACCGTGCTCTACCGCGTCGCCCAGGAGGCGCTCAACAACGTCGTGCGCCATGCCGGCGCCACCACCGTCACGATCACCATCGCCAAAATCCCCGATGCGATCCGGATGGAAGTGCACGACAACGGCAAATCGTTCCAAGTCCCGCAGGCGCTCAACGCCCGCACTAACAAACGACTCGGCCTCCTCGGCATGAGGGAGCGCGTCGAGATGGTGGGCGGCACCCTGATCATCGAGTCGGCACCCGGCCAGGGCCCGACCGTGCGCGCCGACGTGCCGGGGGGGGGGGGGGGGGGGGGGGGGGGGGGGGGGGGGGGGGGGGGGGGGGGGGGGGGGGGGGGGGGGGGGGGGGGG
>JAUYAK010000125.1 GCA_030693515.1 Opitutaceae bacterium
GCCCCAGCCAGGCCCCGGCGCCCCTCGCGCGCGGGCTGCCCGCCGCCGCGCACGCACGCACCGCCGCCACGATGCGCGGCCAGCGATCGCGCACCGCGAAGGCCACGAAGAACGGCACGAGCCAGCCGAACGCATAGTCCGGCTTCGCCCGCCACCACGCGCTCTGGTCCCACGCGACGAACGCAAAAAATCCCGCCGCCAGCCCGAACGCCGCGAGCAGGGGCGCCGGCACGGACTCGCGGAGGTTTTTCCAGGCGGACGGCATCGCGCGGCATGCGAAGCGGCGCGCGCGACCGACGCGAGCCCGTTCAGGAACCCGACCCGAAACCACATCTGTCTTTCCGAGGTGGGGCCGGCTCTCCGAGCCGGCCTGAGTTCCCGCGCAATTCGCACTCTTATTGAGGCTCGCGGAATAGGCTGACCGAGCGGTTCGAGGTAGGGCGGGTCTGTGACCCGCCTTACGAACATCCCCTGGTCCTCGAAGGCGGGTCACAGACCCGCCCTACTCCAAACCCCAACGTCCCGGTTCGTTCGTCTCAGACTGTTGGACGAGCCTCAATCAATCGAAAATCACCCGTAAACTCAGGCCCGCTCGGAGAGCGGGCCCGACCCGCAGAGCAAAGCCCACGGCCCCACTTCCCTATTTCCTCCTCGGCGTCTCCCTCAGACCACCGAGCGCACCGTGCGTGACAAACCCCTCACACCCGCGCGACGACGATCGAGGCGTTGGTGCCGCCGAAGCCGAAGCTGTTGGCGAGCGCGGCGCGCACGGGGCGGGCCACGGCGATGTTGGGCGTGAGGTTCAGCCCGAGTTCGGCGCACGCCGGATCGACGTTGTCCAAGTTGATCGTCGGCGGCACGAGGCTGTGCTGGATCGCCTGCACGGCGGCGAACACGCCCATCGCGCCCGCGGCCCCGAGGAGGTGGCCGGTCATCGACTTTACCCCGCTCACGTTGAGGTGCGGCTTGGCGTCGGCAAACACGGTCGCGATCGCGGTCGCCTCCTCGCCGTCGCCGCCGGGGGTGGAGGTCGCGTGCGCCGACACGTAATCGATCTCGGTCGGCGCGAGGCCGGCGCGGTCGAGCGCCATGCGCATCGAGCGGGCGGAACCCTCGGCGCCGGGCGCGAGCGAGGAGAGGTGGTAGGCGTCGGCCGAGGCGCCGTAGCCGCGCAGCTCGGCGTAGATGCGGGCGCCACGGCGGCGCGCGTGCTCCAGCTCCTCGAGCACGAAGACCACCGCGCCCTCGGAGAGCACGAAGCCGTCGCGGTCCCGGTCGTAGGGGCGCGAGGCTTTTTCCGGCGTGTCGTTGCGCGTGGAGAGCGCGCGCATCTGGGCAAAAGCGCCGATGGCGAGCGGCGTCACGGTCGATTCCGCGCCGCCGGCGATCATCAGGTCCACATCGCCGCGCGCGATGGCGGCGGCGGCCTCGCCCAGCGCATGGCCGCTGGTGGCGCAGGCGGAGGCCACGCTCATGTTGGGCCCGCGCGCGTCGAGCAGCAGGCTCACCTGGCCGGCGAGGAGGTTGGGCGCGATCTGGATGATGAAGAACGGCGAGATTTTCCGGAAGCCGCCGGCTTTCCACGTGTCGTGCATCGCCTCCATTTCGGGCAGGCCGCCGAGGCCGACGCCGAGGTTCACGCCCATCCGCTCCGGCGCCAAGGCCCCGCGATGCGCATCCAGCCCCGAATCCGCGTAGGCCTCGACCGCCGCGGCCACCCCGAGGTGCGTGAAGCGGCCGAATTTTTTAATATCCTTCTGCGTGAGCGCCTGCGCCATCGGCTCGCCGGCCGCGCCCCGCGGCCGCAACGGCGCCGGCAACGGCCGGGCCGGATCGAAGTTCCGCACCTCGCCCGCGATCTGCGCGGTGCAGCCGGTGGCGTCGAAGCGCGTCACGCGCCCGATCCCGCTGCGCCCGGCGGCGAGCGAAGCCCAGGTCTCGGCGGCAGTGTTGCCGCAGGGGGTCACGGCTCCAAGGCCGGTGATGACGACGCGACGGTGATGGGCGGTGGGCTGGGACATGGTGGGAAAAGGCAAGCCGGCCAAAGACGCCCGCACCACATGATTCGGCAAGCTCCGTTTTGTCTTCGCGCCCGCCGCGTCAGCGGGACCAATTCGCCCTTGCCAGCGGCGGGAGCCGACCTAGCGTCCGCCATTTTCCCCTCCATGATCACTTGGATTCAGAAATACCTCCAGCATCACTTCAAAGGCGTCTTTGCCGTGCTCCTGGGGGTCCTCATCATCGCGTTTGTCTTCACCATCGGGGCGGGGGGCGGCGGCAGCCAATCGGACCGGCTGAGCGTGGAGCGGCCCTTCTTCGGCTATAACCTGAACATGCAGTCCGACGTGCAGAAAATCTCGCGCGAGGCGGAAATCAGCGTGGGCCTGCGCTATGGCTCAATGATGATGTTCCAGATCGGCGCGGAGCAGCTGCAGATGTTTGCCTTCAACCGCACCGCGATGCTGCACCTCGCCGACCAGTGGCACATCCCGCCCGCGACCGAGGATGAGCTGAAAAAGCAGATCGCCGAGCTGCGCGAGTTTGCCGGCCCGGACGGCAAGTTCGACCAAGCCGCCTACAGCCGCTACCGTGACCGGCTCAAGGCCAGCCCCCGCACCTCCGGCCTCACCGAAGGCGACGTGCTCCGCGTCATCAGCGACGACATCCGCGCCGAGAAGGTCCAGAAGCTCCTCGCCGGTCCCGGCTACGTGCAGCCCTTCGAGATCAAAAACTACCTCAACGATCAGGATACCCTCTGGACGATCGCCACCGCGACGGCCGACTACACCGCCTTCAAGCCCGAGATCAAACCGACCGACGCCGATCTCACCCAGTTCTTCGAGCAATCCGGCAGCCGCTACGACACGCCCCCGCGCGTGGCCGTCAGCTACCTCGAATTTCCCGCCCTCCCGCTGGTCGCCGACGTGAAGGTGACCGAGGAGGACGTCCGCAAGTTCTACGACCAGAATCCCGCCCGCTTCCCCAAGCCCGCCGATGCCGCCACCGCCGGGCAGCCCGCGGCTCCGACGATTGGCCCCGCCGTCGATCCCTCGGCTGATTTCGCCGCTGTGCGCGCGCAGGTCGAATCCGAACTCAAGCTCGATCGCGCCCGCAAGCTCGCCGCCAAGGCCGCCAGCGACACCCAGCTCGCCCTCCACAACGCCGGCGCCAAAACGCCCGCCGCCATCGAAGCCTTCCTCGCCGAGCGCAAGCTCACCCTCAAGACCGTCCCGCCCTTCGCGCGCGAGGCCGCCCCGCTTGAGTTGAGCGGCTCTCCGCAAATCGCCGCGGAGGCGTTCAGCCTGAATAAGGACCGCCTCATCTCCGACCCGCTCGCGACGCCCACCGGTGCCGTGCTGCTTTACTGGCGCGAGTCGCAGCCCTCGGCCAAACCCCTTCTCCAAAACGTCCGCGACGCCGTCGCGGCCGATTTCATCGAGAGCGAACGCCGCAAGCGCTTCATAGAGGCCGGCCGCGCCGTAAAGGCCCAGCTTGAGGCGCGCCTCAAGGCCGGCGACACCATGGAGCAGGCCGTGGCCGCCGTCTCCGGCGCCGGCTTGAAGCTTGAGGCCAAGACCTTCGAACCCTTCTCGGCCCGCACCCGTGCCCAAGGCGTGGATCAGACCATCCTCGGCGCCCTCGGCCGCCTCGAAAAAGGCCGGCTCTCCGACATGGTCTCCGCCGCCGACAAAGGTGTGTTCATCTACGCTCTTGAGAAAAAAGCGCCGGACTCCACCGAGGCCAACCCGATGTATGTGGACGCCCGCACGCAATTCGCCGCCGATTTTGGCGGGTTCGCCGGCAGCGCCTATCTCCGCGAGCTGGTCGAGCAGGAGCTCAAGCGCTCCGAGCCCAAGGGCCAGTAACGCCCCCGCCCGGCCTCGCGCCGTCCCCTTTCGCCCGGGCCGCCTTCCACGCAGCCCGGGCTTTTATTTTTTGCCAACATGGTCCATGACTGAGGGGCCATGCCGATTCGCTTTTACGCGCCGCTCCAGCCGCCGTGCAAACTCTGCGGCCCCGGCTTCGAGCACCGGCTGCCCGCCGGAGCCCCCGATCTCGCGGCGTGCCCCAAATGTGGCCTGACCGTGCGCCTCGCAGGCCCTCAGCCCGTAAGTTCCCCGCAACTTTCCGCGCCGCTTTCCGTCTCGCGCGCCAAGCAGGCCGGTTTCACCGTGCTCAAGCGCACGCCCGGGGGCGAATATGAAAGGCAGTAACTTTCTCTCGCCCTCTGTGTTGTCCCCTGCATCACCTTCCGACCGCCCCTTCCATTCCTCATGTTTCGCCTACTCGTCCGCACCCTGCCCGCCCTCGCCCTCCTGATTGCCCCCGCTGTGGGCCAGACTTCCGGCGACAAGCCCTTCACCTTGGAGGAAGCGATCGCCCTCGCCCTCAAGAAAAACTTCGATCTGCAGGTGCAGGCGTTCACCGTCGAAAATGCCAAGGACGCCGTCGCCATCCAGAACGCCGCCTTCGACCCCACCATCAACGCTAACGTCCGCCGCAACCTAAACCAGCAGGCCTCCACCACCAGCGCGCTCGACGGCACCGGCGCCGCCGCCGCCGGCCCCCGGAGCGACGGCACGACGATGAGCGTCGGCGCCACCCTGCCACGCATCGCCGCCACCAACGGCAGCGTGAGCGTCAGCACGAACCTGACGCGCAGCGCGACCAACTCGCGAAATTCGCTCGTCAACCCGAGCTTCGGCAACGGCGTTTCCGCCTCCCTGAACCAGCCCCTGCTCAACGGCGCCGGCCGCCACTCCGCCACCGCCGCGCTCGAACGCGCCAAGCTCGGCCTCAATATCGCCAGCATCAATTACAAGAGCCGCGTCCTTTCCCTTATCTCCGACACCGAGAACGCTTATTACAACCTCGTCGCCGCGCGCGAGACCCTCCGCATCCGCCAGCTCACCCACGAATACAACCTGAAGCTCTTCGACGAAAACAAGGCCCGCCGCACCACCGGCGTCGCCACTGATCTCGATGTCCTCTCCGCCGAAGTGGGTGTCGCCAATGCCCGCCGCGGCATCGTCCAGGCCGAGCAGACCGCCCGCGACGCCGAGGATCGCCTGCTGAATCTAATCAACCTGCCCAATTTCGATCAACGCATCGGCGCCGTCGCTTTCGACGCGTATAACGAAAAGGCCCCTACCTTCGCCGAGGCCTATAAGCGTGCGCGCGACTTCTACCCCGAGAGTCTCTCGACCGAGGAAGCCATCAAGCAGCTCCAGCTCGACCTCGAGACTGCGCGCCGCAACCAGCTCCCGACCCTCGATCTCAACGCCTCACTGGGCTACACCGCACGCGCCACCAATGTCAGCTACGGCCAGGCGATCGCCAATCTCCCCAACGACCACGGCAACAACTGGTCGCTCGGCCTCACCTACTCCACCCCGTGGGGCCGGCACGCCGACAAGGCCCGCTACCGCACCGCGCAAACCAACCTCTCCTCGCGCAAGCTCCAGCTGGAGCAGCTGGAGCAGACCCTCCTCGTCAACGTCCGCTCCTCCGTCCGGGCCGTCGAGAGCAACCTCGCCGCCGTCGAGATCGCGGCCAAGGCCACCGAACTCGCCACGCGCCAAGCCGAGCAGCAGAAGGCGCGCTTCGACGCCGGCCTCTCCACGAGCCGCCTCGTGCTCCTGGCGCAGGACGACCTCGAGACCAGCCGTTTCCAGGAACTGAGCGCACGCGTCGCACTCCGCCGCGCCGTCGCGGAACTCCATCGCCTCGAAGGCACCTCGCTGGAGCGGTTCCGCGTGCAGCTGCCGCAGTAAGCAGCGGCCCTCGCGGCCGGGCGCCGCTGGCCCTCGATTCCGCACTCGCCGCCTCCCGCGGCCACGGTTTCATTCGCGCCCGCATGGCTGCGTCCCTTCTCGCCCGTCTTTTCTTCTGGCTCTGGTTCGGCTCCGCCCTGGCCGCCGGCTACCTCGGCTGGCTGCAGCGGCTGCCGCCCCTCGCCGTGCCGGCGCTCGTCCTCGGCCTGAGCGGCCTCCTCATCTCCGCGTATCTCCGCGTCGGCGCCGTCCGCACCTGGGTTGATGCCATCGATCTCCGCGCGCTGGTGCTGCTGCACCTCACGCGCTTTGTCGGCATCTACTTCCTCGTCCTGCACCAGCGGGGCGAATTGCCCTACGCGTTTGCGGTGCCCGGCGGCATCGGCGACATCGTCGTCGCCGCGATGGCGCTGCCCGTCGCCTTCGCGCCGTTGGAGCCGGCCGCGCGCCGCCGTGTCATCCGCATCTGGAACGTCGTGGGCCTCGTCGATATCCTCCTCGTCGTCGCCACCGCCGTGCGCCTCAACCTCGCCGATCCCGGCCAGCTCGGCGCCCTCCTGCGCCTGCCGCTGAGCCTGCTGCCGACCTTCCTCGTGCCGCTCATCATCGCCTCGCACATCATCATCTTTGCGCGCCTCGCCCGCACGGAGCGCGGCGGAGACTGACGCCCCGCCGACTCACGCCGGAAAACAACTCCGCCTCGTCGCACACCGCCTCCGCCACGAGCACGCGGTGCGACGGAAGCTGGGTGCGGAACCAGGTGCGCTGCTTCTTCACGAGAGCCCGCGTGTTCTTCGCGATTTCGGCCGCCAACGCGCCCGGCTCCAACTGGCCCTCCAGCATGGCCAGCACCTCACGATAGCCGATCGCGCCGGCCGCGCTGGGGTTCTGCGCCAACCCCTCGCCGCGCAGCCGCCGCACTTCGTCCACCAGCCCGGCGCGCAGCATCGCCGCCACCCGCGCCTCGATCCGCCGCTCCAACTCGGCCGGTTCACGTTCGAGCCGTGTCAGCCTCGTCTCGCAATCCGCAAACGGCCCGGGCTGCCGCGCAAACGCCGCCGCGAGCTCCGCCAGGGTGCGGCCGGAAGCCAAGCATCGCTCCAACGCGCGTATGACCCGCCGCGGGTTGGCCGTATCGAGGGCTCCGAGCCCGCCGGGATTCAACGCCCGCAGCCGCTCCAACGCAGCCGCCAGCGACAGCCGCGCCACCTCCGCCCGCACTTCCACCGGCACCGCCACGTCGTCGGCGACCGGCGCGAAAAACGCCTTCAAATAAAATCCGCTCCCGCCCGTCACCAACACCGCCCGCCCGCGCGTCCGGATCCCGTCCACCGCCGCGCGGGCCAGCGCCACGTAGCGCGCGATGTCCATCCGTTCCGTCACCGGGCCCACATCGATGAGATGATGCGGCACGCGGGCGCGCTCCGCCGCGGTCGGCTTCGCCGTCCCGAGGTCCATCCCGCGGTAGAACAGCAGCGAATCGCACGACACGATTTCCGCCCCGTGCCGCTCGGCCCAGCGCAGCGCCCATTCGGTCTTCCCGACCGCGGTCGGACCGGTGAGCACATGAAGGACAGGCGGGGACGGCACGGATTTGTTCTTTCCATCCGCCGCACCCATGCAATGCCTGAGAAAACTTTTCCGCCCTGAAGCTCCGCCTCATCCTCAATCCCCGCTCCGGCCGCGCCGCCCGCGCCCTGCCCGCCGTCCGCGCCTTTGCCGCGCGCCACGGCGCCACCGTCGTCCTCACCGCACGCCCGCGCCACGCCACCGCGCTGGCCACGGCCGCGCTCGACGACGGCTGCGACGTCATCGCGGCGGTCGGCGGCGATGGCACGATGAACGAGGTCGCCTCCGCGCTCGTCGGCACCCCGGCGGCCCTCGGCCTCGTGCCGTGCGGCTCCGGCGACGGCCTCGGCCGCCACCTGCGCATCCACGGCTCCTTCGCCCGGGCGCTCGATCTCCTCGTCTCCGGCCGGCCGCGCCTCATCGATACTGGCGTCGCCGACGGACACCCGTTCTTCACCGTCGCCGGCCTCGGCTTCGAGGCCGAGATCGCGCGCCGCTTCAACGCCCTCGCGCGCCGCGGCTTCGCCCGCTACCTCACGACGGCTTTCGCGGCCTGGCGTGAGTGGGAACCGGAGGAATTTGCCATCACCACGGCGGCCGGCCGCACGTCTGTCCGCGCCTTCACCCTCGCCGTCGCCAACGCCGCCCAATACGGCAACAACGCCCTGATCGCCCCCGCCGCCGCGCTCGACGACGGCCGGCTCGACCTGTGCGCCATCCCGCGCGTCACAGCCTGGAACGGCGCATCGCTGGCCTTGCGGCTTTTCCGCGGCACCATCGACCGCGCCCCCGGTGTGGTCTCGCATAGCGCCCCGCATTTCGTGATCGAGCGCGCCGCGCCCGGCCCGCTACACACCGATGGCGAAGTCCACTCCGCCGGCCCGCGGATCGAGTTTTCCGTCCGCCCCGCCAGCCTGCGCGTGATGGCGCCTTAGTTCGTAGCCCTGCTCGTGAGAGCAGGGACTGACGCCCCACGCCGGTCCCGCCTCTCACGAGGCGGGCTACGTCAACCCGATCACAACGCCGTGAAATCGACCGCGCGGTTTCGGCCGCGCTGCTTGGCCGCATAGAGCGCCTTGTCGGCCGCGGCAATCAGCGCACCGTCGGTGCGCGAATCGCGGGGCAGCGCCGCCACACCCGCGCTAATCGTGACGGAGAGCTTCTCGCCCGAAGGCAGTCCCACGGGCTCGCGCGCGATGGTCGCGCAGATGCGCCGGGCAATTTCGAGCGCCGTCGCGGCGTCGCTCTCCGTGACCACCACGGCAAACTCTTCGCCTCCGAAACGCGCCGCGCGATCGACCGTCCGGATCTCGGCGGTCAGGCGCCGCGCGACTTCCTTCAGCACCGCGTCGCCGGCCGGATGGCCATGACGGTCATTCACCGCCTTGAAATGATCCACATCGAGCATGATGAGCGCGAACTCGTGGCCGAAACGCAGATCGCGCTCGCACTCCTCGGCGAGCACGCGGTCGAGCTCGCGGCGGTTGAGCAGGCCCGTGAGTTCGTCGCGCGTGGCGAGCTGGCGCAAAGCTTCCAGCGAGTCGGCCAGCTTGAGCGCGTAACGCAGCGAACGCTCGACCATGCGCGGCGTGATCTCGCCCTTGACGAGGTAGTCGAGCGCACCGGCGTTCATCGCGGCGAGGTCGATGTCATCGGCCGTCTCCGCCGTCAGAAAAATGATCGGCGTGCGGCAGCCGGCAGCCACCGCGTCACGGATGAGTTGCAGCCCGTCGCGCTCGCCGAGCTGGTAGTCGAGCAGGCATGCGGCGTAAGCACCGGAGCGGAGCTTCGCGAGTCCGTCCTCGTAGGTCGACGCGCCGTCCAGGGTGTAAAGGCCGGTCTTGAAGGTCTGGAAATGCGCCTGCAGCAGGCGGTGCTGCAGGCGGTCGTCGTCGATGAGCAGGATTCGGCGCGACATGGGCGGGGGCCTCAAGCGCGGCCGCGTTTCACGCCCGCCGAGAGATCGGCGGCCCGCGCGGCGATGGCCGGCACGATCTTCGCCCGATCGGCGAGATGATCGCGCACGCAGTTCACCAGCGCGCTGCCGACGACTACACCGTCGGCGTGCGCCGCGACTTCGGCTACCTGCGCGCGCGTGCCGATGCCGAAGCCGACGACCATGGGCAGCGCCGTCCGCGCCCGGATGCGCGCCACGGCCTGCGGGATGTTGCCCGCCACCTGATCGCGCACGCCCGTCACGCCTTCACGCGAGACGTAGTAGAGGAAGCCGGTGGTCACGGCCCCGATGGTCGCGATGCGTTCGTCGGGCGTGGTCGGCGCGATGATGAAGACGGTCTCGACCCCATGCGTGCGGCAAGCCGCCGAGACTTCACCCGCCTCCTCCGGCGGCAGGTCGAGGGTGAGGATGCCGTCCACCCCGGCGGCCTTGGCGGCGCGCACGTAACTGTCGACGCCATTGGCGAAAACCAAGTTGTAGTAAGTGTAGAAAACGATCGGCGCCTGGCTGAATTCCCGCACGCGGCGCACGAGTTCAAAGACGCGCGCGGCCGTCATGCCGCCCTCCAGGGCCCGCTGCGCGGCGAGCTGATTGGTCAGCCCGTCGGCCAGCGGATCGGAAAAGGGCACGCCGAGCTCGAGGATATCGACGCCGTTGGTCAGCAGCGCGCGGCAGACCTCGACCGAGGTCTCGAAATCGGGATCGCCGGCGCAGACGTAGGCGACAAACGCGGCGCGATTCTCGGCCCGGGCGCGGGCAAACGCTTGCTGAATGCGGGACATGGAACGGCCAACTTGCGGAAAAGCCGCGCGAATGACACCCAAATTTTTTCCTCAAAAATCGAAGTTCACCACCACGGGCCGGTGATCCGAAAGCATGGAGCGCACGACTTCGGAACTCACCTTCATGCAGCCGGCGGGCAAAAACACGAAGTCGAGGGCGCGTCGCGGCAGCGGCGAGGGAAAGGTCAGCCCCCCGGGCGGGTGCAGCACGTAGTCGCAGTAGTCGGAGAGATGGCTGAGGAGCGAGGCCGTGGCGTCGTCGCGGTCGCCCGGGTTGTTGAAATCGCCGCAGATGATCGGCGGCACTTCCCAGCGGTCGGCGTGGAGCCGGTGCTTTTCCCGCAGCCAGCCGAGCAGCCGCTCAAGCTGCCGCAACCGCTCCAAACGCGAGCCGAAGTGCAGGTGCAGGTTCACCAGCGGAAGACAACGGCCCCCGACATCGAACTCGACGTAGAGAAAACCCTTCTCACCCAGCTTCCGCTGCCCGAAGGCCACCGTCTCCGCGGCGCGAATCGGGTGCCGCGAGAGCACGGCGTTGCCGTAGGAGAGATTAAGCAGGCCCGCCCGGCGGTTGTGCACGCCGAAGATCGAGTGCGGAAACCGCGTGTGCACGCGCAGGTAGTCGAGGTGATCGAAGTTTCCCGCCCACCGCGAACGCTCGTCGATTTCCTGGAGGGCGACGACATCGGGCTCCAGCCGCTCCAGAAGCGAGGCGATCTTGCGGAGGTTGACGCGGAGCTTGCGCTGGCTCGTGAAGCCCTGGATCGGCGTCAGGCCGCGTCCGTGGGCGATGTTGAACGTGACGAGGCGCAGGCGTGGCATGCTGGACCAAAATGCACCCACCACGGGCGCATTGGCAACCGGCAAGACCAGCCGTCACGCGTCATGAGCGCTTAGATTCGCGCGAGGCGCGCGTCCGCATCACCAAACCGCGGCAGCCGCACGCCCATCCGATCCATGATCGAGAGATGCAGGCTGCAAAGCTTGCGATGCTCATCCCCATCGGCGGCGTAGTCGATCACGCGGCCGGTCTTCAGCGTGCCGCCGAGGCCGCCGAGCGTGAGCACGGGCAGGCGGGTGTTGTCGTGCCGGTAGCCCGACCACATGTTGGAGAGGAAAAGCAGACAGGTGTGGTCGAGCACGGTGCCCTCGCCCTCGGGCATGGCTTCGAGGCGCGACGCCAGGTAGGCGAGGTGGCCGACATAGTAGCGCGAGATCGCCTCGTAGTCGTCGGAGAGATCGTCGTGCGACGCGGAATGGTGCGTCTTCTTCACGCCCAGGAACGGATAGAACAGCCCGGAGAGATCGCGGCAGAGGACGAGCGTGGCGATGCGGGTCTTGTCGGTCTGGAACGCGAGGGCGACGATGTCGCACATCAGCCGCATGTGGTCGCGGATGTCCTCGGGCAGGCCGTTGTCGGGTCGCGGCATCGCGAGCAGCGGGCGGCCGCGATCACGGGCGTGGGCCTCGGCCTTCGCCTGATCCCCGCGCATGCGATCCACGCGCTTCTCCACCTCGCGCACGCTGGTAAGATATTCGTCGAGGCGGCGGCCGTCTTCGGCGGAGATCTTGCGCGCGAGGCCCGCAGCGTCCTCCTTGATGCGATCGAGGATGCTCTGCGTGCGGCGGTTGCCGCGATTCTCGAAGAGGCTGTCGAAAGCAAGCGAGGGATAGACCTCCATCGGCACCGGCGAATCCGCGCTCTGCCACGAGATGTGCGAGCTGTAGGCCATCGAGAAATTTGTCTCGTGGTAGCCGGTCACGGGCTGCTCGCAGCCGAGCACCAGGCTGGGTTGCACCGTCTCCTCGCCGAGGCGGTTCGCCAGCACTTGGTCCATGCTGATGCCGCCGCGGAGCACGGCGCCCTTCATCAGCGGCATGCCGGAAAGGATGTTGCCCGTCTGCCCCGGATGGATGCCGACCCCGACCGAGGGCCGGTTGAAGAGACCGTCGATGACGTTCAGCTTCGAACGCAGCGGCGCGAGCGGCGCGAGGGTCTTGCTCAACTCCATCTCCGCGCCGGCGCCCTTGGCCCACCAGTGGTTGCCGTTGATGCCGGTGCCCATGAACAGCGTGGCGAACCGCTGCGGGAAACGCCGCGGCAGCGCCTCGCCCTCGGGCGCGGCCACGGCCCGCGCCTCGGCGCCGAGCGTGGGCAGCGAATCAAGAAACGGCAGCGCCACGAGCGTGCCCGCGCCGCGCAGGAAACGCCGGCGCGTGAGCGCCTGCGCATTCCGCGGCGGCGTGAAGGGCCGCAACGGGCGATCGAGGATGACATCGTGTTCGTCGGGGGCGTGCTCGGGTTCGGCAGACATGGCGGCGGGGGATCAGGGTTGCGAGACGGTGTGCGCCAGGGCCGCGACAGGCGAGACGGCGCGTTTGCGGAGAAACTGCGGGCTCGTTACGATCGCCTCGACCAGTGGTCCAAAGCGATGCCCGCCCGTGGTGAGCTTTGCCCGCATCGCGGCGATGAGCGCGTCGTCCGAAGGGAGCAGCGATCGGCCCAGCGCATAGGCGGCAAGCTTGCGGCAGAGATTGTCGAGAAAGTCATCCTCGCGGTGCGCGCGGATGTAGTCGCGCAAGCCCGCGAGCCCCTCGCCCGCCGTGCCGCCGGGAAACTCGGCGCGCGTGTCCACCGGCCGGCCGCCAAAGTCCACGGTGCGCCGCTCGCCCACCGCGCCGTAGCCCTCGAACACGAGGCCGAACGAGTCGAACCGCGCATGGCAGGCCGAGCAGGCCTTGTCCTCGCGGTGCCGCGCCAGCGTCTCGCGCAGCGTGAGTTCGCCGAGGTGCTTTTCGTCGTTGGGCAGGTTGGGCACTTCGGCTGGCGGCGGAGGGATGCGCTCGCCGAGCACGCGGCGCGCGACCCAATAGCCGCGCTTGACCGGACTCGTGCGCAGGCCGGGCGAATTGGCCGTGAGAAAAACCGCCATCGGCAGCAGGCCACCGCGCCCCGCCTCGTCCGCCCGCGCGACCCGCGCCCAGCCGTCGTCGCCCAGCGCCACCGCACCGAGCCCGTAGTGCCGGGCCAGCGACGCGTTCACCCACGTATAGTCACCGTAGAGAAAATCGAGCACCGGCCGGCCAGAGCGCGCGACATCGAGAAAGAATCGCACCGGCTCCTCCGCCATCGCCGCCCGCAGCTCGTTGTCAAAGGCCGGGAAGCGCTCTCGGTCCACGCCGTTGTGCTCGTCGAAACGGCGGAAATCGAGCCAATGGCCGGCAAACTCTGTCGCAAAATTGCGCGCCCGCCCGTCGGCCAGCATCCGCCGCACCTGGGCCACGATCACCTCGGGGCGATGCAGATCGCCCGCCGCGGCGCGCGCGAGCAGCTCCGGATCAGGCATGCTCGACCAGAGAAAATAGCTGAGCCGGCTCGCCAACGAATACGCGGACAGCGGTTCGGTGCCGGCCGGCGCCGCCGGTTCGGCCAATGCCGCGGTGGAGCCGAAGAACCAAAAACGCTTCTTCGGCGCCGCCGCCATCTCCGCCGGGCGCCCGAGATCGACGCGATGGCAGAAGTGCGGCGACATCAGCACACTCGCCACGCAGTCGCGCATCGCCTCTTCGTGATCGCCGCCGTTGTCCTCGCGTGCCGTGCGGTAAAAGGCCCGCAGCCCCGCGTTTTCCCCGTCCGTCAGCGGCCGGCGGTAGGCGCGCGCGGCGAATTCCTCGAGCGCCTTGAGGTGGGTCGGCTCCGCCGCGAGCCGATCTTGCTCCACGCGCAGACAGTCGGCCGCGACCGTCGCGAAATGCCGCTCGATCGCCGTCTGCACGGCTTCGCTGGCGCCCATCCGGATCGCCTTGGCGAGGTAGAGCGCGCCGAGCTGCCGGATCTTGTCTTGCGAAACCACGGCTTTGTCCTCGGCGCGGAAGGCATTGAAATCATCGTCGCGCAGGTAGCTTGAATCGGTGCGCTCGAACCACACGAGGCTGGTGTGCATGCGCTGCGGCACCGACGCCGCGAAGGAGAACTCGCGCCACAGCGCGTCGAGTTCGCGGCGGCCCGCCTCGTCGAGCACCATTTCATAGAGCGGGCCGTCGTCGCGAAAAAATCCGGTCTGGCTGTGCAGGCCCGCGCTGAGCAGGCGCCCTTCGAGCTTTTGCTCCTTTTCCGCATCGAGATAGACGCGCGCGCGCTCCGTGATATAGAACGCATCCGGGAACACCGCGGCGAAACGCGCAAACGCCGCCTCGTGCCGCGCCCGCTCCACCGCCTCCGCCGGCACGGCGAGATCGGGATCATGGGCGCGATTCTTCGCCGCGACCATGCGCACGGTTGCCGATGAACCGGCCGTCGTGATGGCGGGGGCGATGAATTTTCCGCCCCGCTGGATGACATCGGAGTTGGTGGAAGGCACCGCGGCCTTGGCCTTCGGCGCGGCCGGTCGCACCGGCGTCGGCACAGCGGCGACCGGCTCCGGCATCGCCTCCGTCGCGCCGGCGATGTGCAGCGCCGCCGGATCGTGACGGCGGCGGTTCGCGGCCATCGTGCGGTTTTTCCACAACACGAGCGCCTGGGCGCCATCGTGGATGCCCGTCTTGGCGGCGCTGAGATTTTTCACTTCCGGCACCAGCTTCGCCCGCAAGGCGAGCACCTGATCGCGAAGGAGCTCGCACGCAGCGCGCACCGTGGCCGGCTCCCGTTTTTTCGCCGGCGCGGGCAGTTCGCGCCACCTCGCCTGCAGCCGCGCAATCGGCCCGACGGCCTCGCGCGGGTCGTTCAGCAAGGCCCAAACTTCACCGAGATACTGGGCGCTGAGCTTAGCTTCCGCCGCGGCTTCAGCCAGCGTCGCGCGCGGACGGCCCAGCTCCTTCCGGTGGCCGTGCCGCCAGGCGGCTTGAAAGTAGTCGGCGAGATCGGTCGGCTGCCGGCGGTAGAACTCCACGAGGCGCAGCACGGCGTATTTGTCGCGGTCCGTGTCGGCCACGACCGGGTGCGGCGCAAACGCGAAGCCCTCCGGCCGCAGGATCAGGTGCTCGGACACGACCCGCGCGGCCCCGAGATATTTCTTCAGCAGCGCCGGCGACATCGCGAGCGACTCGCCCGAGTTGTCGAAGCCGGCCTGGTTCGCCGGATCGACCGGAAACTCGCGCGTCGGCCGGATGTCCACGCCCGTGAGATCGCGGATGGTGTAGTCGTATTCAGCGTGGTTCAGCCGGCGGGCAAGCACGACGCCAGGATCACCCGCATGACGCTGCGCCTGCTCGCGGCGCACGGCCTTGATCCATTCAGCGATGTCGCGGCGCTCAGCCTCGGTCGGAAATTGCTTCGCCTTGCTCGGGGGCATGTCGCCGGCTTCGAGCCGGTCAAGCACCAGCTCCCAATGGGGCAGCCCCGCCACCACGCCGGCCAGCGTGGTGAAACCCGAGAGGTCCAACTCCGCCTCGGGCTTGTCGCGGCCGTGGCACGGGAGGCAGTGGCGTTCCACCAACGGACGGACGGCGGCGTCAAAGGTTCGCTCCAAGGCTCGCTCGCCCACGGTGGACACAGCCGCCCCCGCGGCGAGAGGCGCAAGACAAGCCAACAGCAGAAGGGCGCGGCGAAACATCGGGATAGAAGAGGCGAAAGCGACCCCAGACTGGAGCACGCGAGGCGGCGGCTGGCGATATGGTTTTTGGACGGAACAGCGCTCCGGAGAGCGTGATTGACAGTGCCGCCAGTGGTCGCGACATTCCGCGCCCCTCACTTTACGGCGGTCATAGCTCAGTTGGTTAGAGCACAGGATTGTGAATCCTGGGGTCGCGGGTTCGAGTCCCGTTGGCCGCCCCATTTTGATGGCGAGGCACTTGATAGATTCCAGGCCTCTGTCGGCAACGCCCGTCCACTGGCACGTCGAATCATCCCCTGCCCCCGCAACATCTCGGTGCGGCCGGCCACCGCTCTCCGCGTCAGACAATTTCGTGGCGTCGCTCGTGTTTCTCGTTTCGCTGCGCCACTACACGCTGGCCGCGGGACCGCCCTGCGGCGCCACGCCGTGACATTTATTTATGATACGTTTCGTCCTCACTCTGCTCACCCTTTCCACTGCCGCGTCCGGTTTCGCTCAGCCGGAGGCGGCGCAGCCCCAGCGGCCCGCCCCGCCCAATGTCCTCGTCATTCTCGCGGACGACCTGGGCCATGGCGACGTCGGCTTCACCGGCGCCAAGGATATTCGCACCCCCAACCTCGACCGGCTCGCCGCCACCGGCGTGCAGCTCGAGCGTTTCTATGCCTGCCCGGTGTGCTCGCCGACGCGCGCCGGCCTGCTCACGGGCCGCTGGCCGATCCGCTACGGGCTGATGCGCGCCGTGATTCCGCCTTGGTCGGAGTTCGGGCTGCCGGCCTCCGAGCGCATCCTCCCCGAGCTGCTGGCCGACGCCGGCTACACGCACCGCGGCATGGTGGGCAAATGGCACCTCGGCCACGCCGCGCGAAGCATGCTGCCGCCGCAGCGCGGGTTTACCTATTACTACGGACACTACAACGGTGCGATCGACTACTTCACCCATAAGCGGGAAAACGAAATCGACTGGCACGACGGCGACCGCACGGTGCGCGAGGAGGGCTACGCGACCGATCTGCTCGCCCGCGAGGCGGTGCGTTTCATCGAGGCAGCACCCGCCCGCCAGCCCTGGCTGCTCTACGCCGCCTTCAACGCCCCGCACGACCCGCTCCAGGCCAAGGAGTCCGATCTCGCCAAATATCCCAAGGTGCCGGGCCGCCGCCGCACTTATGCCGCGATGGTCGACAACCTCGACCAGGCTGTCGGCCGGCTGCTCGCCGCCGTCGAAGCTCGCAGCGATGCGGACAACACCCTCGTGCTCTTCATGAGCGACAACGGCGGTTTGCCGGCCTTCGCGAGCAACGCCCCCTGGCGCGACGGAAAATTCTCCGTCTACGAAGGCGGTATCCGTGTGTGCGCTGCCATCCGCTGGCCCGCCGGCGGCCTCACCGGCGGCCGGCGCTCCGACGCGCTGCTCGGCTACATCGACGTCGTCCCCACCGTCCTCCGCGCGGCGGGCATCGGCGCGCCCACGGGCGCTCACGCGCTCGACGGCATCGACATGATGCCGCTGCTCCGCGGCGACGCGCCGGCGCCGGAGCGCGACTGGTTTTCCTACTTCGCGCAGGGCGGTCGCCCGCCCGGGGCCTCCGTCATGCGGGGAAACTGGAAACTCGTTCAGATCGGCGGCGAGGTGCTCTCCGCCGGCGAGGCCCAGACGCAGGAGCTCTACCGACTCGATCGCGATCCGCGCGAAGAGCACAACGTCGCCCGGGAACACCCGGAACTCGTCCGCGAACTCGCCGCGAAGCTCGCGACGTTCCGCGGCTGGCAGCAGGGCGAGGGCGTCGCCGAATACGGCGCCGGCCGCGTCGGATTCAAGGCCCCCCCGGACTGGGTGATCGCGAAATAATCCCGCGCGCGCGAAGTGGTCGCGCGGCTCGACGAGGATGGCCTGAGCGTGATCGCGCTGAGGGCGAGCCAGGCGAAGCTCGTGAGGGCGAAGCCGGAAAAACGCGGCGAAGCGTTTCGCAAGCTGCCCGCCAAGCTCGAAGGCTACCAGGTGACGGTCGCGGAAATCGAGACGGTCACCGGCCTTGGCTTCGGCATCCTGAAAAAAACGATGTGCTGGCCGTCGCCCCCGAGGCTGCCAAACGCCCCCGCCCCATCCGCACCGTGTCCGACTACATCATCCGCAAGCCCTGATGGCTGCGTGATGCACGCCTCCCGCGCTTCACTTTACGGCGGTCATAGCTCAGTTGGTTAGAACACAGGATTGTGAATCCTGGGGTGCGGGTTCGAGTCCCGTTGGCCGCCCCATTTTTTCTCCTCGGGGAGCAGAAATCACGAGGTCAGGTCGCCCGCGCAAGCGCTGCACGATAAGAGTTCCGTCGATCGCGCGCGGTCAGGTCCGTCGGCGGTGGGCAATCAGCCGACGCGCCACGGTCACGGCGTTAGCAAAGCTCGTCGCGCGGGCGAGCCCCTGGCCTGCGATGCCGAAAGCGGTGCCGTGATCGGGGCTCGTGCGCACGTGGGGCAAGCCGAGGGTCACATTCACCGCCTCGTCGAAATCGATCACCTTGAGCGGCGCGAGGCCTTGGTCGTGGTAGAGCGCGATCACCGCATCAAACTCGCCGCGGAGCTGGCGGGCGAAGAGCGTGTCGCCGGGCTCGCACCGCGAGAGGCCGGGAAACTGCGCCCGCAGCTTGTCCAGCGTCGGATCGATGAGGTCGCGCTCCTCGTGGCCGATCAGACCGGCCTCGCCCGCATGCGGATTGAGGCCACACACGCCGAGGCGCGGCGCGGCGATGCCCTCGGCCCGGCAGAGCGCGTCGGCCGCCGCAATCGTGCGCCTCAGGATGTGCGGGCCGAGCGCGCCGGCCACTTGGTGCAAGGGGATGTGCCACGTCGCGAGCACGACGCGCAGGCGCCCGCCGCAGAAGGCCATCACCGGCTCGCCGCCCCACCGGGCTGCGAAAAATTCCGTCTGCCCCGGAAACGGGTAGCCGATGCGCGCGAGGCGCTCCTTGCTCACCGGGCCGGTGACGACCCCCGCAAACTCCCCGCTGCGGCAGCCCTCGGCCGCGCGCTCCATCGCGGCCCATGCGACCAGCGCGCCGTCGCCGTCCGGCCGCCCCGGCGCCGCGTCAAACTCCGCCAAGCCAACCGCGATCTTGTCCGCGGCCGTGTCGAGAGTTGCGAGCCAGCGCGCGGGGCCGACGACCGCGACATCGAGCGCGGCCTCACGATTCGCCGCGAGCCACGCCGCGATGATCTCGGGACCGACCCCGGCGGGGTCGCCGCAAGTGAAGGCCAGTTTCGGTTCGGAAGTTTTCACCACAGACACAGAGGAAAGCGTTTCAGGATTATCCCGCGTTTCCGGGTTTAATCCTCATTCTCATCCTTCACGCGCCGCGCGCGCGCGAAGCTCCGTTTGCCGCCGGCAAAGAACTCGAGGAATTTCTTCGCCTCTGCCGTCTCAAAGGCCCCCGCCGCCAACCGCCCCGCGGCGACATCGCGGATGTTGCCCGGCGTGAAATACACCTCCTGAAACGCGGCCTTCAGCTCCGCAATCGCCACGCGTGGGACGCCCCGGCGCTTGAGCCCGACGATGTTGAACCCGATCACATCGTCGCGCTCGGCGACCATTGTGAAGTGCGGCACGTCGCGCGTGATCGCGGCGTGGCCGGCCACCATCACGCTCTCGCCGATGCGGCAGAACTGGTGCACCGCCGCCGCTCCGCCGAGGAAGCTGTGGTCGCCCACGCTCACGTGACCGGCGAGCAGCGCGGCGTTGGCGAAGACGACGTGGTTGCCCACCTCGCAGTCGTGCGCGACGTGGCTCGCCGCCATCAGAAAACAGGCCTCGCCGATCACGGTCGCCTTCCCCGCGTGAATCGAGCGGTTGATCGTCACGTGCTCCCGCACGACCGTGCCCGCCCCGATGCGCACGCGCGCATCAAGCGCGCGGTCGAACTTCAGATACTGCGGATCGCCGCCGATGACCGCAAAGGGATGCACGACCACCCGGTCGCCCAGCTCGCAGTGTTTCGTGACGATCGCGTGCGCCATGATCTCGCAGTCGGCGCCGAGCTGCGCGCCGGATTCGACGATGGCCGTGGGATGAATCGTGGTGGGCATGGTCAGGTCGTGCCGCGCCCGCGCCGCGCCGGCATCGTGCCGCCGCGTTCGCTCAACAGGTCGAGTTGCGTGTCTTTCAGGAGATCGTAGTTCTTGAGCAGGCGCATCACCTGGAGCGTATCGCTTTTGCTGTAGTTTTGGTTGATTTCGATTTTGTCGATCAGGTCGAGCAGCATGGCGCGGAAAGAAAGGATGGCATCGACGCCGCTCTCCTTCAGGAGTTCCACACTTTGCGAGCGAAAGGGCTCGGCCGTCGGCAGGCTCGGGAGCACGAGAATCTTGGTGAGCGCGCCCGCCGGCTCTTCGTCGGCCTCGGGTGGGAAAAAGCGCGCGGCTTCCTTGAGCACGTTTTTCTGGAGGAAGCTGAAAATCTCCGGACTGCTCTTCAACATGCCGGGCGTAAACACGCCCGTGTGCCAGCCCTTCACGGCGACAATCGCCCGATGCACGAAGGGCAGCTCGTTCGGGAACAGGAAAAAATCCGGCTTCCGTGCCCCGCGCTGCCACGCGGGATTCAGCACCATGAGATCGATCTCCTCCTCGGCGACCTTGCGGCGCGCGGAGACCTGGTATTTTCGCGCTTGCCGGACGAGAAATCCGTTCTGCTCGAAATACTCGCGGACAATGCCTTCGTCGATCGCGGACATGTTTCAGGCAATTTGCCCCCGGAACACGCGGAAGACACGGATAATCCTGACCGCGATTACGTCTGCTTCGAGGGCCATCAGTTCGCTCCCACTTCGCGAAAGCTCGCCTCGACCAGCGCGGGCGCGACGTCGCCCTGCGTCGCGGCCTCGCCGAGCTTTTTTAGCACCACGAAGCGCAGGCCGCCGGCGCGGACCTTCTTGTCGCGCGTCATCGCCGCGTGCAGGTCCGCATACGGCAGCGGCGCGCGCAGCCGCCCGGGCAGCGCGTGCGCGGCGACGACGCGCTCGACGCGCGCGACCTCGGCGGCGGAAATCGCGCCAAGTTTCTGCGAGAGACGGGCCGCCGCACAGAGCCCGATCGCCACGGCCTCACCGTGCAAATACTCGCCGTAGCCCGCGGCATTTTCGATCGCGTGGCCGAAGGTGTGGCCGAGGTTGAGCAGCGCGCGGCCGCCTTCCTGCGCGGTCTCGCGTTCGTCGGCCTCGACAATCGCCGCCTTGATGGCGCAGCAGCGGTGAATCACCGCGGGCAGCTCGGGGCTCGCCACGGTGAGCGGGGTTTTCTCCAACTGGGCAAAGAGCGCCGCATCGCCCAGCAGGCCGTATTTGATCACCTCCGCCATGCCGGCGGCAAATTCGCGCGCCGGCAGTGTCGCGAGCAGGCCCGTCGAGACGAACACGCCGCGCGGCTGGTGAAACGCGCCCACGAGATTCTTGCCCGCCGCGAGGTTGATGCCCGTCTTCCCGCCCACGGAGCTGTCCACCATCGCGAGCAGTGTCGTCGGCACCTGATAAAAATCCACGCCCCGCAGCCAGCTCGCCGCGGCAAAGCCTGCGAGGTCCCCGATCACGCCGCCGCCGACGGCGAACACCGCGCCGCCGCGGTCGAGCTTCTCCGCCGCGAGGAAATCCAGCGCACGCCCGAGACCCGCGAGTGACTTGGCGCCTTCCCCGGCCTCGACCGCCAGCACGGGCGCCGCCCCAAACATCGCGCGCAGCGCCTCGGCCTGCGCGGCCGCCACGCGCGCATCGGTCACGACCGCCACGCGCCGGCCCGCGGCCACCAGGCCGTCCACGGCCGCCCGCACGTCCGCGCGCAAATCCGCCCCAAAGCGGATCGGGTAGCTGCGTTCACCGAGATTGACGCGGAGCGTATCGGGCATCCGCCAAGTCAAACGCGCGCCCGCGCCACGCGTCGAGGAGAAGTTCCGCCCACGGCGCGTGGAAAAATTTTCTCGCCGTAGCCCCGCCACCGCCGCCATCACCACTCGCGACCGGCCGGGGTGGAAGACGCGCGTGATGCCGCACTGCCCCGCCACGGCGAGATGCGCGAGTGATTCGCGCCTCGCCCGCGCCGCCACGCCGATGACCGACCGCACCTTTCCCTCCACCGCTCTCAGCCAGCATCCGCTCGGCCCCGGCACCACCCTGCGGTGGGCGCCCAGCCTGGCCGTCGCCACCGATCCCACGGCGGCCGCGCAGTTCGCGTTCCTGCTGCCCGCCACGCGCACCGCCCCCGGCGTGATGCAGTTCCTGCCCGCGCTCGGATCGGCCGCGCCGCCGGCCTGCGCGTTTTGCGTCTGCATCGCGCTCGACGCCGCGGCGCTGCGCGATCTACTCGCAGGCGATGCCACGCCGGGGGCGGCCCTGCTGCGCGCCCCCGCCGCCCCCGTCCTCTCGCTGCCCCTCACCGCCGCGGCCCGCTTCGCCGCCGAGTCGATCCAGAGCTGCCCGTTTGCCGGCTCGTTTCGCGCGATGGCGCTCACGGCGCGCGGCCACGATCTGCTGCTCGAATTTCTCACGGCGCTCGCCAACTCCGCTTCGCCACCCGCCGGCCCGATCACCCGCGCCCTCGCCGATCGCATCCACGCCGCCGCCGAGATTCTCAAGCGCCGCCTCGAGAATCCGCCCGCACTCCCCGCGCTCGCCCGTGAAGTCGGTCTAAGCGAGACGACGCTGAAGCGCGGCTTCCGCCAGGTCTTCAGCACAACGCCCTTCGCCTACCTGCGCGCGCGCCGCATGGAGCACGCCCACGCCCTGCTCGCCGCGGGCGAAGCCACGGTGCTCGAGGCCGCAGCGATGGTCGGCTACAGCAACCCCAGCAATTTCGCCGCCGCCTTCCGGCTCCAGTTCGGCGTCAATCCGAAGACGTTTCAATTGACCGCCCGCAGGTAGAAACAGACCGGGCCCGGGTGGATTTTTCCACGCCGGTTTTGGGATACTCGGCTTTCCCATGAAAGCCGCCGTTTTCCTAACCGCCGCCCCACCTCGCTCCGCCTTCCGCGTCGCCGCGCTCGCCTTCGCGCAGGGAGCGGTCGTCGCCGCCTTCGCTCAGGTGCCCAATGCGACCACGCCCAGCTACCTCCCGCCGAAGGAGTCCGCGATGCTGTTGGAAAAATTCGAGGTCAACGGACAGCGGGAAAACAAAAGCTACGCCACCCCGCGCAGCGTCACCGCGACCAAGACCGACACCCCGCTCGTCAACGTCCCCCAGTCCATCAGCGTCGTCACCCGCGAGCTGATCGATGATCAGGCGATGCACAGCATCGGCGATGTCACGCGCTACGTGCCCGGCGCCGGCATCGCGCAGGGCGAGGGCAACCGCGACACGCCCGTCCTCCGCGGCAACAGCACGACCGCCGACTTCTTCGTCGATGGCATCCGCGACGACGTCCAATATTTCCGCGATCTCTACACCGTGGATCGCGTCGAGGTGCTCAAGGGGCCCAACGCGATGATCTTTGGCCGCGGCGGCTCGGGCGGGCTCATCAATCGCGTGAGCAAGCAGGCCAACGGCGCCACGACCCGCGAGCTGTCCCTGCTGTTCGGCTCATGGAACCAATTTCGCGCCACGCTCGACGCGGGCGAAGCGATCAGCCCCACCCTCGCCTTCCGCGTCACCGCGCTCATCGAGGACGCCGACAGCTATCGCGACGATGTCACGCTGCGCCGCTACGGCCTCAATCCCACTCTGGCGTGGCGCCTCGCGCCGCGCACCACGCTCCGCGCGGGCCTCGAACACTTCCATGATGAGCGCGTGGCGGACCGAGGGATCTCGTCCTACCAAGGCCGCCCGGTGCACACCGCCGCCTCCACCTTCTTCGGCGATCCCGCGCAGAGCACGAGCGATGCGACGGTGAACACCGCCTTCGTCGCGCTCGACCACACCTTCGCCAACCGCATCGCCCTGCGCAATCACACGCGCTTCGGCCGTTACGAGAAATCCTACCAGAACGTCTATCCCGGCGCCGTAAACGCCGCCGGCACCACGGTCGCACTCTCCGCCTACAATCAGGCGACCGACCGCGATAATCTGTTCAACCAGACCGACGTAATCCTGCCGTTCGCGACCGGCTCAGTGCAGCACCAAGTCCTCGCCGGTCTGGAACTCGCGCGGCAGGAGACCGACAATCTGCGCCTCACCGGCTACTTCACGACAGTCAGCCCGACCACCACCTCGATCAGCGTGCCGCTCTCCGCCCCGCGTTCGACACTGCCGCTCACGTTCCAGCCCAGCACCACCGACGCCCACAACCGCGGCGTCGCCCAGACCGTGGCCGTCTATGCACAGGATCAGATCGCGCTGCTGCCGCAGCTCCACGCGATCGTCGGCGTGCGGTTGGAAAAGTTTACCGTCGATTTCCGCAACCACCGCACCGCCCAGAACGTGGCCAGCCGCGACCGCCTCATCTCGCCGCGCGCCGGCCTGATCTACAAGCCCGCCGAGCAAGTCTCATTCTATGCGAGCACCAGCATGTCCTCCATGCCGCGCGCCGGCGAACAGTTGTCGTCCCTCAGCCTTAGCAACCGCGCCCTCGATCCCGAGGAGTTCACGAACCACGAGCTCGGCGCCAAATGGGACCTGCGCCCCGATCTCGCCTTGAGTGCGGCGGTCTATCGCCTCGATCGCAGCAACGTCGCGATCACTGATCCGGCCAATCCCACCCGCTCCCTGCTCGTCGACGGCCAACGCGCCAAGGGCGTCGAACTCGGCCTCACGGGCCGCCTCACCGCCAACTGGAGCGTGGTCGGCGGCTACGCGTATCAGGATGGCACGATCAAGACCACGCAGTCCGCGACCGTCGTGGCCGGCGCGCGCCTCGCCCAGCTCCCGCGCCACACCTTCTCCCTCTGGCACCGCTACGATCTGAACCGCCAGTGGGGGCTCGGGCTCGGGACGATTTACCGCGACGCGATGTTCGCCTCCACCGACAACACCGTGCGCCTGCCCGGCTTCGCCCGCTACGATGCCGCACTGTTTCATCGCTTCGGCACCCGCTTCCGCGCGCAGCTCAACGTCGAAAATCTGTTCGACCGCGACTACTACGCCACGGCGCACAGCAACACCAACATCACGCCGGGATCGCCGCGCGCGTTCCGCGTCAGCCTCACCACGCGGTTCTGAAGCGCGGATTTTCGCCGGCGGCGCGCGGCCGACCGCCCGGCACCAAGCCGCAGTTGCCAATGCGCCGTTCAGCGTGCGTTTCTTTTTCCTGATGTTTCGAAAAACCCTTTTCTGGCTCCACCTCGTCGCCGGCCTCGTCGCCGGCGTGGCCATCGGCATCATGTGCTTCACCGGCACCGTGCTCGCCTTCGAGAAGGAGCTCGTCGCTTGGGCGGAGCGCGACGCCCGCCAGATCGCGCCGCCGCCCGCCGCCACGCCGCGCCTCACGCTCACGCAACTGCAGGTCAGGCTCCGTGAGGCGCAGCCCGAGGTCCGTCCCGCCAGCGTCGTCCTCCACCGCGATCCGCGCGCCGCCGTGGCCTTCGCCGCCGGGCGCAGCGGCACGTTCTACGTCAATCCCTACACCGGCGAGGTCCGCCAGCCGCAGTCCGTCGCGATGGGCGAATTCATGCGCACCATGACGGGCGTGCACCGCTATCTCGGCTTCACCGGCGACACGAGCCGCCCGCGCGGCAAGTTGATCAACGGCATCTGCAACCTCGCCTTCTTCGTCCTCGCCGTCACCGGCCTCTACCTCTGGATGCCGCGCGCGTGGTCGTGGCGCGCCGTGCAGCCCGTGATCTGGTTTCGCCAGAATGCCACGGCCAAGGCCCGCGATTTCAACTGGCACAACACGATCGGTTTCTGGTGCGCACCCGTTCTGATCGTCCTGACGCTCACGGCCGTGCCGATCTCGTTTCGCTGGGGCGGCGAGCTCCTCTATACGCTCACCGGCACTGCGCTGCCCTCCACCGGCCCGCAAAGCAGCGGTGCGCCGCCGCCGGTCGCCCTCGTCCCGCCCGCGCCCGCAGGCAGCAGCCAGGTGCCGGCCGACCTGTTCATCGCCGCCGCCGAGCGCCTCCTGCCGGCGTGGAAAACCCTCACCCTGCGCCTCACCTCCAGCAACGCCGCGCAACCCGTCACCCTCACGGTGCGCGAACAAGCCAGCTGGCCGCGCACCGCCTCGACCACACTCCAGTTCGATCCGTTTACGGCGCAGCTCCTGCGGCGCGACGGCCACGCCGAGCTCAACGCCGCCCGGCAGGTCCGGGGCTGGACGCGCTTCCTCCACACCGGCGAGGCGCTCGGCTGGGTCGGCCAATTCGTCGCCGGCCTCGCCTGCCTAGGCGGCTGCTTCCTCGTCTACACTGGCTTCGCCCTGAGCTGGCGGCGATTCTTCGGCGGCCCGAAGACGGAAAGTTGAACTACCCCGTCGCCCGGCTCGTGCGGTGCCGGGCGCGAAACGCATAGGGGCTCTCGCCGGTCTCGCGGCGAAAAGCCACGCTCAGGTAGCTCGCGTCGCTGAAGCCCGCCAGCTCCGCCACCACCGCGATCGAGACCTCGCTCTCCACCAGCAGATGCCGCGCGCGCTCGATCTTCACGTGCACGATCTGGCGGTGGGGCGAGTGGCCGAGCAGGGCTTGGAATTTTTTCTCCAGCAATGTGCGCGACATCGGCACGGCGCGCAGCACATCGGCCACGTTCACGCCCTCGCACGCGTGCTGGCGGATGAACTTCAGCGCCGCGGCCACGCGCGCATCGGCGACCGAGACCACATCGGTCGATTGCCGCTCCACCACGCGCACCGGATCGACGAAGCGGGTCTCGGCGCGCACACTGCGGCGCGCGGCCATCATGCGCGCGAGCATCGCCGCGGCCTCGAACCCCGTGCGGCGGGCGTTGGGCTGCACGCTGCTGAGCGGCGGGCTGCAGAGTTCGCAGAGCACCTCGTCGTTGTCCACGCCGAGCACCGCCACATCGTCGGGCACGTGCAAGCCGCGCGACTGGCAGGCCTCGAGCACCTGTTGGGCGCGTCCATCGTAGCAGGCGAAGACCCCCACCGGCTTCGGCAGCCCCGCGAGCCATTCCGCAATCGCGCGATGCTCGGCATCGGACCCCGGTGAGCGGCGTGCCTTCGCGCCCGGCGCAAAGACCGCGCACGCGTGGCCCGCCGCCTGCACGCACCGCTCAAACTCCGCCCCGCGCTGCCGCGACCAGAGGAACCGCTCGTCGCCGCAATAGGCGAAGTGGGCAAACCCCTTGCGCGCGAGATGCTCCGCCGCGAGGCGCGCCACCGCGGCGTTGTCGATGCTCACACGAGGAAACTCCGAGTCATCACGCTCCGCGCTCACGTCCACCACCGGCAGCCCCGTGCGCCGCAGCGCCGCCGCAATCTCAGGCGAATCGACGCGCGCGATGATGCCGTCGCCGCGCCAGTCGGCCAGCCACGAAGGCACCGCCGCCCCGCGCGCCTGCTCCGTGAAGCGCACCGCCCAGCGCCCGCCCTCGCGCATCCAGTCGCGCACGCCGTAGAGCAGGTCGCGCCCGTAGCGGTTCGAGGTCTCGATGAGCAGCGCGACTTTGCGGGCGCTGCCGGTGTTCGCTTTGGTGGCCATTCGTCTTCCCACTCCGTCGGAGGCCTACGAAAAATCAAAAGTAATGTGTGCATTTTTGTTACCACGCGCCCGCCGTCATCCGCTACACTCTGCGCTCTCAGGTCTCGCTACGTTTTCTCATCTCGCAAGTCTCCCCCGCTGCCCTCCGTCTCTCCCTCCCTCCGTCCCCCCTTCACCCATGAGCAAAAAATCCCGCACCCACTTCGCCGGCATCCCCGCCATCGCCTACGAAGGCCCGAAAACGGACCGCGCCCTCGCGTTCCGCCACTACAACCCCGACGAGATCGTCGGCGGCAAGACGATGGCCGAGCACATGCGCTTCTCCATCGCCTACTGGCACGCGTTCCGCGGCACGGGCTCGGATCCGTTTGGCCCCGGCACCATCGTGCGCCCGTGGGAGAGCGGCAAGGACCCCGTCTCCGTGGCCAAAGTCCGCATGGACGCCGCGTTTGAGTTTTTCCAAAAAATCCGCGCGCCTTTCTACTGCTTCCACGACCGCGACATCGCGCCCGAGGGCCGCACGCTCGCCGAGTCGAACAAGCACCTCGACGCTGTCGTCGCCCACGCCGCCGCCCTGCAAAAGGCCACTGGCGTAAAACTCCTCTGGGGCACCGCCAACCTCTTCTCCAACCCGCGCTACATGTGCGGTGCCTCGACGAACCCCGACGCCCACGTCTTCGCCTACGCCGCGGCGCAGGTGAAGAAGGCGCTCGATGTCACCAAGCAGCTCGGCGGCGAGAACTACGTCTTCTGGGGCGGCCGCGAGGGCTATGAGACGCTCCTCAACACCAACCTGAAGCGCGAACAGGATCACCTCGCGGCCTTCCTCCACATGGCCGTGGACTACGCGCGCAGCATCAACTTCAAGGGCCAGTTCCTCATCGAGCCCAAGCCCAAGGAGCCGACGAAGCACCAGTATGACTTCGATGTCGCGAGCGGCATCGCCTTCCTCCGCACCTACGGCCTCGAAAAATACTTCAAGTTCAACATCGAGACCAACCACGCCACGCTCGCCGGCCACAGCTTCCAGCATGAGATCGAGGTCGCCGCGTCGCAGGGCATGCTCGGCTCGATCGACGCCAACGCCGGCGACGAACTCCTCGGCTGGGACACCGACCAGTTCAACACCAACGTCAAGGAGCTCACCCTCGCCATGACGAGCATCCTCAAGGCCGGCGGCCTCGGCACCGGCGGCTTCAACTTCGACGCCAAGCTCCGCCGCCCCAGCATCGACGCCGAGGACCTCTTCCACGCGCACATCGGCGGCATGGACGCCTACGCGGTGGCCTTCAAGATCGCGCACCGCATCCTCGCCGAGGGCAAGTTCGAGCGTTTCGTCTCGGAGCGCTACGCGAGCTTCGACAGCGGCTTCGGCCGCGACATCGAGACCGGCAAGGTCAACTTCAAGTCGCTCGAAAAGCTCGTCCTCACGAAGCTCGGCGAACCCCAGCCCAAGTCCGGCAAGCAGGAGTATCTCGAAAATCTCCTCATGAGCTACCTGCACGGCTGAGCCGGAGAAAACATCTCCGAATCACGGTGTTTGAAGTAGGGCGGGTCTGTGACCCGCCGCTTCGTGCGCTGAGTGTTCTCACCAAGGGCGGATCACAGGCACCGCCCTACTGGCGACGGCGAGCTACAACACTCGCGCCAGCTCCGCGATTTTTTCCGCCGGAGCATTCGCCGTGACGAGATACACCAGCTCGCCGCGGGACCAGGCCTCCAGATTCCACTCGCCGCCCGCGGCCATTCGCACCCGCGCGCCGGGCGCCGGCGCGTCGCGAAACGCCGCGCGCGCCGCAATCACGAGATGCACGAGCGGGCGGGTCTTTTTCATCATCGTGCCGTCGGGCGCGGTCACGACCATCTCCTGCTTGAGCGGCATCGCACCCGGCGGCACCGGAGTGGAATCGATGAAGAAACAGAGCAGGAAAACTTTCTCCCCGCGTGCCTCGAGCACCTGGCAGCCGAAACTCTGCAAACCGCGCAGCGCCGCCGGCATCTCGATTCGCGCCGGCCCGCCGTGCTCGCGCACCCACCGCTCCAGCTCCGCCGGATCGGCCGAGACCGCGGCCATCGCGTAGCCCGGCGTGGCAAAGTGCGCTTGCACCGCCGCCACTGCGTCCCGCGCCGTGAGGCGCGGGCGATCGCTCCGCCACACCGCCGTCGCACCGATCCCGACGGCCAGAGCCGCCGCCATTCC
>JAUYAK010000003.1 GCA_030693515.1 Opitutaceae bacterium
ATGAAGAGCACTGGTCGTTCATCACGCCGAAGCGGCCCGTGGTGCCGGCGGTCGCGAAAGCGCAGACCAAAAACGTCCGCAATCCCGTCGACGCATTTGTCATCGCCCGCCTCGCGCGCGAGAATCTGACGCCCGCCGCCGAGGCGGACCGCCGCACCTTGATCCGCCGCGTGACGCTCGATCTCACGGGCATCGTGCCGACGCCGGAGGAAGTGGAGGCGTTTGTCGCGGATAAGTCCGCCAACGCCTACGAACGCGTCGTCGACCGCCTGCTGGCGAATCCACGCTACGGCGAACACCGCGCGCGCTACTGGCTCGACTACGTGCGTTACGCCGACACGCACGGCATCCACTTCGACAACTACCGGGCGATCTGGCCGTATCGCGACTACGTCATCCGGGCGTTCAACCAGAACAAGCCTTTCGACACCTTCGTCCGCGAGCAGCTCGCCGGCGATCTGTTACCGGCCAAGACGCTCGATCAGCTCGCCGCCACCGGCTTTGTGCGCAGCAACCTCACGACGAACGAGGGCGGCACCGTCCCCGAGGAGGTCTATGTCAACCAGACGCGCGATCGCGTGGAGGCGTTTGGCGCGACTTTCCTCGGCCTGACCACCGGCTGCGCCGCGTGCCACGACCACAAGTTCGATCCGATCTCGCAGAAGGATCACTACGGCCTCGCCGCCTACCTCGGCAACACGGCCGAGAAACCTTGGGACCTCAACATCGCCGAGCCCGCGCCGGTGCTGCGCCTGCCCAAGGACGAGAACCGCGCCGCGGCGGAGTTCGTGCTCCGGTCGCGCGGTGAGTTGCAGGAAAAACTCAACGCCCGGCGGGCCCGCGGCCCGGAGCTGGCCGCCGCGTGGATCGCCGCCGGCAACCGCCCGAAGCCGGTCGCGAGCACCGCGCTCGAGTTGCGTCTGCGCCTCGACGAGAATCAGGGCGACGTGGTGAAGAACGCCGCGCCCGGCGCCAAGGTGCCGGAGTTCAAGGCCGACACCAATCCGCTCGTCTGGGGCGAAAACACCTGGCTGTGGCCCTCGATGCGCATGGACATCTTCACCCGTCTCGCGCTTGGCGATCATGGCGACGTGGAGGCGGGCGACAAGTTTTCCGCCGGCGGCTGGCTGATGCTGCGCGCCAAGCCGGGTGGTGGCGTGCGCACCGGCACGGGCAGCGGCTCGCTGCTCGCCCGCATGGGCGACGACAAACGCCGCAGCGGCGCAGGCTGGGATCTTTACCAGGAAGGCACGCAGTTTTTTGTGAACCTCGTGCCCGACTGGAAAGCCGACGAACCCGCTGCCGCGATGCCGGCGGCGGACGACGCGAAGAAGTCGCCGGCCAAGAAAAACGCCAAGGCCGCCGCCCGTCCCGCGTCCGATGTGCGCAACACCGCCGCGGTGCCGGCCAAGCGCGGCATCCAGGTCGTGACCAAGGGCACCTTTCTCCGCGACGAATGGCTGCACGTCTTCTTCACCTACGACGGCTCGCGCAAGGCCTCGGGCGTGAAAATCTACGTCAACGGCAAGCCGGTCGAGACCGAGGTGCGGCTCGACACCCTGACGCCCAAGGACTCCATCCGCACCGATGCCGCGATGCACCTCGGCCGTCGTGACGACTACCTGCCGATGCGCGAGACACGTTTCCAGGATGTGCGCTTCTACAAACGCGCGCTCGCGCCGGACGAGATCGCACGCCTCCCCTTCGAGGATATCGCCGCCGAGATCGTCGCGCGCCAGCCTGATCCGGCGCAGTGGACGACCGACGAGCGTTTCGTCGCTCTCGACCGGTTCATCTTCGGGGAAAAAGACGCCGATACCATGGCGCTCGCGTCCGCTATCGCGGCGCACGACACCGCCTTCGATGCGCTCACCGCCGGCGGCACCGCCACGCTCATCGCGCTGGAGAAGCCCACGCCCGCCTACGCCGATCTGCTCACGCGCGGCGACTACTACGCGCGGGCCGAACGCGTGGAGCCGATTTTGCCGCACTTTCTGCCGCCGCCGCCGAAGGGCGCGCCGAAGAACCGCCTCGGCCTCGCCGAGTGGCTGCTCGTGCCCGAGCAACCGCTGATGGCCCGCGTGACGGTCAACCGCATGTGGCAGGAGGTCTTTGGCCGCGGCCTCGTCGAAAGCGCCGGCGATTTTGGCATCATGGGCGACCGGCCGTCGCATCCTGAACTCCTCGACTGGCTCGCCGTCGAGTTTCGCGAGAGCGGCTGGGACGTGAAAAAGTTCTACCGCCTGCTCGTGCTGTCGGCCACCTACCGCCAGACCGCCCACGCCACCGCCGAGCGCGTGGCGGCCGATGCGACGAACAAGTTTTACGCGCGCGGTCCGCGCTTCCGCATGGACGGCGAGATGCTTCGCGACAGCGCGCTCGCCGCCGCCGGCCTGCTGGTGGACAAGATCGGCGGCCCTTCGGTGAAGCCCTACCAGCCCGCCGGCATCTGGGAGGAGGTCGCCATGCCCGAGTCGAACACCCGCACCTACGTGCCCGACAAAGGCGAGGGCCTCTACCGCCGCAGCGTCTATACGTTTTGGAAACGCGCCTCGCCACCAGCGAGCATGGAGACCTTCGACGCCACCTCGCGCGAGGTCGTCTGCACGCGCCGCGCGCGCACCAACACCCCGCTGCAGGCCTTCATCACGATGAACGACCCGCAGTGGGTCGAGGCCGCGCGCAAGCTCGCCGAGCGTGCGCTCACCGCCGCCCCCGCACCCGCGGCGCGCCTCGACTTCCTGGCGCGCGCCACGCTCGGCCGCGTGCTCACCGCGAACGAGCGCAAGGTCCTCCTCGGCACCGCGGCGCAGTTCCGCGCGAAATTCGCCGCCGACCCCAAGCAGGCCGAGGCGCTCCTCGCCATCGGTGAGACCAACTCCGATCCCGCGCTCGCCCCCGCCGAACTCGCCGAGTGGACCGTCGTCGCGAGCCAGTTCCTCAACCTCGACGAGTTTCTGACCAAGTAGGGCGGGTCTCCGACCCGCCCTCTCAACGCCTGCTCACCGCCATCGATCTTCGAATCCACTCCGGTTTACGACCGCCACAGGGCGGGTCACAGACCCGCCCTACCTCAAAACCCGATCACTTCGATGCACTCCCCCGATTCCCACCTCTGTTCCGATCACTGCGGCGAACACCCGGCCGTCCTCGACCTGCCGCACGTCCCCGCCGACCTCAAGCGGGAGTGGCTGCGGCTTGAGACGCGCCGCCACTTCGTCGGCCGCGGCGTCAAGGCCCTCGGTGCGGCTGGCCTCGCCACGCTCTTCGGCCGCCACGCGCCCGAGATGCTCGCCGCCGGCGCGCCCGCGGGCGCCGGGCTGCCCGCGCACCTGCCGCATTACGCGCCCAAGGCCAAGCGCGCGATCTACCTCTTCATGGCGGGCTCGCCCTCGCAGTTTGAGACGTGGGACCACAAGCCCGTCCTCCAGAAAATGTTTGATCAGGACCTGCCCGAGTCCGTGCGCGGCGGGCAGACGCTCACCGGCATGACCGCGAGCCAGGCGCGCCTGCCCATCGCGCCCAGTATCTACAAATTCGGCCAGCACGGGAAATCCGGCCAGTGGGTGTCCGAACTCTTCCCCTACACGGCGAAGATTGTGGACGAGCTGTGCGTGATGAAGTCGCTCCACACCGAGGCGATCAACCACGAGCCCGCCATCCTCCAGCTCACCACGGGCAACATGTTTCCCGGCCGGCCCTCGATGGGATCGTGGCTCAGCTACGGCCTCGGCGCGGCCAATGACGAGCTACCCACCTTCGTCGTGATGACCTCAAAGATGCCGCACCGCACCAACGTGCAGGCGCTCTCCAACCGCCTCTGGTCCTCCGGCTTCCTCTCGCCGGAGCACGCCGCCGTCACGCTCCGCGGCGGCGCCGATCCCGTGCTGCACCTCAGCAATCCCGCCGGCATCGACGGCGACGTGCGCCGCGCCATGATCAGCGGCGTCAACGATCTCAACCGCCAGCTCTTCGAGCGCGTCGGCGATCCCGAGATCAACGCCCGCATCGCGCAATACGAGATGGCGTTTCGCATGCAGACCTCGGTGCCCGAGCTCGCGGACTTTTCCAACGAGCCCGCCTCCACGTGGGAACTCTACGGCCCGAAAGCGAAGGAGCCCGGCACCTACGCCTACAACTGCCTCATGGCCCGCCGCCTCGCGGAGCGCGGCGTGCGCTTCACCCAGATTTTCCTCCGCAGCTGGGACCAGCACAGCCTGCTGCCCGACCGCATCAAGCTCATGGCCCAGGAATCCGACCAGGCCACCTACGCCCTCGTCACCGACCTCAAGCGCCGCGGCCTGCTTGACGACACCGTCGTGCTCTGGGGCGGCGAGTTTGGCCGCACTGTCTATTCGCAGGGCACGCTCACGCCCACCAACTACGGACGCGACCACCACCCGCGCTGCTTCAGCATGTGGATGGCCGGCGGCGGCGTGAAGCCCGGCCTCTCCTACGGCGAGACCGACGATTTCTCCTACAACATCGTCAAGGACCCCGTCCACATCCGCGACCTTCATGCCACGCTGCTCCACCTCTTCGGCCTCGACCACAACCGGCTCAGCTTCAAACACCAGGGCCTCGACCAAAAGCTCACCGGCGTGCTGCCCGCCAAAGTCATCGATGCGATCCTGGCTTGAAGTAGGGCGGGTCTGTGACCCGCCCCCGAATACTCAGGGCTCTCCGAGGGCGGGTCACAGACCCGCCCTACTGCTGGCGTGCGTCGCCACATTTTTTTTCACGCCCGCGCTCCGCGCCGAGCCCTCCTTCTACTCCGCCCGCGTTGTGTCCATTCTCGATCGTCACTGCACCGTCTGCCACGGCGCGGAGAAGCAGAAGGCCAAGCTGCGGCTCGATTCGTTCGAGGCCGTCCTGCGCGGCGCCGAGTCGGGCACGGTGGTCAAACCGGGCGACCCGAAGGGCAGCGAACTCCTTCGCCGCATCACCCTCAAGCCCGACGACGACGAGGTCATGCCCAGTGACGGCAAACCCCTCCTCACCGCCGACGAGATCAAGGTCCTCGAACTTTGGATCGCCGCGGGCGCGAGCGCGACGACGACAGTCGCCGAGTTTCCCACCGCGCCGGCGCTGCGCGCCGCCCCGGTGGCGCAGGCTCCGCTCGCGCCGGACTGGCGGCCCCGCGCCGCCGCGATCGCCGCGTGGGAGAAAGCGACCGGCCTCCGGCTCCTCCCGCGCTCGCAAAACCCGACCGATGGCCTCGTGCTGCGCACCGCCAGCGCGCCGAGCCGTTGTGACGATGCCGCCCTCGCCCAGCTCGCGCCGCTTGCCCCGCTGATCGTGGAGGCCGAGCTGGCCCGCACCGCGATCACCGACGCCGGGGCCAAGGCCATCGCCGCGTGGGGCAACCTCCGCGCCCTCGATCTCACGCGCACCGCCGTCACGTCCGCCGGCCTCGCGTCGCTCGCGCCCCTCAAACACCTCGAGGCGCTCAACCTCACCGATACCGCCGTGGACGACGCCGGCCTCGCCACGCTGAAAGCGCTGCCCGCGCTGAAACGCGTGTGGCACTTCGGCACCAAGGTCACGGAGTCGGGGCCCTGATGCTCCGCGTGTAGGGCCTGAGCTTGCTCAGGCCGTTCCGTCCCGGGGCATCGACCAAGGTCGAGCCCTACGAAATCCAAGCAATGCGGCGAACGCCGGGCCCTACGCGGTGCCGGGTTTTCGTGTGTCATTGCGAGCCCGGCGCCGCCGGGTGCGGCAATCCAGCTGGTCAGGAATTTTTCGCCGCATCCGCCGCGTCGTCAGCCGGCCCTACAGTTTCTCCGTAATCCTCTGCAGCAGCTCCGGGTAATCGTGCAGCGCGGGAAACTGCGGGAACTGCTTCACGATATTCTCCGGCGCGTGAAACAGGAAACCGTGGTCGGCCTGCGCGAGCATCGAGGTGTCGTTGAACGAGTCGCCCGCGGCGATGACCTGGTAGTTGAGCGACTGAAGCGCGGCGACGGCGTGGCGCTTCTGATCCGGCATGCGCAGCGCGTAGCCAGCGATGCGATCATCTTTCACGACCAGCCGGTGGCAGAATAGCGTGGGCCAACCCATCTGCCGGACGAGCGGCTGCGCGAACTGCTCGAAAGTATCCGAGAGGATGATGACCTGCGTGCGCTGGCGCAGCGCGTTGATGAAATCGAGGGCGCCCGGCAGCAGGGGCAGCGAGGCGATGACCTCTTGGATTTTGGAGAGGGTGACGCCATGCCGGTCGAGGATGCCGATGCGGTAGCGCATGAGCTGGTCGTAGTCCGGCTCGTCGCGCGTGGTGCGCCGCAATTCGGCGATCCCCGTGCGCTCGGCGACGGCGATCCAGATTTCGGGCGTGAGGACGCCCTCCATGTCGAGGGTGACGATGCTTTGCTTCACAAGTGCCCCGAGTGAATCAGGCGCGTTTGGCCGGAGGCAAGCGCAGGGGTGAGGGACCGAATCAGGCCAAGACATGAGCCACAGAGGCCACAGAGTTCAGGCACAGAGGGCACGGAGCAAGGCAGTGTGTTTGGCTCGGTGAACTCTGTGCCTGAACTCTGTGCTCTCTGTGACAAAAGATTTCCACGAAAAGTGCGAGTGATACGGGCAAGCGTGGCGCTTGACGGCACCCGGCACCCGCGCGATTTTCCCCACCGTGGAAGCACCGGCAACCAAGGTCATCGGCCAGTTGCGCAAGACGCCGTGGCAGCGGTTCGCGCGGTTGCAGCGGACGGCGGCGCGGCTCGCGCAGGGCCGCGGTCAGCCAAAGGGCGTCTTCCGTTTTGCTAGCCACGAGGAATGCGCGGCATGGACGGCGAGCCTGAACCGGAACGCGAAGTAACGCGCGTCCCGCATGAGGCCGGCCAGAATCCGGAAGGAGAGTCTCGCGGTTGGTGCGTGCCCAATGTTTTACGAAGAGCCACGGCTGTGTGCAGTTGCTGGCTCCTGTAACTGTTTCGGCGTTTTTTTCTCAAACGCGTAGGTCAATAGGCCGAGCGAGAAAGCCAGAGTGGAAAACATCCACAGGCTTTGAGGTATCCAAACACCCTGTCGTAAATTGATCTCGTCGGAGAAAATCCAGATGAGGGGCCCCCAACGATCTCGAATATCACGGCGGCCAGCATCAAGCGGGGGCCTTTCTCGCTTCCTTTCTTTATTAGGATAATCGACGCCGTGAGAAAGACGACGATCTGGCTGATGAAAGCTGCGCCGTGAAAAGTCATTTGCTGAATGGTGCTATTCGGATTTGCAGGGCTTCTTTCGGCTCACTGTGAGGCATAGATCGCATTTTACGCTGCCAGCACGCGCTTGGTTGACCGGGGTGTTCTGCGGCGGAGGTTGGGCTTGGCGCGGCGCCGAGTGGGCGCGGGCTCCTGCAGCAGCACCTGCGGCGGAATGCCCAGGGCATCGATCAGATTGCGGATCATCGCGAGGCTCAGGCGGCGGCGGCCGGACAAAACTTCCGATACTTTGCTGGCGCTGCCCAAGTGAGGAATGAGGTCTTTGGCCTTGAGGCCCTGCTGCTCCATGCGGAAGCGGATGGCGTCGATGGGCGAAGGCCGATCGATCGGAAAATGCGTCTCTTCGTAGAACTGGACCAGTGTGGCGAGCACCTCGGCCTCGTCGCCCTCACGGGTGCCGGGCGAGGCGTCGAAGATGACCTCAAGGCGGGTGAGGGCCGCGGCATGATCGGAGGCGGTTTTGATCGGTTTGATGGTCATGGTCAGATGGTCTCCGCGTTGATTTTGTCGTAGTCGGCGTGGGTGCCGATGAAGCGGATGAAGATACAGCCGGACTGATAGTTGATGCGCACGACGAGGCGGTAGGTGTTGCCCTTGAGGTCGAAGATCACGCGGTTGCCCGGAAGGACATCGGCTTGGCGGTGGCGGTTTTTGATGTCTTGAAACGAACGCCAGCGGGCCTGCCTGGCTTCGTGATACCATGCTTTGAGCGGAGTTTCAGCGGAAGCGTGAACCTGCCAGAAATCCCGCAGGGTCTTGATCGAGATGATCTGCATGGATGGCTGGCCGGTAGGAGGCTAGCAAAGTGGAACTTCCCATTATGGGAAGTTAAATTTTAGCGGTCAACGGCGGTGGCTGCGAAGTCGCCGCGGGCTATATTCTCACTCAAACTGCTTCCGAAATTCCGCGAGCTGGGCGCGCAGTTCGGCGACCTCGGTGCGGAGGGTTGCGGTCTCGGCTTCGAGTTTGGCGAGGCGATCGTTTTCGGCCCGGACGGCGAGGGTCGCGGGTTCCAGGGGCGGAGTTGTGGCGGATGCGGCGAGTTCGACGGGGCCGCCGAGGAGGTGGGCGTAGCGGGGCTCCTTGGTGCCGGGTTGGCGCGGGAGTTTGACGACGAGGGGCTGGGGCGTGCGGGTGGCGAGGGCGGTGAGTGCTTCCTCGACCTCGGCGAGCGACTCAAAGGGTTGGAAGCGCTCGGTGCGGGTGCGGAGTTCCGCGAGCGTCTGCGGGCCGCGGAGCATCAGCACGCAGAGGAGGCCGACTTCGCCGGGGGTGAGCAGGAGCGCCTCGGTGAGGGCGTGCTTGTATTTGGCAACGCGGCTCTCGGCGCCGGTGAAGACGGAGGCGAGGCGCTGGGCGCGCAGGCCGTCGAGCGCGCGGACGACGGTCGTCTCATCGTAGGCCACGACGGGGTCGCGGTTTGTGAGCTGGTTGCAGGCGAGCGTGAGGGAATTGAGCGTGAGCGGATAGTAGTCGGGCGTGGTGACGGCCTTTTCCACGAGTGCGCCGAGCACGCGGAGCTCGGTGGGGTTGAGCAGAGGGAGCGGGTCGTCCATGGTGAGAGGCCTCACGCCACGGTCGCGGAGGACGCAAAGGTCGAAAAGAACAGATTCACCGTGGCGGCCTTTGCGACCGTGGCGTGAGATTCTGGCGCAGTCATTTCTTCGCCCACGTGTCCTTGAGCGAAATCGTGCGGTTGAAGACGAGTTTGCCCGGCGCGCTGTCCTTGGGGTCGAGGGCGAAGTAGCCGAGGCGTTCGAACTGGAAACGATCGGCGGGCGTCGCGCTCGCGAGTGAGGTCTCGAGCTTGGCGGTGACGACCTCGAGGGAGTGCGGGTTCACGACCTTCAGGAAATCCTCCTCGGTGCCCGGCTCGGCGACATGGAAGAGCCGGTCGTAAAGGCGCACCTCGGCGTCGAGGCACTGCGTGGCGCTGACCCAATGGATGGTGCCCTTGACCTTGCGGTCCACATTCGGGCCGCCGGCGCGCGTGGTGAGATCGGCGGTGCAGCGGAGCTCGGTGATGGCGCCGGCGGCGTCCTTCACGATCTCGTCGAGCTTGATGATGCAGGCGTATTTCAGGCGGACCTCGCCGCCGGGCTTGAGGCGGAAATACTTCGGCGGCGGCACTTCGGCGAAGTCATCGCTATCGATGAAGACCTCGCGGGTGAGGGCGATCTGCCGGGTCGTCGGTTTTTCGTTCTGCGGATCGTTGGTGGCCTCGCAGGTGAGGGTCTCGCCGGCGGGAATGTTGGTGAGGATGATCTTGATCGGCTTGAGGACGGCGAGGCGGCGCACGGCGAGGGCGTTGAGGTCCTGGCGGACGGCGTTCTCGAAGACGGCGATCTCGGTGACGGAGTCGAATTTGGTGACGCCGACGCCGGTGACAAACGCGCGGATGGCGCTCGCGGGGATGCCGCGGCGGCGCAGGCCGGAGAGCGTGGGCATGCGCGGATCGTCCCAGCCGGCGACGACCTTTTCGGTGACGAGCGTGAGGAGCTTGCGCTTGGAAACGAGGGTGTAGCCGAGGTGGAGCTTGGCGAATTCGTATTGGCGCGGGAGCGTGCGCGGCAGATCGAGGCTCTGGAGAATCCAATCGTAGAGCGGGCGGTGGACCTCGAATTCGAGCGTGCAGACGCTGTGCGTGATGCCCTCGAGGTAGTCGCTCAGGCAGTGGGCGAAATCATAGAGCGGGTAGATGCACCACTGGTCGCCGGCGTGGTGGTGCGGGACGTGGCGGATGCGGTAGAGCAGGGGATCGCGCAGCCAGACGTTGGGAGCGGCCATGTCGATCTTGGCGCGGAGGGAGCGGGCGCCGTTGGGGAACTCGCCAGCGCGCATGCGCGCGAAGAGGTCGAGGTTCTCGGCGACGGGGCGGTCGCGGAAAGGGGAGTTGCGGCCGGGCTGGTCGGGCGCGCCGCGGTAGGCGTCGGTCTCCTCGGGGGAGAGGTCGCAGACGTAGGCGAGGCCGCGCTGGATCAGTGCGACGGCGTAGCCGTGGATCTGCTCGAAGTAGTCGCTGGCGAAGAAGGGCTCGGCGGAGCCGGTTGAGAGCTGAGAGTTGAGCGTGGAGGGCTCAACCGGTCCGAGGTAGAAATCGGGTTTGCCGTGGCTCGTGATGGCGGCGGGGTGGGCGCCCTTGGGCTTGAAGCCGAGGCAGGTGTCGGCCCAGCCGGCGATGAGCCACTGGACATCGGCCGTGATGGAATCGACGTATTCCACGTCCTCCTTGACGGGGTTGGTGTCGTCGAAACGGAGGTGGCAGACGCCGTCGTTTTCACGGGCGAGGCCGAAGTTGAGGCAGATGGATTTGGCGTGGCCGAGGTGGAGGTAGCCGTTGGGCTCGGGTGGGAACCGGGTGACGATCTTCGGGTAGCGCTTTTCCGCGACATGCTGCGCGACGATGTCGCGGATGAAATCGCTGGGGGCCGCAGGGGCGGCGCCCGGAACGTTGGGCTCGACGGACATAAGGCGCGACGTTGCGAAGCGGCCGGGCCTGAGGCAACGACGCAGTTGGGTCTTCAGCGCCGCCGCACCGAGGCTTGACGCTCGCCGAGCGGCTGCGCTTCATCGCCGACCTGCGCCGCGAGCGTAGCACAATGGATAGTGTAGTGGCCTCCGAAGCCATTGATCCGGGTTCGACTCCCGGCGCTCGCACCAAGCTTTATGCGCCGGAGGCGGAGTTGCGCGGATTACGGTCCGGCCAGCGGGCGGCGGCCTACTTCAGGAACTTGATCAGAACGAAGCCGCCGATGAGCAGGAGCATGAAGAGGACCGTGAAAAGCTCGAGGTATTTTTCGAGCAGGCGCTTGATCGGCGGGCCAAAGTAATAGATCGCGCCTCCGACCAACGCGAAGCGCGCCGTGCGCCCGATGAGCGACGCGCCGAGCAGCGTCCAGATGGAAACCTGCTCGTGAAACACGCCGCCCGCGATCGTGAAGACCTTGTAGGGGACCGGCGTGAAGGCCGCAGTGAGGATCGCGATAAAGGCGTTCTGGCCGTAAAGCTCGGCCACCTTGTTCCACGCGGCGCCGTAGTGCAGCAGATCGAAAATAATCCAGCGGCCGAACGGCTCGGCCGCGTAGCCGATGTAGTAGCCCGCCGCGCCGCCGAGCACCGAGCCGGCGCTGCACACGGCTACGAACTTGAAGGCCCGTTGGGGCGCCCCGAGGCACAGCGCCATCAGCAGCACATCAGGCGGGATCGGGAAAAACGAGGACTCGACGAACGCCACCACAAACAGCGCGGTCGTCCCGTGCGGGGTGTCCGCCCAGTGCAGCACCCATTGATAGAGGCGTTTCAGCCAGTTGGGCTTGGCCGCGACCGGAGCGGTTTCGTGGGGGGTGGGCATGGTGGCAAAAAAAAGGCAGGCAGCGGAAACTGCCTGCCCAAAAGGGGACGGGTCCGACTCAGACGTCGGGCTTGGTCTTGCGCAGGCCGACGATGCGATCGCCCGGCTTCCACTGGTTGCGCTTGCGGAGGATCTCGAGGCGCTCGAAGCGCTTCAGGACGTTGCGTTTGACGACGAGGCCGGAGGGGCCTTGGAGGCTCTTGTGCTGTGACATGGCGGGTGAGGGACGACGGTTGCGACTGGTTAAAGGGTCGGAGAGTGTTCCGGCCCCGCGGCCCATGACAAGTATTTTTCCGCGACCCGTTCAGCGCGGACGGCGAGCCACTCCGGGGTGTCGTAGGGGTGGGCCGCCAGCACGTGGCGCTCAAGCTCGGCGAGCCGGGCGGGCAGGCACTTGAACGTCAGCCTAAACTCCTCGCTGCGCTCGACTTTGCCCGCCCAGCGATAGTGCGAGACGATGGGCCCCTCGACCTGCACGCAGGCGGCGAGCCCGGCGGCCACGGCCCCGGCGGCCAGCCGCTCGGCGTCGGCCCGGGTGGCGACGGTCGTCCACGCGATGAACATGGGGCGCAACGTCGGGCGTGCCGCGCAGCCGGGCAAGCCGGGAATTCGCAGTTGACGGGTTTCGGGCCGGGCGTTGGCCTTGCCGGTTCAAATTCCGCAGCCCTCGCCCAACATGAGAGACGAATACATCAAGGACGCACTCAAGGTCGTCAACGACCCCAACATCCTCATCAACGTGGTTTCCCGCCGCGTGAAGCAGCTCAAGCGCGGCAACCGCCCGCTCGTCGAGTCGCTCGAGAAGCTCTCCCCCGAGGACACCGCCCTGCGCGAAGTCATCGAGGGCAAGATCAGCCACGAACTCGCCACCTGAGCGCGCGCGGTCCCGGCCCTCCCAGGCGGCTCCGTTCTGCGGCGCAGAACCGGCCGCCTTTTTTTGTCCCTGATTCCGCCCGTCCTCCCGTCCCTCCATGGCCGCGCAGAAAAAAGACGCCACCCGCTTCACCGAGATCCGGAATGCGAAGGCCCTGCGCGACTACTCGGTCGATGATCGCTTCGAGGCCGGCATCCAGCTCCGCGGCACCGAGGTGAAATCGATCCGCGCCGGCAAGGCGCAGATCAGCGACGCCTTTGCCCGCATCGAGAAGGGCGAGGTCTGGCTGCACAACGCGCACATCGAGCAATACGCCTTCGGCAACATCCACAATCACGACGCCAAGCGGATCCGGAAGCTCCTGCTCCACCGCCGGCACATCGAGAAAATCCGCATCGCGCTCGAGACCGGCGGCCGGGCGCTCGTGCCGCTGCGGATGTATTTCAAGGACGCGCTGGTGAAGGTCGAGGTCGCGCTCGCCACCGGCAAGAAGCAGTATGACCGCCGCGAAGACCTGAAGAAGCGCGTCGTCCAGCGCGAGATCGACCAGGCGATGAAGCAGCGCCAGCGTTAGGCTCAGACGGCCGGCGCGCGCGGCCTCAGGCCGGGCCAGATTGCGCCGCGGTGCCGCCTCGCAAAGAGCCCTGAGAGCGAACCGCCAACGGCCGGGCTTTGCCCCGCGCCCGGCACGCATCCGAGCAATATTTCACCTCGGCCCAGACCCGTTCCCATTTCTTGCGCCACACGAAGGGCCGGCCGCAGGCCACGCAGGCCTTGGCCGGCAGATCGGATTTCTTGCGCATTTTCGGCATGGCGGTTTCAGGACGGCGAGGGCGCGGTCGCGCCGGGCGGTGCGCCGCCGTGGTCCGCAATCGCCTGGGCCCGCGCACGGATCGACGCGCGCTCCGCCGGCTTCAGCCGCGCGAGATTTTTCACTTGGAGCGCCATCCGCTGGTTCTTGGCGAGCAGCGGCTCCTGCCGGAGCAGAAAATCCCAATACAGGGTCGTGAACGGACACGCGTCCTCCCCGATCGATTTCGCCGGGTCATACCGGCAGCCTGCGCAGTAGTTGCTCATCCGCGCGATATACTTCCCGGTCGCGGCGTAGGGCTTCGAGGCCATGATCCCGCCGTCGCCATACTGCGACATCCCGAGTGTGTTCGGCAGTTCCACCCACTCCACCGCGTCCACATAGACGGCCAGATACCACTCGTGGACGCGCTGCGGCTCCACTCCGAGCAGCAGCGCATAGAGCCCGGTCACCATCAGCCGCTGGATATGGTGCGCATATCCGTGCGCCAGCGTCTGGCCGATGCTCTGGCGCAGGCAGTTCATTTCGCACTCTCCGGTCCAGTAAAAAGCCGGCAGCTTCGCCTTCGCTCCCAGTGCATTCATCCCCGCGTAGCGCGGCATGTGGTGCCAGTAGATGCCGCGCACGTATTCCCTCCATCCGAGGATTTGCCGGATAAAGCCCTCGGCGCTCGCGAGGTTGACGCGGCCCGAGCGATACGCGCGCTCCGCCTCCGCCACTACTTCGCGGGGATTGATCAGTTTGAGGTTCAGCGCCGCCGCGAGCCGCGAATGAAAGAGCCACGGCTCGTCCGTCCACATTGCATCCTGAAACTGCCCGAAGTTCGGCAGCCGGTGCTCGATGAAATCCGCCAGCGTCGCCCGCGCGTCCTCCGGCGTCACGGGCCAGGCAAACTTCCTAAGCTCGCCCGGATGGCTCGCGAAGCGCTTCTCCACGAGCGCCAACACCGCGCGCGTTGTCGCGTCGGGTTTGCACAGGAGCGGCGGCCGCAGCCTCTCCGCCCGGGGGCCGCCCTGCTTGAAACTGCCGCGATTCTCCTGGTCGTAGTTCCATGCGCCGCCTTCCGGTTCGCCCGCCGCATTGAGGAGGACGCGATGCCGGCGCCGGACTTCGCGGTAGAAAAATTCCATCCGCAGCTGTTTCCGGCCTTTGGCGTGCGCCGCAAAGTCCGCCCGCGTCTGGAAAAAATGCCGATCCACCCGCACATCCAGCGGCCGCCCCGCGCGCCGCGCCAGCGCCGTCAGCGCCTCCTGCACGCGCCATTCCCCAGCCTCGGTCATCAGCAGTCGTTCCGGTTGCAACTCCGCCACGGCGCGCGCGAGTTCACCCTCAAGGGTCTGCGTGTTGCCTTCGTCGTCGAGCTCGGTGTAGCGCACACGGCGGCCGAGTTTCCTCTGCGCGTCGCGAAAATGCCGCATCGCCGCCAGAAAGACGGCGATCCGCGGCTTGCTGGTCCAGACGTGCTCCGATTCCTCCGCGACCTCCGCCATCCAGATCGCATCCTGCTTCGGGTCGAAGCCTTCGATCGCCGTGGATTCCGCGTCGAGCTGATCGCCCAGCACGATTACCAAATGACGCACGGTCGATGGGGTGGGCATGGTCAACGGAGCGCGGTTCTGTCCCGGCCGGGTTGCTGCTGGTGGCAAAGCAAAATTGCGAGCCTCGGCCGGGCGCGATTCGCGCTTAGGCGCATGGTGCCAGTGCTAAACCACGTTGGCCGAATAAACGTGGTGGGTGGAGCCTTGGGGCGCGGCGAAGCGGGTTTCACCCCATACCGCTCCGTGCCGTTCCAGGCTATGATCAGCTCATGCCTCTCATAAATGTGGTTCTTACTTTGGTCGTCGTCGGCGTTATCCTCTGGCTGATCAACGCCTACATCCCGATGCAATCGACGATCAAGAGCATCCTCAATATCGTCGTCGTGATCGCGGTCATCCTCTGGCTGCTCTACGGTTTTGGCGTCATCAGCGGCTCGGGCAGCGTGCATATGCCGGTGATAAAGTGACGTTGCGGTGGGGCAGGAAGTGCGCCGCGTGCGCGATTCAGCCCACCCAGGTCCGCGCGTTGTAGAAGAGCTGCATCCACGGGGAGTCTTCGCCCCACTCACGGGGAGACCAGCTCATGCACGAGGAGCGGAAAACACGTTCCGGATGCGGCATCATGATGGTTACTCGGCCGGTCGTGGTCGTGAGCGCGGTCAGGCCAAAGGGCGAGCCGTTCGGATTTAGCGGGTAGTGCTCCGTGGAGTGGTGGTGGTTGTCCACGAAACGCGCGGCGACGAGCCCTGACTCGCTGCACGCGCGCGCCGCGGCGGCATCCGGAAATTCCGTGAAGCCCTCGCCGTGCGCGACGGCGATCGGGATGACGCTGCCCGCCATGCCGGCGAAGAGCACGCTCGGGCTCGGCTCGATCTTGAGGGAGACGAATCGGCCTTCGTAGCGCTCGCTCTGGTTTTGCACGAAGCGCGGCCAGTGGTCGGCGCCGGGTATGATGGACTTGAGGTTGCTCATCATCTGGCAGCCGTTGCACACACCGAGGGCGAACGCGTCCTCGCGCGCGAAGAACGCGGCGAATTCGGCGCGCGCCCGATCGTTGAAAAGGATGCTCTTGGCCCAGCCTTCGCCGGCGCCGAGCACGTCGCCGTAGCTGAAGCCACCGCACGCGGCGAGGCCGCGGAAATCCTTGAGCGAGACGCGACCGCTGAGGATGTCGGTCATGTGCACGTCCACGGCGCGAAAGCCGGCGCGGGTGAACGCCGCGGCCATCTCGACCTCGCCGTTGACGCCCTGCTCGCGGAGGATGGCGATGGGGGGGCGAGCCTTGGCCACAGAGGCCACAGAGGCATCCGGCTCTGTGCTCTCTGTGACAAATGCCTTGGAGATTTGAAACGTCAGCTTCGGCGTGATGCCGGGGTTCTTCGGATCAAGGCGTAGGGCGTGCTCCTGCGCGGCGCACGCGGGGTTGTCGCGGAGGCCCGCGATGCGGCGCGTGACATCGGACCAGATCGCGCGCAGGGCGAAGAGGTTTTCCTCGAACAGGACTTTCCCGCCGCGGCTCACGCGAAGCGTGTGCGTGCGATTGAGGGTGCCGATGCGCGTGGTGCAGTTCTTGAATCCGTGCTCGCGCAGGGTGAGCGCCACATCATCGAGATCCTCGGCGCGCACTTGGATGACGGCGCCGAGTTCCTCGCTGAAGAGCGAGGAAAACGTCTCGTGCCCGTTGGCGAGCGTGAGATCGACGCCAGTGTGGCCGGCGAAGGCCATCTCCACGATGGTGGCGAGCAGGCCGCCGTCGCTGCGGTCGTGGTAGGCGAGCAGCTTTTTCTCGCGGCCGAGGCGCTGGATGGCGTTCCAGAAATTTTTCAGGTCGGCCGGGCTGTCCACGTCTGGCGTCGCCTCGCCCATCTGCGAGACGACCTGCGCGAGAATCGAGCCGCCGAGGCGGTTTTTCCCGCGGCCGAGATCGATGAGGAGCAGGACGGTGTCGCCGATTCTCTCTGAACCATGGGACACAGAGTTCACAGAGGAAGACAGAGAGGACCCAGAGAATTCCGACTCGGTGCGCTCTGTCTTGTTCTCAGTGCCCTCTGTGACTGGATCGTATCTGAGCTGCGGCGTGAGCGAGAGACGGATGTCGGCGACCGGCGCGAAGGCGGAGACGATCAGCGAGACGGGCGCGGTGAGGCGTTTTTGTTTTCCGTCCTGCTGCCAGACGGTGCTCATGCTCATCGAATCCTTGCCGACGGGAATCGTGATGCCGAGGGCGGGGCACAGCTCCATGCCGACCGCCTGCACGGCGGCGTAGAGATCGGCGGCGTCACCCGGCACGGCGGGGGCGGCCATCCAGTTGGCGGAGAGATTCACTTTTCCGATTTCACCGATCTGGGCGGCGGCGAGATTCGTGAGCGCTTCGCCGACCGCGAGCCGCGCGGAAGCGGCGGCATTGTTGATGGCAACGGGCGTGCGCTCGCCCATGGCCATCGCTTCGCCGGTGTAAACGTCGAAGGCCGCGGCCGTCACCGCGCAGTCGGCGACGGGCACCTGCCACGGGCCGACCATCTGGTCGCGCACGATGAGGCCGCCGAGGGTGCGGTCGCCGATGGCGATGAGAAACGTCTTGTCGGCGACCGTGGGGTGGGCGAGCACGCGGCGCACGGCCTCGGCGAGCGCGGCTGGGGTAGCGGCGGGCGTCCCGGCCCGCCGATCCGCGCCCCGGCGGGCAGGGACGCCCGCCGTTACATCGAGGGTGCCGAGACCGAGCGGTTGCTGGGGCCGGCGCAGCGATTTTTCCGAGCGGTGCATGCGCGGTGGTTTGCCGAGCAGCACCTCAAGCGGGAGATCGATGGGGGTGTTTTTGAAATGCGGGTCTTCGACCACGAGGCGTTTCTCCTCGGTGGCCTCGCCGACGATGGCGAAGGGGCAGCGCTCGCGTTCGCAGAGTTTTTGAAACACGTCGATGCGCGCGGCAGGCACGGCGAGCACGTAGCGCTCCTGCGACTCGTTGCACCAGAGTTCGAGCGGACTCATGCCGGGCTCGGCGTTGGGCAGCGCGCGCAGGTTGAATTTCCCGCCGCGACCTCCGTCGTTGACGAGCTCGGGCAAGGCGTTGGAGACGCCGCCGGCGCCGACATCGTGGATGAAGGAAATGGGGTTGGCGTCGCCGAGCGCCCAGCAGCGGTCGATGACTTCCTGGCAGCGGCGCTCCATCTCGGCGTTGTCGCGCTGCACGCTGGCGAAATCGAGATTCTCGCTGCCGTGGCCGCTGGCGATGGAGCTGGCGGCGCCGCCGCCGAGGCCGATGAGCATCGCGGGGCCGCCGAGGACGACGAGCTTGTCGCCGGCATTAATCGCGGCTTTCTGCACGTGGTCGGCGCGGATGTTGCCGAGGCCACCGGCGAGCATGATGGGTTTGTGGTAGCCGCGGAGTTCGTCGCCATTCGCGCCGGGCACGGTGGCCTCGAAGGTGCGGAAGTAGCCGTTGATGGCGGGGCGGCCGAACTCGTTGTTGAAGGCGGCGCCGCCGAGCGGGCCCTCGATCATGATGTCGAGCGCGGAGACGATGCGGCCGGGTTTGCCGTTTTCTGTTTCCCACGGCTGCACGGCGCCGGGGAGCTTGAGGTTGGAAACGGTGAAGCCGACGAGGCCGGCCTTCGGCTTCGCGCCGCGGCCGGTGGCGCCTTCGTCGCGGATTTCGCCGCCGGAGCCGGTGGCCGCGCCGGGGAAGGGCGAGATGGCGGTGGGGTGGTTGTGGGTCTCGACCTTGCAGAGGATGTGGATGTCCTCGGCGTTCGTCACGTAGTCGTGCGTGCGCGGATCGGCGAAGAAACGGCCGCCGCGCGTGCCGGCGAAGACGGCGGCGTTGTCCTTGTAGGCGGAGAGGATGCCGTCGCTGTGGAGCTGGTAGGTGTTTTTGATCATCTGGAACAGCGAGCGGTCGCGCGGCGCGCCGTCGATGTCCCAGGTGGCGTTGAAAATCTTGTGGCGGCAGTGCTCGGAGTTGGCCTGCGCAAACATCATCAGCTCCACGTCGTGCGGGTCGCGGCCGAGCTTGGTGAAGGCGGCGGCGAGGTAGTCGATTTCGTCGTCGGCGAGGGCGAGGCCGAGGGCCGTGTTGGCGGTCGCGAGCGCGGCGCGGCCTTCGGCCAACAGCGGCACGCTGGTCATGGGGCGCGGGGCTTCGTGGCGGAAGAGCGCGGCGCAGGCGTCGAGGTCGGTGAAAACGACCTGCGTCATCCGGTCGTGCAGTTTGGCGGTGAGCGTCGCGCGCTGGGTCTCGGAGAGCACCGTGGTGCCGCAGTCGAGGGTGTAGGCGATGACGCGCTCGATGCGCTGCACGGCGGCGAGGCCGCAGATGTGCGCGATGTCCGTGGCCTTCGACGACCACGGCGAGATCGTGCCGGGGCGCGGCGCGACGATGTGCTGGAGGCCGGACGTCTTCTCCGCAGTGCGGCTCGGGCCGTAGGTGAGCAGCTTTTCCAGCACAGCGCGCTGCGCGTCCGTGAGCGTGCCCGCGAGATCGACGAGATGCACAAACTCGGCGCCGAGCGCCCGCGCCGGCACGCCCGCGGCGGTGAGATCGGCGAGGAGTTTTTGCAGGCGGAAAGGCGAGAGGGCGGGGGAGCCGAGGAGGATCAGCATGGACATCGAAAAGGAGCGGCGACGCTTCACGACATCACGGGCGCGGTCAAGGGGCGGGGCGGTCCTGCGCCGCCACGGTGAGCGGAATCCGTTCGACGTGCGGCGCGTGCTTCCGTTTGTTCCCTGCCTGTCGCCATGAAACGGACCCTGTCTCCCCCTCGATTTCGTTGTCGCGCGGGGTGTTGGCTCTTGCACCCGGGATGGCGGCTGGCGGGGCTGGCTCTCATCGCGGGCGCGCTGGGCCTGGCACCGGCGCACGCGGCGGACGAGGACAGCAACGACGGCCCGGTGCGCTTTCACGACGTCAAGGGCTGGCGGGGCACGCTCGTCGCCACGGCTCGGCCGAGCAAGATGGCGCTTGATCTCATGGGCTCCACCCTGACCGGCAAAGGGGTCAAGTGGAACCTGGACTACACTGTCTATGTGAACGTCGAGTTTGTCCTCACCGATTATGAGAGCGATCCCTCGGTGTGGAAAGGGCGGGTCGAGCGCGCGGATTATTCGAGCGGCTATCGCTGGGCCACCCAATCGTCCGGAGGGAAGACGGAATGCGTGTTCAACTCCGAGGGGCCGCTGGATTTTTCGGGTGATGCGCGGGTCGAGCTGCAGTTCCATCGGCAAAGAGGCTGGTCGGTGCGGATGCCCTCGGGCCGGCGCACCACGGAGCTGCGGGAGAAATGGACTTCGCCGGAGGGGAAGGTTTTCCCCTCCAGTTTCACTGGCCACACTTATGGGATGGGTTCGACCAAGACGCACCCCTACCCGAAGCAGGGCTTCATCCTTTTCGCCTCTGATGAGACGAAGGAGGGTTCATTTGCGGGGGTGGGCGGCTCCATGACCGCGACGCCGGCGCTGACCTGGGACTATACAATCTATCTGGAGCCCACCTCGATGACGGAGCTCCGCCTGGAGTTTGAGGACACGGCGGCGTATCGCGAATGGCGGCCCGACGCCAAGCCCGACGGCGGGCCGGGCACTCCGCTCGAAATCAAGGCCACGCTGGTCGCCGCCGACGGCAGCAGGCCCAAGGCCGATATCAAGAGCTTTGTCTGGGAACTCACCGGCACTTCGACGGAGCCCGGCATCGCGATGAACTATCCCGTCAACCCGCAGGATTTCGACTATGACTTGGAGCTCGAAGCGACTGGGCCGATGTCGGTCCTCGACAATGCCAAGCAGCGCGTGACGCGCGCGGTGCGCAGCGGATTTTCCGACACCGTCAAGATCGTGCCCCGCGACTGGGGCGGCTGGGCCACGCTGCAGGCGACGGCCATCCTCACCGACGGCCGCCGCGTGCAGGGCAAGCTCAAGGGCAAAAAGGAGACCGGTCTCCGGCTCCCGAAACGCGCGGCCGACTCAAAGATCGCCGATAGCTGGAAGGAGCGGAACAAGTCCGGCGCCGACAGTCTCGACGACGAGGACGAACCCGTGGGCGACGGCAACAAGGGCGACGGTTTTACGCTCTACGAGGAGTATCGCGGTTTCATCGTGGAGGGTCAGCACGTCGAGGGTGACCCGAAGAAGAAGGATTTCTTCGTGCTTAATCTCATCGGGGGCGACGCGGAGCCCGGTATCGATTTGTTTGCCTCTCTTTCGCAGCTGCGGGTCCATTCGCGGCTGCGGCCCGAGGAAATGTCCGAGACGACGCGGCTGATGAACGGCAACAATTCGCAGGGCGCCCACCGGGTCGATCAGCACGGCGTGTGGGTGAAGACCTTTAGCAAGGCCACGCTGGGCGACACTGGAGCTCAAACACCCATGACCGAGGCCGGAGTCGCGGGCCGGCCCGGCATCACCAAGGGCATCGGCATCCTCGCGCGCGACGACACGGAGAGCGCCTTCAACCAGCCCTTCAACCTGCCGCCGTCGGACACGACCTTCGCCTACGATCGGGCGATCGCGCATGAGCTGCTGCACTCCGTGGGTGCCGAGCATCACGGCAGCGGGGATTACCGGCAGATCATGGGCTACTGCTCGCCGCGGCATCCGTTGAACAAATTGGGCCGGCCTTACTACGGCTACAGCGCCGACGCCCCCATTATCCTGCTCGACGAAGACGGCCAGGACGTGGCCGCCAAGGACTTTCCCGATTACGTCAAATTCCGTGAGTTCATCGACATGATGATGCTCGATCGCTATCTCAAGGAAGGGCAGGACTACATCACCCGCAATGGTGTCGGTTACTCCGGCTTCAACACCCCGCAGCAATACGCGGACTTCCACATCGAGCTGTTGCTCGTCTTTCCCTTCATGAGTTTGGACGGGACCGTCGGCGTCGAACGCGGCGAGCATTCCGGTCATCAGGATTGCGTCATGCGCTACTCGTTCGCGAAGTTCTACGAGGCCAAAGCGGCCGCCCAAAAAACCCTCTACGTCGTCACACCAGGGACGGAGCGAATCGGCCTGCAGCTATGCCAAGCCGCCGCCGGCACCGGGATCAACTCGCCCGGCCGCCGGCCGCAGTCGCGCTATGGCGATGCCGGCGCGGGCGGGGGAAACTGCGCCGCCCAAATCTGCCCGAACGACGCGATTCCGCCGCGAAAGGTGAAACCATGAACCTTGCGATGCGATGGTTCGCGCCGGCCATGGTGGCGGCGGTGGTGTCGGCGCAGGCGGCCGTGCCGGCCGCCCCTCAGCTCTCGTTGTCCCTGCGCGGTGTCGCCGAGGGCGTGGCTCAGCCTGGCGAATCACTCCGGATTGTCGTGCGTGTGGCCGCCCCCCGAGCGAGCGCGGCCAAGATCACCCTCGCGCCCGCAAACGGCGCCTGGAGCGACGCGGTGAGCATCGAGCTTTGGCCGGCGGTGGGCGGCGCGGCCGTGGCGAAGGCGGAGGGCGTGGGGCGGCCGGAATCGCCTTCGGCCACGCTGGGCGCCGGCCGCATCGCCGGTGGTTTGTGGCGTTTCCCGTCGGAGGTGACGCAGCGCCTCGCTCCGGGCAGTTACCAGGTGCGCGCGCGCCTCGCGATTCGCGATGGCTCTGGCTGGAGGGGCGAGGTCGAGGCGGTGGCCCTCCCACTGCGCATCGTGGCGCCCTCCAGCGACCCCGATCGAATTACGCAGCTGACTGTGAATCGCGCCCACGATGAGCTCGTGCGCGGGCTGGTCGAGGCGGCGGCGGCCGTCCTCGATGCGCAGCTGGGTTCCATGCCGGACGATGTTCGTCTCCTGACTGCGCGCGCCGAGGTGGCGCTGCGGGCCGGCAACCCTGCCGCCGCGCTCATGTGCTTGAATCGCGTGCCGTCGGGAAAATCGGTCGGACCGCCTTCCTCGGAACGTGACGCGCTGCTTGTGCGCGTGAGGACGGCACTGCGCGAGATGTCAGGAACTACGTCCAAACCCCCGGCTTGGAGCTGGCCGCCCGCCAAGGTGATGGAACTTTCAGCCGAGAAAAAAGCGTCGGCCTTGAGAAACGCTCTTCCGCGCACACCCCCGTCCGCGGCGAACACTCCGCCGGTTGCCAGCGGAGTGTCTGGCGGACCTGCTCGTCCTGTCCCGGCCACACCGCCTGTCGCAGCACCGGCCATCACGGCCAAAGCCCCTTCAACCGGCCCGAAAATCGGTGCGCCTTCGGCCGGGGTGGTCGTGCCCGCCGCCGAGCTCGACGATAAAAAAATCCGCGCCGATGCCGCCGGCCAGTGGGCGGCGAGCGCCAACGCCGGTTCCTCCTATAGCAAGCCCAACTACGGCCCGGCGAAAGCCACGGGCGCACCGGATGTTGGCGTGGCCGGCGACAGCATCGAGGCGTGGTGCCCAGGCCAGCAGAACGCCGGCACCGAATGGCTGGAGGTTGCATTTGCGCAGCCGACACGGGCCGCCGAGGTGCGGGTGCGGCAGAATCACAACCCCGGGGCGATCGTGAAGGTGGAAGCGTTTGAAGCGGACGGCACGGCGCACGTCTGGTGGGAGGGCAAGGATCCCTACGTCGCGCCGGCGATTCGCGACATCGCCTGGTTTGCCGTCCGCGTGCCACCGACCGATTACGCGGTCGCGAAGGTGAAGCTCACCCTCAACCTCGCGGCGGTGCCCGGGTGGAAACAGATCGATGCGGTGCAGCTGGTGGGACAAGGCCGCTGATGGCATTCAACGATTATCGCTAAGCTTCACGCCTTGGGGACCGGCCAGGTCGCCTAAAATCGGGTTGTAGTTACGCATGCTCACACTCTGTTAGTCCCATGAAATCCCCTCGATCGCTTGGGTGGCTTCGTTGCGGCGCGACTTTTCTCGCCGGTCCGATCATCGCGTCGGGCGTGATGGCAGCCGACACGTCGCCACCGACCACGCCGCTCGGCGGCCTCGTCAAGAAATTCACTGAGAAACGCACCGCGCAAGCCGTCCCGGCCACGCAACCTGTAGCACAGCCGGTCGCTCGCCCCGTGGCGCAACCGATCGCGACCGCGGTCAACCCCGACCCCGCGGCGAAGAAGGCCGCGACGCGCAAGCCCTCGCCGCCGCTCGCGAGCCTGCCTGCCCCGAAGGCAGCCTCCGGGCCGCTACGCATCTTGATCGTGGACGACGACTGGTCCGACAATAACCGACCCGGCAGCGACGCGCGTCTCTCGGGCTCAGACGAAATTTTTCGAGCGCTCGTGGCCGCCGCCGTCGGCGACGAGGCGTCAGCCTGGTCGGCTGAGATCGTGGAGACTTACAAGCATGGCCCGGCCTTCGAACGGTTGCGCGATTTCAACGTCGTCCTCTGGTATACGGGCGGCTCCTACGGAGGCGGCTCTGACAACGTCGCGGTGCTGAGCATCGAGGATGAAAAGACGGTCCGGCGTTATCTTCAGGAAGCCGGAGGCTCTTTCATTTTGGTTTCGCCCGGTTACGTGAACAACCTGTCCTATGGCTCCTCTTGGACGGAATCCGCTCACCCTTTCCTCAAGGACGTCGCAGGCATCGCGGGCTTCTCCGGCCTCGTGCAGCGGTTCGACGCCGGAAAGGTGCGGGCCCCTGACGGCTCAAGTTTCACCGTGATGCAGAAGGGCGCCGCTGAGCCACAGTTCAGCGCGGTGAATCCCGATGGCGCGGCCATCGTGTTCACTTCGTCACTTGATCCCTTGAAAACCGCGAAGGAGCCCGTGCCCGTCGCCGTCGCGCATCCGTTTGCCGGCGGACGCTTCGTCTATGTGGGGTTCACCTTTGAGAATGTTGCGGAGGAGGAGCGCGCGAAGGCGTTCAAGCTCCTGCTCGATGCCGCGACCGGCCCGCGTGCCGCCCCCGGGGCTGCCGCGCCGCGCGTCACACCGACCGTCGTCCAACGCAAGACCCCGCCGCAACGGATCGTGGGGGTAGTGGAGCCGGCGCCGCCCGTGCCACCGCCCGTCCCCACACCAACAGTGCCAGAGGCAGAGGAGCCGAACCCCAAGCTCACGTTCACCGGCCTGACCTATTTCAAGACCGCAAAGATCAAAATCTTCACGGGCAATGACAACAAGGAGGCGCCGTCGACAGGAATCATCGAATTGCTTGTCAACGGCGGCGGACGCGACGGTGACGGCGTCACGGATCCCAATCGCCCGGAGCAACTGGCGCGTGGTTTTGTGCCGAATCAGGAATTCCGGGTTAATTCCACGTATGAATCCGTGATCGAACACACGCCGGGCGCTCGGAAAAAGCAGTATGAATATATCAAGGCCAACACCTGGGCCGAACAGGACCGCATTACACTCGAGCGCTGCCAGCACTATGGGCTTCGACTGGAGATCACCTACGAGCCGAACTTTGTCCTCGATGCGTGGAAGATCGACCGCGTGGAGCTCGAAATCGACTTCGGATTTTGGGAGTGGTGGCTTTACAGAGGAAACCGCGAGTTAGGGACGCAGACTCAACGATACCTGGTGTCAAAACCCGCCCCCGGGTTTCCGCGGGTAATCTCGTTCAACCGCAGCGCACTCCTTAACGACGCGAACAAGAAGCTGGTGCTCTTAACGGACGGGTTCTTTTTTCCGAAGTAGCCACGCGGCGCTTCGCTGTCCCCGAAGATTCCTCCGGCAACTCTCCCGCAACATGACTCCCACCCGTTCCCGTAGCCCGGCCCGGCGCTTTGCTCCGCGTCTCCTCCTAGCATTTGCGTTGTCGCTGGCGCCGCTCTCCGCTTCCGACACGCCTCCGCCGCCGTCGTCGCCGCTCAGTGGCCTCGTCAAGAAGCTCGCCGAAAAACGCGCCGCGCAATCCGCCGCGAAGCCGACCAAGGAGCAGCTTCTGCGGCCCGAGTTTCGCTTCAAGGCCGCGCCCGGCTGGCTCCTTCTCCCCGATCTCGCCAAGCAGCTCACGACCAACGAAACCGAGCGCGCGGCGGTCTTCGACCTGCTGGACGCGGGAGCGCGCGAGGCCCGGAAGCTCCTCGTCGCCGAGGCCGAGGGCGCCGATCGCGATGTGGCGGTGGCCACTTCGCTCTTCATCTCGCAGCTCTGGGGCATCGTGCGGCAAACGGAGCCGACCGAGGAGGCGGGCGATGCCTTGCACGCGCAGATTGTCGGCGTGCTGGCCGGGCCCGAAGTCGCCCGCATGAGCGATGCGGACAAGCAGAAGTATTGGGAGTTCTGCGTCGGGTTTCCGGTCTTCGCGATGGGCATGAAGGAGGTCGCGACCGAACCTTCCGCGCAGGAGGATCTGCGCAAGATCGCGGCCGCCGGCTTCGAGTCGCTCATCGGCGTCGACCCCCGGCTCGTTGATCTTGGGGCGCAGGGGATGGTGGTGCGCGCGGGGCTCGAGGAAGCGGCGCGAAAAATGAAGGCAGACGAAGCCGCCGCGGCGAATCCCGCGCCCACGGCGGTGACGATCGTGCGCGCTCCGGTTCCGGCTGCGACGGTGGCCAGCGGGCCTGGAATTTCCGGCATCACCTACACGCCGCCTTCGGGCTGGACGCGCGAGAATGCCAGCTGGGCCACGATTTTTCGCGCGACGCTGGCCGACGTGAACAAGGACGGCTCGCGCGATCCCAGCGGCGAGGGGCGTCATCAGGCGTCGATCTTTGTGCTGCCGCCGCGGGCGATGACGGGTGGCGCGCACGCGACCTTCGATGCGGTCTGGCGCGAGCAGTTCGACTCCTTCGAGCTGGGCGACACGATTGTGCATTATCGCGCGCGGATCAAAAGCGGCCTCGTGATTCACTACATGGGCCGGTTCTTCGACCGAAAGGTTCGGAATGAGCGATCGCTGAAAAACTACGCGGTGCTCTACCTCGTCGATCTGGGCGGCGGCCGGGTGCAGCCGATCACCGCGGTCGTCGAGCCTGTGAATTCGGGCATCGGCATGGCCTCGTTCAAGGAGTCGGCGGCGTTTAGTGCGCTCTGGTGGCCGCTCACCGCGCTGCTGGACTCCGTGCAGCCGGCGGGCGGACGCGCGCCGTTTCCGACGGGCGGGGTCTTCGCGGCGTCGGACCTGCAGGGCGATTGGAGCACGACGAGCAGCGCGTTCGGTGGATTTTATGTCAACAGCATGACGGGTGCGAGCGCGGGGGTGGCGACCCACTCGTCCTCCGGCGCGTTCCGCCTCGGGGCCGACGGCACCTACGACTACTCGATCATGTTTGCGACGACCAACCCGCAGTTCGGGAATACCAGCGGTTCGGAAAAGCACTCCGGCCGCTATCGGCTCGACGGCGACATCGTGCTCATCGAGCCCTCGAAGCCCATCCCGTATAAATTCACCCGTTGCGCCGTTGGCATTGGCACCCGCCAGACGCCGGGGGGATTGAAACGCATGCTCGTGTTGGTCAGCGCCGACAGCAGCGGCGTCTTCCGTGCGCCCCAGCTCATGCCCAACTGGGATTTTTATGAGGGCACGATGACGTGGTATGTGGAAAAATGAGCATCCCCGGTGCAAGCTCCGGGGCATTTGAGCCAACTCATGCCATCCGCCGGTTCGCCGTGTCCCGGGGAGCGCACCCGTCTCGGGTGCCGCTCTCGGCGGGACGCCGAGAGCGGTTCGGAAGGCTCGGGCGGGACGCCCGAGCCGGCCTGCGAGACGCAGGCGCTCCCCGGGAATCGCTGCCCGACCGTGCGGTTTGACCGCGCGGCGTAATCCCCACTCACCCTACCCATGCCTGCGCCAAAACCAAAGGGACTCTGGCTGCTGCGGACCCTCGTCGTGGCCGGCGCGCTGCTGGCCGGCCTCGGAGGATGGCTGCTCACGACCGACTTTGCGGAGCGCGACGCGGCGCGGGTCGCCGAGCTTCCGCAGGTCCTGCCGGAGAAATTTCAGGGCTTGGTTCCCGGCCAGAGCGTCCTGCTCGAGGGCATGCTGGCGTCGTCCGAGCCGGTGGGGCCGCAGGGGTTCATCGTTTACCGCCGAGAACAGTTTAACGGCTTCGAGGAGTCGGGCGTAAACCAGGGCCAGCGAAAATGGCTCGGCCTCGGGACGGTGACCCCGGCCATCGCGATCGGCGCCGGCGCCGCGTCGGTCGCCGTGAGCAATCGCGACTACCGGCTGAACACTGAGCCGCACGTCTGGATGTCGGACGTGACTCCCCGCTACGTCTCGGTTTTCGATGCCACCGAGCGCCTGCTCGGTTTCAAGGCCGGCGATCGCGTGACGGTGGACGGCCGCGTCGTCGCGGGCCTGGGCGATCGGCGGGCGCCCCAGCGCATCGAGGCGACGGTGCTCTTCGGCGGCGGCGCGGCCGCCTACGTCGAGTCGGTGCGCGGCGGCGTGCTGGTCGTCAAGATCGTGGGCGCGGTGTTCCTCGGCCTGGGGGCGCTGCTGATGGGGGTGTGCGGATGGTGGCTGCGCTCGTTCCGGCAAAAAACGAATCGCAGGCGCGACGGAAAATGATCGGGCGGCAGGCTGTGCGACCATGCCGCCGCCGAATCTCGCTTCCCGTCCGGCTTCCGCCGAAGTGATTCGGTGCTGCTGCCCGCCTGCGAACCTGGTCGCGGCCAACGGCAAAAAAGATCCCATGGTCGCGTGGGATTGACGCCCGATGCGGGGCCCGGCTCAGTTCCCATCGTGCCTTTCACCCGCGCAATCACGGCTTCCATCCAGCTAGTCTCGGGTTGGAGTTTGAAGCGTCTGGCCCCGATGGTGTGCGGTGCCGCTCTCCTGCTGGGAAATGTCGGTTGGACGGCGGACAACGCCGAGGCCTGGCGCGCGGTCGCGCGCATCCGCGGTTCGGTGACGCTTGAGACACGGGAGTGGATCGAGGAGAAGGACGACAAGCTCAATGCCACCGAGGCGGTCACCGTGCGGTTCGTGCTGGCGCGCGATCGGAGTGACGAGCCGGCGCAGATGGCTTTGCCACCCGGGCTGCCGGCGGAAGCCGCGGCTCTGCTGCGTTCCGCGCTGACGCAGCCCGACGAGCTGCCCGCTTCGACCAGTTGGCGGGCGGAAAAGGCCGAGATCAGCGGCTCCAGAAGCAGCGCGGGCTATAACAAGGTCCAGGGAACGATCACACAGCAGGCGAGCTACAGCGGCACGCCTGCGAAGTTGCAGGACTTTTTTCTCGTCCTCGATTTTGAGTCCGGCAAATGGCAGACCAGCTCACCGGGTTTCCTGCGCGACCAATATCCGATCAACGTCGTGGCCGTCTCCGAGGTCCCGGGGTTGTCGGGCACGTGGTCGACCCTGACCAACATCGTGCCGAACGGGGTGTTCGACGGCACCGTCTCGGGCAAGCCCGGCGCGTTCGGCGGCCCGGTTTCCTTCACCAAGCCCAATCACCTCCCGCCGACCCGGGGCTATGTCATGACCGGCACGATCCGGTTGTGGCCGGAGTTCGACGATGTGGCCGTGGACGTGACGATCGAGGGCTACGACAAATGGCGGCCGCTCGGCACGATCGTGAAGCCCGGCACGCCGGGGAATTCCCTCGTCGCGCGCGCGACGCTCGTCCCGAAGGGTGGTCGCGTGGAGGATCTGCCGGCGGTGAAAACGTTTCGTTTTCAACTGCTCGACACTTCGCGCGAACCCGGTGTGTGCCTGAACTGGCCGCTCAACGCGAAGGACGACGACTACGATCTGCGCCTCGCGGCCGCGCCGCCCTTCCTCGGCACGCTCTCGGCCAAGGATCAAAGCAACGAGGTGGGCCTGACGGCGAAGGATGACCAGGGCCGGCCTTACGCCGAGACGAAGATCGACAGCTACGACTTCGGCGGCCGCGCTTCGCTGCGCGTGATTTGCACGCTGACCGACGGCCGGGAGATCATCGGAGTCATGAAAGACGGAGGGCGGGGCGAAGACCTGATCCGGCTGCCCAAGATGAGCGGGGCGGGGTGGATCGCCACGGCCTGGAAAGAAGAGAAGGGCGTGGCGGCGCTGGCGGATGACGACGACAGTGAGAAGGTGGAAGGCCAGCCCATGGATGGCGACGGCTACACCCTGTATGAGGAGTATCGTGGCTGGGCGGAAAACGGGCAGCACGTCGAAGGCGACCCCAAGGCGAAAGAACTTTTTGTGCTGAACAGGATCGGCGCCGATGCGATTGGGGGATTCAAATTGTTTGAGCGGGAGTCGAAGGTGAAGATCCGTTACCAGCTGCGCCCCGCGGAAATGTCGGAGGAAGCGCGCCTGATGAACGGCAACCATCGCGATGCGCCGCATCGCGTCGATCAGCACGGGGTTTGGATCTTCAACGCGGACGGCACGGGCATTCCGGAGGCCGGCACGACGGGCATGACCGCGGCCGACGCGGGGCGCGCCTTTCGCCCGGGCCGGGTGCGCTACATCGTGATCGAAACGCGCACGATCAGCGATGCGATCTTCGGCATGGCACGGAGTGTGGGTTTCTACAAATTGACCGAGCGCGACGCCGTGTTCGCCTACGATCGGGCGGTGGCGCACGAGTTGTTGCACGCCGTCGGAGTGGATCACCACGGTGAGGGCGAAGACGCCAACGAGTTCTATTTCGTGGCGGCCAGCGACCCGAACAATTCCACTCATCGCGCCGGCTTTTCGCCGCATCTACCCCAAACGTCGGATATCGATCTGAGAAAGATGCCCGGCTATATCTTTAGGGGCGATGAGCTGAAGCGGTGGGCGCCCGTGCAGCTGCTCTGGGAGGACACGGGGCGCAACTTGGCGGAGGAATTGGCGCCCATGTATGAGCGCAAACTGGCGGCGGAGCGCGCGCGGCGGGCGGCCAATCCACCGGCGCCCAATGAAGACCCGGGGCGATGGGCCACGCAGTATCCGCAGTATGGGAAGAGCGCGGCCTATTGGCAGGAATCGGCCGTTTATGATGCGGTCGCGTATAACAACGACGAGTTTAAGGTGCGCGCCACGATTGGCGAACCGGGCCAGGCGGACTCCGGCCACGAACTCTGCCTGATGCGTTATTATTTTGCCACGGCGTATCCGGTGAAGGGCCAGACGAAGACGTATTATGTCGTGCGACCGGGCCAGAATCGCGCGGGCCGCACCATTTGTCGCGCGCCGGCCGGCACGGGCGCCAATGCCGCCTCGCATCAACCGCAGTCGCGGTTTGGCGATTCGTCGCCGGGCCGGGGCAATTGTTTCGCTCAAATCTGTCCCAACGATGCCATTCCTCCGCGCTCGCTTCATTAAGCTGATCCCCCGGCTCGCCGGTTTGCTGGCCGCGGCCGGTCTCGCCGTCGCGTCGCTGGGTGGCTCCGAGGCGGTGGCACCGGAGGTCAGTATCTCCCTGCGCGGCGTGATTGGCGGAGTCGTCGAGGTGGGTGAGCCGCTCTTCGTCGCCGTCCGCATTGATTTGCCGCCGGGGCGGGCCCAGACCCTGCCGGCGGGTTGGCGCGACGCGATGGCGATCGAAATCGCGGCTCGCGCCGGGGGCAGCGCGGCGGCCCGGGCGCGGGCGATCCCGGCGACGAACGAACCTCCGGCAAATGCCGATGAAGAGCCCTGGTTTGGCGAGGTGTGGTGGTTTTCGGCCGAGGACCTGAAGGCGGTGCGGCCGGGCGCCTATGTGGTTCGGGCCGCGCTTCGAATTCGCGAGGGCGACCGCTGGAAAGGCGAAGCCTGGTCCGAGCCGGCGCCGCTCGAAATTGTCGCTCCCTCCCAAGACCCCAGGCGCAGGGAGCAAAAGACCATCGCACAGGCCCTCGCCGCAGTGGCCGAGGGTGCGCCCGCGCGGGCTGCGGCACTCTTGGACGACGCGCTGCGGGTGAGCCCGGACCGAATCCCCGTGCTGGTGGCGCGCACGCAGGTGGCTTTGAGCATGGGGGATGTCCGGGCGGCGTCGTTTTGTCTGCGGCGCGCGCGGGCGCTGGCAGCCCGGGAGAAGGGCAAGCCCTCGATCACCTTGCACGCCCTGTCGGTGCAGATTGAGCAAGCGCTGGCCGATCCCGTGGTGCGCGACGCGCCGTCGGCTTGGGCCCAGCTTCCGGCCGGTGTGCTGGAGCCGGTGCGGCCGGTGGCGGGTCGGGCGGGCGAAACGAAGGATCAAGTGCCACTCGCGGTGTCGCCGACGGTTCCGACCAAGGTTGAGTCGGCCCCGCCGCCGGTCGCAAAGCCGTTGGCGGCCAAATCGTCGAAGGCGAGTTCCCTGCCACCGGCGGCCGCGAACCCGGCATACAATCCGTTGAAACCGTTCGAAGTCATCACGGCGTCGTCGACGCTCGGGCAAATCGTGCCCGCCGCGGATCTCGACGACAAAAAGATCCGCGCCGATGCCGCCGGGCAGTGGGCGGCGAGCGCGACGGCGAGTTCGCAGTATGGCACGCCGCGTTATGCGCCGGCGCAGGCTACGGGGGCGCCGAGCGTCCCGCTCGGCATGGCCGGCGATAATCCCGACGCGTGGTGTCCCGCGAAAAAAGACGAAGGCATCGAGTGGCTGGAAGTGACTTTCGCGAAACCGGTCCCCGCCACGGAAGTGCGGGTCCTGCAAAACAACACCCCCGGCGCCATCGCGAAAGTCGAGGTTATCGAGCCCAACGGCACGGTGCACCTCTGGTGGGAAGGCAAGGATCCCTACATCGCGCCCGCCGTGCGCGAGATCGCGTGGTTTGTCGTGCGTGTGCCGAAGACCGCCTACGCGGTCGCAAAGGTAAAGCTGACGCTCAATCTCGCCGCCACGACTTCCGGCTGGAAACAGATCGATGCGGTGCAGTTGGTGGGGCAGGTGCCATAATTCAACGATCACTCTCATGCTGACTTTCCCCTTTGGTGGCCGCCGTTCGGTCGTGGGAGGGCTTCGCGCCGCCGTGCTGGTCGGGCTCATGGCGTCGGAGAGCGCCGCTTTTGCCGCGGAGAACCCCGCCGGGCGCCCGCCGCTGGACTGGTCGGGCTGGGCCTCTGTGCGCCAGTTTGAAGGCACCGTCACGCTAAGCTATCGCCAGGAACACGAGGAGCGTTCGACGCTTAGCACCCAATCAGGCCAGTCTTGGGAAAGCGTCTCGCTGCGCTTCACGCTGGAGCGCGATCCGGACGATACCGAAGGCAACACGAGGGCGTGGCGTTGCATCCGGATGCGGGCGGAGGTGTCAGGCTCGAGCTGGATGCATCGAGTCTCCACCGACGAAACCTTTTGGCGAACGGCTGAGAGCTTCGGTTACAAAGGCGATTTGGATCAAAGTCAGGAGATGACGTTGTGGTTGGATGTCGAAACGGGACGGTGGCGCCTGGCCACCCCCAACCGCACGGCCCAGCCCTACCAGGTGGCAGTGTCCGGCGTCGCCAAACACGCCTCGTGGAAACCCGCCGAAACGTCGGCGTCTTCCGAATCCCGGACACTTATCGAGGTCGGCAATTTCAACGGCAGTGCGGAGAAAACGGTCGGCGGATTGCAGGCCTCGAAGGTCATCGATATGAGCGTGAACCTGCCCAACGGCAGCAGCCCCGGCTTCAGGGAGCAGCGGCTGCTGCTGCGGCCGATTATGGATGACTATGAGCTGGAGGTAACGATCGCGGACTACGCCAAGTGGCGTCCGCGGGGCACGGTGGCGGCGCCGGACAAGCCGGGCAACAACCTGACGGCCAAAGCGACCGTGATGCGGAAAGGCGGCGGCGGACCGCCGGCGATCGTGAGTTCGATTCAGTTCGCGTTGCTGGACACCTCGCGCGAGCCGGGCGTGTGCCTGAACTGGCCGCTAGGCGCAAAGGACCGCAATCCGGACCTCAAGCTCGGGCTGCCGCCGCTCTGCCCCGGCACGCTGTCGAAAGAGGATCAGCGCTTTGAGGTGACGTCGCCGCTGGCGGACGAGCAGGGGCGGCCGTATGCACTGGCGCAAATCGACAGCTATGATTTTGGCGGCCGGTCCAGCCTCTATGTGACCTGCAAGCTCGCCGATGGCCGCGAACTGGTGGGCGAGCTCAAGGGTGAAAGTGGCGAGCCCGGCCAGGATCTGATCCGGCTGCCGAAGATGGACGGGCCGGGTTGGATCGCCGAGGCGTGGAAAAAGGAAAAGGGCGTGGCCGGATTGGGGGACGACGACGACAGCGAAAAGGTGGAGGATCAGGAGGACAATGGTGACGGCTACACTTTGTATGAGGAGTATCGCGGCTGGGTGGAAAACGGGCAGCACCTCGAAGGTGATCCGAAGGCGAAGGATTTTTTTGTGCTGAACCTCATCGGCGCCGACGCGCGGCCTGGCATCGCGTTGTTCGAGCAAGTCTCAGCGCTGCGCGTGCACTCGAAGCTGCGGCGCAGCGAGATGTCGCAGACCGCGCGGTTGATGAACGGCAACCGGCGGGACGCGCCGCACCGCGTCGATCAGCACGGGGTGTGGGTGAAGACCTTCACGCTGGCGGGACTGGGCGACACCGGCGCGGCCACGCCGATGACGAAGCGCGGTGTGGCGGGCCGCCCCGGAATTACGAAAGGCGTCGGCATTCTGGCGCGCGGCGATGCGCAGAGTGCGTTCAACAAACCTTACAACCTGCCGGCGCAGGATGCGATTTTCGCCTATGATCGCGCCATCGCGCACGAGTTGCTGCATTCGGTGGGGGTCGAGCATCATGGCGATGGCGACGAGCAGCTGTCCGTCTGGTGGGTGTCACCACGGCACCCGCGCAACAAGATTGGCCGGCCTTATTTTCGCGGGTCGAGCAATGCGTGGGGCGGGCGGGACGACGTTTACACGCTCCTCAATGAGAAAGGGCGAGGACTTGGCGATGAAGTTCATGGAGAGCTATGCGTCCGACCGGAAGGTCACCGAGGATTTTTATGGGGAGCAGATCAAGGCCGAGGCCCGCGATTACGTGAAGAAATACGTCGTGGGCATGGAAAACCCCAGGTTCAAGACTGCGGAGGAATACTACGACTACATGCTGGAGGATAAAATTACCCGCATGTTCCTCGCCGAAATCGTCGGCATGCCGCAGGGCCCGCACTCAGGCGATCAGGACTGTCTGATGCGCTATTATTTTGCCACCTTCTATCCGAAGAAAGGGGCGGTCGAAACCTATTACCAGGTGACGCCAGGCACGGAGCGAATCGGCATGGACCTGTGCCGCTCGGGCACGGGCACCGGCATCAACGCCGCATCGCATCAGCCGCAGGCACGCTACTTCAACGCGGCCGGCAGCGCGGGCAACTGCTTCAAGCAAATCTGCCCGAACGACGCCGTGCCGCCGCGGAAAACAAAATGAAAACGCCCGTCCATACGGCGCCCTTTCGCGCTGTTCTCCCTTGGCCGCTTTTGGCCATCAGCTTATGGGCCTTGCTGGCGGGACGCATTGGCGGCGCAACGAGCGGGCCTGGGGCCAGTCCCGAATTGTTCGTGTCGCTGCGCGGCGTGGTCGATGACGCGCTCGAACAAGGTGAGCCGCTGCAAGTCACTGTGCGCGTGGAGGCGTCGCGGCAAAGCGGCGGCACGACCGTGCTGGCACCGGCCAGCGGGACCTGGGCGGACGCCATTGCGGTCGAACTCGTTGCCGCCGGCGGCAGCACCGTGCTCGCGCGGGCGGCCGCGGTGGGCCGACCGGATTTGCCGCACGCCATGGTCGATCGCGCTCGCGTGGCGGGTGGGATGTGGATGTTTCCGCCGGGCACGACGCAGCGGCTCGCGCTGGGCGATTACCGGGTGCGCACCCGGCTGGTGCTGCGCACCGGTGAGGGCTGGCAGGGCGAGGTCGCCGCGGAGGAAGTGCCGCTGCGAATCGTGGCGGCCGCGATGACCCCGGAACGCGTGGCCGCGCGTGCCGTCGTGCAGGCCCGGGCGGCACTTGACGCCAACGCCCTGGAGGACGCGGCGCGCGGGCTGGATGGCCTGCTCGCGAAAACGCCGGATGATTTTGCGGCGCTCTGCCTCCGCGCCGAGATCGCGGAGCGGGCCGGCAATCTCCACGCGGCGATGGTCTGCGTGAACCGCGCCGCGCTGTTGATTTCCCGGGAGGACGGCGGACTGCCGCCGTTGGGCTTTGGCGAACTGCGCGCGCGCATCATGGCGGCACGGCTCGCACAGACCGGCCCCGTGGCGAATCCGCCGGCGTGGTCCTGGCCGCCGGCCAATGTGCTCAAGCTGCCGGAAAAGGCGTTGTCGGAGGCGCAGTCGCCCCGCACCGAGGTCCCGCCACTCGGCGTGGCGAAAAGCCAGCCGGTTGTGGTCGAACGTAACGCGGCCGCGCCTGTGGCGGTTTCAAGTGCGGTCACCGCGGCGGCGCCCACCCCGAAAATCACAGTGCCCGTGGCGACGCTACCCGTCGCCCCGACCGTTCCGGCGGCTGCCGGCTCACGCAGCGTCGGCGTGGTGCTGCCGGCCGCGGATCTCGACGACAAAAAGATCCGCGCGGACGCCGCCGGGCAGTGGGCGGCGAGCGCGACGGCGAGTTCGCAGTATGGCACGCCGCGGTATGCGCCGGCGCAGGCCACGGGGGCGCCGAGCGTCCCGCTCGGCATGGCCGGCGACAATCCCGACGCGTGGTGTCCCGCGAAAAAAGACGAAGGCATCGAGTGGCTGGAAGTGACCTTCGCGAAACCCGTTTCTGCCACAGAAGTGCGGGTGCTCCAGAACAACACCCCCGGCGCCATCGCGAAACTCGAGGCCATCGAGCCCAACGGCACGGTGCACGTCTGGTGGGAAGGCAAGGACCCCTACATCGCGCCCGCCGTGCGCGAGATCGCGTGGTTTGTTGTCCGGGTGCCGAAGACGGCCTATGCGGTCGCAAAAGTGAAGATCACGCTCAACCTCGCCGCTACCGCCTCGGGTTGGAAACAGATCGATGCGGTGCAGCTGGTCGCGGCGCCATAGGTCAACGGAATATTTCCGCCGCACCCCTTAAGACGCGGCGAGCGGAGAAAGCCGTTGACCATCGCCGACCCATCCCCGGAATCGGCGTTTTTGCGGCTCGTGACATCACCACAACCAATTTTCCGACGGACCACGACATGAGCGAGCGCATCACCCACGAATGCGGCGTCGCTCTGGTGCGGCTGCTGAAGCCGCTCTCCTACTACCAGGAGAAATACGGCAATCCGCTCTGGGGGTTCACCAAGCTTTTCCTCCTGATGGAGAAGCAGCACAATCGCGGCCAGGACGGCGCGGGCGTGGCCTGCGTGAAACTCGACATGCCGGCGGGCGCGCCGTTCATGTTCCGCGAGCGCAACATCGAGCCCGCGCCCCTCGATCGCATCTTTCGCACGATCACCGCCGGCTACGACGAGCTGGTCAAGGCCGGGAATGTCTTCCCGGAGTTCCCCGACACCGTGAAGCAGCGTTTCGATTTTGGCGGCGAGCTCCTGATGGGCCACCTCCGCTACGGCACCAGCGGCGGCTACGGGCTCTCCTCGTGCCATCCGTATTTCCGGCGCAGCTCCTGGCCCACGCGCAATCTCGCCCTCTGCGGCAATTTCAATCTCACCAACACGGGTGAACTCAACCAGTCGCTCATCGCGATGGGCCAGCACCCCATCTTCGCGACGGACACGCAGGCGATCCTCGAGAAAATCGGCTTCTTCCTGGATCAGGAGCACGAGGAGATCTACCGCTTCCTGCGCGGGCGCGACCTCGCGGGCGAGGATCTCTCGCGGCGCATCAGCGAGGACCTCGACGTCGCGCGCGTGCTCACCCGGGCCGCGCAGAAATGGGACGGCGGCTACACGCTCTGCGGCCTCATCGGCAACGGCGACGCCTTCGTCGCGCGCGATCCCTCGGGGATCCGCCCCTGCTTCTGGTTTCAGAACGACGAGGTCGTGGCCTTCGCCTCCGAGCGCGCGCCGCTGATGACGGTGTTCGATCTCGCGGTCGAACAGGTGCGGGAAGTTGAGCCCGGGCACGTGGTCGTGATCAAGAAGCGCGGCACGGTAAACTCGGCGCCTTTCACCGCGCCGCTCCCGCGTGCGTCGTGCTCTTTCGAGCGGATCTATTTCTCGCGCGGCAACGATCTCGACATCTACCGCGAGCGGCAGGCCCTCGGCGGCCAGCTTGCGCCCCAGGTCCTGCAGTCCATCAACCACGAGTGGGGCAACACCGTTTTCAGCTTCATCCCCAACACCGCCGAAACCGCCTTCTACGGCCTCATGTCCGCGCTGCGCACCCGGCGCCGCGACGAGGTGAAGGCCGCCATCCTCCAGGCCAGCCGCGAAGGCCGGCTCGACGAGGCGCTGCTCGACGACCTCATCCTCCGCAACTGGCCGCGCGGCGAGAAGGTCGTGAGCAAGGACATCAAGGCGCGCACCTTCATCGGCCAGGAGACGATGCGCAACCAGCTCGCGAGCCACGTCTACGACATCACCTACGGCTCCCTGCGCGCCGGGGTGGACAACCTCGTCGTCGTCGACGACTCGATCGTGCGCGGCACCACGCTCAAGCGCTCCATCCTCCGCATCCTCGCGCGCCTCGATCCGAAGAAAATCGTGATCGTCTCCACCGCCCCGCAGATCCGCTACCCGGATTGCTACGGCATCGACATGGCGGAACTCGGCAAATTCATCGCCTTCGAGGCGGCCATCGCGCTGCTCCGCGAGCGCGGCCAGACCGCGCTGCTCGCCGAAGTCTATGAACAGTGCCGCGACGAAGTCGCGCGCGGCGGCTCCGCCAACCACGTGCGCCGGCTCTACGATCCGTTCAAGCCCGAGGAGATTTCGCTCAAGATCGTGCAACTCGTGCGGCCCAAGGCGCTCGAGTGGCAAGGCGAGTTCGAGATCATCTTCCAATCGATCGAGAGCCTGCACCTCGCGGTGCCGCACCACCGCGGCGACTGGTATTTCACCGGGAAATATCCCACGCCCGGCGGCTATCGCGTGGTGAACCAGGCCTACGTGAATTACTACGAGAAGAATGAGGGCCGCCGGGCCTATTGAGGAGCGAGCATGGCGCGAGCACGCACAAAGCCAGAGCCGGCGCTGCCGCGGATCTTCACGGTGCGAAAAATGAAGGTCGTGCTTGATGCTGATCTGGCGGGGCTCTACGGGGTGCTGACCAAGCGGCTTAACGAGGCGGTGAAGCGCAACCCGACGCGTTTTCCGGTAGTGTTCAGCTTTATCCTCACCGAGGATGAGGTTGAAAACTTGAGGTCGCAATTTGCGACCTCAAGTTCTCAGGGTGACTCGGTTTTAAGGTCGCAATTTGCGACCTTAAAAACCGACGGCCGCGGCAAGCACCGCAAGTATCTCCCTCGCGTCTTCACCGAGCATGGCGCGCTGATGGCCGCGAACGTCCTCCGCAGCGAGCGCGCCGTGCAGATGAGCCTTTATCTCGTGCGCGCGTTCATCGAGATGCGCGACGCGATCCTCGCCAACTCGGGTATCCTCCGCCGTCTTTCCGAGATTGACCGTCGGCTGATCGAGCACGACTCGGTGTTGCGTGAGCTCGTCGAGCGACTACAGGTGCTGCTCGACGCCCCGCCGGTCGAGGAGCCCGCGCCGCCCAAGATCGGGTTTCACCAAGGCAACCGTTAGTCGTTCGCTTCATCTTTCCATGGCCCTTTCCTACGAATCCTCCGGTGTCCGCTACGATCAGCTTGATGCGTTCAAGCGCGCCTGCCAGCAGGCCGCGAAGACGACCGCCGGCCTCCTCGCGTCGCACGGTTACGCTGAGCCGGCGAACACCCGCGGCGAGAGCGCCTACCTCATCGAGGCGGCGGATCATTTTCTCGCGCATGTCGAGGAGGGGCTCGGCACCAAGAACCTTGTGGCCGACGCCGTCTATGCGGCGACCGGGAAATGCTTCTACCGCGAGATCGCGATCGATACCGTCGCGACCATCGTCAACGACCTCATCACCTGCGGCGCGCTGCCGATCTCGGTGGCGATGCACGCGGCGGTGGGCGATTCGGGCTGGTTTGCCGACACGACGCGCACCAATGCGCTCGTCGCGGGCTTCGCCGAGGGCTGCCGCGCGGCGGGCGCGGTGTGGGGCGGGGGCGAGACGCCCACGCTCGGCGGTGTGGTCGAGCCCGAGGCGATCGTGCTCGCCGGATCGGCCATCGGGAAAATCTCACCGAAGAACCTGCGCATTACCGGCGAGGTGCGCGACGGCGACGCGATTCTTTTTTTCGCGAGCTCGGGCGTGCAGACCAACGGCCTCTCGCTCTGCCGCCGCGTGGCCGCCCAGCTCCCGCGCGGCTACGAGACGCCCATCGGGCACGGCGATCCGCGCTCGTTCGGCGAGGCGCTGCTCGCACCTTCGGTGATCTACGTGGCCTTCGTGCGCGAGTGTCAGCGGCAGGGCCTCAAGCTGAACTACGTCGCGCATGTGACCGGCCACGGCTGGCGCAAGCTGATGCGCCTCGACGAGCCGTTCGTCTATGAGATCACGGCGCCCCGGCCCGCGCCGGCGTTGTTCCAGTTTCTCGAAGAGGCCGGACCGATCGAGCGGCGCGAGATGTATGCGACCTTTAACATGGGTGTGGGCTTCGCCGCCTACGTCGCGCCGGAGCACGCTGACGCTGCGCTCGCGATTGCCCGTGCCACCGGCTACGAGGCGTGGCAGGCGGGCCGGGTGAAAAAGGACGGCGCGCGCAAGGCCGTCGTCGTGCCCTCGCTGGGCCTGGAATTTGGCGGCGAGACGCTGCAGGTCCGCTAAAATTTGCGGGTCGAAGCTGCCGCATTCTTGCACTTCGGCTGGGCTTTCGGCCCGGGCAGAAACTACGCTTGAAAAAAGGTTGGCGGCGCGCGCGCCGGACGCTGTCATCCGCGCTTCCAGCAGTGACAACTCCCGATGAATCATTCGCCGTGCTCGAAGGCGCGCTCTACGGGCTTGGCCCGTTTGGGAGCCGCTTGATCCGGCATGAGCCGCTCGCGACTGCGGTCGTGGAATTTTGCCGCAAGCCGCTGCGCACTTATGTGCGCGAGCATCCCTACGGCCTGCTCCCGGGCCTGCCGAATCTCTACTGTCTCGACGGCGCCCATCGCCTGATGTGGATGGCAGAGTGGCCGCTGCCGGATGATCCGTGCGCGCGCATCGTTGACGAAGCAAACGGCGAACTCGTCGCGGAATCCGCCAGCGGCGTCGTCGTGGTGCTTGAGGCGGCGACCGGCCGCTTCATTGCCTCGTCCGCCCCGACGCAGGCGGCGGGTTGAGCGGACGAGAATAAAATCGTCGGGGCGCGATTGTGGGCGCAGCCGGCGCGTCGCGCGTTGACGCGCGCAGGAAAACCCCGCCAGTTTCGGCGACTCTCCCGAACCCCATGCGGCCCATCGTCCAAATCTCGCTCGACCTCATTGACCGCGCCGAGGCGCTCGCCACGGCGGAAATGGCGTTGCGCGCGGGCGTGGACTGGCTGGAGGCGGGCACGCCCTTCATCCTTGCCGAGGGCGTGCACGGCGTCCGCGCGCTGCGGGAGCGGTTTCCCACGACGCCCATCGTGGCTGATCTCAAAATCATGGATGGCGGTTACCTTGAGGCCGAGATGATGGCCAAGGCCGGCGCGACGCATGTCGTCGTGATGGCGCGGGCGCACGAGGAGACGCTGAAGGTCGTCGTCAAGGCGGGCCGCGACTACGGGGTGAAAGTGATGGGCGATAATCTGGGGTTTCCCAACATGATCGATGGCGCCAAAATCATCGAGGACCTCGGGTGTGATTTTGTGATTCATCACATCGGCTACGACGAACGCCGCGGGATTGCGGCGGCGGGCCGGCGGATGCCGAACCCGCTCGACCAACTGCGCGAAATCGTGGCCGCCGTGAACGTGCCGGTGCAGGCCGTGGGCGGTCTCACGCTAGAGCAGGCCGTGCGCACGCCCGAATTTGGCGCGCCGCTCGTCGTCATCGGCGCGCCGCTGGCGGTGGACGCGGATGCGTTTCGCACCGCCGATGGCAATCTCGAGGGCACGCTGCGCATCATCTGCGACCGCGTGCATGGCTTCGGTGACGTGAAAGTTGGAAAGGACCGGAAATGAAATCCCCTGCCGTCGTCAATTTCTCCTCCACGCCCCACAGCGTGGAGCTGCGCGAATTCGCCCGCCCGGAGCCAGGTGCGGACGATGTGATCCTCGCGGTCGAGGCCGTGGGGGTGTGCGGCAGCGATTTGCACCAATGGACCGGACATCATAGCTGGCCCGTGAACTATCCCGTCGTGCTGGGCCACGAATTTGGCGGACTCATCGCGTCGCTCGGCGCCAATGTCAAAGGCTGGAGCGAAGGCGACCGTGTCGTCAGCGAAACCGCCGCGGTGATCGACGCCAACAGCCCGCTCACGCGGGCCGGCCTCTACAACCTTGAGCCCAAGCGCAAGGGCTTCGGCTACGGCGTCGATGGCGCGATGACGCGCTACGTGCGCGTGCCGGCGCGCTGCCTGCACCGCGTGCCGGCCGGCCTCGCGATGGAGCACGCCGCGCTCACCGAGCCGTGCTGCGTCGCCTACAACGCCGTCGTGAACAACTCAAAAGTGCGCCCTGGCGATCGCGTGATCGTGCTCGGGCCGGGGCCGATCGGGATTTTGTGCGCGGCGATGGCTAAACTGGCGGGCGCGGAGGTCGCGCTCGTGGGCCTTGAGCGCGACAAGACCCGGCTCGAAGTGGCCAAGGCCTACGGTTGCTCCGTGATCATCGGCGACGCCAGCGCGTGGGCCCGCGAGCGCGACGGTCTCGGTGCCGACGGCGTGATCGATGCGGCCGGCGCCTCCGCGGCGCTGAAGACCGCGCTCGAACTCGTGCGTCCCGCCGGCTGGATCAGCAAGGTGGGTTGGGGTCCGCAGCCGCTGAACTTCTCCCTCGATCCGCTCGTGCAGAAGAACATCACGCTCCAGGGCAGCTTCAGCCACAACTGGCCAATTTGGGAGCGGGTGCTCGCGCTGCTCGCCTCCGGCCAGCTCGACGTCCGCCCCATCCTCGGCGGCGTGTGGGCGCTGGAGAGCTGGCACGAGGCGTTCGAGAAAATGCACGGCGGCGAAATCGTGAAGGCCGTGCTCAAACCCGCCTGATTTCCGCCATGCGTCTGAAAGACAAAGTCATCATCGTCACCGGCGGCACGAGCGGCATCGGCCAGGCGATGGCGGAGCGTTGCGTGGCCGAGGGCGCGCGCGTGCTGGTGCATGGCATCGAGCGCGCCGACGGCGAGGCCGTCGTGAAAAAACTCGGCGCGGCCCGGGCCGCGCTCCATCTCGACGACCTCGTGGATCCGGCGAGTCCGGCGCGGATCGTGGCTGCGGCCCTCGCGGCGTTTGGCCGCATCGACGGTCTCGTGAACAACGCCGCGATTGTCGCGCGCACGAACCTCGAGACGACCACGGTGACGTTCTTCGATCGTCTGATGGCGGTGAACCTCCGCGCCCCGGTGTTTCTCATCCAGGCGGCACTGCCGCACCTCAAGGCCTCCGAGGGCAGTGTGCTCAACATCGGCTCGATCAACGCGCACAGCGGGCAGGCAAACCTCCTCGACTATAGCCTGTCCAAGGGCGGCCTGCAGACGCTCTCGCGCAATCTCGCCAACGCGCACTGCAACGACCGCGTGCGCTTCAACCACCTCAACGTGGGCTGGGTCCTCACCGACCGTGAATACCACCATCAGATCGAGCACGGCATGGCGGCGGACTGGCACAAAACCCTGCCGCAGCAATTCGCGCCTTCGGGCCGGCTCATCATGCCCGAGGAGATCGCGAGCATGGCCGTCTACTGGCTCGGCGACGAATCACGGCCGATCAGCGGCTCGGTCGTCGAGCTGGAGCAGTATTCGATCATCGGACGGAATCCCAACAAGGGCAGCGGGAAGTGATTGTTACGACACAGAGGTCACAAAGCGCGGAGTGAGTTCACGGAGAAAGACCAGCATCCCATGACTATCAGACTATTCCGAAGTGCGGCTGGCTCTCCGAGCCGGCCTGGGTGGAAGGGGGACTTGCACGCGGGAAGCCAGGCCGCTTGCGGAGCAGCGGCTCCACCTGCCGTATCTCCAGACCTCAAGGGTCGTCGGCCTAAGACAGATGCTCCGTGTCCTCCGGTTCGATCCCAGTGCCCTCTGTGACCGGTTCGTCTATGCCGAAACTCGCCGCATTCCCGAAAGCGTTCATGCGCCAGCTCTGCAAGGACGGCACGATGACCTTGCGTGAGTGGGTCGATCTCGCCGCGCCGCTGGGGCTCGACGGGCTTGAGTATTACAGCGGCATGCTGGAGCTCGCCGACGCCGCCCACTGGTCGCGCGCGCGCCGCGACGTCGAGTCGCGTGGTCTCGTGATTCCGATGCTGTGCTGCTCGCCGGATTTTTCGCATCCCGACGCCGCGTTCCGCCGCGCGGAGATCGAAAAGGAGAAAAACTGGATTCGCATGGCGGCGGCGCTCGGCGCTCAGTTCTGCCGCGTGCTCTCGGGCCAGCGCCGGCCGGAGCTGGGCCGCGAGGAGGGCCTGTCGCTGGTCGCGCAGAGCATCGAGGCGTGCCTGCCCGAGGCGGAGCGCTGCGGCGTGACGCTGATCATCGAGAACCACTACAAGGACGATTTTTGGAGCTACCCGGAGTTTGCGCAGAAGATGGACGTCTTCTGCGACCTCGTGGAGCGCATCCGGCATCCGCGCTTCGGGGTGAATTACGATCCGAGCAACGCCTTCCTCGCCGGCGATGATCCGCTGGAGCTGTTGCAACGCGTGAAACACCGCGTGGTCACGATGCACGCGAGCGATCGCACGCTCATCTCGGGCACGCTGGAGGATTTGCGACGCGAGGAGGGTGGGGCGGAAGGCTACGCGAAGCGGCTCCGCCACGGGGAAATTGGCCAGGGCCTCAACGACTACGATGCGATTTTCTCGACCCTGCGCGGCGTCGGCTTTGACGGCTGGGTGAGCATCGAGGATGGCGTCGATGGCATGGCGCAGCTCGAGGCGAGCGTGCGCTTCGTGCGTGCGAAGCTCCGGCAATATTGGCCGGCGTGAAAGTTTTCGTTTGCGTGGCGAAAAATTCCCGCGACCGTCTGCCTGTCTTGACCCCGTAGTCCCCGCCGGGCGCCGACCATCGGCGCGGCCCAACCTGCAACCCCATCCCCCATGAAGATACGTTTCCCTCGTTTTGTTCGGTCTGCGCTGGTGTGCGCCTTGGCCTTCTTGGTTCCCGCTGCTGCGATGCGTGCGGCTGATGCCGGTGTCATCGCCGGTGCCGTGAGCAATGCCCAGTCCGGCAACATGCTTGAGGGTGCCCGTGTTGAAATCCCCAGGCTCGGGCTCTCCACGCTGACCGACGGCACGGGCCGCTATACGTTTGGCAGTGTGCCCGCCGGCACGCACGAGGTGGTCGTCACCTACATCGGCCTCGACAAGCAAAACGCCGTGGTCGCTCTCTCCGGTGGGCAGCGCGCCGGGCGCGATTTCCTGATGACCTCCGGCATCTACAAGCTGGATGCTTTCAAGGTCACCGGTGAGCGCGAGGGCAACGCCGCGATGATCACCGAGAAAAAGAACGCGGATAACGTGAAGGACGTGATCGCGATGGATTCGTTCGGCTACCTGCCCAACATGAGCGCGGGCGAGGTTGTGATGCGCCTGCCTGGCGTCGCCGGCAGCCCGACCGACGAGGGCCTGGCCTATCGCTTCAACATGCGCGGCATGGACCCGACGCTCAACAATGTGACGGTGGACGGCCAGTCGATGACGACGCTCGGCACCAACCGCAGCTTCGAACTCCAATCGATCACGGGCACGATGTTCGACGCGCTCGAACTCATCAAGGGCCACACCCCCGACAAGGGCGCGGACTCCCTGGGTGGCACGGTGAATTTCAAGACGCGCTCCACCTTCTCCATGCGCGAAAAGCGCCGCACGACCTACAACTTCAGCACCCGCGTGGCCGCACCCTTGTTTGCGCAGACCCCGCTCCGCGAGCAGCATCGCGCGCACCCGATCCTCAACGTCGCGCACCAGGAAGTTTTCGATGTGTTCGGCGAGTCGCGCAACCTGGGCGTCTCGGTGAATCTTTTCTACTCGGAGAATGCCGTCGGCGGCTTCGCGAATATCTTCGACTACACGAACATCGCCAATGGCCCGGCGCCGGTCTGGGACTACCAGACGTGGGACAATATCAATAACCGGAAGCAGATGAGCCTTAACCTGAAGGCCGACTACCGGTGGTCGCAATACACCAAGTTTTCCCTCGGCGTGACGGGCAACGACAACTTTGAGCGCATGCGCCGCCGCGTGACGGTGCGCGCCTTCACCGGCAACAACACCACCGTGCCGAACGCCACGACGACGGGTGTCGTCGCGGGCGCGTTCAACGATTTCATCACTGTCGTGCGCCCGGTCGCCGCCGCCAACATCGACGTCACGATGGACGGCCCGCTCAACTACTACGTGCGCATGCGCCGGGTCGATGCGAGCGGCGAGCACAACTACGGGAACCTCCTCATCGAGTATGCCGGCAGCCTCGCCACCACGCATCTCAACAACGGCAACGGCAAGGGCGGCACGATGAACATGCGCATCATCAGCGGCATCAATCCGACCACGGGTGCGTTCACCTACGGCGGCGCCGGCTGGATTCTTGATCGGTCGCAGGATATGTTGCACCCGCGATTCCTGCCGAACGGCGGGCCCGACTTCACCAACCCCGCCAACTACCGTCCGCGCCCGACCGACGGCCTCGTGCAGAACCGCAATGAAAACGATCAGTTCCTGAAGCAGTTCCGTTTCGACGCGCGCTACACGCTGCCCATTGCGACTCCCCTGAACCTCAAGACAGGGTTTCATTGGCGTGAACTGCGCATGGACGAGTGGGGCGGCGATCGGCACCGTTGGACCTACGCCCCCGGCGGTCCGGCGCTGCCGCACGATCCGACCTATGTCAGCTACGACCGCTCGAAGACCGGCCGCGCGATTCCGATCTGGCAGTCGCACATGTTTACGACCGATGGGCGGCCGACGAATCCCAATCTCTGGGTGGAGGACCTCTATTACAACCAGCAGCAGAAATACACCGCCACCCGCTGGCTCACCGAGGAGATTCCCGCCTACTACTTTATGGCGCAGGGCCGGCTCGGCTCCGAGGGCTTCCTCCGCCGCACGGGCTACCTGGGCGGCGTGCGCTTCGAGACTACCAAGACCAATGCCCGCGGCTGGGTGCGCGGGCGCACGCTCAGCACCGCTGCGCAAATTGCAGCCTCGCCCAATCCGGCCGCACTGGCCGATCAGGATTACGCCGGCAATTTCCGCACGAATCCCGGCGAATACACCAAGCGCTTCCCGAGCATCCACGCCTATCACGACATCACGAAGGATCTTAAATTCCGGATGAGCTATTCGACCAGCTACGGCCGCCCGCCCATTGGGAATCTTCTTCCGGGTGAGACGCCCAACGAGAACACCACGACGGTCACCGTCAACAACCCCGGCCTCGGGCCCTACACGGCGACGAATTGGGACGCCACGCTCGAGTATTATTTCGAACCGGTCGGCAGCCTCACCTTCGGCTGGTTCCACAAGGATATCCGCGACTTCATCATCGCCTCGGACGTCGGCACCATCGGCGATGGTCCGAACAACGGCTTCGGCGGCAGTTACAGCGGCTGGACCGAGCGCACCAATATCAACGGTGGTGACGCCGTCGCGCAGGGCATGGAGTTTGCCTACAGCCAGCAGTTCACGTTTCTGCCCGGCCTGCTGAAGGGCCTCGCCTTTTCCGCCAACTACACGCGCATCCTTACGCATGGCATGCGCGAGGGCACCCGCTACCTCACGAGCCGGGAGGTGGTGAACTTCATCCCGCACGCGGCCAACGTCACGCTCACGTGGCGCCATCGGAAGTTTAATGCCCGCGTGCTCTACAACTTCACCGGCGAACACATCACCACCTTCAACGCCGTCAATCCCGCGCTGAACCAATACCGTTTCTCGGCCAAGACCGTGAACGTCGGCGTCGGCTACCAAATCCGCCCCACGGTGGGCTTCAGCTTCGATGTGGCGAATGTGTTCAACGAACCCCAGAGCTTCTACATCGGTTACAAGGACCGGGTGCGGCGCAACATCATCAACTTCGTCACCGTCACCGCCGGTGTGAACGGCCGCTTCTGACGCGCCCGTCCGGGGGCTTCAGCGCAAGGCCGGCGGCGCACCCGCGCCCGCCGGCCACACGCGGATAATCTCCTCGGCCACGCGCCGCCAGGTGAGCGGCTTCGTCAGCACGCTCCGGATGGCGGGCACGGCGCTCACGCGGGCCGCTTCCCCCGCGAGATCGCGGCCGCTCAGGATCACGAAGACCGTGTCCGGGACCAGCGGCGCCGCCCGCTTCGCCAGTTCCAAGCCATCAAGGTCCGGCATGTTGTAGTCCGACACCACCACGCCCGGCGCGAGGCCGGGGAGCGCAGCGAGCGCCTCAAGCGGCTTCGAAAATCCGATCACCGGGCAGTCCAGCCGCTCCGTCAGGAGCATTTTCATCAGATCGAGGAACGATTGCTCGTCGTCGATCAGCACAAGGGGGCGTTTGGCGGGGTGGCTCACGCGCCCACATTACGGTTCACGGCGCGTGAGGCAATCCGCGACCATGCGCGTGGCCTGGGTGAACACCTCCTCGTCCGTGCCCTCAGCCCGTGCCGAGAATTCTCGCCTGCCGTTCGATGCCCGCAAAAATCGGATCGCTCACCCGGCCGGGAAAGCCTTTGGGCAGCAGCTGGTCCACCTGCGACAATGCCTCCGGGACTTGGGCCAGGACCTCGTGAACCAATCCTTCGGGGTCGGCCAAGCCCGCTTGTTTCGCCACTGCCGATTAGTGCCACGGCTGGGCAGTGGTATAGTTTGCATTTCGTAGGCAGCCCGCTTGCGATCGCTCAGTGTTGAGTAGACGGGCGCGGGCAAGCTCGCTGCCTGCCCGGCAGTCGTTCGTTTCCAAACTATACCACTACCGGCTTGCGGTTGAGGTGGGCCTGAAGGTTGAGGTGCTGCATCGCCGGGGAGGGCTCGGTTCGACCGAGCGGGCGCTTGCCTCGCCCCGCGCGCACCCGCGAACATCCCCCGATGCTTCACGTGGTGCTCTTCCAGCCCGAGATCGCGCCCAACACCGGCAACATCGGCCGCCTGTGCGCGCTCACCCGCTCGCGCCTGCACCTCATCCACCCGCTCGGCTACGTGATTAACGACCGCAATCTCCGCCGCGCCGGCATGGACTACTGGAAGCAGCTCGACGTGCACGAGCACGCGGACTGGCCGGCCTTCCGCGCGAGTCCGCACGGACCGCAGCGCCTGTGGCTCTTCACGACGAAAACGGAAACCAGTTTCTGGGATGTCCGCTTCGCCGCGGGCGACGGCCTCGTCTTCGGCAACGAAAGCTCCGGCGCCCCCGCCTGGCTGCACGACGAGGTCGGCGCCGCGCAGCGCGTGACGATCCCGCACGCCAATCCCACGCTGCGATCACTCAATCTCAGCACCGCGGTGGGCGTCGCGACCTACGAGGCGCTCCGGCAGGTCGGGCTGCCCCCGGCCTGAGCGGGCTTGCCAGCGCTTCGTCACGCTGCGGTAGTCGCTCGCGTCACCCCGTGCGCACCCTCGCCCTGCTCGTGCTGCTCCTGACTGGTCTCGTCTCGCCCGCCGTCCGCGCGGCCGACACGCCGGCACCGCGTCTGCTCGAAAAGCGCGTCGAGGGACTGTTTCGTCCGCCCGCCGGCGAACGTTCGGCCCTGTCCCTCGACGGCAAGTTCATGGCCTACACGCAGCACGCGCCCGGCGAGCTGCTCATCATCATCCTCGACCTTGAGCGGCGCGTGGTGACCGCGCGCATCAGCGCCGACGAGGATCGGCCGATTTTGCACTCCAGGGAAAAGCGTCGCGCGCGCCTGCGCTACCTGGAGTGGACCGAAGGCAGCCGCCTCATCTTCGCGCCGGAGATTGAGATTATCGGGCCGCCGGTGAAGACGCCCTTGCCGGACACGTTTCTCCTTTCTTCGGCGGAGGAGACGGGGTCTCGCTTTCAAGTTCCGCCGCTCGAGCCCACCGTGATCGCGCCGGTGATGGCCGTGGATCACGATGGCCGCAATCCGCTCCAGCTGGCCGATGCAAAGACGTTTCAAACCATGCGGACCGATCCCAGTGCCGCGGATATGCCTCCTCGGATGCGCCGCGCACCGCCGCTCATCCGGGGGTTCGCGGCCGGGGATCGCACGCACCTGCTCGTCGAGATTCAGGGCTACACGGGCTACGGGGCTTTCCCCGAGATGATCCCGACCAAGCTCTTTCGCGTCCATGTGCGCACCGGAAAAATCACCGAGGCGCACAGCGAGCCCGGCAACGGCCAGATCGCCTACGATCTTGCCGGCCAGCCGCGCCTCGCCCGTGAGAGCAAACGCGGGCAAGGCTCCGCGTTTCTTGCGCGCGCGCCGGACTCCGGCCGGTGGACGAAGCTCCCCGAGCCGCCCGGTGCCGGTCCACAGGGAAGCTTCGCGGTGACGCCGGAAACCTATTTCGGCGAGCGCGCGATCCCGCTCGGTTTCGATGCCGATCCCGCGGTGATGATCTACGCGTCGAACGCGGGGCGCGACACGTTTGGCGTCTATGGCGTCAACCTGAAGACGCGCCAGCGCACCGAGCTCTCGCTCGAGCACCCGGAGCGCGATCTCGTGGCGCTCGATGCCTCGGCGGCGGACCGCGTCCTCGTCCTTGATCGGCACCATCACACCGTCGCCGGAGTGCGGGTGCCGGGCTCGCGCCCGCTCACGGTGTGGATGGACGCGGAGTTGGCCGAGGTGCAGCGCGCCGCGGAGGCCAAATTTCCGTCGCGCAGCGTCGAACTGCGCGATTGGGACGAGGGGCGCCACCGCTTCCTCGTGCAGGTGACGGGCGGAACCGAACCGGGCCGCGCCTTCCAGTTTCAGCGGCACGAGGATCTGATGGTCGAGCTCATGCGCAGCGCACGGTGGCTGCCCGCGGCCGAACTGCACGCGACGGACTACTTCGAGTTCGCCGGTCCCGGCGGCGCGCCGCTCAGCGGTTTTCTCACACGCCCGCGCGCGCCGCGGCTGAACCCTCCGCCGCTCATCATGTGGTTTGCCCCGGGGCTGCCGCCGCAGCCGCACGCCGAGTTCGATGCCCAGGCGCAGGTGCTGGCCGACATGGGGTTCATGGTCTGCCGCCTCAACCAGCGGGGTGTGGCGGGCCAAGGCGCGCGCCACCGCGAGGCCCTGCGCCGTGATCCCGCCGGAGCGCCGGCGGTCGATGCGCTCGCCGCCATCGACTGGATTGCCGCGCGGCACCGCGTGGACCGCAAGCGCGTCGCCGTGCTGGGCGAGGGGCTGGCGGGGCACTTTGCGCTGCGGGCTGCGCAGCTGCATCCGGAGGCGTTCCGCTGCGCCGTGGTCTTTGAGCCGATCATCAACCTCTGGACTTGGGTGCAGCCTCCGCCCGATGCGGCGGGGCCGCCGAGCTTCACGCAGGAGGTGAACCGCATCTTCCTCCAAGGTGGCGGCGCGCGGCTGCCCGAGCTCGCGGCGACTGCGCACGCCGCGGCCTGGCGGTCGCCGGTCTTTGTGGCCACGCGCGGCGACCGCCACAGCGCGACCGATCAGCAGATTGCGGCCGGGGTGGCGCAGATGAAATCGCAGCTGAGCCGGCGCGACATCCCGTGGGTGGCCGTCCAGTTCAACACGGACTACGTGGAGGGATTGCCCGGAGCGCGCACGCGGCTCTATCGCGAGCTGGAGGAGTTCTTCAACCTGCACCTCTACAACTACGACGTGAAGATTGGCCCCACGCGGGTCGTGCGATGAACCGTGTCGCGAAGAAATTGTTGGCAGGAGCGCTCACGCTGGCCGCGCTGGCGGCGGCCGAGGCGCCGCCCGGGCCGGCGGTCGAGCTGCCCCCGATGATCGTCGAGGAGGCGGCGACCCTGCCGCCCTGGCTCTACGTGCGCGCCGACGGCACGGAATACCTCTCGCGTTGCAAGGAGACCACCACCCGCGGCTACGTCGAGATGCGGCGCAGCCGGATGCTGTGGGTGCGGGCGCTCATCCCGGCGGACCTGCTCGCGCGCTCCGATGTGCCCGGGGTCACGGTGCTCGTGAGCCAGCGCCTCAAGCCCTCAAACAACAGCGAGGTAATCGGAGAGGTGATGCAGCTCCAAGGCGGGGCGCGGCCCGACGGCGGCTACCGGCGGGCCACCACCGCGCCCAACATGATGCTCTCGGACTCCGACGCCGTCGGGGTCTTCGCCTACATCGACGAGTCCAACTTCGAACGCCGCAATCTCACGATCTCGTCGGATTTTGTGCGGTATCTGCTCGCGCGCCGCACGCCGGCGCCGCCGCGCTGGCTGATCGACGGCATCATGGCCGCCTACAACGCCGTGCTCTTCGAGGAAACCCCGATCACGCTCGGGCGGCTGTCGTGGCACTCCGTCGAGGAGCTGCGCGCGCTGGCGAAGGATTCTGGCGCACCCCGCACGCTGCTGCCGATGGGTGAACTTTTCGCGGGCACGGGCGGCGCGGCGCGCCACCCCAAAATCGCGCAGATGCAGGCGGCCCTCCTGGTGCGCTGGGCGCTCGATCCGCGGAACGCGCAGCGCGACGCGTTTTGGAAATTTGCGGCGCAAGCCTGCGCTGCTCCGGCGAGCGAGGCGATGCTGCGCGAGGTGCTCGGCTTTGGCTTCGCCGATTTGCGCGACCGGCTGAGCGATTACCTGCCGACCGCGCTGCGCGAGCCCCTGCACTTGCCTTTGGAGCGTTCCGCGGCGCTGCCTGCTTTGGAGATTCGCCGCGCCACGCCCAACGAGATCGCCCGGCTGCGCGGCGAGTGGGAGCGGCTCGCCGTGCCGCTGGTGCGTCGGCGCCATCCCGATCACGCGGCCCGCTATTTGGAACAGGCCCGGCGCACGCTCCGGCGCGCCTACGACAGCGGTGACCGCGACCCGCGCCTGCTGGCCTCGCTCGGGCTCTGTGAAATCGATGCCGGCGAATTGCCGGCGGCCCGGGACTTCCTCGATGCCGCGGTGGTCGCGGGCGTGGTGCGCCCGCGGGCGGCCTACGAACTCGCGCGCCTGCGCTGGGGCGACCTCGTCCGGGGCCAGCCGGCCACGCGGCACTTCGCGGCGGAGGAAATCGCGCCCGTGCTCGAGCCGTTGCGTCTGGGTTTCGATCAGGCACCCGCCATCGCCGAACTGATCGAACTGTGGGCCGACGCGTGGACGCGCACCACGGCCCGGCCCAGCGAGGCGGATGTCCAGCGTCTGGTCCGCGGCGCGGAGCAGTTCATTGCAGAACCGCGCGTCGGCCTGCGGGTGGCGCGGGCGCTCGGCCGCCACGGAAAAACCGCCGAGGCGAGGGCGGTGCTCGGCGCGGCTTTCTTGCACGTCCGCGACGATGCGATGCGCGCGCAGTTGGCGCAGATGTTCGCGGCGCTGAAAACCGATCCGAAAAAATAGCCTGTCGGAGGCTATGCTTCGGCGGTGGTGGGATCGATTATTTCGCGGACGATCGAAATGCGGTTCGCAGGGAATCCGCCCTGCTGGGCGTGTTCCCGCACCTGCTGCTCATTGTCCGCGATGTAAACGCAGTAAATTTTATCGTCGGTCACATAGCTGTGCTGCCATTGAACCGCCGGGCCGAGCTTGCGCAGCACGCCGCACGATTTCTGAGAGATGCCTTTCAGTTGATCCGGCGTAAGTTTTCCGGCGCCGGGGATTTCGCGTTCGATGACGTATTTGGGCATGATAGCGTCCTTGATCTTTGTGGTTAGGCACCAATGCTGCGCCGCGAGGCGGGCATAGGCTGATACGCTCACGACGCCTGTGCCAGTTGGCGGTGTAAAGTCTGAAATTAGCCGCCTGAACCCGAGCCACTGCCGCCGCCCTTGGCGGGCTTGTCGATGCGGGCAATGACGCCGGCCGCCTTCAAGAAGTCAGGATCGATTTCCAGGCCCATGTCGGGCGTGGTCGGGGCTTTGGTTTGCCGTCCACGATTTTGAAATCGGGTTTGAACCACGTGGGCGCTTTCGGCGGCGCGCGCCACGGATATTCCATGAACGGCCCGGTGTTATTCGTGCACGACGAGAACTGCACGATGTTGACCGAGGTCGCGCCGGTCTGCGTGTTGTGCGGGACGATGGTGCAGCCGAATTTTTCCGCGATACGCGCGCCGCGCTTGGTGCGGATGAGTCGGCCGATATAGTTGATGTCGGGTTGGGCGATTTTCATCACACCGTTGCGCAGCGTCCAATCGAACTGCCACAGGGAGCAGTTCTGTTCACCGTAGGCGATCGGGATGTGCAGCGCATCGGCGACGGCCTGCGTCTCGCCGAGGTCCTCCAGCATGCGGCCGATGCGGATGCCGTGGGGCGCGTCGTAGGAGCCGTTGGCGTCGGCGCGCAGGATGACTTTGTCGCCGAGTTTTTCACGGGCCAGCTTGAGGAGCTTTTCGGTGCGGCTGGGATAGGCGTCGAGGTTGCAGCTCATGCGGCCACCGATTTTGAACTTCACGGATTTTGCGCCTGTCTCCGCGACACCGCACACGTAGACGTCCACCTCCTGCCGGCGGTGAGAATGCGATCCGAACCGGAGAGATAGAAGGGGATCTCGGTTTTGACGATGCCGCCGAGCAACGCGCCGACGCGCTTGTGGGGGGACCTTTCCGAGAAGATCGAGGAGGCTTTGCTCAAGGTAGGCGACGGGGCACCAGAACGGGAGGCCGGCGAGCTTGTAGTTGGCGCGATAGACGTCGTTGATGAGAGTCTTGAGCTGGCGGGCGTCCTTGCCGATGAACCGGGGCGCGACGAGGCGCTCGAAGATCGGCAGGAAGTCCTCGACCTGCTTGGTCCCCGTGATGCCGACGGCGTCGGCGGTCGAGCGCGTGCGGACGAAAAAAATGGAGCCGTTTTTGAGTATCTCGATCGATGCGAGCTTCACCGGCGATTTGATCAGCCCGGGCAGGTCGAACATCGGCTGCTCAGCGTCGCGGATGAGCAGAAGCGCGCCGGCGGTGGGCGCTGCAGAAGCGGCAACCGCCGCGGGAGCCGTTGGGCCGCGGGCGGACGAAGAAGGAGGCGAGGCGCCACGGAGGCGGCGCCGGTGTATTTGAACCCGTCGCGGCGGGAGAGGTGCATGGGGTTGGATGCTAGGACGCCTGAAAAGCGGGGATGGCCCGCACCCGCGTCAGATCTCCCCCAGCCGCACGCAGGCGACTTCGCGCGCGGGTTCGGCGCGGATAAGCGGGGGGGCGGCCGCCTTGCATTTTTCCTGCGCGTGCGGGCAGCGCGGGTGGAAGGCGCAGCCGGCGGGCGGATTGATGGGCGAGGGCGGATCGCCGGGGAGGACGATGCGCTGGCGCGTGCGCTCGGTGTCGGGATTGGCCGTCGGGATCGCGCTGATGAGTGCGCGGGTGTAGGGATGCGACGGGCGCTCGATCACATCGAGCGCGGGGCCGAGCTCGACGATTTTTCCGAGATACATCACCGCGATGCGGTCGGAGATGTGCTTCACCACGGAGAGGTCGTGCGCGATGAAGATGAGCGCGAGGTTCATCTTCCGGCAAAGCTGGGCGAGCAGGTTGAGAATTTGAGCCTGAATCGAGACGTCGAGGGCTGAGACGGGTTCGTCGGCGATGATGATTTTCGGTTCGAGCGCGAGGGCGCGGGCGATGGCGATGCGCTGGCGCTGGCCGCCGGAAAATTCATGCGGGTATTTCTGCATGAAGCGCGGCGCGAGGCCCACGAGCCGCATCAGCTCGGCGACGCGCGCGGGCACGTCGGCCGCCGCGCAGACGGTGTGGACGCGCAGCGGCTCGGCGAGCATGTCGAAGACCGTCATGCGCGGATTGAGCGACGCATACGGGTCCTGAAACACCATCTGCAGATCGCGGCGCACGTCGCGCACCTCGGCGCCGGAGCCGGTCGTGAGATTCTTGCCCTCGAGGACGACGGTGCCGGCGGTCGTGGGCACCAGCTGCATGATGGTGCGCGCGAGCGTGGATTTGCCGCAGCCGGATTCGCCGACGAGGCCGAGCACCTCGCCGCGCGCGACACTGAGCGAGACGCCATCGACCGCCTTCACCGTGCCGGCCGCGCGCTTGAAAATGAAGCCACGCGTGAGGGGAAAGTGGGTCTTGAGGTCGGTGAGCTGGAGGAGTGGGGCGGACATTTTTTGAAACCACTAATGCACACTAATGAATGGGAATACTCGGAATCCTAAAGCAGGATGAAGAGTGGCGGTGTGAAGTCCCGATCACGGCCTCAGAGGAGTGACCATTGCCGGTCAATTCAGATTTCACCGGCGTGGGCGCGGAGGCAGGCATGGGCGTGGCCCGCGGCCACCGTTTCGAGCCGGGCCGGAGTCGCGGTGCAGCGCTCGGTCGCAAATTCGCAACGGGGCGCGAAGGCGCAGCCGGGCAGGGGCTTCGAGACATCGGGCGGGAGGCCGCGGATGGTGTAGAGTTCGGCACCCTTGGTTTGCAGGGCGGGGATGGAGCGCTGCAGGGCGCGCGTGTAGGGATGCAGCGGCGCGTGGAACAGCGTCCGCACGTCGGCCGTCTCGACGATGCGCCCGGCATACATCACCTGCACGCGATCGCAGAGCCCGGAGACGACGCCGAGATCGTGCGTGATGAAGATCACGGCCATGCCGAGGTCGCGCTGCATTTTTTTGATCAGCTCGAGGATTTGCGCCTGCACCGTCACGTCGAGGGCGGTGGTGGGCTCGTCGGCGATGAGCAGCTCGGGCTTCGTAATCAGCGCCATCGCGATCATCACGCGCTGGCGCATGCCGCCGGAGAATTCGTGCGGGTAGAGGTGGATGCGGCGCGCGGCGTCGTTGATGCCGACGGCCTCCAGCGCCTCGAGCCCGCGCTTGAGGGCGGCGGCCTTGGAAATCTTTTCATGGATGAGCAGCGGCTCGATCAGCTGCTCGGAGACGCGCAGGTAGGGATTCAGCGACGTCATCGGATCCTGGAAGATCATCGCGACGCGCTTGCCGCGGATGGCGCGCGACTGCGCGGGGGTGCATTGCAGGAGATCGATGCCGTCAAAGACCGCCGAGCCACCCTCAATGCGCGCGGGCGGCACCGGCAGCAGGCCCATGATCGAATAGCAGGTGACAGACTTGCCGGAGCCGGACTCGCCGACGATGCCGAGTGTCTCCCCGCGCTCGACCGAGAAGCTCACGCCATCGACCGCCCGATAGACGCCACTGCGCGTGTGGAAACTGGTGCGGAGATCGGTGACGGTGAGGAGGGGCACTGCGGATTTACGATTGGGGATTTACGATTTCCGATTGGGGCGGCGCTAGGAGACTGTGGAGGAGAGGGATGCGCGCAAGGCTGCGGCGACTGTATCGGGTGTGAGATCGGAGAGGTCACCACCGCCGGTGAGCGGGCAACCGGGCGGCTGAAGGATGCGTGCGGGGGAGGAGAAGACCGGACCGGTGCGCAGGGGATTCGTCGGGCCGAAGAGCGCGAGCAGCGGGATGCCGAGGGCGTTGGCGAGGTGCATGCCACCGGTGTCATTGGTCACGAGCAGGCGCGCGGCGCGGAGTTGAGCCACGAACGCCGGCAGATCGGTTTTCCCCGCGAGATTCTCCACGCGGTCGGGACTGAAGCCCTCGGCGATGGCGGTGGTGATGGAGCGATCATTGGCCGTGCCGAGGAGGACGAAACGTTCTTTGGGTAGCGACTCTATGAGCGCGCGCCAGTGCGGGATGGGCCAGCGTTTGGCGGGGGTGTTCTCTGAACCGCAAATCAGCGCGATCGTCGCGGTGGCGGGCGCACTCGTGGGCTGGAGCGGAGTGACATCAAGCGGGGCCGCGAGGCCGAAATGGCGGAAGAACTTTTCCCAAAGCTCCAGCTGAGGGTGAGTGCGCTCGTCGAAGTCCGCCGACACGGCGTAGGCATGGGACAGGAGTGGCCGCGACTTGCCGGGCCGCACGAGGCCGAAGCGCTGGCGGCAACCCGTGAGCCGGGCCTCAAGATCGCCGCGGAGAGAGTTGGTTAAAAGCAGCCACACATCGGGGAACTCGTGGCGGAGTTTTCGGAAGTGGAAAAAATAGCCGAGGCCCTGCGGCGGGAGCGGGTGGTAGCGGTCGGCGACGCCCCACGATTCGAGCAGGGGGAGAAACTGTTTCTTGCCGACGAGCGTGATCTCGGCGTCGGGCCGCGAGGCGCGGAGCGCGCGGAGCAGGGGCAGCGCGATCACGACGTCGCCGAGCCAGTTGGGCAGGCGAATCCAGACGCGCGTGCGGCGGGGGAGGGCGGTGCGGCCGCGCGCGGCGAGATCGGCGGCGAGGAGATCGCGCTTGGCCTCGAGTCGGAAACGCTTCTCCGGCATGTCCTGATTGCGCCAGCGATCGTGGGCCCAGAGCCAGGAGGCGCAGAGGTTGTCGTCGGCGCGGAGGAGGTCTTCGAGCCAGCGGTTCAGGCCGATGGTGACGGTCGCCCCGGAGCCATCGTGTGCGATGTCCGCGGCGCCGATCTCAATGCGCCAGAAGGCGCGGCGGCGGGGAAAGAGGCCGACCACGCGCGCGTTGAACTTTTCCGCCATCAGGCCCGGCAGCTCGGTGGTGGAGCAGACGCGGCCGAAAAGCGTGGTGAGCGCGCCCTGCAGGCCCGCGTTTTGATCGAAGAGCACGCCGACCATGCCGCGTCGGCGGAGGATTTTCAGCGCCTCGGCAAAGCCCTCCTTGCGGGAGAGCAGCTTCATGCCGAAGCGCTCGCGCGACGCTTTGACGAAGGCGTCGGTGGCCGGGTGGTCGAGCGGCCGGTAGATGATGCCAAACTCGGGGAACGTGCCCGGCACGAGCAGCGGCTGCGCGGTCTGCGCCTCCCAATAGGCGAGGTGCGGGGAGCAGATGAGCGTGGGCGCCGGATCACGGGCGTGGCGCGCGTGGACGGCCAGCAGCTCCGGGGACCCGGTGAGAATCGCGCGCCAGCGGGTCGCGTCGAGATACGGCGTGGCGAGCGACAGCAAGCCGGTCTCGATGAGCCGCCGGCAGCTCTCGCGGCCGATGGCGCGGCGCCAGGCGGCGGATTTTTCGGGAAAAGCGTGGTGGAGGTTCGACAGGATCAACCGACGGCGGCGGGGCAGGAGGAAGAAAATGAAGTCGCCCAGCCCCGCGGCCAGCGCGCGCAGCCCCGGCTCAGGGGTGGCGGCGGTGAGCCGGCCTAAAAACTTGAGCAAAGGGAGGAGCACGCGAAGCGGGTTGATTGCCGGGCCGCGGCAGGCGAGGCAAACCAACAGATGGCACCGGGGCATCAAGTAAGGTCTAGCGCTGCGACAGTCTGGAGCTTTTAGTTCGTTTCGCGGGAGTCACTGACAGTCCCCTCCCTTGACGCGGGTGCGGGGCCCGCTAGGTTGCGGCCATGAACTACGGCGTCACGCTCGTCGAATCCGATGAAGGCTGGGCAGTGTGGTGCGATCAGTTGCCCGGCTGCTGTTCGCAGGGCGCGACCCGCGCCGAGGCTGTGGCCAATATCCGCGAGGCCATCGCTGAATATCTCGCCGCGCGGGCCGAAGAAATTCGCGGCGATGCGGCCGTGCGCTCGGTGGCTCACGAAACCGTGGTGGTCTGAACGTCTATGCCGAAGCTGCCCGGCATCGGTCAGAAGGATGCAGTGCGAGTGCTGGAAAAATGCGGCTTCCGCGTGGTGCGGCAGGGCAAGCATCTCACCATGTCCAACGGCACTGTGATGCTGCAAATCCCGCGGCACAATCCGGTCAACGCCTACACGATGGGCTACATCGCCAAGCTCGCGGGTCTCACGCCCGATCAATTCCGCGCGAAACTCTAGCGCGCGTTCACTCGGCAATCGCGGTTGCAGTGCCCGCTTTGCATTTCGCGTTTGATTTCGCGCCGCGCCCCGCCTGAAACATGCAGCCTTCGCACGGTGGAACCCTCTGCTGTCCCACCGTGTTGCCATGACCGAACTCCTCATCATCAAGCCGTCGTCCCTCGGCGACATCGTGCACGCCCTGCAGGTCGCAACCTCGATCAAGGCGCAGGTGGCGCATGTGCGCATCTCGTGGGTCGTGCGCGAGATTTTCGCGCCCATCGTGCGCGCCTGCGCGGCGGTCGATCAGGTGTATGTCTTCGAGCGGGCGGCCGGGGCCAAGGGTTTCCTGCGGCTCGCGCGGGAGATCCGGCAGAAGCAGTTCGACTACGTCTTCGACATGCAGGGCCTGCTGCGCACCGGCCTGATGACGCAGCGCGTGCGCGCGCAAAAGAAGATCGGCCGGTCGGACGCGCGCGAGTTCTCGAGCGTGTTTTACGACGAGAAGGTGCCGCTTCCGCCCGGCGGCAAACGCAGCCACGCGCTCGACATCCTCCTTCAGTTCTGTCCCGCGATCGGCGCCAAGCCCGAGCTGCAGGGCGCGCTCAAGTTTCGCGAGGTGGACAGCCTCAACCTGAGCTTTGCCGATACGCGCGGCGGCGGGAAGCCCATCGTGATGTTTGTGGACAGCCGGCGCGCGGAGAAGACGTGGGGCGGTTTCAAGGAATTGACGGAGCTGCTGCTGCGCGAGGACCGGACCCGCAAGGTCGTGTGGGCCGGCAGCAGCTACGTGCATGATCGGGGGGCGTTTCCCCCGGCGCAATTTTTCAACCTCACCAACAACACGAGCCTCGTCTCCCTGCCCGCGCTCGTGAAGCGCGCGGACTGGGTGATCGCCAACGACAGCGGGCCGATGCACCTCGCGGCGGCGCTCGGCGTGCGGGTGCTGGGCATCTTCGGCCCGACGGATCCGCGGCTCTTCGGGCCCTATCCGCCCAACGCGCCGGGCAACGTCGTCGTGCAGGCGCCCGTGGGCGATCTGAAGCTGCTCTCGGCCAAGGAGGTCTATCAGCGCTTCCAGCGGGCCCAAGCGCGGTTCAAGTAGGCTGCGGGCGGCGTGACCGCTGATTTTGTCTTTGCCTTCGCTTCCGCGCGCTCCTCTGTTTCCGGCCAACCGATGAGCAATCCAAACGCTGGCGGCGACCCGAACAACGAGTGGGAAGATCGCGGTGATGTGGCGTGGAACGAATTCGACTGGGAGCGCTACCTGCGCGAGCAGGACGCCGAGGTGGATCGCTACGTGCAGTTCTATGAAGCGTGCAAGGATCCCGCCACCCGGATCGACGATGTCGCCGAGCGGATGGAGTGGGGCGAGGCCGGCTGGGTGGAGGAAGACGAGGCCGACGACGAGGAGGAGGACGACGACGACGATGTCTACACGCTCCACAAGAATCCAATCTACATCGCGACCAAGGGTATCTATCTGGTCCTGACCCGCTCATGGCGGAAACTCGCCGACGATCCCGCCCGCGTGCCGCCGTCGCTAGCGCTGGCGCTGTTCGATTCGTTCCAACGCGGTCAGGACCTCGCCATGCAGGCCGTCCATGCGCTCGACTTTGGCGACTACGCGATGGCCGTGAGCCTCTTCAAGCGGGCGCTGAGCGCGCTCAACGCCTCCTTTGCGCTCATCAACGCGGATGCGGTGGGCCGTCTGCCGCAGTTGAGCGCGTGGCGCGAGGAAGCCCAGCCCCGTTTCTTCGACTTGCGCGAGGTCTGGCTGCGCGTGATCGCCGAGTGCCGCGAGGAACTCGAGCGCCCGATCGACGAGGAGGAGTGAGGTTGGCGCCGGACCGGGCGCAGTGGATCAGTCGAATCCGATCAGACCTGTGGCAGCGGGTTTATCCCGCCGCAAAACTGATAGACGACCGGACCCGGCGGCGGCTTGACCGAGCCGCGACGCCGCCCCAGCGTTCGCGCGCATGTCCCCACCCCGCGACGCGCCCACGAGCATTCGTGGCGCCCTCAGGTTCATCGGCCCCGGCCTGATTCTCACCGCTTCGATCGTCGGCTCTGGCGAGCTCATCGTGACCCCCAAGCTCGCGGGCGAGGTCGGCTTCGATCTGCTGTGGCTGATCATCTTTGGCTGCATCGTGAAGGTCTTCGTCCAGATCGAGATTGGGCGCTTCACGCTCGCGCACCAGAAGACGCCGCTCGTGGCCTTCAACGAGGTGCCCGGCCCGCGCGCCCGGGTATCATGGCTCGTGTGGCTTTGGCTGCTGATGTTTATCTGCTCCATCAGCCAGATGGGCGGCATCGTGGGCGGCGTGGCCGAGACGCTCGCGGCCGGGGGCTGGCAGGTGCCCAAGCCCCTGCTTGCGCTCGGGGTGGGCGTCTCCTGCGCCGTGCTGCTCGTGATTGGCAGCTACAAGTGGATCGAGATCAGCTCCACCGCGATGGTCGCGGGCTTCACGATCGCGACGTTTGTCGCGGTGGGTGCGCTGCAGTGGACCGGCTTTCGGATCGAGCCGGCGGATATCGCGCGCGGCCTGAGTTTCCGGCTGCCGGACAATTTTGCCACGGCGTTTGCCGCTCTGGGCATTATCGGCGTCGGCGCCTCCGAGCTAATTTACTATCCCTACTGGTGCCTGGAAAAAGGCTACGCCGCCAATACCGGCAAGCCCGATGGCAGCGCCGCGTGGTTCGACCGCGCGCGGGGCTGGATGCGCGTGATGCGCATCGACGCGTGGTTCTCGCTGTGCATTTACCTTTCGGCGACGGTGGCCTTCTACCTCCTCGGCGCGGCGGTGCTGCATTCGCAGAAGATGAAAGTCACGGACAAGGGCATGATCGACACGCTCGCGCAGCTGTTCCTCGGGAGCCTCGGTTCGTGGAGCCTCTGGATGTTTCTCACCGGGGCCTTCTTCGTGCTCTTCTCGACGGCGTTTGCGGCTTCGGCGGCCAACGCCCGGCTCGCGGCGGATGCAATCGGAGTCTTCGGCCTCAAGAAATACCGCGACGACGCCGACCGCGGGTGGTGGGTGAAATTCTTCAGCGCGGGCCTGCCCCTCTACGCGGCGGCGCTCTACATGATCTGGCCGAAGCCCGTGGCGCTCGTCTTCATCGGCGGCGTGGGCCAGGGCATCCTGCTGCCTTTCCTCGGGCTGGCCGCGTTGCACTTCCGCTATCACCGCACCGATCCGGAGCTGCGGCCGGGCCATGGGTGGACGGTCACGCTCTGGGTGGCGGTGGCGGCGCTGATGCTCGGCGGCGTCTATCAGGTCTGGGACTTGGTCGGACCATGGATGAGATAACCGCTCAGTCCGCCACCATTTCGGTGATGAGCCGGCGATAGGTGGCGCGCGCGTGGTCGTAGGCGGCGCGCGCATCGGCCAGCTCGGCGGGCTTGATGAAGCGCTCCTTTTGCGACCAGCACTGATCCACGCCGGCGAGGCACCACTCGGCGCTGCGCCGCGAGGCCCGGATCGGCTTGTCGCCGACGAGAACGAAAATCGGATTCGTGTGCGACGAGGGCAACACGCGCACGGCGATCCAGCTGCTGTGGGTGATGTCGGCGTCAAACTCGACGTCGCGCAGCGTGCCGTCGGCGAGGACGTTTTTCCTCGCGACCGGGTAGCCGTTGACGAGCAGCTCGACCGGCACTTCGCGCGTCATGCCGATGCGGGCCCGTTCAACGTCCCAGTAGGGCTTGGCGTTGGCGGGGCGTTGCTTGATTTCGAGATCGGGCTCGACGGGCAGGTAGGCGGCGACGCGGACACGCGTGCGGATTTTGCCGGGCCCGGCGAGATGCAGCTCGCTCTCGCGCTCACCCATGCGCGCCGTGGCGCCGACGTGCGTGGCGGCGAAGTCGAGAAGGTGGCTCTTGCCGTCGCCGACATAGTTGCGGCCGGCCTGGATGCCCTCGCACCACTCCTCGTAGGTCCATTTCTCCGGCAACTTCACGTAGCTGCGGCCGAGGCCGACGCGCTCGCCGTAGATGCACGGAAAATCCGTCTCGCCGCTGATGCGCGTGCGGAAGCCGACGTTGAGCGTGTGATACCAGATGTTGAGTTCCCAGAGATAAGGCGTGTCCACGGTCGAGATGAAATCGACTGCAGGCACCAGCGCGCCTTCGGGGCCGGGCACGCGGTGCGTGACATCGACGATGTATTCGTTGGCCCCGATGCCGTTGAAGGGCGGCACGACGTAGTTGGGCAGCTCCGTCGTCGCCATGCGCAGGTCTCCGGAATTCTTGCTATTGGCGGAATCGCGGCTGCCGGGTGCGAGCGGCTGCAGGCCCCAGCCCGAGTGCGCGGGGCCGACGACCGCGCCCTGGCGCTTGGCCCAGCGCAGCGTGTTGAGGCCGAGGGTGGGCCAGTGCGCCGTCGAGTCGCCCCCGGGATACATCTGGTCCTTCAGGCGCAGCAGGCAAAGGTGTCCGCTTTGGTGTGACCCGAAGCCGCTCACCTCGATGTCGTAGCGGAGCACGTAGGGAAACGTGGAGACCTGGTCGTCCACGCCGGTGAAAAATTGCTTCTGGTAATCGAAGCACGGGCCCCACGTGAGGTTGGCGCCGACCTTGAGATCTTCGCCGAGGCAGTGGCGCATCATATCGGGCGCATGCACGCCTTCGGTCGGATTGGTGTAGTGCGCGCAACCCGCTGCGTGGATGTGGTGGTCGCCGGAGATCCAGCCGAGCGCGGCCGGATCAATCCAGCGACGGACTTGGAAGCTCCACGCGCGCGTGGCGTCGTCCACGTTGAGCGCATGGCGCTGCGGGATCGACTCAGGGCCGCGCTGGAAATCGACCGTGAAGCGGCCCGCGGGCAGACGGAGCGTCTCGCCATCGGCGCGGTAGACCTGCGGGTGAAACGCAAAGTCGGGCGCGAGCCGCTTCGCCTGCGAGGGATAGACGCGCCCCTGCGGATCGCGGATGACGAAGGCCGCGGTCGTGGGTCGGCCGTGCTCATCGCGGACGCGCAGCGCTACTTCAGGCGCGGGCTCGCAGCGGAAGAGCACATCGGTCTCGGCCCGGTAGCCGAGGTCCTGCGTGCCCTGGCCGACGTCGAAGGAGAACTTCGCCTCGCGCCGCCCGGCGTCACGGCTGTGGAGCTGAATGATGCGATATTCGACCGCGAGCCCGCTGAGCGTCGGGCGCAAGGGCTGCGCGTCGAACATCTGCAACTCCAGCCAGCGATCCGCGACCTCGGCCTCCGGCGAGTTGAAGAGCCGCTGGGCATTGGGGCTCGTGGCGCGTAGGGGCGCGGTGGCGCCGGCCTCGTTGCGGACCTTGATGAGAAACTGCCGCCAGCCCTGCTCGACGAGCACGGCTGCGGCGGGCCCCGCGACGACCTTCACGCGCATCTCGGGGTTGATGGTTACAAAAAACAGGCAGTGCGGATCAAGCAGCGCCTGCACGCGCGCGACGGTGTCGGGAGCGGCCGCGCTCAGCGCGTCGAGCGCGCGGCGATCCGCGTCGGGCAGCGGCCCGCCGGTGTAGGCCAGTGCCTCGGCGACCCGCCTTGCCTGCGCGAGGAGCGGCTGGTTTTCGACATCGGAGAAAACCGGCGGCACCGCAGCGCCGCGCAACGTCGCGACGAGCAAAAGGCCGGCGGCGAGGAAGGCACCGGGGGATTTCATGGGGTGATGGAAGGTGGGCGAACCCCCGCGCATGGCAACCCGCGGATGCCACTTCGGATCAGTGTCGCACGAAACCCGGCCGCAGGCGGCGGCGCAGCAGATCGGCCGCGTGGGCCGCGTAGAGCCACGCGCCGTCGGGGCTCACGCGCACGTAGTTGTTGCGCGGACGGCCTTGCGGCGACGGGACGACAATGAGCCGCGTGGCGCCGGCCGGCGCGGACAACGGCGGCGCGATTTGCAGGCCGAGCGCGGTGCCGATGAGCAAGCGGCCGTCAGCGAGCGTCATCATGCCGTCGAGCCTGCCCATGCCATCGGAGGGCACGGCGAGCCGGTAGGCCGGACTCGCGGGGCCGATGACGTGCGCCGCTGCGTCCAGGGCGAAGCCGTGGATCGTGTCGCCGTTGAACTCGGCCACGAGCAGCGTCCGTTGGTCGGGCGAGACCGCGATGCCGTTGGGGCCCCACGCGAGCTTCGCGGCGATCTCGCGGGCAAAGGTGCGCGCGGCGAGGCGCCACACGAGCATCGCGCCCGGCTCCGTGTAGAAGATCGTGCCGTCGCGGAGGACGACGAGGTCGTTGGACTGCGTGCCCTCGGCGACCTTGGTCTTTTGCCAGGTCGCCGGGTCCCACGCGTAGATGCAGCGGTCGCCGCTCGCACAGCCATAGAGCCGGCCGTCGGGCCCGAACGCGATGCCGTTGGCGCGGCCGGTCGCTGCGTCGACGAGCGTCTTCTCGCCCGAGGCGCGGTCCACTTTGAAGAGCTGCGCGCGAGGCACGTCGGTGAAATAGAAATGCCCCGCGGCATCCCATGCCATGCCCTCGGCGAATTGGTGGCCGCCGGACACGACCTCCCAGTCCGAGCCAGCGGCAAAGACGAGTTCAGGCGCCGGCACCGCGGCACGCAGAGAACCAAGGGCGAGGCAAAGCAGCGCGGCAAATCGGGGCAGCATGGCAGGAGTGAGGTTAATACGAGCGGGAAAGAGCAATGGCTTCAGGGCATGGGCGGCGCGTGTTCGGCGCCACGTTATTTCACCAGCACCTCGGGTGTCTCGCGCGCCATCTCGGCTTCCCACGCGGCGAGGCGGGCCTTGAGGTCGGCGAAAATCTCCGGGCGCTGGAAAAAAAGATCGCGGCGCTCTCCGATGTCCGTGTTGAGGTCGAAGAGCTGCTCGACGTTGCCATCCTGAAGGTATTTCCACGCGCCGTGACGCACGGCCTTTTGCTGTCGCCCGGCGCGGTCGATGCGCCAGAACAGTGTGCGCGGCTCCGGCGCGCGATGGCCCGTGAGGATCGGCAGGAGATCGATGCCGTCCCACGGGCGCCCGGGCTGAGGCGGCGCACCGGCGATTGACGCGAACGTCGCCGACAAATCCATCGTGATCGCGACCTGCGGGGTCACGACGCCGCGCGGCAGACGCGCGGGCCAGCGCATGAGGCAGGGCACGCGGATGCCCCCTTCCCAGAGTGTGGATTTTTTGTGGGAGAGCGGCGAGTTGTCCGAGTAGCGCTCGCCGCCGTTGTCGCTGCTGAGGACGACGAGGGTGTTGTCGAGCACCCCGGCGCGTTCGAGTTCCGCGAGAATCAGGCCGAGGCCTTCGTCCACCTTTTCCACCATCGCGGCGTAGATGCGGCGGTCGCCGTCATACATGTTGGACTTGGTCACACTGGGCTTGGGCCGGCCGGGCGGCTGGAATGGCGCGTGCACGGCGAGATGTGGCACGTAGAGGAAAAACGGCTCGTGCGCATGTTTGCGCACGAATTCAGCCGCCCGGCGATTGATGAGGTCAGTGAGGTAACCTTCGGCTTTAACGCGTTCGAGGCCGTCGCGGAGCGCATAGGTGCCGTCGTAGTAGGTGTGGGTGTAGTAGTCGGAATGGCCAAGCAACTCGCCGAAATATTCGTCGAATCCGCGGCGCACGGGATTGAATTCGTCCCGGTAGCCGAGGTGCCATTTGCCAAAGGCACCCGTGGCGTAGCCCGCGGTTTTGAGCGCTTGCGGGAGGGTGGGCACCGTGGTCGGCAGGCCGAGCGCATGCATGTCGGTCTCGCGCACCCACTCTGTGCCGCGCCGGCGAAACGAGTCGGCCGTGAAGCCGAACGCCCACTCAAGCCCGACGCGCTGCTGCCAGCGGCCGGTGATGAAGCCGGCGCGCGTTGGGGTGCAGACGGGGGCGTTGGCGTAGAAGTCCGTGAAGCGCACGCCCTCGCGCGCCAGCCGGTCCATGTGCGGGGTGCGGATGTCCTTCGCGCCATAGGGGCCGGAGTCGGCGTAGCCGAAGTCGTCGAGCAAAACGAAAACGATGTTGGGACGTCGCGCAGCCTGCTTGTGCGCGGCATCGGCGGACCAGCCTGGGCAGCAACTGAGCGTGAAACTGAAGATACCGGAGGCGAGGAGACGAATCGTTGAGCGCATGGGGTGGGGAATTCCATGCTGCCGCGACGGCGCTTGCGTCGCAAGTCTGCGGGTTGCCTGAAAGAGGGCGCAGACGACCTTGCGCCGCGTGGATTCAGCTTGAGCGCCAGTCCACGGCTGCCGACAACTGCGGGCGTCGGGCAGCGAAACCATCCCCTCGAGTCCCCATGAAAACGAAAAGCCCTAGTCGGAAATCCCCGTCCAAAGTCGCGCCACGCACCGCGCGCCGCACCGTCGGAAAAAGGAAAACGCCGCAGTTTGCGTCGATTTTGGTGCCCTTGGATTTTTCCGGAAAATCGCGCCAGGCGCTGGCTGCGGCGATCCCGCTGGCCGAGCAGCACGGCGGAAAAATCATTTTGCTCCACGTGGTCGAGCCTCCGCTGGTGCGCAGCGTGCCTGAGTTTCCGACCTATGTCCCGGTGCCCATCGCCGACTTGGTGAAGGCGGCGACCGCTCGCCTGAACGCGATGGCGCGCAAACTCGTGAAACCCTCGATTCTGTCCGCAGTGTTGGTGGAGGTGGGCCAGCCCAGCATCGAGATCGTGGAGGTGGCGCGCCGCCGGAAGGTCGATCTCATCGCGGTGGCGTCGGTGGGCCGGACCGGCCTGAAGCGTCTGCTCCTTGGCAGCACCGCCGAGAGTGTCGTCCGCCACGCGCCGTGTGCGGTGCTCACCTTGCGGAAGCGCTGAACCGCCGCCGTGGTCCGGTGGGGGAAGTATCGGGCCGCGCGGCTGGACAAAAGCGGCTGCTCGCGTCCCCCTCTGGCAGGCTTCGTCGCCCGCACTCCGCTGGGTGGCGATCCGTAGGGAAAGGCTTTCCTGTTCCGATTGCACACCACCCCATGAAAATCACCCTCCACGGCGCCGCCGGCGGTGTCACCGGCTCCGCGTATCTCGTCGAGACGGACAATGCCCGCCTGCTGGTCGACTTCGGTCTGTTCCAAGGCGGCCGCAATCCCGCGGCGAAAAATGTGCTGCCCGCCAAGCTCGACCCCAAGCGGCTCGACGCGGTGCTCGTGACGCACGCGCACCTCGATCACACCGGGCGGCTGCCCTTGCTGGTGAAGCATGGCTACGCCGGAAAAATCTACGCCACGGAGGCGACCGTGGATCTCGCGGGCCTCATCCTGCGGGACTCCGCCAAGGTGCAGGGCTACGATGCCGAGCGGACCAATCGCAAACTTCGCCGTGCGGGCCGGCCGCTGGTCGAGCCGCTCTACCAGGCCGAGGACGTGGAGCGCACGATGGCGTGCTTTCGCCCGGTGCAGCTGGGTGAATCGCGCGAGGTCGCCGGCGGCATCACGGCCCGCTACTTTGGCGCCGGCCACATGCTCGGTTCGGCCAGCATCGAACTGACGGTGCAGGAGGGCGGAAAAAACAAGGTCGTTGTGTTCTCCGGCGACATTGGCCCCTCTTCGTTCGCCTTGATCCGGGAGGCGCAACCGCCCAAGCGCGCGGATCTCGTTTTCCTCGAATCCACCTATGGGGATCGCGACCACCAGACGATCAAGAAGACACTCGCGGAGTTCCGCCGGATCATCACGCACGCGGTGGAGCGCAAGGCCCGCATCCTCGTGCCCGCGTTTGCCGTCGGTCGCACTCAGCAAATCATCTATCACCTCGACGAGCTGTTTTGCGCCGGCACGGTGAAGCCCTTTCCCGTTTACATCGACAGCCCGATGGCGATCGAGGCGACGCGGATTTATCAGAGCCATCCCGACTTGTTCGACGACGAGACGAACGATCTGCAGCGCGCCTGCGACATCGCGAGCCGGCACGATCATGTGAAGCCCACGCCCACGCCGGAGGAGTCGATGAAGCTCAACCACGTCCCCGGCCCCTGCCTCATCATGGCCGGGTCCGGCATGTGCACCGCCGGGCGCATCCTGCACCATCTGCGACACGGCTTGTGGCAGCCCGACACCAGCGTGGTCATCGTCGGCTATCAGGGCGAGGGCACGCTCGGCCGCCAGCTCGTGGATGGCGCGAAGTTCGTGAAAATATTCGGCGAAACGATCGAGGTTAAGGCCCGCATCCACACCCTGAACGGTTTCAGCGCGCACGCCGGGCAGACGGAGCTACTCCGGTGGTTCCACCAGTTGGCCCGCTCCAAGCCCCAGGTCGTCCTCACTCACGGCGAGGCGCGCGGCCGCGAGCCGCTGGCGGAGCTGATGCGAAAAAAATACGGCCTTCAGCCGCTGCTGCCCGTGCAGGGTGATGTGATCACGCTGTGACGGCCATGAACATCGGCGTCCACAATCTCGACTACGTGGAAGGGTTGTATGCCGACTTCCTGCGCGATCCGGCCTTGGTCTCCGCCGAATGGCGCCAGATCTTCCAAGGCGGGATGACAGAGGCACCCCCTGAGTCCGGTAACGGCGCCGAGTCTGCGCCGGTGGAAAAATCGCGGTTGGATCCCTTGGCCGCCAACCTGCACGAGCGCCTCAACGAGCTGGTGCGCAATTACCGCATGCGCGGCCACAAGATCGCGGCCATCGATCCGCTCGGTGTGCCGCGCCCGGTGCCACCGGAACTGGCGCCCGAGTATTATCAATTCACCGATGGCGAACTCGCCTTGCGCACCCGCTGCGAGACCCTGCCTTACGACGAGCCCTTGGCGGTCCGTGAGATCGTCGAACGGCTGCGCCACACCTACTGCCGCTCGATCGGCGCGCAGTTCATGCACATCGATGATGTCGCGGTGCGACGCTGGCTGCAGTTGCGCATGGAGGCCTCGCAAAACCGGATCGAGCTCAGCCGCACGGTGCAGCGGCGCATCTTCACCCGGCTCACCGATGCGGTGAGCTTCGAGGAATTCCTGCGGAAGAAATTCGCTGGCGCGAAGACGTTTTCCCTCGAGGGCAGCGAGACCCTGATCCCGCTGCTCGATCTGGCGCTGGAGCAGGCCGGCGCGCAGGGCGTGCGCGAGGTGATTTTCGGCATGGCGCACCGTGGGCGCCTCAACGTGCTGACCAATATCATCGGCAAGAACCCGCGGGAGATCTTCCGCATCTTCGCCGACGACCAGCCGGAGCTGTGGCTGGGGCGCGGCGATGTGAAGTATCATCTCGGCCATAGCGGCGAGTGGCGCACCGGCGCGGGCGAAAAGCTCCACCTCTCGCTGTGCTTCAATCCGAGCCATCTCGAATTCGCCAACACCGTCGTGCTGGGCCGCGCGCGCGCGCGCCAGGATCGCCGCGACGACCAGGAGCGCCGGGCGGTGCTCGGCGTGCTCATCCATGGCGACGCCGCCTTCGCCGGCGAGGGGATCGTGCAGGAGACGTTAAACTTCAGCCGCCTCCCCGGCTACGCCACGGGCGGCACGCTGCACATCATCATCAACAACCAGATTGGTTTCACCACCGGCCCGGAGCACGGGCGCTCGACCGATTACGCCACCGACGTGGCGCGGATGCTTCAGGTGCCGATCTTCCACGTCAACGGGGAGGACGCCGAGGCCGTCGCGCAGGTGGTGCGGCTCGCGTTGGAGTTTCGGCAGGAATTCCAGCGCGACGTGTTCATCGACCTCTACGGCTACCGCCGCTGGGGCCACAACGAGATCGACGAGCCCGGTTTCACCCAGCCGGTGCTCTATCGCGCCATCGCCGAGCGCCCGAACGTCCGCGACGCCTACCTCGCGCACCTCTTGGAACACGATGGCCTCACGCGCGCCGATGCCGACGCGATCACGGAGGCCCGCACGGCGGAATTGGAACGCGCGCTGGAGGGCGCGCGCAGCGACACCAGCGCGAGCGATGAGCAGCCTTCGCCGCTCTGGCGGCCTTACACCGGCGGGCCGGAGCCGGAGGATGAAGGCACAGTCGCACGCGCGGAGGCGAAGCAACTGGCGGAGTGGCTGCGTCGCGCCGCCACGGTGCCGGCGGCGTTTCACCTGCATCCCAAGCTCGAGCGCCTGCTGGCGGCCCGGGCGGAGATGGCCGACGGCAAGAAGCCGCTCGATTGGGGCGCGGCCGAAGCGCTCGCGCTGGCCAGCCTCGCGGCGAACGGCGTGCGCATCCGGCTGACCGGCCAGGACACGGGCCGCGGCACGTTCAGTCATCGCCACGCGGTGCTGCACGATCACGACGACGGCTGCCCGTTCGTGCCATTGCAGCACATTCAGAAAGGCCAGGCGCCGGTGGAAATCGTCAACAGCCCGCTCAACGAGGCCGGCGCCCTCGGCTTCGAATACGGCTACAGCCTCGATTGCCCGGACGGGCTCGTGCTGTGGGAGGCGCAGTTCGGCGACTTCGTGAATGCCGCCCAGGTCATCATCGATCAGTTTGTCACGAGCGGCGAAGACAAGTGGCGTCGGCTCTCGGGGCTCGTGCTGCTGCTGCCCCACGGGTTCGAGGGCATGGGACCGGAGCATTCCAGCGCGCGGGTCGAGCGGTTCCTCCAGCTCGCCGCCGAGGACAACATCCAGGTCGCGCAGCCCACGACGCCCGCGCAACTGTTTCACCTGCTTCGTCGCCAAGCCCTGCGCCCGTGGCGCAAGCCGCTCGTCGTTTTCACCCCGAAGAGCCTGCTGCGCCATCCGGAGTGCGTGTCGCCGATCGCGGACTGCGCGACCGGCGGCTTCCAACGCGTCCTCGTCGACGACACCCCCGCAGCGGGCATCAAACGCGTGCTGCTCTGCACGGGAAAAATCTTCTACGACCTCGCGGCCTATCGCGCGGAGCAGCAGCGCACCGACACCGCCATCATCCGCCTCGAGCAGCTTTACCCGTTGGGCGCGGAAGTGCTGGAGCGGGCGCTGCAACCCTATGCGGACGGCACGCCCGTCCTCTGGGTGCAGGAGGAGCCGGCCAACATGGGCGCCTGGCGCCACCTGCACGATCGGTTCGGGCGGACGTTGTGCGGCCGGCTGCCCTTTGCGCTGCTGAGCCGCCCCGAATCCGCGAGCCCCGCGACCGGCTCGGCCAACGCGCACAAGCTGGAGCAGGCCCGCCTCGTCGCCCGCGCCTTCGGTGATCCCGAGCCCGGCGTGGAATCGATTGTGAAGAAAAATCCGCCGCCTGAAAAGGCCGCCAAGATCACCAGAGAAAAGCAAAACAAGCCGTGAAAACCATTCGTTCGCCCCTGGTGTGCGTTCTCGCCGGCAGCGCCCAATGCTGACCGCGTCTGCTCAAGATGTGACCTTCACGTTGGACGCATCCGCGGTCACGGCTTCAGCCGGCAGTGAACTGCGAATCGTTCTCCGGGTTCTCAATCACTCGCCACGTGAGATGGGTCAGACTCTTCCGCGGGACCGGGAGGCAGATTGAAGACGTCACGACCTGACTTCGTCCTGACTCTTTACCGTGCAACGCGCCGCAAGCAGGTGACGCAGTTGAGAATCAAGACCTGACGTGTTCCGGTCTCGCTACCACGAAACCGACCGAACGTGGACGCTCGCGCCGGCCTACGACCTCAACCCGAATGTCGCCAATGTCCTGATTGCGCTGACGTGGTTGGGCCGTCCCCAAATCCCTACCCGTTTCGAACCACTGACCAAGCTGGCGGAAATTGGCGGCATCCCGGCCCGGGCCGCGAAAACGATCTACGACGAAGTCGAGGCGGCGACGCTCGGTGGCTGGCGGGCCGCCGCCGCTTACGCCGGTGCCTCGGAAAAAATCGCCGGCATCTGGGAGAAAGAAATGCTCCAGCAAACCAAGCCGCTGCGTGATGACGCACGGCTCCGGGCCGCGCCGTCAAAGCGTTCGTCAGCGCCCTCCTCCAGCCCGGCGAAGAAGTGATCGTCTGCACGACGAAGCGATCAGCCGTCAGCAATCAGCTTTCAGCCCAGCAAGAGTCCAAAGCTGATCACCGTCGCTGACCACTGAATGCTTTCTCAACAACGCCTCATTGAGAGCCCGCCACGCCATCCACTACGACGGCGGCGCGAAGGAGGAATGACGGCGACGCCTCACCGATTGACATGACTGCAATGTGCTACACTGTGTCGCACATGAAAACGACCACGGTGCGCGAGCTGCGGAACAATTATTCCCAGGTGCTCAAGTGGGTGGCCAAAGGCGAAGAAGTCGACGTGACGCGCCGGGGAAAGATCGTGGCGAAGGTCGTTCCGCCTACCGCGGCGAAACCGACGCAGGTTGATTGGTCGCAGAGTGCCGCGCTCAGCCGCCGGGCCTGGTCCACCACCCTGACGGCGGACGAAAGCGGCGCGCTCCTGGCCGACAGTCAAGGCGCCTGACATGGCCACCGTAGTCGCCGACACGAGTTTTCTCTTTTCGCTGTTTGGCAACGACGCTCACACCCCTGCGGCCAAAAGTTGGGCGCAGCAGGCTCAACGACCGATCACGGTCACCACGCTTGGTCGTTACGAGCTCGGCAATGCAATTCGCTTCGCTGCATTTCGCAAAGTCATCTCCCCGGCTGACGCGCGGGCCTCTCTAGCCGCATTCGAGGCCGATTTTAAGAGCGGCCACCTACAGCCGGCTTCCTGCGATTTGCCGGCCATTGTCTCGGAGGCCTCACGGTTGTCCGAACTTCATACCTTGAACGGCGGGCACCGCTCATTTGATATTCTGCACGTCGCCAGCGCCCGGCTGCTGAAAGCGACCACCTTTCTTTCGTTCGATGCGAACCAACGGCGGCTGGCCACCACGCTCCGGCTGAACATCGGCCCGTAGGCTTGCGGACGTTTTCGTCCACGCCGTAAGCGATGAGCTTAACGCCAACCGCTCCGATCGGATCGGTCTCTCAGCTCTCAGCCCTCGGCTCTCCGCTCAGCGCATCGATCCCTCAACTCTCCTCCCTCAACTCTCAACTCGGTGCCGACGGCACCGTCGTAACGCCACCCGCTACGACGGCGGCGCGAAGGAGGAATGAAGGTGACGCCTCCCCGATTGACACAACTTCGATGTGCTACTCGAGCTCCAATTTCAGTCTGAGCCGCGCCGTCTTCACGAACTGCGCGAAGGAAAGCCAGATCTTAGTCGATGCCTTGTTCATTACCTCGACTGCTTCGAGGAACCGTTTCTCCTGTGGCTTACGTCCGTAAAGCCACTCGGGCGGAATGTTGGCGCGATCACCATCATACCAAACACGATTCGTGAAATCGTTGTTGTAGCTACTGATCGCCGTGAGAAAGTCCGCCAGCGCCGTCGCCATTTCGGCGTCAAAGAACTCGCATTCCGGCATCCCGGCCGCGTGAGAGAAGTCTTCGAGCCGATATTCCACCTTAACGTCGTATCCGTTATCATAGTCGTGGTCCCGGAAGTGGATCATCTTCTTGCTGCCGCCCAATAGGCCGTAAAGGCGGACAAAGAGCTTTCGGTCCAACTCCAAATAGTCGCCAGGCGCACCTGGCCCGACGCCTTTGTCGATTGTCGCGAACCAGCGGTCGCGGTGACCCAGAAGTTCCGCCGGCGAAAACTTGGTCCCCTTGGGGTGTTTTTCATTGTAGTGGCCCGCCTCGGCATGACAGTCGAAGCAGAGGGGAATGCAGTTTTCGAAAGTGTTCTTTCCGCCCTTTGCAGCAGGATCTATGTGATGGCATTCCATCTTCCCGCCAGCGAACTTGTGGCAAAGGCAGCACCGCCGCCCGCAGGCTAGCATGGCTTTCTCTTTTACCTCAGGAGGAAACATCGCAGTTGGTGTTGTCGCCGACATCGTTCGCCTCGAGGTAGTCGAGGAGCTCACGCATCCCTCCAACGACAATCCCGGCCACCATGTCGGGCCGATCCGTCTGGACTGCCTCCGCGGTGCTCATCGCTCGCTGAAAACCCTCCTGAGCCTGCGATCGCACCTCCTTGTCCGGGATCTGTTGCAGGTCGCACAAGATGTAGGTCCGTCCCGCTTCCAAATCCCACACCGACCTCGCGCAACGCGCTGCCTCCACGAAGATCTTGAGATAGATCACGCGTTCGGAGTGTCGTCTCAGCGGCTCGGTCATTTTCAGTTGCCCGATCAAACCTTCGGGATGTGGAAGGCAAGGAGTGTCACCACATGCTCGCGCTCCTTGTCGGTCTTGTTTCGCACCAGGAAACGGAAACCTGTCTCGGTCGAGTAGGGAAGGTGCCGCACGAAGTTCGGGTGCTTGGCCACCACGTCGCGAATCTGCTTCAGCACCGCAGTGAAGTCCGCGTTCCGTGAAAAGATCAGGATGCCCGCCTTGCTGTCGCGCCACGTCAGGTAACCGAGCAACTGGTCGATCGTCGCAAGCAGCACCTTCTCCCCGCCCCAGAACTTACACTCGGCGATGAAGATCACGTTTCCGTCCACTCGGATAGCGATGTCCGTCTTCCCCTCGCGGTTGAACGTCTCCCCTGTGGCATCACCCCGGAACGTCCCGTTCAACGCCACGAGGAACCAGTCGCGCAACGCTTCCTCCCCAGTTTCTCCGAACGTGCTCGGGCTGCGTTCGACCCCGAGGCTCATGTTCGTGAGGAACGCGAGAATTTCGTCGTAGTGGCGTTGTTCTAGCACGCGATACGCCGGCGTCCCTGCCTTCGCTACCGGCGGCAGTGGCTGGATGATCTGCTTCCGTGTCACCGGAAAGCTCACCGGCGCAGGCCCCTCGTGCCGGCGGATGTTGAACCCAAGGTCCGCCAGCTGGGTGTCGACGACATTCAGCTGGTCACGACGCGCCTCCAGCAATTGCCGGAGTTGAACGGGCAGCTGTTCGTGGAACTTAGCGAGCAGGTCGTTGATCTGCGTGACGGAATTCTTGATCATCCGGACATTCTCGTCGTGGTCGGGCCGTAACTTCGCCAACTCTTGCTGCGCCCGCTGATAGACAAATTCGAGCGACATTTCGCGCACATAGGCCCTCGGCGCGTTGTTCACAAAACTCACCGGACTGAACTGGATCAAGTTTCTGTCGCCCGTGAACGGCGCCGTGATGCGCAGCACGATCTCCTGCCGCTTGAATGTGCGCCCCCGTCCGAGGTCGCTCGGCCGTTCCTCCATCACCTCTTCCTTGGCCACAGTTTCGTTGGCCCAGTCGATCTCGAACGTCTCAATGGAAAAACGCGTGAGGAGTCGCTGTTCGGTCGCCGCGAATTGTGACGTGCTCAAACTCGACGCGGCAAGCTCACCAACTTCCGACCTCAGCTTTCGCTGCTGAGCCTCGAGCACGCTGGGCACGTCGGGCTCTGCGAAGATGTAGGGGGGAGGCTCCACGGATTTCCACAACTGTGCGGCATCCGTGCCGTCGCGCCAGTCGGTTTTTCAAGGCGAAAAACGCCAAAGGAATCACGTGTGAGCAGAGCAACAGTGGGCCAGTTTACTCACCCCGCAATGCCACCCGCGCCGCCGCCATGAGCGTGAGGCGCAACGGAGGCTCGGGCGAAGGAGCGCTTTGCGAAACGCTTCCGACCGCATACCACTAACCGCCATGAAGAAAATCGGTTTCCTGTCCTTCGGTCATTGGACGCCCTCACCTCAATCCCAGGCGCGGTCGGCGGCGGATGTGCTGTTGCAGTCCATCGATCTCGCGGTTGAGGCCGAGCGCCTCGGCCTGGACGGAACCTATTTCCGCGTGCACCATTTCGCCCGGCAACTGGCCTCGCCGTTTCCCCTGCTGGCGGCGGTGGGCGCACGCACGAAGACGATCGAGATCGGCACCGCGGTCATCGACATGCGTTACGAAAATCCGCACTACATGGCGGAGGACGCGGGCGCGGCCGATCTCATCGCGGGTTCACGGTTGCAACTGGGCATCAGCCGCGGCTCGCCCGAGCAGGTGATCGACGGCTGGCGTCATTTTGGCCACCAGCTCAAGGCCGGGGAGGAGGATGCGGCGCTGGGCCGGCGCCACGCCGAAACATTTCTCGGGCTGCTCGATGGCAAGGGTTTTGCCCAGCCCAACCCGCGGCCGATGTTTCCCAATCCGCCCGGGCTCCTGCGGCTCGAACCGTTTTCCGCGGGTTTGCGCGAGCGGATCTGGTGGGGCTCGGCGACCAATGCGACGGCCGTCTGGGCCGCCCGGCACGGGATGAACCTGCAGAGTTCGACCCTCAAATTTGACGAGTCGGGCGAACCGCTGCACGTGCAGCAAGCCGCGCAGATCCGGGCCTTCCGGAAGGCGTGGGCCGAAGCCGGTCACACCCGCGCGCCCCGCGTCTCCGTGAGCCGCAGCATCTTTGCCCTCATGAACGATCGCGATCGCGCTTACTTCGGGAGCGACGGGGAGCAGCAGGATCAGATTGGTTTTCTCGATGCGACCACGCGGGCGGTTTTCGGGCGGGGCTACGCGGCGGAACCGGACGTGCTCATCGAACAACTCCGGAAGGATGAAGCGCTCGCCGAGGCGGATACCATTCTGCTGACCATCCCCAATCAACTGGGCGTGGCGTATAACGTCCACGTGTTGGAATCCATTCTCACGCACGTGGCGCCCGGCCTGGGCTGGCGGTGAGCTGGCGTCGAAAAACTAATTCCCCGGGAACGCGGTAAACTGTCCGGGGGGTGAGGTAGGAGCCTGCTTGCAGGCGATTCAGGACGCAGGTGGTCGGCCCACGCAGCCATCGCCTGCAAGCAGTCTCCTACCTCGGACATTTTTTTCGACGCCCGCTCGGGCAACGGCGCGAGGTATCTTCTGCGCAGGATCGGACCGGCGGTGGCGAAAGCCTGCGGAGTTACATCGTGCCCCTCGACGCGCAGCGCTCGCCGTATGCACGCCCGTCAGGCGCTCGTGGCGACGCAGCTCTCCGACCAGGTCAACCGCGTCGCGTTCTACAAGGCGCTGGGCGGCGGGTGGAGTGTCGAAACGACAACTTCAAGAGAGACAAGAGGGGGATTCTAAAACGGCCAGAACTTCGGGATGAAATACGTCGCGAGCGCGGCGAAGATCAGGTTCAGCGGGATGCCGACTTTCATGAAATCGCGGAAGCGGTAGCCGCCGGCGTCGTAAACCATAGTGTTGGTCTGGTAGCCGACGGGCGTGGCAAAGCTGGTCGAGGCCGCGAAGGCGACCGCCACCAGGAACGGCCGCGGGTCGGCGCCGAGTTTCGCCGCGGTGGCGATGGCCACGGGGGCCAGCAGCACGGCCGCGGCGTTGTTGCTCATGAATTCCGTGAGGGTCGCGGTCAGGATGTAGAGCGCCCCGAGGATGAGCACCGGGCCGGCATCGCGAGCGACGCTCATCGCGGCATCGACGAGAATGCCGGCGGCGCCGGAGCGCTCCAGCGCGAGCCCGAGCGGCAGCACGCCGGCGAGCAGCATGATGACTTTCCAGTCGATCGCGCGGTAGGCGTCTTCCGGCCGCAGGCAGCGGGTGACGACCATCGCGACGCAGCCGAGGAGCGCGGTCGCGACGATGGGCAGCACCTTGAACGCCGCGAGCACCACCACCAGCGCGACGATCGCGAGCGAGAGCGGGGCATTGCGGCGGTCGACGCTCACATCGCTGGGCGGGCCGATGATGACGAAGTTCTCGTTGGCCCGGAGCCGTGCGATGTCGGACTTGGGCCCGTAGAGCAGGAGCGTGTCGCCAAAGCGCAGCGAGGTGTCGGCGAGCTTGTCGCGCAGCACTTGGCCGCGGCGGTGCATGGCGAGCACCACGGCATGGAAGCGGCGGTGGAAATCCACCTCGCTCAGCGTGCGCCCGGCCAGGCGAGACTGCGGGGCGACGATGGCCTCGACCAGCTCGAGTTCCTCGGTCTGGAGCGACTTGTCCTCGAGGTGGAATTTCGGCGCCAGCTCGAGCTTCAGCTTGTCCTTCAGCTCGAAGAGCTCCTTGCACGGCCCGCGCAGCAGGAGCACATCGCCTTCGGCGACGACGCTGCTCGCCGGGTTCCACAGCCGCTGCTCGCCGCGGTGGATCTCGATGATGGTCACATCGAGCTTGGTGTCGGCCAAGGCTTCCCGGGCCGTCTTCCCGATCAAAGGGGATTCAGGCCGCACGTGCAGCTCCGTCAGGTAGTCGCCCATCGCGTAGTTCTCCGTGAGCTGGCCCGTGCGGCGGGAGGGCAGGAGCCAGCGGCCGAGGACGAGGAAATAGATCATGCCCGCCGCGACCATGATCAGGCCGAGCTGCCCAAATTCGAAAAGGCCGAACGACCCGAGGCCGTTGCGCTCCGCGATCGAGTTGACGAGCAGGTTGGTCGAGGTGCCGAAGAGCGTGCACACGCCGCCGAACTGCGAGGCGAACGAGAGCGGGATGAGCAGCTTCGAGGCGGAGACATTGCGCGACGCCGCGGCGGTGATGACGAGCGGGAGGAAGATCGCGACCGCCGCGGTGTTGTTGATGAAGGGCGAGACGAGCGCCGCCGCGGTCATGATGAACACGAGCAGGAGCGTCTCGTTCCGCCCGTGCTCGATGAGCTTGCGGCCGAGGAAGGTGAGCGCGCCGCTGCGGTGGAGCCCGGCACTGAGCACAAACATCGCCGCGACCGTGACGGTCGCCGGGTTGCTGAAGCCGGAGATGCCCTCGGCCGGCGTGACGAGGCGGGTGGCGACCAACGCGCCCAGCACGAGCAGGGCGACGATATCGACGGAGAATTTCTCCGTCGCAAACAGCACGGCGGCCACGACTACGATGGCGAGGACGAGGTAGAGTTCCATGGGCGCGAAAGCCTAGCCGGCCGGGGGCGAATCTTTTCTTGAATTCGGGCCGGTCTGCGCCCGTGGATTCAGCAGGGCGTCGAGTTCGGCTGACGGCAGACCCGCGTGCTCCCGGGCCACGTCGCGCACGGTGCGCCCGCTCTCGGCGGCGAGCTTGGCGAGGCGGGCGGCGCGGTCGTAACCGATGGCGGGGGCCAGCGCCGTCGCCATCGCGAGGCTCTGCTCGACGCTGTGGGCGCAGCGCGCGGCGTCGGCCTCGAGGCCCGCCACGCAGCGCTCGGTGAACACGCCGCTCGCGTTGGCGAGCAGGTCGATGGATTCGAGCAGATTGTGGGCGATGACGGGCAGCATGGCGTTGAGCTCGAAATTCCCGGTGGCCCCGCCAAACGTGATCGCGGCGTCGTTGCCGATCACCTGCGCGCCGACCTGGATCACCATCTCGCACATCACGGGATTGACCTTGCCGGGCATGATGGAGGAGCCCGGTTGCGTCGCGGGCAGCTTCAGCTCGCCCAAGCCCAGCCGCGGGCCCGAGCCGAGCCAGCGAATATCGTTGGCGATTTTGATCAGGCTGACGGCGACGGTCTTCAGCGCGCCGCTGGCCTCGACGCACGCATCGCGGGCGCCCTGGGCCTCGAAGTGATCGCCGGCTTCGCGCAGGGCGAGGCCGGTGTCGCGCGCGAGGCCGGCGATCACGCGGCGGGCGAAATCCGGGTGCGTATTCAGGCCGGTGCCGACGGCGGTGCCGCCCAGCGCCAGCTCGCCGAGCGAGGGCTCCACCTTTTGCAGGCGCGCCACGCCGTGCCTTATTTGGTGGGCGTAGCCACCGAAGACCTGGCCGAGGCGGATGGGTGTGGCATCCTGCAGATGCGTGCGCCCGATCTTGAGCACGGGGTCCCAGGCGATGGCCTTGGCCGCGAGCACATCGGCGAGGCCTTTCAGGGCAGGGATCAGGCGGCGCTCGATGCCCTCGAGCGCCGCCAGGTGGAGTGCCGACGGCATGACGTCGTTGCTCGACTGGCCGCGATTGACGTGATCATTGGGATGGACCGCCGTCGCCGGTCGAGCGCCGAGCAAGGCGTTCGCGCGATGGGCGATCACCTCGTTGGCGTTCATGTTGGTCGAGGTGCCCGATCCGGTCTGAAACACGTCCACGACGAACTGGTCGTCGAGTTTTCCATCAATCACTTCCTGCGCGGCCAGACTCACCGCCTCGGCCAGCTCGGGAGGGAGGCCGCCGAGCGCGGAGTTGGCGTGGGCCGCATGCTTTTTGATCAAACCGAGCGCGCGGAGAAATGATCGGGGAAAGCGCCGGCCGCTGATCGGGAAGTTGGCGACGGCGCGCGCGGTCTGCGCGCCGTAGAGGGCGGCGGCGGGCACGCGCATCGCGCCCATCGAGTCGGTTTCGGTGCGTTCGGGCGTGGGCATCGGAGGAATCAAGTCAACGGCCAGAAGATGGGGATCAACGCGCTCGCGAGCAACCAGTGAAGAATATTGAGCGGGATGCCGACGCGCATGAAATCTGCGAAGCGATAGCCGCCGGCGCTGAAGACGAGGGTGTTGGTCTGGTAGCCGATGGGCGTGGCAAAACACGCCGAGGCGCCGAAGGCCACGCCCATCAGGAAGGGGCGTGGGTCGGCGTGCATCTGCCGCGCCATCTCGATCGAGAGCGGCACGAGGAGCGCGGCGACGGCGTTGTTGGAGAGGAAATTCGTGAGCACCGAGGAGGCGAGGATGATGGCGCTCAGCATCAGCATCGGCCCGAGGGCCGAGGCGTGGCTGGAGGCGAAGCGCGCGACCAGATCCACGGTCTGCGTCTTTTCCAGCGCGAAGCCGATCACGAGCATGCCGCCGATGAGGAAAAGGCAGGACCAGTCGATGGCGCGGTAGGCCTCGTCGGCATCGAGGCAACCGAGCGCGATGACGAGCACGGCGGCCACGAGCGCGGCGACCGAAACCGGCATCACCTGGAAGGCGGAAAGCGCGACGACGCCGCCCATGAGCGCGCCCGCGAGCCAGCGCTTGCTGCGCCGGGGCGGGCGCCGCCCGCCGGCGAGCGGCAGGAGCTGGCCGCCGGCGCAGAGGGCGGCGAATTCCTCCTGGCCCGCCTCAATCAGGAGCACATCGCCGGTGTGGAGCGGGACCGCATCGAAGTCGGCGCGCAAATTCACGCCGGCGCGGTGGAGCGCATGGACGGCGACGCCGTAGCGCCGCCGGATGCCGGCCTCGCTGATGGAGAGATCGCGGTAGGCCGACTGCGGGCCGACCACGCACTCGACGATTTGGGTCTCCTCGGTGTCGCCCAGCGCGAGGTCGCCGGCCTGCTTGGCCTGGAGGTCGAGCACATTGCGCTGCTTCAGGGCGGAGACGCCCTCGGCGTCGATGTGCACACGCAGACGATCACCGGCTGCGAGGGGGGTGTTGGCGGGGTCGGCCAGCCGGATGCGATCGTGGCGGACGAGTTCGACGAGTCGTCCCCGTGGCAGCACCCGGGCGAGGCCCTCGCGGGCGGATTTGCCGATGAGCGGGGAATTGGCAGGCACGAAGGCCTCGGTGAGAAACTGCCGGCCGGGGGTGTCGCCGAGCAGGGAGGTGACGGTCTCGCGCTGCGGCAGGAGCCGCGGCGCGAGCACCAGCAGATAAAGGAGGCCGACCCCGGCGAGGACGAGACCGAGCGGCGCCATCTCGAACATGCCGATGGGCGCGACGCCGGCGCGCTCGCCCACGGCGCTGGCCACGAGGTTCGTCGAGGTGCCGATGAGCGTGCAGGAGCCGCCGAGGATCGAGGCGAATGACAGCGGGATGAGCAGCTTCGAGGCCGCGAGCTTCCGCTCGCGCGCGAGCGCGGTCATGATGGGCAGAAACACGGCGACGACCGGCGTGTTGTTGGCGAAGGCGGAGACCACGAGGACCGGCGGGAGCACGAGGCACAGCACGATGCGCTCGCTCCGCAGCGGCAGCATCTGCAGCACCCGCGCCGCCTCCTCGATTACGCCGGTGCGGTCCAAGGCGGCGCTGAGCACGAACATCGCAGCCACCGTGACGACGGCCTCGCTGGCGAAGTGCGGGAACACCTCGCTGGGCGTCAGCACCTGGGTGAGCAGCAGCACGCAGCAGGCGCCCACGGAGGCGAGTTCCGCGCGCAGCTTTTCGGTGACGATCAGAGCGAACGTCGCCACCAACACCCCCAGCACGATCCACATTGAGCCCGTCACGCGAGGCAGCTTTTTGGGCGCGGTCCTTTAGGCGAGAGCGAAACCGCGGGCTTGGCCGGAACCGGCCTCAGCGCTGGCGCGTAATCTTGAAAGCGGTCCCGAGGAAGAATCCACCCAGGATGCCGGCCGCGCTGGTGAGGAAGATCACTAGGGCTTGCGAGACCTGGAGCGACCAGAAGAGGAACTTCACGGTCACGACGGTGGAGTTCTGCACCGCAAAGATGAGGCCGAGCAGCAGGAGTAGGCCGCCAAGGATGAGTTTGATGCGGGTATTCATGGTTTCTTGGGCTCTAGCTTCAGGTTGGAAGTCACTTCCCGCACGCCGTCGGCTTCCATGGCCAGGGCCACGGCCTGGGCGAGTTGTTCGGGGGATTGCACCGTGCCGTCGAGCGTGACGCGCCCGTCTGTCGTGCTGACCGATATCGACCACACGGAAAGCTCCCGGTCGGCGGCGAACCGGGTCTTGATGGCGGTCGTGATCAACGTGTCGGCGCCGGCGTCGGCGGCTTGGCTGGCAAGTTCCCGTGCGCGGCGGCGCACGATTTTTCCGGCGCGCGCGAGTTCCTCCTGCACCTGCTCGGGCTTGAGATCGAGCGTCTCCATCTTCGAGCGGAGCGCCACGCTCGCGTGATAGAGCGCCTCACCGGCGGCATCGGTGGCGGCGGAGGAGGCTTGTTGGAAACGTTGCTGCGCCTCGGGGTGAAGCTGGCTTTGGTAGCGCACATACCAGACGACCGCGCCGGTGAGCAGCACGCCCACGGCGAAACCGTTGAAAAAGATGCGCACACGGCTTGTGCGGGCCGGCGGCGGCGTGGCGGCGGGCGAGGCAGGGGAGGTCATGATGTTTCTGGGGTAGAGCTGGCGGCGGCCAGACTGGTTTGACCGGCCCCGCAGGGGAAACTATTTCGCCTTTGGTCGGCCGCAGTCGCGCTCGAAGTGGTTCAGCTTTTCGCGCGCCCCCACCACCAGCAGCTCGCTGCCCTCGGCGAGCCTCAATTGGGCCGTGGCCTCCTCGATTTTTGCCCGATTGCCATCGGCGCGCTTCAGGAGGATGGCGGTGATGCCGTAGCGGAGGGGGATCTGGGCGGCGGCTAGAGTCTGGCCGTGGAGCTTCGGGCCGAGCGGAATGGTCGCGAGGAGGTAATCGCCGCCGAGAGGGGTGCGTTCGCCGCTGGTGTCGTCGCGCAGGCGTTCGGCCAACCGTGAGGCCATGTCGCGGATGGGAATCACCACATCGTCGGCGCCGAGCCGCTCCAGCACCTGCGCGTGCTTCGCATCGACGGCGCGCGCGACGACCCGCTTGGCCCCGAGCTGCTTCAGGAGCAGGGTGGTGAGGATGCTGGTCTGCATGTTCTCGCCGATGGCGACGACCACGACCTCGGCTTTCAGGGCGCCGCTTTCCTTGAGGGCGCCCTCGTCGTCGGCGTCCATTTCGACCGCGTTGAGGCCTTCGGCGGCGAGTTCCTTCACCCGCCGCGGTTCGTGGTCGGCGATGACGACTTCGCAGCCGAATTCCAAGAGGCGGTGGGCGAGGTGGACGCCGAAGCGGCCGCCTCCGAGGATGAAGATGCGTTTGGCCATGGGAAAGGGTTCAGCCGAGCGCCACGTCTTCCTCCGGGAAGCGCACGCGCCAGGGTTTTACGGGGCGGACGAGATAGACGGCCAGCATGAGCGGTCCGACGCGACCGACAAACATGAGAATCATGATGACGATCTTGCCGCCGGGGGTGAGCAGCGGCGTCACGCCGGTGCTGAAGCCGACCGTGCCGAAGGCCGACACGGCCTCGAAGGCCAGCCCCAGCCAGTGGTGCGAGGTGGCGCTCGCCGGCTGGCCGATCTCAGTGATCATGAGCGCCGCGATCCCCGCGGTGGTGCCGGCGAGGGCGAGGAGCATGATCATGAGTGCGATCGCGCTTATCCGCGGATCGAGGCGGCGGCCGAAGATCTGGACATTCTCCTGCCGGAGCAGGGCCGCGCGCGCCGTGCAAAAAAGGATCGCAAACGTGACCGTCTTGATGCCGCCCGCCATCGACCCGGGGGAGCCGCCGATGAACATCAGGCCGAGGGAAAAAAGCAGCGTGGCCGGATGCATCTCGGCGAGGTCGGTCGCGGTGAAGCCCGCCGTGCGCATGAAGGAATGAAACGCCGCGAGGGAGATTTTTTGCGACCAAGGCTCGGCGGCAAAGGCGCGATTCCATTCGAACAGCAGGGTCGCGCCAAGGCCGGCGAGGACGAGCAGCAATGAAACGGCGAGCGCCAGCTTGGTCTGGAGCGCGAGCTGGCCGCGCTGCCGCGGATCGCGGCGCCAGAAATGAAAGTAACGAAGGCTGACCAACGCCATGAGGCCGATGCCGCCGGCAAACACCAGCAGGTCCACCGCGCCGAGCAGCCACGGGTCGTCGCGCCAGCGCACGAGGCCTTCGGGAAACGTGGAGAAGCCGGCGTTGCAAAACGCGCTCACGGCGTGGAAGACCGCCACCCAGGCGAGTTCACCTGGGTCGGCGGTGGGGTTCACCTCGCACAGACGCACAAAAAGGACGACGGCTCCGGCCAATTCGCTCACGGCCACCACCGCGCAGCTATAGCCGAAAAGTTCGCCCGGTCGCGCGCGCTGGAGCCGGCCGAGGGTGGCGGCCACGGCCCCCTCGTGGGCGAGGGAGAGGCGCTCGCCGCTCAGCATCACCAGCGCGAGGCTCGCGGTCACGATGCCGAGCCCGCCGAGCTGCACGAGCGCGATCACGACGCCCAGGCCGAGCGGGCTGAACGTTTCCCCGGGGTTGACGGTGCTCAGGCCGGTCACGCAGACGGCCGAGGTGGCGACGAAGAATGCATCGAGCCAGGCTAGGGTGCGGCCCGGGGCGGTCATGCCCGGCAGCATCAGCAGCAGCGCGCCGATCACGATCAGGCCCAGCATGCCGAGCGGCAGCGGCCGCAGATCCGGATCGCTGCGCCGCGGTTGAAAGGCTGAGAGCCACCTGACATCGGCGAGGGGCATGCGGCTCATGCAGCGGCGGGCAGGCTACATCCGGCCATGCCGGATAATCGCGATGAGCAGCATCAAGCCCATGAAGCCGGCAGCGACGTAGCCCGCCAACCCGATGATCGAGACGCCATGCCATATCGGCCCCACATTCGCGCGGATCACCAGGGCCGAGGCGACGAGCAGCGCCGCGAGCACGATCGCGAAGGCGAGGCGGTTGGTCACGCGCTCCAGCGTCTCGTTGAGCGGGCGCAGGCCCTCGACGCGGAAATTCACCTTGGCCTTCCCGTCCCGCAGCTGCGCCGCGACCCGGCGAAACTCCAGCGGCAGGGTGCGCAGCGCCGTCACGGTCTCACCCCCGAAGTCCATCAGATCGCGGAACACCCGCCGCGGTCCCATCCGGCGGGTGTGCACTTCGCGGACGAAGGGCTTGGCCTGCTCCAACAGATCGAGGTCCGGGTCCAGCTCGCCCACGAGGTGCTCGATCTGGCCGAGAGCCTTGATCACGGTGAAGACCTCTGGCGGCAGCGCCAAGTCATGGCGCGCGGTGATTTGCAGCAGATGCTGGAGCAGCCGCATGAAGACGAGCTCGCGCACCGGGCCGGTGAAATGCCGGTGGATGAACTCCGCCACATCGGCTTCGAGGCCGGGGCGGGGCGCGCCGAGTTCCGCGCCGGCGAGCACCAGCAGGGCCTGCGTCGCCGCGCGCTCGTCGCGCTGGGCGACGCCCACCAGCAAGGCGGCGACGTGATCACGGGTCTCGCGAATCAGAAAACCTGTCAGCCCAAAATCGAGGAAGCACACGATGTTGCCCGGCAGGATGTGGACATTCCCGGGATGCGGATCGCCGTGGAAAAAACCGTGGACGAAAATCTGCCGCAACGTGAGGTCGGCGAGACGACGCGCGATCACCGCGCGGTCGAGGCCCGCGGCATCCAGCACGCTGAGGTGGCTGGCGGGCGTGCCCGCGACAAATTCCATCGTGAGCAACCGGCCGGAGGACAAGGCACGGTAAACCCGGGGCACATGCACCGTCGCATCGCCCTCGAATTGCCGGGCAAAGCGCTCCATGCCGGCCAGCTCGGCGGCGAAATCGAGCTCGTGCTCCACGCGGCGGGCGAACTCCGCGACAATCACGGAGGGATGGTGCGGCTGCCATTCCTCGACGTGGGTTTCGAGGAGCGTGGCGATGCGCCCCATGATTTCCAAATCGGTGCGAAGCGTGGGTTCAATGCCGGGGCGCTGGACTTTCACGACGGCTTCGGTGCCATCGAGCAGGCGCGCCCGATGCACTTGGGCCATCGACGCGGCGCCGAGCGGCGTCTCCTCAATGGTGGCGAAGCATTTCGTCGGCGGTCGCTGCAATTCCTCGGTGATTACGGCCAGCACCGCGGCGTAGGGCACCGGCGGCACGTGGTCCTGCAGCTTGGCGAGTTCCTGGGTGTAGGTGCGCGGCAGCAGCCGGGTGCGGCCGGCCAGCAGCTGCCCGAGCTTCACGAAGGCGGGGCCGAGTTCCTCGAAAGCGCGCCGCAGCCGCTCGGGACGGGGCAGCGCGGCGATCCTGGCGTGCTCGCGTTTGAAGCGGCTCGTCGGCAGCCAGCGCCAGATGCGCGGCAGGGGCAGGCGGACCGCGATGTCGTCGTAGCCGTATTTCAGGAAGACGCCGACGATGAAACGGAGCCGCTGCGCCTGGCCGACGGCCCGGCCGAATTGGCGGAAACGCGAAAGCAGCATGGGCCGGGCGGGCTCAGCCGAAACGGTCGAAGGCGCGCTTGGCCGCCTGGTTCAAATCGGTCCATGCCGTCTCGACGCCGCCCTTGAGATCGGCCCAGGCGCCTTCGCCGGCGGAGCCGAGACCCTTGAGCTTGGTCTTCATCGCATCGATTTTCCGCTCGGTGTCGGCGAGTTCCTCGTAGGCGCTGATCTTGCCATCGGCGGCGAGCTGCTTCGCCTTGGCGCGCGCAAGCGCGAGGCGGGCGTTGAGTTCGTCGAGCTGGGCTTCAAATTTCAGACGGTAGGCGTCGCGCATGGACATGGTCGGTTCTCCTGGATTGAGCGGCTGAATGGGCGCGATGCGCGGCGCCGCTCGGGCCGGGGATCGCGATGACGAGTTCCATTGAGCGCGGCGGGGCGCGAAGTTTCAACGGTTATCACCTGAGCGCGGCCGCTCAGGCGAGCAGCTCGGTCATGGCATCGCTCCAACCCAGGGGGCCGGGCCGGGCGAGCCGTCGCATGCCTGGCACCTCCAGCGGTGCCCAGCCGCCCTGGTCAGACGGGAGGAGGAAGGCGCGATCAACCGCCGCGAGCAGGCCGGCGTCATTCGCGCTGTCGCCGAGCCCGGCCGTCACGACGGGTCGGCCCGCGGCCGTGGCAAAAAGCGCGGTCAGCAGCCGGACAGCGCGCCCCTTGTCGGTTTCGGCGCCGGTGACCGTGCGGAAACGTCCGCCATGCCGGGCGCACAGCCCCTCGGCGGCGAGGGCCGTTTCTAAGGCGGCCCACGTTTCCGGCGGGAGCTGGTCCACGAGCGTCTCACTGAAATCGCGCCGTTGTGCGCGCGCCGCCGCCGCTTCGTCGAGTCCGGTGACCTCAGCGATTTGGCGCACCGTCAGCTCGGCGTAGCCGGTCACGGCGATGGCAGCGTGCGCCGAGGCGCGCCGGATGCCGGCTTTCACTTGGGCAAAGGGCAGCCCGAGCGCATGGACGCGCTCGCCGGATGCGCCCGAGGCGAGGGGCCAGTCGGCGACGGGCAGCCCGGCGGCCTCCGGCACGAAGACGGCCGCGCCGTTCTCCACGATGAACGGCGCGTGCTCGAGGCCGAGTTCGCGCCGGATGGGGCGTTGCTCGGCGGCTGATTTCGAGGAGCAGAAGACGACCGGCACGCGGCGCGCCGCCAGCCGCGCAAGCGCCTCGCGCGCGGGCGCGGCGGAATACGTGCGCGCGTCGAGCAAGGTGCCGTCGAGATCGGTGAAGACGATCAGCGGGGCTCGGGCGGGCGCGGAGGAGGCCGGTGTCATCCCTGGTCAGGCGGGCGAACCAGGCGCGCCGACGCGACGCTCGACGACTTCCTGCGCGATGGCGGAGAATTTGGCGAGGTCGAGGCGTGCCATGCTGGGGTAGGTGTGCACGGGCTGCAGGGTTTCGCCTTCCTTCAGCAGCCCGCTCTGGCGCAGCTCGGCGTCGATTTCCTGCTGCAGCGACGGCGGGCAGAGGCGCGAGTGATAGACCGTCGAAAGCGAGCCGCGGATCATGTCGGCGATGTGGTCCTCGCCCTTGTTTTCGTGAAAGTGCGGGTTGCGCGACTCGATCTGGCAGATGCGGATCAGGTGGCGCATGTCGCCGTGTTCCGTGGGGAAGACGCCGCCGTATTGCTCCAGTAGATCGATGTAATGGAAGGGCTCCACGGCGTAGCCCGTCGCGTAGCGGATCGACATCGCGAGATCGAGGGTGAGCGCGTGCTCGCCGGCGTTGCCGGTCTTCACGATCTCGGTCTCGAAGCCGGTGTGGTGGCTCAGGAGCCGGTTCAGGGCGTGGTTGCAGTGGCGGGAGCTGCGGCCCCATTTCGCGAAGTAGAGCGACTGTTCGACGATCTTTGGCTTCGAGTGCCACGAGATGCGGACGAGTGTGTGGGCGCCGCCGTTGATGAGGAAGCCCGCGGCGTATTCGCGCACGTATTCGTTCACCGCGCCGGGGAAATAATTGTCGCTGTCCACGAAGCCGACGTAGCGCCGGCCCATCATCCGGGCGAGCACGGTGCCGATCATCATGCCCTCGGCCTTGCCGTTGCGCACGCAGCCGGTGTCGTCGAGCAGCTCCGGGTAGCCGCCGGCGGCAAAGGCCGCGCCGATCGCGGGATCCTTCTGGTGCACGATCACGACCTGCTTGTGGGTGAAGCGGCAGAAATTCGCGATCGACTCCTGCTCGAGGAAGAACCGGTCGATAGGTTCGCGGGGGCTGTTCGAGACCACGATCACGAGGCAGGAATTCGGGATGCCCACGAGCACGCCCTCGATCAGCTTCAGCCGCTCGCTGCGCACGGGGACCACGATGGCCATTTCGCGCTGGACGCTGTAGAGCGCGTCGGCCGGAAGGCTGCGCACGATGGCGTCGTCGCTGCCGGGCGCTTCGGGGCCAGGGCCGGCATCGAGCTCGTAGATTTTCTGCAGGCCATAGATCCGGACCGCGCCGAGGCGGTCAAACTCACGAGGTATTTCAATGCGCATAGCAACGCATGATACACGCTCCGCCATGGCGGGGTCGAGCCTCGGGGCCCGATGGCCTGAAAAAAATCCGCGCCCCGCCGGCGCGGGCCAATCAATTATTTCGCCGGCGGCTCGACCGGGCGCAGATGCACCACGCGCTGGGGAAACGGAATCTCGATGCCGTTTTCTCGGAACGCTTTTTCGATGGCGAAATTGATCTCGCTGCGGAAACGCCGCGGCGTGCGCGCCATCTCCTGGCTCCAGACGCCGAGCTCGAAGTTGAGCGCGCTGTCGCCGAAGTTTTCGAAATAGACATTGGGCCCCGGCGTCTTGAGCACGGCCGGGTGGCTGGCCGCCACCTCGAGCAAAATGCGGCGCACGTTTTCCACGTCCGTGCCGTAGGCGACGCCGATGGGGACGCGGAACCGCACCTTGGGATCGCCGTGGCTCCAGTTGGTGATCGGATTCGTGATCAAATCCGAATTGGGGACGATGATGGAGATGTTGTCGTTGGTGACGACGGTCGTGCTGCGCAGGCTGATCTTGGTCACCTGGCCGGCCACGCCGTTGACCTCGATGCGGTCGCCCAGGACGATCGGCCGCTCGGCCAGCAGAATGAGACCGCTGACAAAATTGCTGACGATATTCTGCAGGCCGAAGCCGATGCCGACGCCGAGGGCGCCGGCCACGACGGCGAGGGAGGTAAGGTCGACCCCATTTACGACCAGGGCGATGTAGAAGCCCAGCGTCAGAAAAATGTAGCCGAGGATCTTGGTGATGGCGAACTGGACGCTGGGATCGAGGTGCGTGAGCGCGAGCGCCCGGCGGACGACGACGCTCCGGACCAAAATGTTGGCGCCGACAATGGCCACGAACCAGAGCAGGATCTTCGCGAGGGCGAGGACCGTGAACGGCGATTCGCCGATGCGGAGCAGCGGATAATTGAGCCACTCGAAGTATTCGGACAGGGCTGCGAGCGGCAAGGGGCTGGTCAAGGGCATGGCTGGAGCAAAATGGCGCCACGGCGGACGCCGAAAAAATGGCGGAGAGAGAGGGATTCGAACCCTCGGTAGGGATTTAAACCCCTACAACGCTTTAGCAAAGCGCCGCTTTCGACCACTCAGCCATCTCTCCGACGATCGAGACGCGAGGGAAACGCCGCCGATTCAAAGTGCAAGGTCGATTTCACGGGTGAGCCGCCGGTGCCGCGGAAAATGCGGGTTGAACGCCATGGGCCCGCGACCTACTTTCCGCGGCCCCATGCCAGACGTGCATCACGAATCCGTTTTCTTTTCGGGCCATGTGCAGGGGGTGGGCTTCCGTTTCTCGACGATGCAGGTGGCGAAGGAATTCGAAGTGGCGGGTTATGTGCAGAATCTGGCCGATGGCCGCGTGCAACTGGAGACCGAGGGCGCGGCGGCCGAGGTCGCCGCCTTCATCGATGCGGTGCAGGAGCGCTTGCACGGCTACATCCGCAAGGTGGAGCGCAGTGCGCAACGGCGGAAGGCGGAGTTCCGGGGCTTTACCATCAAGTAGCGCCGATGTCCGCCGAACCGACTCCCGTCGCCGCCCCTCCTGCGATCGAACTGCGCGGGTTGCTGAAGGATTTTTCCGTCGGGCTGCGCGGCGTGAAGCTCCGCGCGGTGGACCATCTCGATCTCCGCGTGGAGGCGGGGCAGGTTTACGGGCTCCTCGGGCCCAACGGCTCGGGCAAGAGCACCACGATCAAGCTGCTGCTCGGGCTGCTGGAGCCGAGCGCGGGTTCGTGCGCGATCTTTGGCGTGCCGAGCGCGCGGGTGGAGGCGCGGCGCGAGGTTGGCTACCTGCCGGAGGCGCCGTATTTCTACCGGCATCTCACGGGCCGCGAGCTGGTGCGCTTCTATGGCAAGATGTGCGGGCTCGGCGGTGCGGCGCTGGAGGCGAGGATCGACGAGGTGCTCGCGACCGTGGGCATGGTGGCCGCGGCGGGCCGCCGGGTCGGGACCTATTCGAAGGGCATGCTCCAGCGCATCGGCCTCGCGCAGGCGCTCGTCCACGATCCCCGGCTGCTGATCCTCGACGAGCCGACCGCGGGCGTCGATCCCGTGGGCTCCGCGGCGATCACCGATTTGATTCTCCAGCTCAAGGCGCGCGGCAAGACCGTGCTGATCACCTCCCACCTCCTCGGCCAGATCGAGGAGGTGTGCGACCGCGTGGCGATCCTCGACCGCGGCCGGCTGCTCCTTGAGGGAGCGGTGGCCGATCTCGTTGGTCGCGGCGACCGGCAGGCGCTGGTCGTGGAGACGCTGCCGGCGGCCGAGCTCGCCGAGCTGCGTGCGTGGCTCGCGGCGCGCGGGCGGAAACTTGAGGCGGTGGAGACGCCGCGCGCGCGGCTCGATCGCGTGTTTTTGGACAAGGTGGGGAGGCGGGAGCCGTGAGCGCCGTGCCGTTTTCCCTGCGCCGCACGGCGCTGATCGCGGGCAACACGCTGCGCGAGGCGTCGCGGCAGCGGCTTTTCCTTTTCTTACTTGGGCTCGCGCTGGCGCTGGTGCTCGGCGCGCGCTGGTTCCGCGATTTTAACTTCGGCGCGCCGGAGCTGAAGTTTCTCTTCGACTGCGGGCAGGGGGCGATGGCCTTTTTCGGCGCGGCGCTCACGGTCACGGCGGCGGCGCAGCTTTTCTTCAGCGAGATCGAGAACCGCACGGCGCTCACGCTGCTCGCGAAGCCGGTGTGGCGCGCCGAATTCATCGCGGGCAAGCTCCTCGGCATCGCGGCGCTGGCGGCGATCTTCTGCGCGCTGCTGACCGTGCTGCTCTTCGCCGTGCTCTGGTGGCGCGAAGGCGAGTTGATGGCGGAGTATCCCGACACATTCGCCGAGGGCCGGGTGGTCAGCTACGGCCTCGTCGCGCTCGCGGGGCTGATGCAGTGGCTGAAACTCGCGGTGCTCGCGGCCTTCGTGCTGCTGGTGGCGAGCTTTGCGCAGACGCAGCTGTTTTCCGTGGTGACCGGATTTTTTCTACTGGTGATTTTCCACCTGCAATATCTCGCGCAGGATGCCTATGCGCGCAGCGGGACGTGGATCGGCCGGCTATTGGGTTCGGCGCTCGCGGCGATGTTTCCCAACTTTCAGCTCTTCGCGCTGGCCGACTCGCCCCAGGCGGCCGACGCGCCCTCCGTCGCGAGCGTCGTGATCGTCTGCGGCTACGCGGCGGGCTACGTGCTCCTCGCGGGGGCGCTGGCCGTCTTCAGCTTTCGTCGCCGTGAAATCTGAGAGAGCGTCAAAAAAGGGCGCTGGCCCAGGTAGCGGCGGGCGTCCCGGCCCGCCGGTTCACGACGTCCGCTCAAATCTCGGCGGGCCGGGACGCCCGCCGCTACGCCATCGCCCGCAAACCACCTCCGGCCGCGAATTTTTTTCGACGCGCTCTGAGGCCGAGATCCAAGCCGCGTGGTGGGCGGGCACGTCCCGTGCCCGCATGGGCGGCATCGGGAAAATGGGACGAATGCGGGCACGGGACGTGCCCGCCCACCTATGATGCGCTCCCGTTTATTTGTGCTTCTGGTGATCGTCGCCGGGCTCATGGGCGCGGGGGCGTTGCTCCAGGCGCTCGCGGCCCCGGCGTGGCAGGAGGCGCGCGTGCGTCAGCCGGCGCTGCGGCTGGATGCGTCGGTCGCCACGGCGGGGCAGGGGGTGACGCTCGGATTGCTGGGCGGCTTCCGGGCGCTGGCCGCCGACTTCACGTGGGTCCGGGTTTACACGCTGTGGGAGCGCCGCGAGATCGCGGGCGTGCAGCACCTGATCCAGCTCGTGGGCACGCTCGACCCGCGGCCGCTGTATTTCTGGCTCAACGGGGCGCGCATCATGGCGCACGACTTCGCGGCGTGGCGCATGCAGGCCGCGGGCGGCTACGACCGCCTGTCGCCGGAGGAGCGCGCACGCATCGATCGCGAGCAGGGCCAGCTCGGCCTCCGGCACCTCGAGGCGGCGATGGCGTTTCACCCCGCGAGCGCCGATCTGTGGATCGAGCGTGCGAGCATCGAACTCAACCGCCTGCACGATCCGCTGGCGGCGGCGGCGAGCTACCGCCGAGCGTGGGAGCAGCCGCGCGGGCCCTACTACGCGGCGCGTCTGCACGCCGAGCTGCTGCGCCGGGCGGGCAAATCTCGCGAGGCGCTCGATTGGCTCGTGCAACTGCATCCCACATTGCCACTCGAGGACCATGCGGCGGCCGCGACGGTGGTGCTCGGCCGCATCCGCGAGCTCGAGCGGGAACTGGCCGTGCCGCCCACGCAGGCTTACCGCGCGCCGCGATGAACGGGAGCCGTCTGAAAATCTGGATCGAGGCGGCCCGTCCGCGCACCCTGCCCGCGGCCGTGGCGCCGGTGCTGGTGGGTTCGGCGCTCGCGTGGCGCGACGGGACGTGGGTGCCCGCGGCCGCCGGGCTCTGCCTCGGCTTCGCCCTGCTCGTGCAGATCGGCACGAATCTCGCCAACGACTACTACGATTTCCTCCGCGGCGCGGACACCGCGGCGCGCGTGGGCCCGCGGCGCGCGGTGGCGGCGGGATTGGTCGCGCCCGCGACGATGCGGCGCGCGATGATCGCGGTGTTTGCGGCGGCGTTTCTGTGCGGGCTGGGGTTGCTCGCTTGGGGCGGGCCGTGGCTGCTGGCGATTGGCATCGCGAGCATCGTCTGCGGTGTGGCCTACACGGGCGGGCCCTGGCCGCTGGCCTACGTGGGGCTGGGCGATGTGTTCGTGTTTTTGTTCTTCGGGCTCGTGGCCGTGGGCGGCACCTACTTCGTGCAGGCGGGGCGGCTGACGGCGGATGCGCTGCTGGCCGGCGTGCCCATCGGGCTGCTGGCGGCAAATATCCTCGTCGTGAACAATTATCGCGACGCCGAGACCGACGCCGTGGCGGGCAAGCACACGCTGGTCGTGCGCCTCGGGCGCGGGGCGGCGCGCGTGCAGTTCGGGGCGTCGCTCGCGGTGGCGTGGGCGGTGCCGTTTTGGTTTCTGGCGCGGGGCCACCGCGCTTGGTGTCTGCTGCCGCTGCTTTTGCTCCCCGTGGCGTGGAGCCACGCGCGGCGGTTGCGCGCCAGCAAAACGCCCAGCGAGCTGATTGCTCTGCTGGGCGCGACGGGGAAATTGCTGGCGGCCTACGCGGTGCTGATGGCGGCGGGCTTGGTGTTGTAGCGGCGGGCAGGGACGCCCGCCGCTACGCGCAGCGCGGCGCTGGCTTACGCCAAGTGCGCGGAGATTTTGGCCTTGAGGGCGGCCTTGGGCAGGAGGCCGACGATGGTCTCGACGGCCTTGCCGCCCTTGAAGAGGATCATCGTGGGGATGGCGCGCACGCCATATTCGACGGCGACCGTGTCGTGGTCGTCGATGTTGACCTTGGTGATCTTCAGTTTGCCGTCGAGCTCGGTGGCGAGCTCTTCAAGGACGGGGGTGATGGCCTTGCAGGGGCCGCACCAGGGCGCCCAGAAGTCCACGAGGACGGGAGTGTCGCCCGCGGAGACGGCGGCCTTGAAGGTATCGGTGGTCAGGTTGGTGATCTTTTCGGACATGGCGTTCAGTGGTTCAGGAGGAGGAGAATCGAAAACAGCACGGATGCAACTGCCGCGACCCCGCAGAGGCCCACGACCCACGAGGGGATGTGCGTCATATCCTCCGGCTCGCGGGTGTCGGGCTTCACGGCGCGGTCAGTTCGGCTGCACCTTGTGGATGATCTCGCCCAGTTCGCGCGGGTCGACGTTTTCGAGCTGCTTGTCGCGGCGCTTCAGCTCCTCGAAGGTCTTGAGCATCGTCTCGGTCATGCGCTCGTGCGTTTCCTGCGAGCCGCCGACGAGCATGAACTTTTCCCCGCTGGTGATGCGCTTGTGGCCATCGTCGTGGTCGAGGCCGACGCCGAGGATGCCAGCGACACCGGGGGTTTTGCGCTTTTTCCGGACGGGTTTGCGGGAATCTTTGCTCACGCGGTCACCGTGGGTGGGATCGCGATCGTTTCAAGCGGCATTTCGATTTCGGGCGGGCGTTCATCGACCGCCTCCGCGATGATGTCGGCGAACGCCTCGTCCTGGCGCAGGCGCATTTTCTTCAGGCGTGTGAGTTCGAGCATGGCGAGAAACGTGGCGACCAGCCGGCGCAGCGTGGCACCTTCGGGAAAGAGCTGGGAGAACACGAATGTCTGCCCGCCGACGAGGCGGCCGAGCAGCCACTCCATCTGGTCGGCGACGGTGACAGCCTCGTCGTGAATTTCGCCGACGACGAGCTTCTCGGCGAGGCGGCGGAGGACGATGTTGAAGGTGTTCCAGAGTTCGATGCGATCGACGGCGCGCAGGGGGCGATCCGTGTCGCTGGCGGAGAGGCTGGAGACGTGGCGCGCCATCAGGTTCTGCCGCGTCTCGACGAGATCGGCGAGGGTGGCCGCGGCCTCCTTGAACTTCTTGTATTGGAGGAGCTGGTGGACGAGCTCCCAGCGCGGATCGACCTCCTCGTCCTCGGCGTTGGGATCGACGGCGTGCTGGCCCTTGGGCAGCAGCATCCGGCTTTTGATCTCCATGAGCGAGGCGGCCATCACGAAGAACTCGCCCGCGACGTCGAGGTCGAGCTGGCGCATCGCGTGGAGCGCATCGATGTATTGCCGGGTGACCGATTCGATCGGGATATCGTAGATATCGAGCTCGTTCTTCCGGATGAGAAACAGCAGCAGATCGAGCGGCCCCTCGAAGATCTGGAGCTTGATGCGGTATTCGGAATCGGGGACGACGGTGGCCACGGTCGCGGGAGCGTTGGGCGGGCAGGGGGCGCGGCAAGGAATTTATCGGCGGCGGAAACCGGCGACGAAAAAACCATCCGTGTCGTGCCGCGCAGGAAAGATCGTGAGCCCGTCGCCGCGCGGCGTGAAACCAAACGCGTGCGCGGGCGGCACGGGTTCGAAGCCCTCGTGGCCGGCGAGGAAGCGGGCCACGACCTGCTCGTTTTCGCGGACGCTCAGCGAGCAGGTCGCGTAGATTAGGCGGCCACCCGGTCGCACCCCGTGGGCGAATTTGGCGAGGAGCGTGTGCTGCAGTTCGGCGCGTTCGGCGATGAGCGCCGGGGTGGTCGTCCACTTGAGGTGCGGCGAACGGCGCCAGGTGCCGGAACCGCTGCACGGGGCATCGACGAGCACGCCGTCGTAGTCGCCGGTGGAGGGGCGCGCGATCAGGCGGATGTTGCGCGCCCCGGCACGGACGGCGCGTTCCTGCAATTCGGCGAGGGCGCTGGGGCGGATATCGTAGGCTTCGACCGTGCCGGACGCGCTGATCATGCGGGCGAGCTGCAGCGACTTGCCACCGGCCCCCGCGCAGGCGTCGAGCCAGCGGCCGCCGGGCGCGATCCCGAGCGTCTCGAGCACCATCTGCGAGCCCATATCCTGCACCTCGATGCGGCCGCGCTGGAAGGCTTGCGTCCGGGTGACGTCGACCTCGTCCAACATGCGCACGGCATTGGGCAGAAGTTCGGACCGGTGCCACGCCCAGCGGAGAGCGTCGAATTCCCTGAGGGTGGCGGACGCGGCGCCGGAAAGCCGCAGCCAGAGGGGCGCGCGGCGGAGTTGGGCCGCCAATTCCTCGCCGGAAAAAATCTCCGGGCACTCGGTCCGAAACCACGCGGGCAGCAGCTCCGCGCGATCACCGGCGGGGGCCTCGCCGGTGGCGAACTCGGCGCGGAATGCCTGCGTGGCCGGCAGCTCGGCGGCGAGCCAAGCGGCGCGGCGCACGACCTCGGCGGGCTCCTTTTCCAACCACGGTTCAATCCAAGGCAGATGGCGGAGCGTGGTATAAATGAGTTCGCGATAGAGCCGGCGGTCGCGCGAGCCAAAGCTGCGGTCGCCGGTGAGCAGCGATTGGATCGTCCGCGCCAGGGCGTGATCCGTGTGCCAGCGGGGGCGCAGGGCGCGCAGCAGCCGGAGGAAAACCTGGGCTTGGTTGGCGGCGACGCTCATGGGGCGCAGGGCGCCATCAGAAGCGCACGGTGTCGACTTGGACGTTAAAGCCGAAGCTGTTCTCGCGCCGCCGGCCTTCGTAGAGGCTTACGGTATACGAGATGAGCCAAGTGTTGCCCAGATTATGGGCTAGGCCGTAGGCCTGCTCGTTGAAGCGGCGCTTGCGGGCGTCGTAGTGCAGCTTGGTGCGCGCTTCGAAGCGCTCGTTGATCCGCAGGCGGCCGTCGATCGCGTAGTCTTCGAGCTGGCGGCGGAGGAAATTGTTGGAGAAACGCAGCGACCAGACGCGGCCGTCGCGGAGGGTGATGCCGGAATTGAATTCCCGCTGGGTAAAGTTGCGCGGCGAGAAGCTCTGGTAGACATCGACCTGCAGCCAGCGCGCCGGCGTGAGGGCGAGTTCGCTGTGGATCTCCGAGAGATCGCGCGTGCCGGGCGGGCGGCGGAAGCGGAGATCGGCGGCGACGTTGAGCAGCAGGAGATCGCGGGTGGCGGTCTGGGGATCGCGGGTTTGGAGGATATTGTCGACGCCGAGGCGCAGCGTGTTGGTGGCGTGGAGATCGTCGATGTTGCGGCGGTCGCCGAGTCCGAGCGGCTGGAGGTAGGTCGAAAACGATTCCCGATCAATCTGCGGAATGCGGGCGCGGCCTTTCTCCGCCTCGGGGATGTAGCGGTAGCTGACGCGCGGGGTGACGAGGTGGCGGAGCCCGTCGATTTTCCACACGGGACTCTTGTAATCGAAGGTCGCGCTGGCGCGCAGCGCGGCGTCGAGGCCGAGTTCGCCCAGCACGCGGGTGTAGTTTCCAGGGCTGGCTTGCGTGGTGCCGCGCTGGCTCGCGTAGTGCGTCACGCGTCCGCCCGCGACCGGCGTGAACGCGAACCACTCCGTCGCCGCCACGGGGCGCGTGAGTTGATAGTAGGCATCGAGGCGGTCGCTGCGAAGTTCGCGTCCGACGCCGCCGACCGGATCTTCGCGCAGCGCAGCGGCGCTGGCGCTGAAGCGCTCGATGAAACCGCCCGGCAGGGCGAGCGGCAGCAAGTCGAAGCGCAGTTCGGGCAGGCGTTCCTGCACGCGGTGAAATCGGTTGGGCTGCACGCGGGCGAACGCCGTCACGAGATAGTTTTCGCCGCCATAGATCGCCTCGACGAACGAGTCCGGCTCCTGCACGGGAAAAAAGGCCCGCGGCCGGAAATCGCGCGTGATTTCGGAGTCTTTCCACCAGTGGAGCTGGGCGTTGAGCGTGAGGTTGGGCGCGAGCTGCTGGTGGTGCTGCCACTCGGCCCACGCCCGGTCCGGCTGGATCGGCTGGCCGAGCAGGTCGGTGCTGCGGTCGCCGTGATCGCGGATATAGCCGCTGTGGAAGGTGCCGCGCAGTTTCTCCGGGTCCTTGGCGGCGGTGTAGCGGGCGGCCGGTCCGATCATCACACCGCGGGAAGTGTAGAGGCCGAGGTCCGGGCCGACGCTCAGCGGGCGGCTTACCGGGATCATCACGCCGGCCTCGGCAAAGGCCCCGAGCGAGCGGCGGAAGCCGCCGTTGAGTGTCACCGCGGCCTCGAGCGGCTGCCGGAAGTCGTGCGCGAATTTCGGAAAAGGCAGCGGCTGGGTGAGGCCGATGCCGGCAGAGGCGTTTTCGGTTTCGACCCGCTGGTTGGGCGCGAAGGTGAATTTCTCCGCGCGAAACGTCGGCTGCCAGCCGCCGGGCTCGCCGTAGCTTAAGCGCGCGCGGTGCAGCGTGAGTTCCCGGGGCGTGCCCTCGGCGGTCTCGCTCTCGGCAAAATAGGGCGGGGAGCCGAACCGCACGCCCTCGGCCGAGAACTGCCCGTCGGTGCGCCGATAGGTCAGACGATCGGCGAGCAGGCGCACCGTGCCGCGGGTGAGCGCGATGTGGCCGGTCGCGTGGAACGACTCCGTGCGCTGATCGAAGCGGATCGCGTCGGCGGTGAGCAGCATGCCGTCGCCGGCGAAGCGCGCGTTGCCCTTGGCTTCGACGAGGGTGGCGCCGTTGACGAGGCGGGCCTGCACGTCGTCGGCCACCAGATTCAGTCCGGCCTGCGCGGCGAAAAGCGGCGACACCGCGGCCAGGAGGACCAGAAGGATGGCAAGAGGACGCATCACGCGCGCAGCAAAACGCCGCGACGGGCGCAGGCAAGCCCGGCCGGCGATGAGATGGCGTGGATCGGGGCTAGACGCCGCCGCATTCCCCACCCACGTTAGGGGCCACCTCGTTTCCTCCGCGTGATCCTTACTCCCACCGATTTGACGGCGCTCGTGCGCGCCACCCACGCCTCGCCTCACTCCGTGCTCGGCATGCACCCGGCGACGCAGAAGCGCAGCAAGGGCGTCGTCGCCCGCGCGATGATCCACGGCGCCACGGCGTGCGAGGTCGTCGAGATCGATGCGCGGCCGCCGAAGGCTTATCCGATGACCCGCCTCGCGCCGGAAGGCGTGTTTGAGGTTTTCATCGCCAAACGGCCCGAGGTTTTCCGCTACCAGCTCCGCGCCACCTACGCCAACGGCGAGCTGCGCCAGTTCTTCGATCCCTACAGCTTCCTGCCGACGCTCGGCGCGCAGGACCTCTATCTGTTCAACGAAGGCAACGAACACCGCATCTACGAAAAGCTCGGCGCGCACCAGCGCGATCTCGGCGGCGTCAAGGGCGTGTCGTTTGCCGTTTGGGCACCTTCCGCGACGCGCATTTCCGTGGTCGGCAATTTCAACCACTGGGACGGCCGCTACCATCCGATGCGCTCGCTCGGCGCCTCGGGGGTGTGGGAGCTTTTCATCCCCGGTCTCGGCGCGGGCGAACTCTACAAGTTTGAAATCCGCGATCAGGCCGGCCACGTGCGGCTGAAGACGGATCCCTATGGCACGTATTTCGAGGGCCCGCCCGGCAATGCCGCCATCGTGTGCGACACGACCTCATTCCAGTGGAGCGACGCGGCCTGGATGGAACGCCGGCGCGCGGAGGCGGCCAATCCCGACCGGCCGATCTCGGTTTATGAAATCCATCTCGGCTCGTGGAAGCGCAAGCCCGAGGATGCCAACCGCCCGCTCTCTTATCGTGAACTGGCGCCGCAGCTCGCCGATTACGCAATCGAGATGGGTTTCACCCACATTGAGGTCATGCCGCTGGCCGAGCATCCGTTCGACGGGTCGTGGGGCTACCAGGTCACGGGGTTCTTCGCGCCGACGCATCGCTTCGGCACGCCGGATGATTTTGCGTGGTTCGTCGATTACCTGCACGCCCGCGGCCTCGGCGTGATTCTCGACTGGGTGCCCGCGCATTTCCCGCGCGACAGCTTTGCGCTGGCGGAGTTCGACGGCACGCACCTCTACGAACACGCGGATCCGCGGCAGGGCGCGCACATGGACTGGGGCACGCTGATCTTCAACTACGGGCGAAATGAGGTCCGCTGTTTCCTCGTCGCGAGCGCGCTCGCGTGGCTCGACCGCTACCACCTCGACGGCCTGCGCGTGGACGCCGTCGCCTCGATGCTCTACCTCGATTATTCGCGCCAGGAGGGCCAGTGGATCCCCAACCGCCACGGTGGCCGGGAGAATCTCGAGGCGATCGATTTCATCCGGCAGGTGAACGATCTCGTGCACCACTACCACCCCGGCGTCGCGATGATCGCGGAGGAGAGCACGTCGTTTGCCGGCGTGAGCAAGCCTACGCGCGACGGCGGCCTGGGCTTCGACTACAAGTGGAACATGGGGTGGATGAACGACACGCTCCGCTACTTCGCCAAGGAGCCGATCGTGCGCCGCCACCACCACAGCGACCTGACGTTTGGCATGCTCTACCAGTATGCGGAGAATTTCGTGACGGTGTTTTCCCACGACGAAGTCGTCCACGGGAAGGCCTCGATGCTCTTTAAAATGGGCGCCTGGCACATCGGCGAAAAAGCCGCCAACCTCCGCGCACTCTACGCCCACATGTGGATGTGGCCGGGGAAAAAGCTGCTCTTCATGGGTGGTGAGTTTGCGCAATCGCGCGAGTGGGCCCACGACTCGAGCCTCGACTGGCACCTCTGCCGATACCTCGATCACGAAGGCGTGCGCCTGCTGGTGCGCGATCTCAACAAGCTCTACGCCTCGGATCCGGTGCTGTGCCGGAATGACTTTAACTCGCAGGGCTTTCGCTGGCTCACGTGCCACGACGCCGACGCCAACCTGATCGCCTATCTGCGCAGCGATCCGGCGGAGCGCACGCTCTACGCGGCGGTGTGCCACTTCGGCGGCGGCCCGCGCGATTACCGCATCGGCGTGCCGCGCGGCGGCCATTGGCGCGAGGTGCTCAACACCAACAGCGAATTCTACGGTGGCACCGGCGTGGGCAACGACGGCGGCCGCACGGCCGAGGAGATCCCGTGCGACGGCTTCAGTCACTCGATCGCCGTGGCGCTGCCCCCGTTGACCGCATTTGTGTTCAAGTGGACGGCGGAGGCTTGAGGCCGCGCGCTATTTTTTCACGGCCCGCTCGTAGTTGGAAAACGTCACGGTCATCTCGGAATCGAGGGACTTGAGCCAAAACACCGTGCCGCGCACGCGCGATGTGACGCGTTGCGGCAGACTCGGTGCACCGGCGGCGGCCGGGAGCGCGTAGATCATTTCGGTTTTCAGCTCCGCGATGCTCAGGCCGAAGCTGGGGCGGAACGGCTCCGTGTTCGCCAGCGTGATGGATTCGATCACGCCGCTGGCTTTGTGAAGCACGAGCGTCGCGCGCAGATGCTGGGCGGTGTCGTCGCGGTTCTCCCCGCGGCGCAGGCGGCAGCGGTAGGTTGAGCGCTCGGTGTCGTCAGCGACTGTCTCGAGCGTTTCGAGCAGGAATTGCTCCGTGATGCGCGGCGCGGTGCCGGTGCGGGAGCGGCGCGAGCGGGCCTCCGCGTAGTCGGTGATTTCGGCAGCGGTGGGCGCGCGGTCATCCTTCCGCACGAGGGACCATCGCGCATGGCCGGGCAGCGCGGCGTCGCAACGCTCGATGGTCGAGCGCCCCTCGGCCGTGGTGGTTTGCGTGAAGGACCAGCCCGGCGGCGGATCAGAGCGAAACGTTTTCAGCGCGGCCTCCAGCTCCGGTGGCACCGCGGCCAAGGCGGCGGAGCAGACCGAAAGGAAGAGCACGACAAGCAGGCGCATCGCGCGGAGAAACGGGAAACCCGCGCCCGAATCAATCCCGGTCTGCATGGAATGTGGCGCGGCCCTCTAAGAAATGTGCGTCTCGCGCGTGAAAGAATCGAACCCCGCGCTTATCCCATGAACACACGATTCCTCATTCCCGCATCGCTCGCGCTCGCTATCCACGGCGGGCTGTTTTTTGGTTTTCCCGATTCGCCGCGCGTCGCCGTAGCCGCGCCGGACGACAAGCCCATCATCATCGTTTGCGATCTGCACCTGATGCCCGATGAACCGGTGAAGTTGGATTTGATATCAGATGAGCCGACGGTGAAGAAGGGCGAGCCGATCGATGTGCCCCGTGGTGACGAGCGCCCTCCGATCGAGATCAAGACAGATGATTTCATCATCACGCCGCCGCCGATCACTCCGGTTAAAACTGGCGATCTGAAACGATTCGCCGAATCGGGTCTGGAGGGCGGTTTGATCGGGGGCGCCGACATCGGAAAAAATATCCTCCCTGCGACGCACTTGGACAGCCCGCCCCGTGCCCGCTTCCAAGCCGCGCCGCTCTATCCGTTCGAGGAAAAGAAGAACGGCATCCCGGGTGAGGTCATGGTTGAGTTTGAGGTCGATGAGAGCGGCGTCGTGCACAATGCGCGTGTCACCCGATCCTCGTCCCGCGCTTTCGAGGAGCCGACCCTGCGGGCGGTGGCAAAATGGCGGTTCGAGCCGGGCAAGCGCCACGGCAAGGTCGTGGGCTTTCGGATGACGGTGCCGGTGATCTTCAGTCTCAACGATTGAGTTTTTTGGGGAGGGGCGCGCCGCCGCGGCGCTCAGAGGACCGACACGATCCTCTGCGCCGCGGCGGCGCTGCGTCCGGGCGCGGCGAGGGTGTCTCCCTTGCGGCGGCCGAGCAGCTGCCGGCCGAGTGGCGATTGCGGCGTGAGCACGAGCACGTCGTGGCCGTCGAGGTTCAGCTCGAGCCCGCCGGCGCGGGGTCCGAGAAAATACGAGCTGTGCTTCCCGCCGCGCGCCGCCTCCAGCTGGATGAGCGCGCCGACTGCGATGGCGTCGCCGGGCGCAAAATCGGGCAGGGGCAGGTTGCCGTAGAGGGCGATGCTCTCACCGATTTCGTGGACGATCCGCGATTGGCCTTGGGCGAGGTAGGCGGCCTCCTGGCTGTGGGTGTCCCATTTGCTCTCGGCGCGGCTTTCTTCGCTGATCGCTTCGTCGCGGGAGGTCTCGGCCGCGCGGGCCTGGCGCGCGAGTTCAGTGCGCAGTTGCTGGAGAATGGCGGTGCGAAGATCGGATTTTTTCACGAGCGAAATTATCGGTAAATTCCCGGAAGCCTGCTTTTTTCTGGCCCAGCATAATAGCGGGACGCAAGTTCACGCGTTGCTGGTCCGATAGGCACTGGGCAACACCACGCATGGCGCGAAAAATCAGCTTCATCAACTACAAGGGCGGGGTCGGCAAAACATCCCTCGTCGTCAACACCGCGGCCGCGCTCGCCAAGCTGGGCAAGCGGGTCCTGCTGTGCGACTTCGACACGCAGTCCAACGCGAGCATTTGGCTCCTGAAGCTCGACCGCTGGAACAAGATCAACACCGGGGACACCGGCTCGGTTTTTTCGATTTTCAACAAGGGGGCCCAGTTGCGGGAGCTGATTCATCAGGATGTGGTCGAGGGCCGCTCGGGCGAGAAGCTCCTGCCCGGCCTCGATTTGCTGCCCACGACCTTCAACCTCGTGGACCTTGAGAGCGATTTCGAGTTCGACCCGGCGCAGCCGCCCTACCTCACGTTCTATGAGCAGCTGGCGGGCGTGGAGAAGAACTACGATTTCATCCTGTTCGATTGTCCGCCCAACATCCTCCGCGCTTCGCAATGCGGGGTGTTCTCCTCCAACGAAATCTACGTCCCGGCCAACCCCGACGCGCTCAGCCTGATCGGCTTCACGCTGCTGGTGGAGAAATTGCAGAAATTCCACCAGCTCACCGCCAGCTTTCGCAAGGGCAGCATGGGGACCCCGGCGCAAATTCAGGGAATCATATTCAACTCCATCAAGACCGGGGTCGATATTGAGGTGCCCAAGATGCGCATGCAGCTTCGCCTGAATCAATTCAAGACCGCCAAACGCGCCGCGCCCACGGCGAAGATCTTCGACGCGCAGATCCGCGACGCGATGGTCGTGCGGCGCGCCGTGGCCCTCGGCCTGCCGGTCGCGCTCGTCAGTTCCGAATCCGCCGATGCCGCCGCGGCCGGGGACAACGTAATCAACGATTACCGCAAAGTCGCCGCCGAGTTGCTCCAGCACGTGCAGGGCTGATGCTTTGCCTGACGGCTTCCGTCCTTCCGGACCTTCTTTTTTCGCCACCATGATCACCATGAAATCCACCGCCAAGCAATGGGACGACGTGCGCACGGCGTTCTCGACCTCGATCATGGCCGACACCGCGCTTCAGAGCCTGGCCGAGAATCTCGACCTGCCCGCGTGGCCGATCAAGGGCCCAGGCCAGACCCCCTCGGCCTACATCGATCTCACGTTTGACGAGCTGGTGGAGACATTTGAGGCCAAGGGCCAGCCGCCCGAACTCGTCGACAGCCTCATCCTCATCATCAAGGAGACGCTCGCGTTCGACAGCCCCTTCGCTGACATGGTCGAGAATGCCGAGTCGGCCTCCGCGCGGGAGAACCCGATGCTGAAGAACATGGCCAAGCTCAGTCTTCCCGAGAATTTTCCGATCGCGCTCACGGCCCTCGACGCAGACACGCTGGAATTCTGCAAACTTGAGCGGCTCGCCACGCTCGGCGAGTTTGCCGTGTTTGCCCAAAGCATGGCGAAAAACGTGATCCTGGGGGGGGATTTCAAGAAGCTGGTCAACGCCCTCTCGCACATCGACGAGGCGGCGCTCGCGCAGGTGCTGCCGTTCCGCCGCGGGCACCGGGGGCTGCATCTCATCGAGGCGGTCGGCCAGGCAGCGCGCGCGCAGGACGGCGAGACCCGGGTCGAGCTGGCGACGGCGTGGTTCAGCGACGATGTCGCGGCCATCGAAAAGGATTTGGCCGCGGGCGGCACGCTTGAGCGCCAGTTCAGCGCCATCACCAATCCCGCGGTCGCGCACCGTGCGGCCGAACTCCTCCGCCCGCACCTCCGTCTGCCCGCGGCGGCGCAGGCCAAGACCAAGCGCTCCGGTTGGTTTGCCCGGCTCTTGGGCCGGTGATTGCCATGCCCGCGCCTGTTCCAGTGCCGGCGCCCAGTCCCCGGCCGCGGCCGACGGCGCACCCGCTCGCGCTGCCGCGCCGTCGGGGAGCATCGAAGATGCCATTTACCGCGCTCGACGCGTCCGTCGCCGCGCGCGAGTCCATCATGGCCGTGGTGGCCGAGACGCGTTCGCCATTCAACGGCTCACCCAATCCCGCCGCCACGAAACTCCTCGAACTTGAGCGCACCCTCAAGCAGCTTGAGGTGACGCTTGCCGAACGCGAACGCGTCATCGCCGAGGGCGAAGCGCGCTTGGTCGAGCACGAACGCGACTTGGCGGAGATGGAGGCGCTGCTCTTTGCCCGTTCGCAGCTCCTCGACGTGGCGCAGAAGCCCGCGGCGGCCGGAACCATCGTCTCACCCGAGGAACGCCGCGCCTTCAACCAAGTGAAGGCGGAACTCGACCGCCAGGAGGCCACCATCAAGGAGACCCGCCAGTCGCTGGCGGAGCGCGAGCGGTTTATCGACGAGTCGGAGACCAAGCTTTTCGAGAAAGTGCAGGCCCAGCAGGAAAAGGAGATCGAACTCGACCAGCGCGAGGAGGACCTCCGCGCGCTCGAACGCCGGATGCGCGAACGCGAAGCCGAGCACGATCCGGTGCTGGCCGCGGCGCTCAAGGCCGACGACGAGCGCGCGAAACAGCGCGACGAATTCAACGAGTAGCGCGGGCGGGATGGCGGAAGAAGACGAACCCCGCCCCGGCGTATTCGATGCGGACCGTGCGCGGCATAGCCACGCGGGCGAAACGAACCAGTCTTTAACACATCTGCTAATCGTAGGGCCCCAAACACCAAAACCTGACGCAGTCTGGCCTCCCTGGCGGAGCGCGGGTGCGAGCCGGTTCATACCGTCCGGCTCATGACCCGTCCGGCTCTCTCACTTTCGCCTTAATCTTCGAGTATCAAACCGAGAAGTTGGACGAACTCTGAGGAATCGGCGAAATAGTTCGGATACGCCTCTTTGATGCCGCCTACTGCCGTAGAAGAAACGAGCGCTACCACGACACCACCTGCATTTGCTGTGGCAGCTTCCAACGAGGTGTATTCAGCTTCTGCTGAGCGTGAATTGTCTTCCGCAAAAACTGTCGAGTCGACCTTCTGCCCCTCCAAATCGATTTTGAGTAACACAAACCCAGGCTGCTTAAGCTCCGAAAGCTGCTCATCGACTACAACCAGTGAGCCCGCATACGCCGCAAATTTTTTCATCACGCGTAGTTTCTTACAGCACAACCTGATTTCCTTCGCGCTTTGCTGATGGATTAGATCGTCCCGAATTCGATCACGATATGCGCGGCGTTTCGCTGCGAGGTTCATGCCTTCGAAAAGGTGGATAGAATCCATCAGTTCAAAATGCTCACCAAGTTCTCTGAATAATTCCCGCCATTCGGGGTCCCCCTGATTCGATTTGAGAGCCTGTTGCGTGAAAAGATCGACGATCTCTAAAGCTGTGGCCCAGTAATGCTGAATTCGCGTCCGAAGCTGCACTTCAATACGTCGCGTCTGGCGGGACTCACTTGGAAACAGTCCGATAATGTGAACACTGCGATATCCACCAGGTTTGGGTTTCTGGATGTAGTCCTTGATGCGCACCTTGCCGTCCGCCCATCTGAACTCTGGAAGTCTCTTCAAATCCCTCAGGGTTTGAATCAGTTTCTTCCGGCTACTAAAAATCGCGCGACAGCCGCCAATATCTTGGACGTTTCTCAAACTCATCGACGGAAACCGCCGAAGCTTCAAGACGATCGAAACGAACCGCTTAAGCCTCTTGGCAAAAATTGCTTTCCTGTCGTTCTTTAGAGCAACTGATTGGAGGCGTTCAGATGCTAGCGTGAGAGGCAAGCTATGCTCGGAGCGCCAGTAGGAAAGCACCTCCATCACTTCCGCAAAACGACGCTCATCCTAGAATACGTCGCTTGAGAGAAGGAGTTCTCCTGCCCGGTTAACTTGTTCACCTGAGAATTTCTTCATCCCGACTCCAGAATGACCGTAGCCCGATGGAACCACAAGGTTCGAACCGGCGAGACAGGTGACAGGTTGTCCGGGCAAAGCCGAAGTGACATGGGGTAGTCAGGCGGGCGCAAAGGCGCAGGCTGACCATCGCTATGATGCCCCCAAATTCCCCGATCCCTGCAGCGGCCGTGGCCGCGATTACTGCCAGTCACGTCCCGACTGCTCCCGTCGCGTGCGGCGCGAAACCCCATCGCCTGATCAAGCTCGGCGTCGATGTGTATTGGGGAAGCAAAGTAGGGGGCATTCCTGGAACCAAGCCGAAGAGGTTAGGACCAGGGTCAGGGACAGCCGAACGGGGCAGGCTTTGGGGTTTGGGTTGATGGCCGGAGTTAAGGCGAATCGTGTGACACGACGATGGCGCGCAAGCTCAGGCTCGCGGCGGAGGACGGATTTGCCACGCTGATCCGGCGGGCCGGGACGCTCGCCGCTACGTCTGCACGAGCAGCCGTTGCGCGATGGGGGTGGCGTGGTTGTGGCTGTTGATCTTGGCGATGGTGGCTTCGTTGAGCCGTTCGCCTTCGCTGATCAGCAGCAGGCCGTGCGGGCTGAAGATGCCGCTCGCCAGGACCATGCCGGGCGCGAGTTCGGAAAGCGTGATCTCGCGGACTTGCTTGGGCAGTTGCACGAGATGCGAGACCTTGGCGAAGAGCCGCACGGCCTCGGGATCGTAGTCGCGGCCGGAGCGTGAGAGCACGGATTGCAGGGCCGCGGCCTTGGGCAGGCCGGACTCCACAAAGCCGACGGCCACGGCGAGGCAGCGCGCGGCCCACGGGATCGATTTGCTCGACAGCCCGTCGGGATAGCCCAGGCCGTCGAAGCGCTCGTGGTGGGCGCGGATGACCTCGCCCACCTCGGGCCGGTGATCGACGAGCGCGGCCAGCGTCTGGCCGTAGATCGGGTGGCTTTGCAGCTGCCCGCGTTCGCGTTCCGAGAGGCGGTCGCTGCCGTTGCGCAGGGCGCGCACCATCTCGCGCGGCATGCCGATGAGGCCGAGATCGCAGAGCCGCGCGGCGCTGCGCAGCGCATGGCGCTCGGTTTCGGAGAAATGATCCGTCGCCGCCATGAGATCCGCGAACTCGACGACCGCCTTGGCCTGGTTGCCCAGAATCGGATCGTAGGTCGTGAGGATGCGGCGGCAGAGTTCGAGCGAGTTTTCGTAGCGGGCGGCCAGCTCTTGGTTGGCGGCCTCGACCCGGCGCTTTTCGGCCTCGATGGCGTGGACCTTGCCCTCGAGGGCGGTGTTGGCCTCGCGGAGCTGCTCGTTGAGCGCCTGCGTCTCGGCATGCAACGCCTCGTTGCGGGTGACGAGATCGTGGCGCTGCACCGCGTTGCGCACGGTGGCGACGAGTTCCTCGCGGAGCCAGGGCTTGGCGACGAAGCGGAAAATCTCCCCCCGGTTGATCGCCTCGATGATCACGGGCAGATCGAGCACCGCAGTCATCAGGATGCGGGAGCAGTGGGGGCGGAGCTTGCGGCTCTCGACGAGAAAATCGAGGCCGAGCATTTGCGGCATGCGCTGATCCGAGATGATGGCGGAGAAATCCTGCTCGCCCAGGATCGCGAGCGCCTTGAGCGGATTCGTCGTGGCGACAACGTGGAAGCCTTCGCGTTCGAGCGAATGCTTGAGCATCTCAAGGACGAGCGACTCGTCGTCGACGAGCAGCAGCTTGGGCGGTGGCGCGGAAGGGACGGCCGAAGTGTGGACGGATGGGTTCACCAATGTCGGGAGGGTTGTTCAAAATATCGGCGCGTGTCGGGCGAAATGAAGGCTTGGGAAAAATTTGCCGCACCCGGCCGTCGATAATGGAACGGTCCGCTGAAATGCGCGCCGGTCGATTTATAGTAACATGAACCATAGCGTCTTATGTCGGACCAAGTCGCCGTGGCATCGGCTTTGCTAAAGTGCCGGCATGATCGATCCCATCTTCCAAACTGACAACTACCAGTTGGCGCGGAAGCTCCTTGATGGCGCCGTGCTGCGGCAGGAGGCGATCGCGACCAACATCGCGAACGCCGAGACGCCGGGTTTCCGCCGGATCGATTTGTCCGCCGACTTCGCCGTGCAACTCAAGTCCCGCATGGCGGCGGGTGATTTTGCCAAGACCGCCGATTCCATCCGCCCTCAACTCGCCGCCGACCCCTTCGCCCGCACCGTGCGGCCCGATGGCAACTCCGTCGAACTCGAGCACGAGCTCATGGCCATGAATCGCAACTCCGTGGAACACGATTTCCTGAGCGAAATCGTCTCCAACAACCTCAAGCGCCTGAAGCTCGCGATCACCGGCCGCACCATGTGAGCGCGCCTTTCGCTGACCTATCCGCCCCATGAACCTGATTTCCGGCATCGATATTTCCGCCGGCGCGCTCAGCGCCCAGAAGACCCGGCTCGACATCGTCGCGCAGAACATCGCCAACGCCCACACGACCCGCGGCCCCAATGGCGCGCCGTTTTCGCGCCAGGTCGTCTCCTTTGAATCCGAGCTGCTCCGTCGCGCCCCCGGCGGCGGCATGCCGCTTCAGACCGTGCGGGTCGGCAGCATCACGGCCGACCGCTCGCCGGGCGAGCAAGTCTACAACCCGCAGCATCCTGACGCCGGTCCCGACGGTCTCGTCCAGATGCCCAACGTGAATCTCTCCTACGAAATGGTCGACCTCATCACCGCGTCGCGCGCCTACGAGGCCAACCTCTCGGTCGTGAAAAACGCCCGCCAGATGGCGATGAAGGCCCTCGAGATCGGCAAGTGAGCTGATTTGCCGACCCCATGAATCCCATCGGATCCGTTTCCCCGCTCAACGTCGCCGGCCTCGCGCGCCCTGGCGCCGACCTGCCTCTCCCAAAGATTGGGATGCCCATGGCTGCGCCCGGCGCCGCGCCTTCGCAGGGCTTCGGGCAGATGTTTGAAGGCCTCGTTGGCACGGTCGAAGCCAAGTCGGCCAACGCGCAGGAGCTCACCCGCAAGGTGCTGCTCGGCGATTCCGATCAGCTGCACCAAGGCGTCATCGCCATGCAGGAGGCCTCGGTGGCCTTCACCATGATGGTCGAGGTGCGCAACAAGCTCGTCGAGTCCTACCAGGAACTCATGCGCATGCAGGTGTGAGCCCGCCGCGCCTGTAACCCATCTCGCCCACCGTCTCAGCCCGTCCGATGAAGAATTTATCCCAATCGCTCCTCGTCCTCTGGAAACAGCTCGGCCTCAACCAACGCGTTTCCCTCGTCGTCGCCACTGTCGCCGTCATCGGCGCCATGGCCGGAGTCATGATCTGGTCGCAGCGGCCGGACTACCAGCTGCTCTACGCGCGCATGGGGGAGAAGGATGCCGCGGGCGTCATCAGCCACCTCCAGACTCTTAATGTCCCGCACCAGCTCACCGCGGGCGGCACGGGCGTGATGGTGCCCACCACCATGGTCCACAAGATCCGCATGGACCTCGCCGGCAAGGGACTCCCGAGCGGCGACGGCGTCGGCTTCGAGATTTTCGACAAAGGCCAGTTCGGCCTCTCCGACTTCGTGCAGCGCACGAACTACCTTCGCGCCGTGCAGGGCGAACTCGCGCGCACCATCATGCAGGTCGCCGGCGTCCGCTCCGCGCGCGTGATGATTGTGCAGCCGGAGAATCGCCTCCTGCTCACTGAGAACGGCGTGAAATCCACGGCTTCGGTCTTCGTTGATGTCGGCGGCGGCCGCCTCGATCCCGACCAGGTCAACGCCATCCGCCACCTCGTGGCCAACTCCGTGCAAGGCCTCGGGCCCGATCAGGTGGCGGTGGTCGACAACCGCGGTCGCACCCTCTCCGAGGATTTGAAACGGGATCCCATGCTCGGCAGCGCCAACTCGCAGATGCGCTACCGCCAGCAGGTCGAGGACTACTACGCCAAGAAGGTTGAGACGATGCTCGCCTCCGTCATCGGCGCGGGCAACGCCGTCGTCCGCGTCGCCGCGGAGATCGAGTCCGAGGCCACCACCCAGACTTCCGAGAAATACGATCCCGACGGGCAGGTCGTGCGCTCCCAGACCAACACCGAGGACATTATCAACAGCAGCGAAGCCCGCACCGGCGGCGGCGCCACCGGCGTGAGCGCCAACGTGCCCGAAAAAGCCGGCACCACCGCCGGGGCCGAGGCGCGCCCCACCTCGCTCTCCGAGCAGAACCGGAAGAACCGCACCACCACCTACGAGATCAACCGCGTCACCACCAATACCACGCGCAACCCCGGCACCGTGAAGAGTCTCACCGCCGCCGTGATTGTCGCGCCGCGCATGGTCGCCCAGCCCGCCGGGGCCGATGGCAAGCCTGCCGCGCCGCAGGAGCAAAAGCGCACTCAGCCGGAACTCGATGCCCTCCGCCAAATCGTGATCAATGCCCTCGGGCTCAAGCCCGTGCCTGGCCAGCCGCTCGAAGCCATTGTCTCCATCCAGGAGACGGCTTTCCAAGGCATCGACCTGCAGGCCGCTTCGGTGGACGCCGGGCGCGCGGTGGGCGCTGGCGTGCAGCCCTACCTCGACCTCGCTAACCGTTACATCGGCTTCGCTGGTGCCGCGCTCGTCCTCCTCGTCTTCTGGCGCATGCTGAAGAAGCAACAGCCCGAGGCTGTGCCGATCGAGGTGCTCCAACTCGCGCCGGAGCCCGGTGGCCGCGCGACCTCCAATGGCGCCCACGTGACGCCCGAGATGCTCACCGAACTCATCCGCCAGAAGCCGGCCAACGTCGGCACCGCCCTCCGTGAATGGGTCGCCGCCGGCGCCGCGCCCGCCGGGAAAAACTGAACTGATCGCCCCCTGCGACCATGACCGAATTCGACTACGGCAAACTCACCCGCCAGCAGAAGCTCGCGGTCTTCCTCATCCTCGCCGGTCCGGAGACCGCCGCGGAGGTCCTGCGCCAGTTCGACGACGCCGAGATCGAGCTGATCTGCCGCGAGATGTCGGCCTTCAAGGTCGTGCCCGCCGAGATCCAGCGCCTCGCCGTCGAGGAATTTTCCGGCCTTATCATGCGCAGCGCCAGCTCCGCGCTCGGCGGCATCGCCTACGCCCAGCGCACGCTCGCGATCGCCAAGGGCGATCAGAAGGCCTCCGCGATCGTGGGCCGCATCGGGCCCGGCTCCGCCCACGCCGGCGATGTCGCCAAGGACATCTCCGAGATGGACGCCATGCAGATCTTCAACCTCGTGAAACACGAGCAGCCGCAGACGATCGCGTTCCTGCTTTCGTATCTCGACAGCGCCAAGGCCGCGGAGGTGTTTTCCCTGCTGAACCCCGATCTCCGCGACGAGATCATCGAGCGCCTCGGCACGATCGAGAGCACCTCGCTCAACCTCGCCAACAAGATCGCGCGCGGGCTCGGCAAGCACCATGATTCGAAGGCCCGGCCCTCTTTCCACCGGAGCGGAGGCGTGCGCGCCGTCGCCGATCTGCTCAACCTCGTCAGCAAGGAGTCGAGCAAGGCGATCCTGACCAAGCTCGATGAGCGCAACGCCGCGCTCTGCGCCGCGGTCCGCAAGAAACTCTTCGGGTTCGAGGATATCAACCGCCTCACGCCCGCCGATCTCCAGCGCATCCTCCGCGAGGTCGATTCCGCCAATCTCACCATGGCGCTCAAGGGCGCCACCGAGACGCTGCGCAGCCGCATCTACACCTGCATGTCGAAGCGCGCCGTCGAGACGCTCAAGGATGAGATGGAGATGCTCGGGACCCCGCGCCGGAAGGAAATCGATGCCGCGCAGGACGCCGTCATCCAGATCGTCCGCCGCCTTGAGGAGGAAGGCCAGATTTCGCTCGATCCGGAACCCGCTGAGGCGGCTACCAGCTGACCATGGCTTTCGCGCGACTCATCGCCTTCGACCGCCCGCTCGCCGGCGCCGCCGTGCCCGGTCAGCTCGGGAAATACTACTCCGAGTCGGAACTCGCCGCGCGCGAGGAGGCCGCCTATCGCCGCGGGCTCGATGCCGCGCGCGCCCTCGCCGACCAGCAGCTGGTGGAGCTCCGCGCCGACATCGGCACGCTCGCCGACGGCACCTTCAAGAAGCTCATGGGCGCCGAGCCCGCCATCGTCGCGCAGCTGCGCGACACGTTGCCGGCCCTCGCGCTCGACATTGCGCGCCGCCTGCTCGCGGGTTTCGAGCCCTCGGCTGAAGTCGTAGGCCGCATCTGCGAAGAGGCCCTCACCGAACTTTTTCCCGAGCGCGAGAACCTCGAGATCGTGCTTTCGACGCGCGACGCCGCGCTCCTGGTGAAGATCAATCCCGCCTGGATGGTCCGTTATCCTGATCTCAAGATTCGCACCGATGACAGCTTCGCCCCGGGCGACTGTCAGGTGCGCAGCCGCTTCGGCCTCACCGATGCACGGTTCGAGACCAAGCTCGCCACGCTGGAACATTCCCTCGCCCCACAATGAGCGCCACCGCCCACGTTGATCTTTCCCGGAGCGTCGCCCCGCTCGTCGAGGTGCTCCGCACGCAGGTGCGGCATCTGCCGCCCGTGCAGCGCGTCGGCACGGTCACGGGTGTGGCCGGGCTCATCATCGAGTCCGATGGCCCCAACGCCGGCCTCGGCGACCTGTGCATCGTGCGATCGGTGCGCGATGATTTTTCGGTGCGCGCGGAGGTCGTGGGTTTCCGCGAGCACCGCGTGCTCCTCATGCCGCTCGGCGACACCGCCGGCCTGCATGTCGGCTGCGAGGTCGCGCTCGGCAACCGGCCCCCGCTGCCGCGCATCGGCCCGGAGATGCTCGGCCGCGTGCTTGATGCGCTGGGCAAGCCGATGGACGATTTTGGTCTGCTCCCGATTGACCCGACGGCGACGGGCGCGGGCACGCCGCCGCATCCTCTGCGCCGCCAGCGGATCAAGACGCCGTTTGTCACGGGCGTGCGCGCGATCGACGCCTTCATCCCGTTTGGGCGCGGCCAGCGTCTCGGCCTTTTCGCCGGTTCCGGCGTCGGCAAGTCCACACTCATGGGCATGATCGCCCGCGCCTCGGAGGCGGACGTGGTCGTCATCGCGCTCGTCGGCGAGCGCGGTCGCGAAGTCCGCGAGTTCATCGAGGAAGACCTCGGCCCCGAGGGCATGAAGCGCGCGGTCGTGGTCGTCGCCACCTCGGACACGCCGGCGCCGCTGCGCCTGCGCGCCGCCTTCACCGCGACGGCGATCGCGGAGGGCTGGCGCGATGCGGGCAAGAATGTGCTTTTCATGATGGATTCGGTCACCCGCTTCGCGATGGCGCAGCGCGAGATCGGTCTCGCGATCGGGGAGCCGCCGGCGACCCGCGGCTATACGCCTTCGGTCTTTGCAATGTTGCCGCGCCTGCTGGAGCGCGCCGGGGCAGGGGAGCAAGGCGCCATCACCGCCCTCTACACCGTGCTCGTCGAGGGCGATGACATGAATGAACCCGTGGCCGATGCGGTGCGCGGTATCCTGGACGGACACATTGTGCTCTCCCGCCAGCTCGCCCATTTCAACCATTATCCCGCGATCGACATATTGGAGAGCGTGAGCCGGCTGACGCGCGATGTGTGCTCGCCCGAGGAAGTGGCGCTCACCGCCCGCGCCCGTGAACAGCTGGCACTCTACCGTAAGAACGAAGACCTGATCTCCATCGGCGCCTACACCAAGGGCTCCAATGCCGCGCTCGACCAGGCGATCGCGTTGCACGAACCGTTGCGGGGCTTTCTCCGCCAGCGGGTCGAGGAACCGGTGGCGCGGGAGCAGACTTTCTCCCGCCTGAAAAAAATCTTCCCGTGAAACGCTTCCATTTTCCACTTCGTCCCGTGGCGGTCCTGCGCTCGCATCGTGAGACGCAGGCGCGCGATGCGTTTGCCGCCGCCGTGCGCGAGTGCACGGTCGCCGAGCTGGAGGTGCAGCAGACGCGCGAGCGGGTGGGGCAGTTCGAGGCCGCGTTGCACGCCGGGCGGCGCGAGAGCTTTTCGGCCGCCGCCGAGGCTGCGGCGCTCGCCGCCTATCGCCGCGAACGCGAGACGGAGGCGGAGGCCGAGCGCGCGTGTGCCCGGGCCCGGGCATTTGTGCAGCAGCGCCGCGTCGAATACGCCGAGGCCCACCGCCGCGTCAAAGTCATCGACAATCTCGAGGACAAAGCCCGCGTAAACCACCGGGCCGAGGCGGCGCGCGAGGAGCAGCTCGGCTTCGACGAACTCGCCCTCCGCCGCTTCACCGCGCGGGTCGAGACCCTTTCACCATGATCGCCAAACTCCAAAATCCCGCCATCGCCGCCGCGCTTGGCCTCGTGGTCAGCGTCGGTGTCGGTGTCGGCACCGTCTGGCCCGCCCTCACCCGGATCATCACCGACGTCGCGAGCCGGGCGACCGCGGCTGCGCCGGAGTTGCCCATTGAGTTCAAGCAGAAGGGCTGGGATTTCTGGACCATCGAGGTCGAGAATCTGGCCAAGGACCTGAAGGCGGAGCGCGAGAAGATCAAGAAGCAGGCTGAGGTGCTCGAGCAGCGCGCCGCCCGGGTCGCCACCGAGGAGAAGGAACTCGCCAAAACCCGCACCGAGATCGAGGGCCTGCGCCGCCAGACTTCCGACCGCATACTCGAAATCTCCGCCGACGAGGCGAAGAACCTGCGCTCGCTCGCCTCGACGTATTCAGGCCTCACGCCCAAGGCCGCCGTCGCCATCTTCAAGGAGATGGATGACGCCACGGTCGTGAAGATTTTTTCCCTGATGAAATCGGATGTGCTCGTCCCGATCTTCGAGGAGATGAGCAAGGGTGGCACGCCGGAGAGCCCGCTCGCCAAGCGCGCCGCCACTCTCTCCGAAAAGCTCCGCACCATGAAAGCCGCCAAACCCGCGGGCGGCTGAGTCCAATTTTCCCTCACTTCAACTTCAGGCCGCGTCACGGAGCGACGCGGTTGCACGCCATGGATGGCGCCATGACATGCAACTCGCCAATTCCACCACTCCCCCCACCGATCCCAACCTGCTCGCGCTGATGTTTTGCGGCGCGACGACGACGTCTCCCGCCGGCCTGCCCGCGGCGCCGTCGGGTGAAGCCGGCTTTGCCGCGCTGCTCTCCGGGTTTTCGCCTGCCGGCGGGGAGTCTTTCGACCCCGAGACCGCCTTGCTCGATATGGGCTTGGGCGTGCCATTTGCCTATCTGGGGCTTTCCTCGAAAGGGGCGATCGAGTCCGGGGGGCCGAACCCTGAGGCCGGCGAGGGCGCAATCAGCCTGCCCGCCAACCCGCACGGCGAGGAGCCGTCGGTCGGGTGGCAGGCTAAGCCCGTGAACACGCAGCCCAAACGAGGAGTGCGCGGTCCTGCTGTGGCCTCGCGCTTAAATGTGTCCGAGTCGCCAGCAAAGCTGCTTCCGGCCGATGGCCAGGGCAAAGCGGGCGAAGTAACGCCGCCCTTTTTGCCTGAGGCGGTGGCGTTCGTAGCCGCCTCAGTGGTCGACCTCTCCGAGGATGTGATTGAGGCGGAAGCCGTCGCTCCGGAGGATGCGTTTTCGCCTGGCACGGAGGACGAGTCTCAGGCCGGTGCCCAACCCGAAGTCCGTCTGCACAATAATCGGGCACCGAACCCTGAGCGCACACCGCTGCATGGCCACTCCGTGGCACCTGATGCTGGGCTGAAGAACGAACAGGAGCGTCCGGCCGATCGAGGGGACCGGGTGCCATTGGCCGAAGATTTGCCGGAGGTCTCCGTGCCTGTAGGTGGCTACAAGCCCTTTGAGAAGGATCCCTCACAGCTTCAATCGCAGCAGCCTGGGATGCCGCGGCCGACCGACCTGCACGAGCGATCGGTGGAGCATCGCGTGCGGCTCGATTTGCAGCAGCTTTCCAGGTCACAGATCGACCAGGAAAAAAATGCCGCTATCTCGGAAGAGTTGGCAGATGAGCGAGCGCGGGATATTGCAACGCCTGAGAAAAAACTTTTAAGCGATGTTAATGAGTTGGTTGCGAATCACAGGCGTGCGCTTGGCATCGGAGTTGCAAATTCAGCGCCCACGATGCCCGCGTCCAATTATTACCCCCCCTCCCAAACCCCAGCACACGATGTCGCCTCGTCCTTGGTTGCGGCGCCCGGTGGTTTGGCGGAGCGGATCGAGTCCCACAATGTCCTGGGCCTTCAGCTCGACGGGGTGAGTTCGGCCCATGAGGCGGTGGAGGTCGTGCTGCGCACGGCGGACCGACTCTCGTCTCTCGTGCACAAGTCCGTGCGCTTGGAGTTTTCTGTTGGTGGCGAGGCTCTTGATGTGCGCGTGGAGCTGCGCTCCAACGAAGTGCGCACGACCTTTCACACGGAATCTGCGGAACTGCGGACGGCCCTCGCTTCCGAATGGCAGGCCGTCTCGGCGTCCGCCGGCAGTGGTGACCGCACCCTGCGCATCTTGCCTGCGCAGTTCGGATCTTCTGAGTCCGGGTCCGATGGTTTTTCCGGCGACAGTTCGCAGCGCCATCGCGATGCGCACGCCCAAGCCCAGGCTGAGGCGGCGCACTCGTTCTCGTTTGGCGGCCGCGGCCGCTCGTCGCGCTCCAATCGAGGGGCCGCAGTCGTGCCGCCCGTTACGGCGGCGTTCGCCGCGCCAGGCACCGCTCTTCACCTGCACACCCTAGCCTGATTTCCACCATGTCCACGATCTCCTCTGCCACTTCGGGTTTTCAGGCTGGTGCAGCCGCGGAAGCCAGCAACGCAACCGCCTCACGCGTGCCGCAGAAAACACTCGGCCAGGGTGATTTTCTCACGCTGCTCGCCACCCAGTTTCAAGCGCAGGATCCGTTGAAGCCGATGGAGGACACCGCGTTCATCGCACAGATGGCGCAGTTCTCCGCGCTCGAGCAGTCCAGTGCGATGGCCAAGGAACTCGTCTCTCTCCGCGTCGATCAGCAGCGCACCGCGGCCAATTCCTACCTCGGCCACCAAGTGACCGTCGATGCGGGCAAGGGCGCCACCATCACCGGCGCGGTTACGGCGGTCGATGCCTCAGGCGCCGAGCCCCGCCTCGTGGTCGGCGACAAGTCCTTTGCCCTCTCCGCGGTGCTCATGGTGGAGCCCCGTGTTATTTCCGCACCTGCACCTGCTCCCGCCCCGGTCCCCGCCGACGGAGCCCAATCCTAAACCAGCATATACATCATGTCACTCATCGGCACAATGGGCAGCGGCGTCAGCGCGCTGCGAACCTTCATGAAGGGTCTCGAAGTCATCGGCAACAACATCGCCAACGTGAACACCACGGGCTTCAAGGCCTCGGAAGCCCGCTACGCGGATAGCTTCAGCAACATTCTTCAGCGTTCCGCGCCCTCCGGCGCGGCGACCTCGAGCACGCCCTCCACTTCGATCGGCACGGGTGTCGCGCTCGCTGGAGTGACGACGAACTTCGGCCAAGGTTCGATCTCGACGACGGGTCGTGACACGGACCTCGGTATTTCCGGCAACGGCTTCTTCCAAGTGAAGAACTCCGTCGATGGCACCATCTACGCCACGCGGGCCGGCGATTTCCGCTGGTCCGACCAAGGCTTCCTGATCAATCAGCAGGGCCTGCGGGTGCAGGGTCTTACCGGCACCGGCCTCACGACCGTCGGCGACATCGAACTCGGCACACCGCCTACGGGCACTCAGCGCCAGTCCATCGCCATCGACCGCGTCGGCAACGTCGTCGAATATTACTCCGACGGCACCTCCGCCACGACGAACCGGCTCCTCCTGCAGAACTTCGCCGATCCCTCCGGCCTCACCAAGGAAGCCAACAACCTCTACTCGAGCCTGCTTGCCGCCGCCCCGATCGGGGCCGCCCCTGGCACGATCGCGCTGCAGGCCAGTGCCAACGGTCCTGGTTCCAGCGGTCTCGGCGCCATCCAATCCGGCACACTCGAACTCTCGAACGTCGATCTCACCGACCAATTCGCCAACCTCATCACCACCCAGCGCAGCTTCCAAGCGGGCTCCCGCCTCGTGACGGTCTCCGACACTTTGCTCGAAGACATCGTCAATCTGAAGCAGCGCTAATCCGTGAGGTTGAGGGGCGCATCCGCGCCCCGCTTCCGGCCAAAACCACACCGTCGCACCACGTCCCATGTCCACACCCGCGAAAGCCGAAGCGCCTGCCGCCGCCAAACCCGGCGCGGCACCTGCCGCCGAAGCTGCTCCCGCCGCCGGCGGTGGCGCCAAGTCGCTCCTGCCCGTCATCATCGCCCTCGTGCTCGCTCCCGCGGTCACGTGGGCGACGGTGGAGTTCGTGCTCGTGCCTCGTCTCCAGAAAAAACTCGCGGCCGCCGCCCCACACGGTGCGCCCGCAGGTGGAGACGAGCACGGCGCGCCCGCCGCGCCTGCCCCGGCCCCCGCGCCCGCCGCCCACGGCGGAAAAGAGGCCAAGGGCGGCAAGGACGCCAAGGGTGGCGGGCCTGCCGGCGGTTACGAATTCACCAATGTCGTCGTGAACCTCTCGGGCACGATGGGCACGCGCTACCTCAAGACCTCGTTCCTCATCACCGGTTCCGACCCGCAGCTGAAGTCCACCTTTGAGGGCTCCAAGCCCAAGCTCACCGACGTGACGCTCAACGTCCTCTCCTCGCTCACCCTCGCCGATCTCGAAGAGGCCGGCGCGAAGAACATCCTGCGGGAGAAGCTCGTGAACGCCTACAACCAAGCCCTCGGCCGCAAGATTGCCGAGCAGGTCTACTTCTCGGACTTCGTCATCCAGTGATCTCAATCCGGCGCGCCCGCCGCGCTGGCCCAACCCGATGGCCGAAGAAACCACCCAGCCCGCCAGTGAGACGTTCGACCAAAAAGAGGTCGAGCAGATGATCACTCCCCCCCCGGTTGAGACACCGCAGGGTGGAGTGGTGCCGGCCACGCCGGCTGCGCAGCGGGTCGTCAAGCCGATCGATTTTCGCAACCCCGTCTTCCTGTCCGAGGGTGAGCTGCGCCGCCTGCGCCTGAGCCACGACGACTTCGTGCGTTATCTCTCCGCGCGGCTGTCCCTCTTCCTCCGCATGGAGGTGAGCCTCAAGGTCGCCAGTCTCCTCACGACCACCTACGGCAAGTTCACCGACGGCCTGCCCAGCCCGACGCACCTCAGCCTCTTCAAGATCGAGCCGCTCGTCGGCGCCGGCATTCTCGAACTCGGACCCCGCCTGGCGCTTTCGTTCACCGACCGCCTGCTCGGCGGCCGCGGCGTCGAGATCAAGGGCGAACGTGCCCTGACTGAGATCGAGACCGCGCTCGTTGAGGATGTCCTCCTCATCATCCTCGATGAATGGTGCGGCCAGTGGAAATACGAGCAGCCGCTCAAGCCCGCGATCATCGGCACCGAGAGCAGCGGCCGTTTCCTCCAGACCTCCCCGCGCGACGCCATCGTGCTCGAACTCACGCTCGAGTGTGTGTTTGGCGACTGCACCGAACAGATCCGCATCGGTCTGCCCTACTACACGGCCGAACCGCTCGTTAAAAAGCTCTTTGCGCGTCGCCAGAAAGAGGCGACGGTTGCTCCCGCTCCCCGGCGCGCCGAGTGGCAGCCTGCCTACGACCGCATCAAGGTCCCGGTTCGCGCCGAATGGGACGCCCTCGTGCTCTCCCTCCGCGAAATCTCCTGCCTCCGCGTCGGCGATGTCGTCGAGATGCCGCCCACGCTCTGCGCCGAGACGCGCGTGCTCATGAATGGCGCGCCCAAGTTTGTCGGCACCGTCGGTCTCGATACCGATCGCGTGGCCGTCCAGCTCACCCGCAAATTGCACCCTGAGGAAACTTCCCATGCCCAACCTGACGGACGAAAAATCACTTGATATCCTGCTCGACGTAAAGGTGCAGGTCACCGTGCAGCTAGGCTCGGTCATGCTCCCGATGCGCGAGGTGCTCGAACTCGCGCCCGGCTCCGTCGTGCAGCTCACGCAGCGCGCGAGCGACCCGGTCGGTCTCTTCGTCAACGACAAGCTGGTGGCCTACGGCGAAGTCGTCGTCGTCGAGGATAACCTCGGCATCAAGATCACCGAGCTCGTCGGCAGCGTGAAACAATGATCCGCATGCGCGCCACATTTGCCGCGCTCGTCCTGCTGTGCGCCACCGGCGCACATGCGGCCGAGGACGACAAGGTCATCTATCCCGGCACCTTGCGCGCCGAGGCCCCGGCCCCGGCCGCCACCGGCAGCATCAACACGATCACCTTGGTGCTCGGGGTCGCGCTGGCCGCTGTCGGCGGCTGGCTCGTTTGGCGCAACCGCCGCGGCGTGCCGATTGGCCGCGAGGCGCGCCTGCTTAGCATTGAGGAGACGCGTTCGCTCGGCAACCGCCAGTATCTCGTCGTCGCCTCCTACGAGGACCGTAAATTTCTCATCGGGGTCTGCCCCGGGCGCATCGACTTGCTCTCGCCGCTCTCCGCCGACGGGGCTCCGAAAAATCCCCGCGCATGAAGCGCCTCCTGGTTATCGCGATTTTTGCGCTGACGGCCGCCCTCGGCTTCGCGCAGACCCCGCCCGCGTCCGCTCCGGCCGGCTCACCGGCCACGGCTGGGGCCACCGCTGCGACCGCGACGGGTGCAACCAGCCAGCCTTTCAAGCTCAACATTGGTCTCGAAGGCGCCGGTGCGCCTGGCGGCGAAGTGAGCGTCGCGCTCCAGATCGTCGTCATCATGACGCTGCTCTCCGTGGCGCCGTCGATCGTGCTTCTGATGACAAGCTTCACGCGCATCGTCATCGTGCTCGGCTTTGTGCGCACGGCGCTCGGTGCGCCCAGCGCGCCCTCGAATCAGATCGTCGTGGGGCTCTCGCTGTTCCTCACCTTCTTTCTCATGGGCCCGATCTTCGATCGCGTGAACAACGAGGCCGTCCGGCCCTACCTCGACGGCAAGATCACCTCGGTCGAAGCGCTCGACAAAGCCTCGGTGCCGTTGAAGCAGTTCATGCTGAAACAAACCCGCACGCGTGATCTCGAGTATTTTCTCGAACTCGGCGGCTTCGGCCCGACCGCGGTCAAGGATCTGCCGATGCGCGTCGTGATCCCCGCTTTTGTAATCAGCGAGCTGCAGACCGCGTTTCAGATGGGGTTCCTGCTTTTTCTGCCCTTCCTCGTGATCGATTTCCTCGTGTCCTCGGTGCTGATGGCGCTGGGCATGATGATGATGCCGCCTGTCACCGTGGCGTTGCCCCTCAAACTTCTCCTGTTTGTGCTCGTCGATGGCTGGCACCTCGTCGTGCGGTCGCTCGTGCAGAGTTTCGGCTGAACCCATTTCTTCCCCGACCATGAATCCCGATGTCGCGATCGACCTCTTCAAGACCACGGTGGTGTTTGCCCTCTACGTGGTGGCGCCTTTTCTCGGTGTGATTCTCGTGGTCGGCCTCGCGGCCAGCCTCATCCAGTCGGTGACGAGCATGCAGGAGCAGACGCTCACGTTTGTGCCCAAGCTGCTGGCCCTCGCCGGCCTCATCCTGGCGCTCACGCCGTGGCTGCTGCGCTCGCTCACCGAATTCACGATCTCGATCCTCTCGCGCATGGGCGGGATCGTGCAGTGATTCGGCGCGGCTTGCGGCCGGAAGCACCCGAAGCATGAGCCTCGACTACGGGTTTTGCTGGATGATGGTGCTGCTCCGCTCAATGGGGCTGATCATCCAGTTGCCGGTGATCGCGGGGCGGCCGATTCCGATTCCCGTGCGCATCGCGCTCGGTGGTGCGCTCGCGACGCTCATCACGGGCCTCGTGCCGGTGGCGCCGCTGCCGCTCGATCTCTGGACGCTGGCCGCGGCTTCCATGAAGGAGGTGATTCTCGGCCTCGCCCTCGGGTTTGTGGCGCGCCTGGCGTTTGCCGCCATCGAAATGGCCGGCCGCGTGATCTCAACTGAGGTCGGGTTGATGGCTTCGCCGGGCATGGGTGTTCCGGAGCCGGCGAGTGAACCGCTCGCGGCATTCCTGTCCTCGTTTGCCGTGGTGCTTTTTTTCCTCTTTGGCGCGCACCAGACGGTGATTGGCGCGTTTGCGCGCAGCTTCCTGCTCGCGCCGGCGGGGCAGGCGGGCTTCGACCCGCAGGTGGCGACTTCGCTCATCATTGCGACGGCGCATGTCCTCGAGCTGGGCTTGCGCATCGCGGCGCCTTTTATCGCGATGAATTTTCTCATCACGCTCGCGTTCTCGGTGCTCGGCCGTGCCGTGCCGAAAATGAACGTCTTCATCGTTAGTTTTTCCGCCCGTGCGCTCGTCGGCTTCGGCCTGCTCAGCGCGGCTGGCGCACTGATTGCGCGTTACCTTTTCGTCGAGTTCGGCGAGACGCCGATGCGGATGCTTCAGATCTTGCCGGCGCGTTGAGCGCGGCGCGGCAAATCTTGCCGCCCTGATTATTACACGGGTCTTTGGGCGGTGTTTGCAAATTCGATAGAATCGTAAAGCGCTGTTATAAAGATGATAGCACAGGTGTGAAATCTCTTGGCACCGGCGTTGCTAAAGTTCGTGCACGACCGCATGGCCGAGCACGAACAAGACCAAAAAACCGAGCAGGCTTCCGAGAAAAAACTCTCCGAGGCCGCCGAGCGCGGTCAGTTCGCCAAGTCGCACGAGGTCACGGTGCTTTTTCCGCTCGGCGCAGCGCTCGGGGTGCTGGCCCTCACGGCCGGCGATGCCTCGCGCAGCGTCGCGGAGTATGCGATCGGCATGTTTACGCGTTTCACCGTCACCCCGGTCGAGACGGACACAGTGGTCCCTCAGATCAGCGAGGCGATGATGGTCTTTGGCGGTGTAGCCGGGCCGGTATTGCTGGCTGTCGTGGTGGCCGTGCTGCTCGCCCTCGGCGTGCAGAGCGGATTTCGGCTCTCGCCCAAAGCCGTCGCGATCAAGTTTGAGAATCTCAATCCGGCGGCCGGCTTTGGCCGCATCTTCTCCAAGTCGGTCTTCGCCCGTAGCGGCATCGATCTGCTGAAGCTCATCGCGATCGGGTCGGCGCTCTGGCTCGGGGCGCGCGGCCTCGTGAGCGACCCGCTGTTCAGCGCGCCGGTCGAGGCGGCCTACCTCGGCCAGTTCCTCAGCAATTCCACGATCCTGTTCCTCACGCGCCTGCTCTTAGCGCTGTCGATCGTCGCGGCCATCAGCTTCGGCTACGAGAAATTCAAGACGTCCCGCGAACTCATGATGACCAAGCAGGAGGTCAAGGATGAGCGCAAGCAGGCCGAGGGCGACGCCAACACCAAGGCCGCCATGCGCCGCATGGCCCGCCGCCTGGTCCAGAAGCAGATGCTCGCCGCGGTGCAGACCGCGGATGTCGTCGTGACGAACCCGACCCACTTTGCCGTCGCGCTGAAATACGAGCGCGGCGTCGACCAGGCGCCGGTGGTGCTCGCCAAGGGCGAGAACCGCTTCGCCCAGCGCATCAAGGCGCTCGCCGCCGAGCACGGCGTGCCCACGGTCGAGAACAAGCCCGTCGCCCGCATGCTCTTCGCCATGGGCAAGGTCGGCGAGGTCATCCCCGCCGAGCTTTATCAGGCGGTCGCCGAGATCCTCGCGGTCGTCTACCGCACTCACCGCTACTACTTCCACCGTCTCAAGGCCCGCCGCGTCGAGACCGTCGCTCTCGCATGATCGCCGCCGCCCCCAGTCCGATCTCGAATCCGATCGCGATGCTGATGAAGCGCGCGGACCTCGTCTTCACGGCGGGACTTTTCATCACGGTCCTGCTGCTCATCGTTCCGGTTCCGACGCTGCTGCTCGACACGATGCTGGCGTTGAATCTCGGGCTCTCGATGCTCGTGCTGCTCGCGATCGTCTACGTGAAGGATCCGCCGGAGTTCTCGAGTTTCCCGACGCTGCTCCTGGCGCTCACACTGTTCCGCCTCGCGCTCAACATCAGCACGACCCGCCAGGTGCTCGTGCAAGGCTACGGCGGCGAGGTCATCGAGGCCTTCGGCCACTTCGTGATCCGCGGCAACTACATCGTCGGCGCGGTGGTGTTCCTGATTCTCGTCGTCATCAATTTCGTCGTCATCACCGAGGGCGCGGGCCGCATCGCCGAGGTGAGCGCGCGTTTCACCCTCGATGCGCTGCCCGGCAAACAGATGGCGATCGATGCCGAGCTGAACGCCGGCATCATCGACGAGGTCACGGCCACCGCCCGCCGCATCAAGGTGCAGAAAGAAGCCGACTTCTACGGTGCGATGGACGGCGCCTCGAAGTTTGTGCGCGGTGACGCCATCGCCGGCATCATCATCACGCTCGTCAACGTCATCGGTGGCTTCGCCATCGGCGTCATGCAGATGGGCCTCTCGCTGGGTGAGTCGCTGCAGAAATTCACCCTCCTCTCGATCGGTGACGGTCTCGTCTCGCAGATCCCCGCGCTCGTCCTCTCTGTCGGCGCCGGTCTTCTGGTCACCCGAGCCTCCGACAACGCCAATCTCGGCTCGCAGCTCGCCGGCCAGCTCCTCCGCTACCCGCGCGCGATGAAGTTCTCGGGCGGCATCATGGTGGCCTTCGGACTCATGCCCGGCATGCCAGCGCTGCCGTTCTTCGTGCTCGGCGGCCTCGCCGGATTCCTCGGCAAGATCCTGGAAGATCAAGAGACCAAGACCGGTCATCCGCTCGGGGCCGAGGCCGCCTTGGCTGCCAAAGGACCGCCTCCCATGGCCGCCAAGCCCGGGGCCGCGGCCAAACCAGGCGCCGCCGGCTCTTCCGCCGAGGCCAAGCCCGGCTCGGCCGAGGACGTGCGCAAACTGATCGATGTCGACATTTTCGCCATCGAGATCGGCTACGGATTACTGAACCTCGCCGACGCCAAGTCGGGCGGCGAACTGCTCGCCCGCGTGACCGGCGTGCGCAAGACGCTCGCCCGCGAGAAGGGCATCGTGATCCCGCCCGTCTCTGTGCGCGACAATCTTGAGCTCGAGCCCAACGACTACCGTTTCCTCCTGCGCGGCAAGTCCGTCGCCCGCGGCCAGCTCACACCCGGCCGCTGGCTGGCGATGAATGTTTCCGGCAGCAAGGTCCGCCTCAAGGGCACGGCCACGCGCGAGCCTGTCTTCCAACTCGACGCCACGTGGATCGACGAAGCCGAGAAAAAGAACGCCGAGCTCAATGGCTTCACCGTCGTGGATCCGGCTTCGGTGCTCATCACGCATCTTTCCGAGACGCTGAAGCTGAACGCCCACCATCTGCTCGGCCGCCAGGAGGTTCAGGCCATCGTCGATCATATCAAGATCACGCAGCCCGCGCTCGTTTCCGAACTGCTGCCCGACCTCGTGACGCTGGGCATCATCCAACGCGTTTTCCAGAATCTCCTCCGCGAGAGCGTCGCGATCACCAACCAGCCGCTCATCCTTGAGGGCATCGCCGATTTCGCCTCGCTGTCCAAGAATCCTGACGACCTCAGCGAACTCGTCCGGCGCCGCCTGGGGCTCTATTTTGTGCCCGAGTTTGAGTGCCGGCCGGGCGTCGTGCGCGGTGTCACGCTCGACCCGCGGCTCGAGCAGTGGCTGGCCTCCAAGATCCACCGCTCGCCCACCGAGGTCGGCCTCGTCCTCGATCCCGCGACCGGCCGCCACATGCTGGAGCAGATCACGCGGTTCACTTCGGAGATGATCGCGCAGGGCCAGCCGGCGGTGATCGTGGTGTCGGCGGAGATCCGCCTGCCGCTGAAGCGCTTCTTCGAGTCCTCCTTCCCCCGTGTGACCGTGCTCTCCTACCAGGAGCTGCCCTCGGCCACGGAAATCGAAAACGCCGGCATCATCTCCGCGCCCGGGCATGTCGCGCGCGCTGAGCTGCCGTTGAAAGCCGCCGCCTAAAATGTCCGCTACCGCCCCTTTCTTCGCCCCCGGCACCTATAAATTCACGGTGCGCTCGACCGACGAGGCCGTGGCGCTTATCCGCGAGAAGCTCGGTCCTGCCGCGCGGGTGCTTTCTGTGCGCAGCTCCGCGGCTCCCGGCCTGAAGAAGCTTTTCGCCGCCCCGCGCCTCGAGGTTATCGCCCAAGTCGATGCCCCCGCGTCCGAGACCGCGACGATTGTCGAGACCGAGGAAGATGCCGCGCAGCCCGCTGCCAGGCCGACGTTGGCCGAGAGTCAGGCCACCGCGCGTAGCCGCCTGACGCCGTTTCCTTCCACGATTGGCCTGACGGGTTTGCTGCGGCGCACCGGAATTTCGGAGACGGCGCTCCAGCGGCTGCAAGCGGGGCCCAACTGGCCTGAGCTGGACGCGCTGCCGCTCCATCGCGCGCTGGCCGAGACCGCACGGCTGCTGCGCTCCGAAGTCGAGGCCCGCACCGTGCGCGCGCCGCTCTCGCGCGCCGCTTTCCTCGGCGCCGCCGGGGTGGGGCGGACCACCGCCCTCTGCAAATGGATCGCACGGGAGACGTTTCGCCGCGCCCGCACCGGCCATGTCGTGAGCGTCGAGTTCGACCGGCCCAATCCGCTCGGGCCGCTGCCAGTGTTCAGCGAAGCGCTGGGCGTGCCGCTGGCGCATTTTCCCTGTGAGACGGGCCCGGCGGTGCCCGGGGGCTTTGTCTATTTCGATCTGCCCAGTATCTCGGTGCGCCGCCCGGCGGACAATGCGTCGATCGAGTTTTTCCTCGAACGCGAGAAGATCACTGAGCGCGTGCTCGTGCTCAACGCCGCTTATGATCGCGCCTCGCTGCGCGACGCCTACGCGGCGGGCCGTGATCTTGGCGCGACGCACCTGATCTTCACCCACCTCGATGAGGTGCCGCAGTGGGGCAAGCTCTGGGATTTCCTCTTCGACGATGTGGTCGAGCCACTGTTCCTCGCGACCGGTCCCTCGCTGACCGGCGACTGTGAGGAAGACGTCCCCGGCGCGATCATGCGCCGCACGCTGCCTGACGACGAACCCTCCGCCGCGTAATTCCCATGCGCTATGTCTTCCTTGCCGGCGGCTTCGCCGGATTCCTCCTCGCTGGCGCCTGCAGTCTTTCGGCGGGGCACGACGGCAACCGCACTTTCCTTGATGCCGCCGTCGGCTGTCTCGCCGGGGCCGTGCTGAGCCGCTGGCTCTGGACCAGGCTGCTGCAGGGCGTCCTAGAATCTCGGATGCACCGGGCCCACTTGGCCGCGGCCGCCGCCACCACTCCCATCGCCAAGACCAAATAACGTTTTTCACCACACCACATGAACACCGCCACCCTCCCCGGCACGGATGCCCCCAACAACTCAACCGCCACGGCCAATATCTGGCGTGCCTACCAAGGAGTCTCCCCCGCCGCCATCGACGAGAAGGAATTGATTGTGCGCTACCTGCCCATCGTCCGCAACGTTGTCGATCGCATCAAGCTGAACGTCCCCGCCCACGTCGATGCCGACGACCTCTACAGCGTGGGCATCACCGGCCTCATCGCGGCGGTCCGCAAGTTCGACCCCAACCAGGGCGCGACGTTTGCTAGCTACGCCGCCATGCGTATCCGCGGGGCGATTCTCGATGAGCTGCGCCGCATGGACTGGTGCCCCCGCCGCGCCCGCGCGCGCTCCCGCAAATTGAAGAATGCCATCATCGAGGCCGAGCAGAAGCACGGCCGCGCCGCCACGCCGGCCGAGGTGTGCGAAGTCCTTAACATCGGCCCCAAGGAATACGAGAAATGGGTCGAGGAGGCCAAGCCCGTGACCTTCATCGCCATCGACCAGCAGTCGGAGAACGACGATGGCCCCGGTGCCTCGCTCCACGAACTGCTTGCCGACGAATGCGATAAAACCGGCCGCGATAACCTCGAAAAGGCCGAGCTGCTCCAACTTCTCACTCAACGAATCGCCGAGTTGCCCGATATACCGAAGAAGATTCTTGCAATGTATTACTTCGAAAACATGCGGCTGGCCGAGATCGCTGAGGTATTCCACCTCACCGAGTCCCGGATCTGCCAGATCCACGCGCAGACCATCCTTGGCCTGCGGGGCTGGCTGCAGCGCATGCGCGATCGTTAACCGCCGTGGCCGCATTGCCCCCGACAGCCCCAGGGCGTAGGGCGCGCCGGCCGCAACGAAACCTACCCACCCTCGCATGCTGATCATCGTCGGCTCAGTCATCGTGATGGTCTCCACTATCGGAGGCTTCATGCTTGCTGGTGGCAACCCGGTGGTGTTGTTGCATTTATCCGAGTTTGTGGTCATCTTGGGCGTCGCCGCAGGTGTGCTCGTGATCGCGAGCCCGGGTCACGTGCTCAAAGAGATCGTCCACAAGGTGAAGGATGCGCTCGGTGGAAAGTCGCCGGGCCAGAAGGAATTCACCGACGTTCTCAAGCTGCTCTACGAAATCTTCATGGTCGGCCGCCGCAACGGGCTGATCGCGCTCGAAGAGCACGTCATGGATCCCGGCAAGAGCCCCATTTTTCAGCGTTACACCTCGGTGCTCAACCACCACGAGCGCCTGGAGTTCATCTGCAACGGCCTGAAGCCCGTCATCGACGGCAAGATCAAGCCGGACCAGCTCGAGGATCTGATGGACGCCGAGCTCAAGACCAAGACCAACGAGGCCGATCACCCCATCCACATTTTGCAGCTCGTGGGCGATTCCCTGCCTGGCATCGGGATTGTCGCTGCCGTGCTCGGCATCATCAACACGATGAACGCCATCGCCGAGGGCCCCGAGAAGGTCGGCGAAAAGGTGGCCGCGGCGCTCACTGGCACGCTGCTCGGCATCTTCGTCGCCTACGGGTTTGTGAACCCGCTGGCGAACCGCATCAAATTCAACAACCAGAGCGACGAGCAGTTTCTGAAGTGCATCAAGCAGGCGATCGCCGGCTTTGCCAAAGGCCTCGCCCCGCTCACCGCGGTCGAGGTCGCCCGCCGCTCCCTCGACAGCAACGTCCAGCCCGGCTCCGCCGAGCTCGAGGCCGCCCTCAAGGCGCTGCCCGGAAAATAAGGAGAACCCACGACCATGGCCGGCGGCGGAGGAGGTGCATGGAAGGTGGCTTACGCGGACTTTGTGACCGCGATGATGGCGCTATTTATGGTGCTGTGGATTTCCGCGCAGGATAAGGAAATCCTCATCTCCACGTCGCAGTATTTCCAGAGCCCGTTCCGCTCGCCGCTCGAGGCGACCTCGGGTGTGATGCCGTTCAACAGCAACAAGACCACGCAGAGTTCGGGCAAGGGGGCTGAGAAGGACCAGGAGAAGGACAAGCATATCAACATGACTTTCCTTAACTCGGTCGCCGCGGATTTCTACCGCCTGCTGCACCTCGACGAGGCGCTTGAGGGCAAACCCATCGACATCCAGGTGACGACCGACGGTCTGCGGGTGAGCCTGTTCGACCGCGCCAATCGGCCGCTCTTCGTGCCTAGCACCACGGAGCTGACGGAGTGGGGGAGTTTCGTCCTCCAAAACATGGCTTGGACGATCGAGCGCCACGGTTTCCAGGTCTCCATTGATGGTCACGCCCGTCCCCAAGCGGTCGGCTCCCAGCCTGACTACACCATCTGGGAACTTTCCGCCGATCGGGCGAACGCTGCGCGTCGCAGCCTCGTGCACTATGCCGTCGCGCCGAAGCAAATCGAGCGTGTCACCGGCTACGGCTCGACCAAACCCGTGCCCAATGAGCCAGCCGTCTCCGACTCGAACGATCGGGTGACACTCAACCTGACCCTCTCAGCCAAACAACGCCCGAAGGAGGGCAAGTTGGTCGACAAGAAAGTTCCGATCATGCCTTCCGAAACTCCCTCCTCATGAAGTCGTTTATGCAGGGCAAGAAGGCCATGATGTCCGAGCAGCTCCGGCCGCCGCCCCAGTTTGCTGCCGACCGCGGCCAACTCGGGCTGCAGCAGTTTGCCGCCGCTTCGACCGCCGGTTCCGGCGCCCACGTCGAGATCGTGAAGGAAGGTGACAAGGTCGTGCGACTGGTCGTCACCTGCGCTTGCGGCGAACGGGTCGAGGTTGAGTGCCTTTATTCGGCGGGTCGCTGACCGCTGTTGTCGGTGGCTATTAGCGCGGGAGGGACGGATGCTCCTGCCCGGCAAAAGCTGCCGCAGGCTATTGAGATTTTTTGCCGCTCAGGTTGCGATGGTCTGTGTGGTTAGGTTTAGAAAAGTTTAATAGACACGAAATCAAAGGTTTAACGTGTCATTGGTATGCCGGGCACGCCGTTAGCAATAGGGCAGGCAACCATGAATATCGGCATCTACCAAAGTGCTTCCGCCCTCTCGGCGCTTGAGCGTTGGCAGGAGTCCGTCTCGCAGAACATCACCGCCAGCCAGACCATCGGCTACAAGAAGCGCGTGGTGAATTTCTCCGCCGAGATGGGTGGCGAGATCCTGACCGAGCGCGGCGGTGGCCGGCATGGTGGCGAGACGGCGATGCAAATGGCTTTCCCGCGCATCAACCAGAGCCTGAGCTTCAAGCCCGGCGAAACGCAGGCGACGCGCCGCGAGCTGGATATCGCCATCGCCGGCGAAGGCTTTTTCGAGGTGCAGCGCGAGGATGGCTCACGGGCCTACACCCGCTCCGGATCCTTCGCCATCAAGGCCGACCGCACTCTCGTCACCGGCGACGGCGCCGCCCTCCTTACGGAAGGCGGTTCGCCCATCACCACGATCGCCGGAGGCGGCAACCTCGTCATCAATCCCGATGGCACCATCGTTCAAGGCGACACCAGCCTCGGCCGACTCGCGGTGCAGAAGTTCGCGAACAACGCGCTCCTCCAGCACCAGCCCGGCGGCTATTTCCTCCAGGGCAACGCCGGCGCACCCACCAAGGTCGAGAAACCCGAGCTGATGCAGGGCTACCTCGAGGGCAGCAACGTGAGCGCCCTCCGCGAAATGGTGGACCTCGTCCTCATCTCCCGCGCCTACGAGGCCAACGACAAAATCATCAAGACCGTCGACGAGCAGATGGGTAAAACCCTCGAGGCGCTCGGTTGAGCCGTGCCGAAGATTACGCAATTCCCATGACTTCCCCAGGCAGACAACCGCAATCACGACTGACTGGCCGCGCGCGCACAGGGGGCGCGCCGGCCCCAGTCGTGGCGGTGGACTTTAACACCAACCGCGCATGAACCTCTCGCTTTACTCAGCCGCCACCGGCATGGAGGCGCAACAGCTCAACCTGAACACGATCGCGAACAACCTCGCGAACGTGAACACGCCCGGCTTCAAGCGCAGCAAGATCGAGTTCCAGGATCTGCTCTACCAGTCGCCGCGCGCCTCGGGCACCGATTCCGGCGGCGGCAACCTCGTCCCCACCGGCGTCGAGGTCGGCAACGGCTCGCGCGTCGCCGCGACCTCCAAGGTTTTCACGCAGGGCCAGCTCACCAACACCGGCGAGAAGCTCGACATCGCGATTCAGGGCGACGGCTTCTTCGAGGTGCAACGGCCCGATGGCACGGTCGGCTTCACCCGCGCCGGCTCGTTCAAGCTCAGCGCGCAGGGCCAGGTCGTCACCGTCGACGGTTTGCCGATCCTCAGCGGCTTCCAGCCCATCCCGCCGGGCGCCACGAGCGTCGGGATCTCCGAGGATGGACAGGTGAGCGTGCAGAGCGCCAACGGCACGCAGCGCTTTGCGCTCACGCTCGCGCGCTTCGCCAATCCCGCCGGCCTCCGCAGCCTTGGCGGCAATTTGTATGAGGAGACCGCCGCCTCCGGCACGCCCGAGGTCGGCAAGCCCGGCGAGCAGGGCTACGGTCGCACCGTGCAGGGCTACATCGAGGCCTCCAACGTGAACATCGTGGAGGAGATGGTGAACCTCATCGTCGCCCAGCGCGCCTACGAGATTAACTCCAAGTCGATCCAGACCTCGGACGAGATGCTCCAGAACATCGCCAACATGAAACGCTGATGAGCACGTTCACCCGCACCCGCTTCTCCCTTGTCTTCGCCGCCGCCGCGGCTGCCTCGCTCGCGAGCCCCGCGTGGATGCGCGCCGACACCCTCCCGGACGCCGCGCCGGAAAACGCCGGCCAGGCCTTCACCCGCGAGCAGGTCGTCGCCGGGCTCACGCGCGCGCTCGTATCCCATTTTAATCTTGAGGGTGACTTGCAGATCGAGCTGCTCCGCGCTTGGGCCGTGCCGGCACGCACGGCGCTCGTGTGGGATCTCGACGTCGTCGAATTTCCCCCGGTCGCGACTTCCTCGATGATGCTCCGCACCCGCATCCTGGCCGACGGCGCGCCGCACGCGGAGGTAAATATTGTCATCCGCGCCCAGCTCTGGCGCGACGCCTGGGCCACCCGCCAGCCCGTCGCTCTCGGTGCCGGTTTTGATGCCGCTGTGCTCGAGACCCGCCGCGTCGATCTCTTCCGCGATCGCGAGGCGCTGCCCGCATCGGTGGGCGATCGTTCGTATATCTATGCCCGCGCAGTTTCCGCCGGCCGCATGCTCACCTGGCGCGATGTCGCCCGCCGCCCGCTCGTCCGCAAGGGCGATTTGATTGAAGTCTCCGCCACCGACGGCCCGCTCATCGTCACCATGAAGGCGCTTGCGATGGAGAACGGCGCGCAGGGCGACACCATCACGGTGCGCAATCCGGAGTCGCGCAAAAATTTCTCCGCGCTCGTCATCGACGAGAGCCGTGTGCAAGTCCGCTTTTGAACTCTTCCTCCGTGAAAACCTCCCGCACCGCCCGTCCTTTCCGCTCGCTGTCCGTGTCTCGCGCCGCTGGCTCGTTGCTTCTAGGCGCGGCCGTGGTGCTCGGCTTCTCGCTCGTCTCGCCGCTCCGCGCCGATTCGTTGTGGACAGCCGGCGGCCAGAACGGCCGCAGCATGTTTGCCGACCGCAAGGCCGGGGCCAAGGGCGACATCCTCACCATCGTCGTCGCCGAGTCGGCCGTCGCGCAGAGTTCGCAGAACAAGTCCTCCAAGCGCGAATCCTCCCTTGAGGATACGATTGCCCGCTTCGTCTATGCCGGTGTGGGCACGGCGCGTGGCGGCCAGCTCCCCGGTTCGAGCGGGTCCGGCAAAGCCAGCTACTCCGGTGGCGGCGATGTCAGCAACACCCAGAGCCTCTCCGCCCGCGCCGCCGTGCTCGTCACGGATGTGCTGCCCAACGGCAACCTCGTCGTCGAGGGCGTGCGCGTCGTCACCTTCTCCGGCGAGACCCAATACGTCGTCCTCCGCGGCATCGTCCGCGCCGATGACATCTCGCGCGAAAACAGCGTCGTCTCGACCAACATCGCCGATGCGCGCGTCGAGTTCCACTCCGAGGGCTCCCTCACCGACGCGCAGAAGCGCGGCTGGCTCGCCAAGGTTTACGAAAAACTCCGTCCGCTCTGACCTGGATTCGTCCCCAGGATTTGGAACGGATTCCACCGAACATGATGTTCACGCTCTGCAAAACTCCCGCCCTCCGCGTCGTCCTCGCCGCGATCCTCGCGCTCGGCCTTGCCGCCTCGCTCCGCGCCTCCCGTCTCAAGGATCTCACCCTCGTCGAGGGTGGTCGTGAGAATCAGCTTGTCGGTTACGGCCTGGTCGTGGGTCTCGCCGGCGACGGCGACAGCAACGCCATCGCCACGCTCCGCAGCGTCGCCAATCTTCTCCAGCGCTACGGCCTCACGGTCAGCGCCGCCGACCTCAAGGCGAAGAACGCCGCCGCGGTGATGATCACAACTGAGATTGGGCCGTTCATGAAGCCCGGTTCGCGCATCGATGTGCACGTCGCCTCCATGGGCGACGCCAAGACTCTCCAAGGCGGCGTGCTGCTCCAGACACCGCTGCTCGGTGCGGATGGGCGCGTCTACGCGGTCGCGCAGGGACCGGTCGCTGTGGGCGGATTCCTCGGTGGCGCCGGCGGGGCAGGGGGCTCCACGGTCCAGAAAAACCACCCGACGGTCGGCAATGTTTCCTCCGGCGGCATCGTGGAGCGCGAGATCCCGGCGACCTTCGTCCGCGACAACACCGTCCGACTCCTCCTGCACAATCCCGATTTCACGTCCGCGGCCCGCATGGCCGACGCGATCAACATGAAGTGGGAAGCCTCCGCGCTCCCCATCGATGCCGCCACGATTGCGGTGCAGCTGCCCGCCTCCTACCGCGGCCGTGATGTCGCCTTCATCGCCGAGCTCGGCCAGATCCAGGCCTCGCCCGATACCCTCGCCCGCATCGTCATCAACGCGCGCACCGGCACCATCGTCGCCACCTCGACCGTCCGTCTCTCCCAAGTCGCGATTGCCCACGGCTCGCTCACCATCACCGTCAGCTCCAACGTCGGCATCAGCCAGCCCAACGCCTTCAGCGGCGGGCAGACGGCCGCCGCGCAGAGCACCAAGACCGACGTCAACGAGTCCAAGGGCGGTTTCCAAATCATCAATGAGCCGCCCACCATCGAGCGCCTCGCCGCCGCCCTCAACGCCCTTGGCGTCTCCACGCGCGAGATGATGGCGATCTTTCAAACCCTGAAACGTTCGGGCGCCCTCCAGGCGGAGCTCGTCATCAACTGAGCATGAACGTCACGCCGCTCCTTTCCGCCGCGACCGCGCCGACCGCCTTCAACGGCGCGGCGATGCGCAACGCCGATCCCGCGACCCAACGTGCCGCCGTCGCGCAGCAATTCGAGGCCGTGCTCGTGCGCCAGCTCCTCGGCAAGACCATGTCGTCGATGCTGGGCGGCGAGAAGGGCGGAGTCTCCGGCAGCGTCTACGGCGACATGCTCACCGACATCCTTTCGCAAAAACTCACCGCCGGCCCCGGCCTCGGCCTCGGCCAGATGATCCAGCGCCAGCTCACGCCCCGCGGCGAGTCTGCCGCCCAACCCGCCGCACCCGCGGCGAACAACCCGGCGCCCACCGTGCCGCCAACATCATGAGCATTCACTGGCAACAAATCGCCGACTGTCTCCGTGCCGAGCTCGCCGACTACGGCGGCCTCCTGCACCTCATGGAGACCCAGCAGCGCAGCCTCTTCGATCGCGACGCCAACAACGTCCTCCGCTGCGCCCACGAAATCGAGACGCAGACCCGCGTCGCATCTGAGAGCCGCGTCCGTCGCGAGCAGACCGTGTCCACCTTTGCCACGCAGTGTGGAGAAGCCCCGGGCGCGACGCTCCGCTCGCTCCTCTCCGCCATCGAGGCCGATGCGCGTCCGCTCCTCGAGGCCCTGATCAGCGAGGTCAATCTCCTCATCCATCGCGTGCGGCGCACCAGCCGCCACAACCACACGCTGCTCGCCCGCGCCGTCGAGGTGCACCAGGAGACGCTCCAGCATCTCCGCCCGCAGTCCTTCACGAAGACCTACTCGCCTGCCGGCCGTGTGGCCGTCGCGGTGGCGGCGCCTGCGCACACGCTCGAGGTCGCCGGTTAACCGCCCACAACGCCCCCGCCATGCCCGGCCTCTACGCCAGTATCAACACGACGGTCAAAGCGCTCACCGCGCACAGCCGTGCGATCGAACTTACGGGCAAGAACCTCGCCAACGTCAACAACCCGGACTACGCGCGCCAGCGCGTCATCTACGGCGACCGCGGCATGATCGAGACGGCGATGGGGCCCGAGAGCCTCGGCCTTGAGGCGATGGGCGTCGAGCAGCTGCGCGATATTCTGCTCGACCGCCAGGTCGTCCGCGAAGTCGGCCTCAAGTCTTCCTACGAGGCCCAGCAGTCGGCCTACCGCCGCGCGCAGGCCAGCCTCGGCGAGAGCATCGACCGCTCGACGAGCGCGAGCGCCACGGGCGCTGCGAGCGGCAACGGCGTCGCTGCCGCTATCGACGATTTTTTCAATGCTTTCCAGAGTTTCGCCGCGCGTCCGACCGACGATGGCGAGCGCCAGACCCTCCTCCAGAAAGCCGGTATCCTCACCGATCGCTTCCAACTTGCGGACACGCGCATCGCCCGCGTGCAGACCGACCTCGACGCCTCGATCACCAACGACGTCGCGGACATCAATCGCACCCTCTCCGCCATCGCCGACCTCAACATCCAGATCGGTCGTTTCGAACTGCAGTCCCCCGGCTCCGCCATCGACCTCCGCGATCAGCGCCAGGCCCGCCTCGAGCAACTGTCGGCCAAACTTCCGATTTCCTACACTGAGGCGGCCAACGGCCAGCTCCAGGTCACGGCCAAGGACGGACTCGGCAATGATGTCGTCCTCGTCAACTACGCGACGGTGCAAGGCAGCGTGGCCTTCACCGGCACCGGCCTCACCGCCGGCTCGCCCGCCACCGCCCTCGCGCTGAATGCCGGTTCGGTGCATGGTTCACTCACGGCGCGCGACGGTGCCATCGCCACTCTCCGCAGCGAACTCGACCTGCTCGCCAACCAGCTCGTTACCGCTGTCAACGCTGCCTACAATCCCACGGGCACCACGGGAGATTTTTTCAATTCCGCCGGGCTCACGGCCGGGGCTATTCGCGTCGATTCCTCGGTTACCGCGGCCAACCTCAAGGCCAGCGACGGCGGCGCCGCAGGCAGCAACACCATCGCGCTCGCCGTTGCGGCCATCGCGCACCAGACCTTTTCCACCGCCGGCGGCGCCGTCATCGACGGCACGCTTTCCAGCTTCTTCGGCAAGAGCGTCATCAAGCTCGGCGAGGCGATCGCCACCGCGACCGCGCGCGTCGAGGACCAGGCCAATATCGAGCGCCTGGTGCGGGGCCAGCGCGATGCGGTCAGCGGGGTCTCCCTCGACGAGGAGATGGCCAACCTCGTGAAATACCAACGGTCTTTCCAGGCCTCCTCGCGCGTGTTCACCGTGCTCGACGAACTCCTCGACGGCGTCGTCAATCGTCTCGGTCGCGCCTAAGCCCATCTCCTACCATGCGAGTCACGACCAATATGCTATCGGAGAATATGCTCCGCCAGATCCAGAATCTCGGCAACCAGCAGTCGAAGCTGCAAACCCAAGTCGCGACGGGCCAGCGCATCTTCCTGCCCGAAGACGACGCCCCCGCGGTCGGCCGCGTGCTGGCCCTCGAGACCGAGCAGCGCGCGCTCACGCAGTTCAAGCGCAACCTCGACCGCGCGCTGGAGCTCAGCCAGGCCACCTTCGGCGGTCTCCAGCAGCTGAAAAAAATCTCCGATCGCGCCGGCGAGATCGGCACGCTCGGCACCGGCTCGCTCAATCCTGTAGCCAACCGGGCCTACGCCTCCGAGGTCGACCAGCTGCTCGAGCAGACGCTCCAGTTTGCCAACACCCGCTTCCGGAACGACTATCTGTTCGCCGGCACCGCAATTGATGCCGCACCGTTCACCGCCACGCGCAACGTCAATGGCGCGATCACGGCCGTCACCTACGGTGGCAACTCCGAACGCGCCGCCGTACAGATCTCGGAGAACTCCACCATCACTCCCGGCTCCAACGGCGCCACCAACGCAGGCCTCGGCGATTTCATCAACCGCCTCGTCGCCCTGCGTGATGCGCTCAACGCCAACGACACCGCCGCGATCCGCACCGCGCAGTCCGGCCTGATCAACAGCGAGGATCTCCTCGTCTCCGCCCTCGCCGAGCACGGCGGCGTGCAGACCCGCATCGAGGCCAACCGCGCCCAGCTCCTCGATCGCGCGCAGAACCTCGAGCAGCTCGTCTCCGGCGAGACCGACGCCGATCTGCCCACCACGATCGTGCGCCTCAATCAAAGCCAGACCGCCTACCAGGCCGCGCTCCAATCGGCCGCCAACATCATGCGCATCTCGCTCCTCGATTACATCCGCTGAACCCACTCGTTTTTCTGAATCCAAAATCGCATCACCATGAAGGTCATTCCTGAACTCTACCCCACCGCGTTCGACTCGGCGCCGAGCAACCAGCTCATCTTGCCGCAGGGTCTCATCGGATTCGGCGCCTACCGCCGGGCCGAGCTCCTCTACCTCCCTGATCACCTCCCGTTCCTGTGGATGAAACTTCGCAGCGACGCCGACGAGCTGCACTTCGTCGTCATCGAGCCGGGCGGCATCGTCCCCGGCTACGAACCCGAGATTTTCGATGCCGACGCCGAGGACCTCGATCTCCGCGACCCGGCCGAGGCGATGATCCTCAACGTCGTCACCCTCCGTCGCCGTGATCCGGTCGAGGCGACCGTCAACCTCATCGGGCCGCTCGTCGTCAACCGCCGCACCCGGATTGGCCGCCAGCTGGTCATCTCGAACTACTCCCGCTACAGCGCCCACCACGCGCTGGTCGAGACGCCCCAGGCGCCCGTCCTCACCCGCATCGCCTGAGCCACACTCGCCATGCTCGTTCTATCCCGTCGGGTCAACGAGGCCATCGTCATCGGTGACTCGATTGAAATCCGCATCACCCGCATCGAGGGCGACACCGTGAAAATCGGTATCACCGCCCCCCGTGACATCGCGATCTTCCGCAAGGAAGTCCTCGCCGACATCGCGGCCAGCAACCAGGCCGCCGCCGTCCGCCACGGCAAGCCCGGACCGCTGCCCGTCCTCCCGTCCAAAGCCGCGCCCGCCACCGCCACGCCGGCCTGATCATCACCGCCAACCCTTCCACACCCAAAGACCATGAGCGTTATCAACACGAACATCCAAGCCATCGCCGGCGCGCGCAACCTGAACCACAGTCAGGAAATGCTCGGCCGTTCCCTCAACCGACTTTCCTCGGGCTCCAAGATCGTCAATCCCTCGGACGACGCCGCCGGGCTGGCGGTGTCCGAGAAACTCGATGCCCAGAGCCGCCGCGTTCGCGCCGCCACCACCAACGCGCAGAACGCCATCTCCTACGTCCAGACCGCCGATGGTTTCATGAGCGGCATGACGAAGATCCTCTCGCGCCTGAGCGAGCTCGCGATCCTCTCCAAGGACGTGACCAAGAACCCCTCGGACCTCGATCTCTACCAGCAGGAATTTCGGGCGCTGCAGGAGCAGCTCCGCGCCACCATCGGTGGCACGACCACCGAGATCGGCGGCACGGCTGACATCGATGCTCCGCTTGGTGCGTTCAACAGCATCACGCTCTTTGGGCCCAATGCCGGTGGCCTCACTGTCACGATCGGCCAGGCGGTCGGGCAGGAGATGAACATCGGTGCGTCTGATCTGCGCAACGGCGGCATGCTGGAGATTATCCAGCAGGACAGCTCCGGCGCCTACACGCTCTCCGCCACCGATTCGGATGCGATCCAGAAGATCACGGATGCGATTCAGCACGTGGCCACCGAACGCGCCACGCTTGGCGCCGCGCAATCCCGCCTCGAGCTTGCGACCCAGACGCTGCAAGTGGAGTTCGAGAACCTCGCGTCCGCCATCTCGCGCATCCGGGACGTCGATGTGGCCGAGGAATCCACGCAGTTCGCCAAATACAACATCCTCGTCCAATCCGGCACCGCGATGCTCGCGCAGGCCAACCAGACGCCCAACACGGTGCTCCGCCTGCTGCAGAACGGCTAATACCAACGCCCTCTAGCTTTTAGACTTTATTAGGCAGGCGCAAACCGATGAAGTGGGTGATGGCCCGTAAATTTCCGCCGTTGGGAGAAGAGGTGGTGAAGCAGATCGAGACGGCGTGGGCCGAGCCGCAGCCGGAATG